>NZ_CP129212.1:5400000-6000000 GCF_030413175.1 Bradyrhizobium roseum
CCATAGAGGTTGTCGAATTTCGACTTGGTAACGCTGTCGTTGACGTTGATCGCCGGCCACAGCAGCGTGCCGGCCTTCTGCATGTCATAGAGACGATGCACGCCCGTGGTGGTCTCTTCCGAGACGCCCTTGATGCTCTTGGCGATCTCGGCGAAGTAGCCTTTCGGCTTTTCCTTGAGCTGCTTCTTGAGCAGCGCGAAGAAGACTTCCTCCTCTTCCGAACCCGGATTGTCCAGGAACTTGGTGTCGCCGTTCTCGGCGCGCAGACCGAGATGGACATACATGGTGGCGTCGCCGCCGTCGTCGAGGATCATGTTGGGATGACCGCCGCCGTGCCAGTCGAACAGCTTGGCCGTGTAGTCCCAGTATTCGGCGAGCGTCTCGCCCTTGACGGCGAACACCGGAATGCCCGCGGCCGCGATCGCCGCTGCCGCATGGTCCTGGGTCGAATAGATGTTGCAGGACACCCAGCGGATATCGGCGCCGAGCGCGGCCAGCGTCTCGATCAGCACGCCGGTCTGGATCGTCATATGCAGCGAGCCGGCGATACGCGCGCCCTTCAGCGGTTGCTTGGGGCCGTATTCCTCGCGGGTCGCCATCAGACCCGGCATTTCAGTTTCGGCCAGCGAGAGTTCCTTGCGGCCGAAATCGGCGAGCGAAATGTCCTTGACGATATAGTCGGTGAAGGCGGGCTTCTTGGCAGCAGAGGTCATGCGGTTGATCCCTTGAAATGCATATTCCGAAAAGCCGGAGGCTTTCCGGAATATGCGATACGATGAAAAAGAAACTCAGATCGCGCGCTTGAGCGCGTCGACCAGATCGGTTTTTTCCCAGGAGAAGCCGCCGTCCTTGTCCGGCGTGCGGCCAAAATGACCGTATGACGAAGTCCGCGCGTAGATCGGCTTGTTGAGGTCGAGGTGGGTACGGATGCCGCGCGGCGTCAGATCCATCGCCTCGGCCACGGCGGCCTCCAGCTTGTCCTCCGGCACCTTTCCGGTGCCATGAGTATCGATGTAGATCGACAGCGGTCGCGCCACGCCGATCGCATAAGCAAGCTGCAGCGTGCAGCGGTCGGCAAGGCCGGCGGCGACGATGTTCTTGGCGACATAGCGCGCCGCGTAGGCCGCCGAACGGTCCACCTTGGTCGGGTCTTTGCCGGAGAACGCGCCGCCGCCATGCGGGGCCGCGCCACCATAGGTATCGACGATGATCTTGCGGCCGGTCAGGCCGGCATCGCCGTCGGGACCGCCGATGAAGAATTTGCCGGTGGGATTGATGTGCCAGATGGTCTTGCCGTTGATCCAGCCTTCCGGCAGCGCCTGGCGCACATAGGGTTCGACGACGTCGCGCACCTGGTTCGAAGTCATGTCCTCGACGAGATGCTGGTGCGAAACCACGATCTCGCGGACCCCGACCGGCTTGCCGTTTTCATACTGCACGGTGACCTGGCTCTTGGAGTCCGGGCCGAGCACCTTCTCCTTGCCGGAGTGACGGGCTTCCGAAATCAGCCGCAGGATCTTGTGAGCGTAGAAAATCGGCGCCGGCATCAGGTCGGGCGTCTCGTTGGTGGCGTAGCCGAACATGATGCCCTGGTCGCCCGCGCCCTCTTCCTTGTTGGTGCCGGGCTGCAGCGCGTCGACGCCCTGCGCGATATCGGCGGATTGCGGATGCAGCAGGATTTCGATGTCGCAGGTTTTCCAGTGAAAGCCTTCCTGCTCGTAGCCGATGTCCTTGATCGCCGCGCGAACGACGCTTTCGATCTGGTCGTTGGTGACGGATTTGGGTCCGCGGGTCTCACCGGCGATGACGACCTTGTTGGTGGTGGCGAGCGTTTCGCAGGCCGCGCGGATCGCCCAGGGATCGATGCCAGCCTTGGGCCCCTCGCGGAAAAACAGATCGACGATCTCGTCCGAGATACGGTCGCAAACCTTGTCCGGGTGTCCCTCGGAAACCGACTCGCTGGTGAACAGATAAGACGCGCGCATCAACAACCCCTTGTTCGCGCCGGATGCCGGCGGCTGTGTGTGATTATTCCCGGAATGTCAGTCGCGACGACGCGAGATGACGTAGGATTCGTCGTAAAACCAAAGCCCATTATGCTTGCGCAGAACCTCTCTTGTGGCATCGAGGGCCCGGCTGTTTTCAGTCATTTCCGTCAACCGGTCGTCTTCAATCTGGGCGACATACACCGCCGCATTCCACGCTGCAAAAGCCGTCGAGGTTCCGATCGAGCCGGTGACCTCGTTGGGCAGCGCTTCCATATCATACCGGAAGATCGAACGGTTATCGGCGTAAGCATTAAAGTTAAGGTCGCGTGCAGCCGATCCCAGCTCGTATTTCACCGCGCGCAATAGCTCATGGCGGCTCACGGCGAAAGGATTTTCTCCCGGCCAGACCGACTGGATGATTTCCAGGCCCGGATCATGCCCGTGGGAGTGAATTCCAATCAGCCTGCCGCCCGCACGCAGAGCCCTCGCCAACGGTGCGATGATCCGCTTGGCACGGAAATTCACGGAGGATTTGGCCCGGTAAGGCTGGGAGGCGATGACAAGGTCGAAATTGGCCTCGGTCCGGCCCGCCCGGGGGATGATCGAATCAAGCAGGAAGCGATGGTCTTCCCGGTAAACGACCAGCGCCACCGGACGCTCATAGATCGGCATACCCGATTTGGGGCTGATGTTCGCCCGCCAGTTCTGCTCCAGGAACGCACCAAGCTCAGCGATCTGCGTCTCGAATTCCCCCGAAGACGCGCCGCGAAGAGCAACCTCATGCCAGATCATGCCGGCCGCTGCTGCCGGCGAGGCCGGCGTCAGCCAGGGCGCCTCGGCATAGTGCATGTTGGTCAGCACCACGACGGTCGCCGGATGCTCGAACAGCCGGTCCGGCACCTTGTCGAGCGTCAGCCGGACGTCCTCCACGCTCAGCTCCTTGCCGGCGATGTAGAACGGCATGTGGGGAAAACGGCCGTGCATCGAGCGCATCACCCGTGCCAGCACCGTGCCGTCGCCGACGCCGGCGTCGAATACCCTGAGCGCCGGCGGCCGCGGATGCAGGCTGGCAAGCTCGAGCCCCACCCGCTCCGCAATCACCCGCTTCTCGCTGCAGGTATGGACGAACAGCAGATATTTCTGCCGGTTCTCGAAGAAGCGGAAGTTGCCTCGCGGGTCGCGCTTTTCCGGCGGCACGTCGAGGCCGCGCGGCGGCGGGAGGGTGCCGGTCGACGTCGCGATATAGGACTGGATCCGATCCAGCGTATCGATGGTGATGCGCTTGCCCTCGCGGAGCCGGTGCACCAGCTTGCCGTCGTTGACCGACCGGCGGCCAAACGTCGTCTCTGCCATGTCCGAGTGGCGGCAGAAATCGGTGATCTGGCTGAGGATCTGGTCGTTCTTCATCGGCCGTAAGGTTTGGGAAATCGCGGTGGGCAGCTTCATGTAACCGGATCGACCTACCACGGCCTGCCCACCAAGTATACGTGTCGAAAACGGGAACGGCGTCATTGGAACCCGTCGCACTTGCCAATATACAGGACGGTAGATTGATACTTTGGGGTGAGGATGTTCAAACGGTATTGCGCCGCTGCCGTGTTGCTGTTGGCAACGCAGGCCCCGGCAATGGCGGGTTATCTGGACGAAAATCCCGACGAGGTCTTTTCCGCGGTCTATGAACGACTTGGCGCGCTGCCGGTCAGGGCCGCGCGCGATCCCAACGTCTGGCTTCGTCTTGAGGAACTCAAGCGCGAACCGTGCGACCAGAAGAGCATCGGCGATCTCGCACTGGCGCTGGACAAGGCCGGTTACCGGCGAGAGGCCGCCAGCGGGCTCTACAAATTCGTTCTGAATTGCGGCGCGCCGGTTACGGCGCTGCACCGGTCGATCGACATTTATCTGCGGCTGACCGACTATCCGAAGGCGGTCGAGGTCGCCGACGAATTCATCCGGCGGGCGCCGACCAACCGCGAGGCGCACTATCTGCGCGGCCTGGCCCTCGAAAGCGCGGGAGACCATCAGCGGGCGCTGGTCGACTTCGCCAACGCGATCGAGCTGTTCGGTTCGGACAAGAAGGGTATTTCCAGCCGCGTCTTCATGCACATGGCATCCGCATACGCCGCGCTCAATCGGTTCTGCGAGGCGGCGGCCCCAATCAACATGTGGGTCGCATTCGATCCCGCCACCCGCGACACCAGCCAGACCCAGAAGATTATAGCCGACTATGAGGCAAAGGGTAATTGTGCCCCTTCGAAGGATTTCCAGAAGGAAGTCTATCCCTTGCGCGGGCAAAACGTCGTCACGGTAAAGGTCGAAATCAACGGTGTGCGCGGCCTGTTCGTTCTCGATACCGGGGCGACCTATGTCGCCATGAAATCGAATTTCGCCGATCGCGCGAAGATATCGCAGGCAGGCGCCGGCGAGATCACGATGGCGACCGCCAACGGATTGACCAAGGCAAAGCTCGCGAAAGCTGACAAGGTGACCCTCGGAAAACTCGCGGCGACCAATGTACCGGTTGCGATCCAGAACACGGATGCCAGGAGCTACGGCACCGGTGTCGATGGGCTGCTCGGGATGAGCTTTCTGTCCCGGTTCGAGGTCCAGATGGCGAACGGATCGATCGAGGTTCGCACCCGCCGGGCAAAGAAATAGTTCCCGAAAGACCATTGGAATTGCGGGCTGGAACCGCTTGAACCGCCCGGCCAAAACTTGCGACAAAGCAAGCGGATGCTTGCCAGTCACCGAGGCCCGATGCGCCGCGCAATCCTGATACTAGCCGTGCTGGCCGCCGTGCTTGCGCCGGTGCCGTCCCTCGCCCAATCGCGCGCAGACCTTGGGCCGCTCTGCACCACCGACACCAAGCCGACCGATCAGCAGATCGACGCCTGCGACAAGATCATCGCGTCAATGGAGTTCACCGGCGGGAAACTGGCGACGTTCTATTTCTGGCGCGCGGTCGGCTGGAACAAGAAGGGCGAATACGCCAGGGCGATCGCCGACTACGACCAGGCGATCAAGCTCGGGCCGCCATCGGCGTTTTCCCGGCAGAACCGCGGGATTTCGAAACTGGCACTCGGCGATCTCGACGGCGCGTTGGCCGACATCAACGAAGCGATCCGGATCGATCCGGCATTGCCGCAGCCGCTCACCAACCGCGCGGTGATCTGGCGCGCCAAGGGCAACCTCGATCGCGCCATCGCCGACGCGACCGAGGCGATCCGGCTCGCCAATGCCCAAGCGCCGGCCAACATCATGACGCCGCCGGGCAGCGTGCTGATCTCGGCATACACGCAACGCGCCCTCGCCTACGAGGCCAAGGGCGATGTCGAACGCGCCAAGCTGGACTACGCCGCCACGCTGCCGGGTCAGGCTTCCGATGCCGGCAGCAAGGCCAACCAGGCCACGGCGAAAGTTCGCCTGTCGCTGCTGTCGGAACCGCTGCCGCCCGCACCCCGCACGGCGACCACGGCGGCACCGCTACAAGCCGGCAAAACAGCTCCAGCCTCGCCGGCACCGGCCAAGCCGGCCGGCGCCGCGAGCCCGTCGCAGCCCGCCCCTGCGTTGGAAATGCGCAAAAGCGCCAACACAGATAAAGCCGAGACCGAGAAACAAGCCCTCAGGCGCGTCGCGCTGGTGATCGGCAACAGCGCCTATGCGCGGGTCAGGCCGCTGCCCAACCCGACCAACGATGCGCGCGCGATGGCCAAGAGCCTGCGCGAGATCGGCTTTGTCGTGACCGAAGGCACCGACCTCGACCGCGCGGCGATGCAGACGACGATCCGCAATTTCCTGCGCGACGCCTCACAGTCGAAGGTGGCGGTGGTGTATTATGCCGGTCACGGCGTGCAGATCGACGGCCGCAATTATCTGGTGCCGGTCGATATCCAGCTCCAGAGCAGCGGCGGCCTGACCGACACGATGATGGACCTCGACACGATCATGGCCGGCCTCGACGATCAGGTCCGCACCAACATCCTGATCCTCGACGCCTGCCGCAACAATCCGATGGCGCCGCGCGTCGCCTCTACAGGCCCTGCCCGCGACATCGAAGCCGGATCATCGGGGCTGGCCCCGCCCACGACGCTCGGCAACGGCGCGACATTCGGCGCGGGCACGCTGATCGCCTTCGCGACCGCGCCCGGACAGGTCGCGCTCGACGGCGAAGGCGCCAACAGCCCGTTCTCGGCGGCGCTGACCCGCCACATCGGCATGCCGGGATTGGAAGTGCAGCAGATGCTGACGCGGGTCCGCGCCGAAGTGGTCGCGGCGACCAAGGGCAAGCAGGTGCCGTGGTCGAACTCGTCGCTGCTCGGCGAGGTCTATCTGGCGGATCAGTGACGGGAGACGCTTTGCGCTGTCTCAACGTCGTTGCGAGGCGCGCAAGCGACGAAGCAATCCATCATCCGCATGTGCGGAGAGATCGATTGCTTCGTTCGCGATGACAAAATCCGGTCAGCCCGGCCTACTTCCCCCACACCTCTTTGGCGACTTCGACCGCAAGGCTCAGCTTGGCCCACTGCTCTTCCTCGGACAGGATGTTGCCTTCCTCGGTAGAGGCAAAGCCGCATTGCGGCGACACCGCGAGCTGGTCGAGCGGAACGAACTGGGCGGCCTCTTCGATACGGCGCTTGATGTCGTCCTTCTTCTCCAGCTCGCCGAATTTCGAGGTGATGACGCCGACCACGACCACCTTGTTGCCCTTCGGCAGATAGCGCAGCGGCTCGAAACCGCCGGCGCGGTCGGAATCATATTCGAGGAAATAGCCGTCGTAATTGGTGCCGGCCAGCATGGTCTCGGCCACCGGCTCGTAGCCGCCGGACGAGATCCAGGTCGAACGGAAATTGCCGCGGCAGACGTGCGTGGTGACGACCATGTCGGCCGGACGATCGGCCAGCGCGTAGTTAATGATCCGGGCGTAGATTTCCTGCAGGCCGTCTGGATTGTCGCCGCGGGCGCGCGCTTTCTGCAACTCATCCTGCGAGCAGAGATAGGCCCATACGGTATCGTCGAATTGCAAATAGCGGCAGCCGGCGTCGTAAAAGGCCTTCACCGCCTTGCGGTAGGTCTTGCCGAGGTCAGCATAGAATTCCTCGAGATCCGGATAGACCTCCTTCGAAATCGCCTTGCGGCCGCCACGGAAGTGCAGCACGGCCGGCGACGGGATCGTCATCTTCGCGGTGACGTGCGCCTTGTCGGCATGCTTCTTGAGAAAGCGGAAATGGTCCAGCATCGGATGGGCGTCGGGAAAGTCGAGCTTGCCGATGACACGGACGGCATCATGGCGGGTCTCAACGCCCGCGAACTGGATACCCGTCTCGGGGTGGAACAGCTCGCAGCCGCCGAGCTTGGCGAGAAAATCGAAGTGCCACCAGGAGCGGCGGAATTCGCCGTCGGTGGCCAGCTTCAGGCCAATGGACGCCTGCTTGTGCACGACCTTCTCGATTTCGAGGTCTTCGGCCTTGCGCAGGTCCTCCGGCGTGCCCTCGCCCTTTTCCAGCTTCGCGCGCGCTTCCTTGATGCGCGGCGGGCGCAACAGGCTGCCGACCTCGTCGGCGCGGAACGGAGCTTTGGTTCTCTGCATGGTTTCAACTCCCATCAAATCTTCTAATGCGCGGCGGCGCCGGCGACGCCGAGATAGCGTTCGAGTACCGCGGGATCTGCCTTTAACGCGTGGCTTGCCGCATCATGCACGATCGCGCCGCGTTCCAATATCACAACCCGATCCGCCAGCCCCAGAATCTTTTGCGCGTTCTGCTCGACGATAATCGAGCAGATACCACCGGCACGGGTGATGGTGCCCAACGCCCGGAGCAATTCCTCTACGATGATGGGCGCCAGCCCCTCGGTCGGCTCGTCGAGCAGCAAGACCTTGGGATTGAGGGTCAGCGCACGGCCGATCGCCAGCATCTGCTGCTCGCCGCCCGACAATTGGTTGCCGAAATTGCTGCGGCGTTCTTTCAGTCGCGGAAACATGTCGTAAACCCTGTCGACGGTCCAGGGGCCCGGTTGGGCCACCGAGGTCATGTTTTCCTCGACCGTCAGCGAGCGGAAGATATTGCGCTCCTGCGGCACCCAGCCGATCCCTGCCCGCGCCCGCTGGTCCGGCCGCATCGCCGTAATGTCCTGCCCACCGAGCGAGAGGCTGCCACCGAAACGGCGGGTGATGCCGACGATCGAATTGATCAGCGTGGTCTTGCCGGTGCCGTTGCGCCCGAGCAGCGCCAGCACCTGGCCTTCGCCGAGCTTCAGCGACATCGAGGGCAGCACCACGGCGTCGCCGTAGCCGGCGCGCAGGGCGTCGATGACGAGAAGCTCAGACATCGGCCGCCTCGCCGAGATAGACCGCCTTGACTTGCGGATCACGCGCGACTTCCTCCGGTGGCCCCTCCACCAGCATGGCGCCGTTGACCAGCACCGAAATGCGATCGGCGAACGAAAACACCAGGTCCATGTCGTGTTCGATCAGCAGCACCGTGACGTCGCGCGGCAGCGCGGCGACAGCGGCCAGAATATCGTGACGTTCGCTCTCGGGCACGCCGGCGGCGGGCTCGTCCAGCAGCAGCACGCGCGGCTTGGTCGCGATTGCCACCGCGATCTCGAGCAGGCGCTGCTTGCCGTAAGGCAGCGTCGCCGTCAGTTCGTTCATGACGTCGAGCAAATGAAAGCGCGCCAGCGTTTCCGCGATCTCTTCATTGACGTCTGGGCGCGTGCCCATCCGCCGCCACCAGTCGCCGCCGCGGCCGAGCCGTTCGGAGACCGCGAGCCCCACAGTTTCGAGCGGGGTCAGGTCCGCATACAGCTGGTTGATCTGGAAGGTGCGCGACAGCCCGCGCAGCACCCTTGCGTGGACCGGCAGGTCGGTGATGTCGTTGCCCTCGAGCAGGATCTGCCCGCCGTTCGGGTTGAGGACGCCGGTCAGGAGGTTGATGACGGTGGTCTTGCCGGCGCCGTTCGGCCCGATCAAGGCGTGGCGGGCGCCCTGCATCACCTGCAGCGACAGGTCGCGGGTGACCCGCAGGCCGCCGAAGGATTTTTCCAGTCTCCTGGTTTCCAGCGCGATCGTCATGGCGCATCGCTTTCGGGAACGGCCACCACGGTCTTGCGTCCGAATACCCGTTGAAT
Source organism: Bradyrhizobium roseum (assembly GCF_030413175.1). Classification (NCBI taxonomy): domain Bacteria; kingdom Pseudomonadati; phylum Pseudomonadota; class Alphaproteobacteria; order Hyphomicrobiales; family Nitrobacteraceae; genus Bradyrhizobium; species Bradyrhizobium roseum. The sequence goes on from NZ_CP129212.1 coordinate 5,409,114, forward strand.
GACGAAGTTCGGCCCCCAAAGCACCCAGCGATGGATGCGCTCGCGACCGATCAGCACCATCACGACCAGCACCAGCCCGATCCAGAACAGCCAGTATTGCGGCGTGATGGTCTGAAACAGTTCCTGCAGCATCTTGAAGACGACGGCGCCGATCAGCCCGCCATAGAGATAGCCGGTGCCGCCGATGACCAGCACCAGCATCAGGTCGGCCGAACGTTCGAAGGAGAACACATCGAGCGAAGCCAGCGCCGTGGTCTGGGTGAACAAGGCGCCTGCGATGCCGGCATAGAACGCCGCCACGGTGTAGATCGCAACCAGGCGGCGGTTGACGGGCACGCCGATCGCCGACGCCCGAAGCGGATTGTTCCTGATTGCGCGCAACGACAGGCCGAACGGCGAATTGACGATCCGCCGCGCCAGCAGAAACAGCAGGAACAGCACGGTCAGCGAATAGAAGAAGCCGGTCTTGCCGAACATGTCGAACGCGAACAGGCCGAGGATCGGTTGCATCTCGATGCCCTGCAGGCCGTCGGTGCCACCGGTGATGTTGGAAAAGCGTTCCCCCAGCGCTTCGAGCAGCAGCGCGATGCCGAGCGTCACCATCAGCCGGGTCAGGTCGACGCCGCGGATGACAAGGAAGCTGGTGAGGAAACCGAGCGCCATTGCGATCAGACCGGCGACGACCAGCGCAATGACAGGCTCGTTGATGATGCCGTGCAAGGCCAACAGCCCCGCCGAATACGCCCCGACGCCGAAGAAGGCGGCGTGCCCCAGCGAGACGATGCCGGCGTAACCGAGGATCAGGTCAAGCGACAGCGTGAACAGCGCCAGCCGGATGATGTCGGTCATGATCAGATAGCGCGACGGAAACAGGAACGCGCAGGACGCCGCCAGAATCCAGAACGCGATTTCGGCCGGCCGCCAGCGGGCGCGGGCCATGGCATGGGACGAGACGTCGGACACCACGCTCATCGCCGGCTCACCGCGCAGCCGTGCGGCCGAACAGGCCGTTCGGACGCCAGATCAGGATCACGATCATGATGGTGTAGATGACGAACGGCCCCATCTTCGGCACGTAATATTTGCCGGCGACGTCGCCGATGCCGAGCAGGAGCGACGCGAGGAACGGCCCGGTGATGCTGGAGGAGCCGCCGACGGTGACCACGATCAAGAAGTAGATCATGAATTTCAGCGGAAAATACGGATCGAGCCCGAGAATCTCGGCGCTCAGCGCCCCGCCCAGCCCCGCAAGGCCGCAGCCGAACGCAAACGTGAACGCGAAAACCTGCGGCACGTTGATGCCGAGCCCGCTGGCAACGCGGGGATCATCGACGGCGGCACGCAAACGGCTGCCGAACCGGGTTTTTGACAGGATCAGTTGCAGTGCGACCGTGAGCAGGCCGCAGATCACGATGATCATCAGCCGGTAGCGGCCGATTCCGACGCCGAAGAAATCGAACTGCCCTTCGAGCGCCGCCGGCAGCTTGATGAAGATCCGCGACGATCCCATGATGTAGTCCACCGCCGCCACCGACATGAAAGTCAGGCCGATCGTGAACAGCACCTGGTCGAGATGGCTGCGGGTGTAGAGATGGCGGTACAGCGTCCGCTCCAGCGCCACGCCGATCAAAGCTGCCGAGACGAAGGCCAGCGGCAGCGCTGAAAAGAACGGCCAGCCGGAATTGTTCACCAGCACGGCGCAGATATAGCCGCCGGTCATGGCGAAGGCGCCGTGGGCGAGGTTGACGAAATTCATCAGCCCCAGCGTCACCGCCAGCCCGCAGGCGAGCACAAACAGCAGCATGCCGTAGGCGATACCGTCGAACAGGATGGTGAACAGCGTGGTCATGGGAGGAGGCTAGCCAAGATCTGAAGCGAAACTAACGCGATAGCGTCATGGCCGGGCTTGTCCCGGCCATCCACGTCTTCCTTTGCGACTTGCCGTGGAAGAAAGACGTGGATGCCCGGGTCAAGCCCGGGCATGACGCGGAAAGAGCGGAGCAACACGATGGGCTCCACGGCTTTGCCGTCACTTTTTGGTCTTGCCGGAATCCTTTACCGCCTCGAAGGTCGCGAATTCGACGTTGTAGAGCTCGCCGTCGACCTTCTCCACCTTGCGGATGTAGATATTCTGCACGATGTCGCGGGTTTCCGGATCGATCATGATGGGACCGCGCGGGCTTTCCCACTTCATGCCCTTCATCGCCTCGATCAGCGCGTCGCCATCGGTCTTGCCGCCGGTCTTCTTCAAGGCCTCGTAGATCAGGCGAATGCCGTCATAGCCGCCGACCGCCATGAAGCCCGGACGCTGGTTGAAGGCCTTCTTGTAGGCGGCGACGAATTCCTTGTTGGCCGCCGAGGGATGCGCCGCCGAATAGAGATGCGCGGTGACGGTGCCGAGCGCCGCGTCGCCCATGCCGTTGAGCAGATCGTCGTCCATCACGTCGCCGGGGCCGATCACCCGAATACCGGACTTGTCGAGGCCGCGCTCGGCATACTGCTTCATGAAGTTGCCGCCCTGTCCGGCCGGCACGAACACGAACACGGCGTCGGGCTTGGAATCCTTCATGCGTTGCAGAAATGGTGCAAAATCAGGGTTTTGCAGCGGCACCTTCACTTCTTCTACGATCTCGCCGCCGCCGGCGGTGAAGTTCTGCTTGAAGAAGTTGAGAGCGTCATTGCCCGGCGCATAGTCGGAAGTGAGCGTCGCCACCTTCTTGATGCCGTTCTTGGCGGCCCAGTCGCCGATGATCGTCGACGACTGCGCCAGCGTGAACGAGGTGCGGACGATGTAGGGCGAGCGTTCGGTGATGATCGAGGTGCCCGCCGCCATCACGATTTCCGGAACCTTGGCCTGCGTCGCCAGCGGCGCGGCGGCCAGGGCTGCCGGCGTCACGCCGAAGCCGGCGATGAAACTGACCTTGTCGTTGACGATGAGTTCCTGCGCCAGGCGCTTGGTATTGTCGGGGACCGCCGCATCGTCCTTCAGGATGATTTCGATCTTCTTGCCGGCGACGGTGTCGCCGTTCTGCTGCATGTAGAGCTTGACCGCGTTGTCGATCTGCTTGCCGGTCGACGCTTGGCCGCCGGTCATCGGCAGAATCAGACCAATCTTGACGGTTTCCTGGGCTTGAGCCGGCGCAAAGGCCAGTATCCCCGCGACCGCGCTTGCGGCCAGCACCATGTGACTGCGAATAGACATCAGTATCCTCCCCCTGATCGGCCGTGTGTGCTCGAACCGAGTCCCCGGCCCTTGATCGCATCATAACCCGGATTTTTCGGCCGGGTAGCGCCGCGACATGGCGTTGCTGCAAGCCCTTTTGTCAATCGGACCATTGGCGCGGCGCCGCGAATGGATCGGTCGGCTAAAACGGTCGCCACCGACGCGACGGTATCATAATATGAACCCGCCTAGCTGCCCAACACTGCATCGGCGGCTTATTTGTACGACTGTACAAATAAATTGGTCCTGTCAGCAAAGAGGCCTTGTCTGCTCCCGGCGGCGTCCTAAATCCATCATCCATCATCACCCATAAAGAGTCAGGCCGTAAGCTTCTGCCGATGCCAACCAGCGCGCGCCATATCATCCGGCTTCTCGCCGTCGCCCTCGCGGGCTGCGGCCTGGCCGGTTGTGGAACCGTCAACGAGAGAATTGCTGCCGGCGTCAGTGACGCCATCCCGGCGGCGATCGGGGGACTCCCCGCGGACGCGCCGCCCCGCCCCGGCACCGCGAAATATGACGAGTTCATGCGGGAGCGCGAGCGGAAGCGATTGCAGCCGGCGGCTGAGCGGGAGCAGGCAGCCAAACCCGCACCCGCCGCACAAGATACGGCGCGCTAATCCATGAAGACCACGGTCTTGCGCCCGTTGAGGATCACGCGATCCTCCAGGTGATGGCGCATGGCGCGCGCCAGCACGCGGCGCTCGATGTCGCGGCCCTTGCGCGAGAGATCTTCCGGCGTGTCGCGGTGGCTGATGCGCTCGACGTCCTGGTCGATGATCGGGCCTTCGTCGAGGTCGCGCGTGACGTAATGCGCGGTGGCGCCGATCAGCTTGACGCCGCGCTCATGGGCCTGGTGGTAGGGCCGCGCGCCCTTGAAGCCCGGCAGGAACGAGTGGTGGATGTTGATACAGCGCCCTGACAGTCTTGCCGACATCTCGTCCGACAGGATCTGCATGTAGCGCGCCAGGACGACGAGTTCGGTCCCGGTGTCCTGAACCAGTTTCCAGACCGCCTGTTCCTGCTCGCGCTTGGTCTCCTTTGTCACGGGCATGTAATGAAACGGTATCTCGCCGAAATCGAGATTGCCGTAGCTCTCGCGCGGATGGTTGGAGACAACAGCGGTCGGGATCATCTGAAGTTCGCCGGTGCGCCAGCGATAGAGGATATCGACCAGGCAGTGATCCGACTTGGACACCAGCAGCATCACCCGGCGGCGATGGGCGCGGTCGCGCATCTGCCAGTCCATGGCGAAGCGGTCGGCGATCGCGGTGAACCCGGTCTGGAGCGCCTGCAATTCCACGGCGAGATCGGCGGCGGTGAACACCACCCGCATGAAGAATTTTTGGGTTTCGATATCGTCGAACTGCTGGGCGTCCAGGATGTTCTGCCCGTTATGGGCCAGAAAGGTCGACACTGCGGAAACGATGCCGGGGCGGTCCGGGCAGGACAGCGTCAGGACGAACTGGTGATCGGGCATGGCGGAGCTGACTACATTTCGGGCAAAAGGGCGAAGCGGCGATTTGCGGGCCCTGCTCTATCACCGCGCCCGCGCTTGCGCCAATCCCGAAAGGGGGATCAGGATGAACAAAGCGCGAAGCCAAAGCGTTGGAGCGAGATCATGGCTGACAGATTGAACGGTTACCGCATCCTGATCCTGGAAACCCGCGAGGAAGCGCAGTTTTCCCGCCTGCTCACCGAACAGGGCGCCGACGTGCTGCAATGTCCGATGTTCACCATTCGCGACGCGCCGGACCCGGCGCCGGTCGAAGCCTGGATCGTGCGGGCCATCGAAAGGCCGCTGGACGACCTGGTGCTGCTGACCGGCGAAGGCCTGCGCCGGCTGATGAAAGTGGTGCGGCCGATCGGCGTCGAAGAAGCCTTCGTCGCCTCGCTCGGCAAGGCGCGCAAACTCGCGCGCGGCCCCAAACCGGGCAAGGCGCTGCGCGAAATCGGCCTGGAACCGCAGATGACGACGGAAAAGCCGACCTCCGAGGGCGTCGCCGACATGCTGTCGCGACTCGATCTCAAAGGCCGACGCCTCGGCCTGCAGCTCTATCCCGACAAGGACCATAGCGTCCTGATCGGCGCGATCGAGGCGCAAGGCGCCGTGGTCGATACCGTGCTGCCCTATGCCTATGACGCGCAGGCCGCCGATGCCAACATCATCACGGCGATCGACGAGATGGCCGAAGGCCGCATCGACGCGATCGCACTGACCAATCTCGGCCAGATCCGCCGCCTGATCGAGGTGGCGCGCGCGCGAGGCTGCGAGAAGCGGCTGCGCAATGGACTCGAACAGACGATGATCGCGTCGGTCGGGCCGGCCGTATCCGATGAACTGAAGTCGCACGGCCTGCGCACGGACATCTATCCGGCTGAGGACGCTTTTTTCATGCGGCCGCTGATCTCGGCGATGGCGACGGCGCTTGGCAGAAATCCGCCCCGCGCGGCGGCGGGAAACTGACCGTTCAGTCAATCCGGATTACGTGAGACCGACCAAACGTCCGCTGCAGCGGAGATCAGCCGCTGATCTCCACCTGCGCGCGAGGGGCCAGCACCGGAAGCCTCATTTGTGCTATCCGTCACTGCGGTCAGGCAAAGGGTAGAAACCATGGGTGTTCGGCCGCTCCAGCAAGGTTCATCGTTGGAAGACCGCCTGTCCCAGTTGCTGGGCGAACTTTGCATTGATTGGGGATTCTGCATTCCACCCGCTGACGCCCGACGAATTGCGTCAACGAAGACTCTCACAGCCGACCAATTTGCATACGCGGTACTGACGGCCGAGGGCTTCGTGGCAGAGTATGAAACGCGGTGGTTCAGGCAAATTCGCCAACGCTTTGTCGATAGGTTTTGCCAAGAAATTCGAGTAGATGAGTAAGCGGCCCGAGCCCGCGCAGGGAGCGCTTGCGGACATCACGACGCGGCTGATCCGCTTCTGCCCTGCAGCTTTAGCTCCCCGCCAGCTTGACGGATCCCCGCCCTAATCCACCTTCGCGCCCGCAAACTTCACCACCTTGCCCCACTTCTCGGTCTCGTCCGCCACCAGCTTCCCAAACTCCGGCGCCGAGCCGGGCAGCAGGATGGCGCCGAGCTCCGAAAAGCGCGCCTTGGCCTTGGGATCGGCCAGGATCTCGTTGACGGCCTTGTTGAGTCGCTCGACGATTTCCGGCGGCGTGCCCTTCGGCGCTGCGAGGCCATACCAGGCGCTCGCCTCGTAGCCGGGCAGGAAATCGGCGACCAGCGGCAGATCCGGCAGCACTTCCGAACGGGTCGTGCTGGTGACCGCAAGGCCGCGCAGCTTGCCGGATTTGACGTGCTCGGCGCAGGTCGGAATGTTGTCGAACATCACCTGCATCTGGCCGGACAGCATGTCGGTGAGCGCCGGCGCGCCGCCGCGATACGGCACGTGCACCATGTTGATCCCGGTGATCATCTTGAACAGTTCGCCCGACATGTGGATCGTCGAGCCGTTGCCTGAGGATGCCATGTTGAGCTTGCCGGGATTGGCCTTGGCGTAGGCGATCAATTCGGGGATCGTCTTGATCGGCAGCGAGGGATGCACCACCACGACATTGGGGAAGCGGATGATGCCGGCGATCGGCTCGCTCTCCTTGATGAAATCGAACGGCAGCTTGTCGTAGAGCGTGGCGTTGATCGCATTCGCCGGCGCCACCAGCAGCAGCGTGTAGCCGTCGGGCGTGGCGCGCAGCACCTGTTCGGTGGCGATATTGGTGCCGCCGCCGGGCCGGTTCTCGATCACAAAGGACTGCCCGAGCTTTTCCGACAGCCACTGCCCCATCAGGCGCGCGGTGAGATCCGCCGAGCCGCCCGGCGTGTAACCGATGACGAGGCGAACCGGCCGCGACGGATAGGCCTGCGCGCTGGCGATGCTTGACGTGACTGGCAATGCAGCCGCACCGGCGGCGAGTTGCAGGAATTGACGGCGCTGAAACTTCTTCATGCTTCCTCCAGAGAAACGCGCTGGCGGCTCTTTTCGGCCGCTCGGGTACGCGCATCCTAGAGGATGATCGGGGAATGTGTACCGGTTTTCGCCGGAGGGGACGCGGAGTTACCGTGTCACTTCGTCTCGACGAGATAGGCCTGATAGGCGAGCCGGATGCCGTCTTCCAGTGAGGTCGAGGCCCGCCAGCCAAGTTTGGCCAGCCTGGAGACATCGAGCAGTTTTCGCGGGGTGCCGTCCGGGCGCGACGTATCGAAACTGATCTGGCCGGCATAGCCGACGGTCGCGGCGACCACGCGGGCGAATTCGGCGATCGTGATGTCTTCGCCGGTGCCGATATTGACCAGCTCGCTCTCTGAATAGGTCTTCATCAGATGAACGCAGGCGTCGGCGAGATCATCGACATAGAGGAATTCGCGTCGCGGCGTGCCGGTGCCCCAGACCACGACCTCCTTCGCGCCTGAGAGCTTCGCCTCGTGGAAACGGCGGATCAGGGCGGCGACGACGTGGCTGTATTCGGGATGATAATTGTCGCCGCTGCCGTAGAGGTTGGTCGGCATCACGCTGATGAAGTCGGCGCCGTACTGGTGCCGATAGGCTTCCGCCAACTTGATCCCGGCGATCTTGGCAATGGCGTAAGGCTCGTTGGTCGGCTCCAGAGGCCCTGTCAGCATCGAGTCCTCGCGCAAGGGCTGCGGCGCCAGTTTTGGATAGATGCAGGATGAGCCGAGGAACATCAGCTTCTCGGCGCCATGGACATGCGCCGCGTGGATCACGTTGGTCGCGATCGCCAGATTGTCGTAGAGGAATTCGGCGCGCAGCGTGTTGTTGGCGACGATGCCGCCGACCTTGGCGGCGGCAAGAAACACCACCTGCGGACGTTTGGCGGCAAACCAGCGGTTGACCGCCGCCTGGTCGCGCAGGTCAGCCTCGCTGCGGGGCAAGGTGAGCAGCTCGGCACCTTCCCGCGCCAGCCGGCGCACCAGCGCGGAACCGACCATGCCGCGATGGCCGGCGACGTAGACCGTCTTGCCCGTCAGCTCAAACAGAAGACTTGCCATTGGCCACCTCCCGCCGTGCCTTGTTGAGATCGTTGGCGACCATTTCCTTGACCATCTGCGCGAACGGAGTTTTGGGCTTCCAGCCGAGCCTTTCGCGCGCCTTGCTGGCATCGCCGACCAGAAGGTCCACCTCGGTCGGGCGGAAGTAGACCGGATCGATGCGGACCACGGTGTTGCCGGACTTCTTGTCGATTCCGGTTTCGTCGACGCCCTTGCCGCGCCATTCGATGGCGCGGCCAACCTCGGCGAACGCCAGCTCGACGAACTCGCGCACCGAACGCGTCTCGCCGGTTGCCAGCACGAAATCGTCGGGCGCATCCGACTGCAATATCATGTGCATGCCCTCGACATAGTCTCGCGCATGACCCCAGTCGCGCTTGGCTTCCAGATTGCCGAGATAGAGCATGTGTTCCAGGCCGGCCTCGATGCGGGCCACGCTGCGCGTGATCTTGCGCGTCACAAAGGTCTCGCCGCGGATTGGGCTCTCGTGGTTGAACAGGATGCCATTCGAAGCAAAGATGCCGTAAGCCTCGCGGTAATTGACCGTGATCCAGTAGCCGTAGAGTTTGGCGACGCCGTAAGGCGAACGCGGATAGAACGGCGTGGTTTCCTTCTGCGGTACCTCCTGGACGAGGCCATACAGTTCCGAGGTCGAGGCCTGATAGAACCGCGTCTCTTTTTCCATGCCGAGGATGCGGATCGCCTCCAGCAGCCGCAGCACGCCGATGGCGTCGGCGTTGGCGGTGTATTCGGGGCTTTCAAAGCTGACGCCAACATGGCTCTGGGCGGCGAGATTGTAAATCTCGGTCGGCCTGATCTGCTGCATCAGCCTGATCAGGTTGGTCGAGTCGGTCATGTCGCCGTAATGCAGCAAAAACGGCTTCTTGCGCGAGTGCGGGTCCTGGTAGAGGTGATCGATGCGCGCGGTGTTGAACGAGGACGACCGCCGCTTGATGCCATGGACCTCATAACCGAGGCCGAGCAGATATTCGGCAAGATAGGCGCCGTCCTGGCCGGTGACACCGGTGATCAGCGCGACGCGCTTTGAATTTTGAGCCTTCATCATCTCTCCAAGGGCCTCGGCCCCACGTTGCGGCTACGCGGGAAGCCGCCTGCGCGGCGCAGGCCATAGCATCCAAGAGAGGTATAGTCTAATCTGAAACTCGCTAGATTTCAGACCCTTAGGCCGAGCGCCGTCCGCATCGACCGATGGTAGTGGATCATGGCCGGCTCATTGCGGCCATAGACCGTGTGCGTCTGCGCGCCCGATGTCAGCCCGATCTGGATGCTACGCCCGGCCGGGAAATCCTCGCCGGTGACGACGTCGAGCACGAGCTGCATGTTCTTGTCCCAATGGAGACGCTCTTCCTCGGTGCGCGGCGCCTTCGGCACGTAAAGCCCGAGATCCATGACCGAGCGATCCGTGCGTCCGTCGCAGGGGAACACCCGTGCGAGTTCGACATGGTCGCCCTGCACGAGCAGCGCGGTGTTGGGGAACAGCAAATAGACCAGCGTCGTGTTCCACATCAGATCCCACTTGTCCTCGGGCTCGGACTTGAGCCGCTCGAGTTTCCGGCGCGGGAACGTCAGCCGATGGTTGAGGCCGAACGCCTCGAAATCGGTCACGTTGCCATGCAGGATGTCGCGCAGGGAATCGCGATGCAGGAAGCCGACGTGATAGCCCTCGTTGAAGGTGTCGACGACGATCTTCCAGTTCATGGTCTCCGGAATCAGACGCCGGTCGAAGAACGACCAGGTCGCAAATTGGTACGAAGCAAGTTCGTCGGCGAGCCCGCCGAGCCATGGATCGATGTCGAAACTCGTCGAACCGTCCGCGGTCGGGATCACCCATACCAGGCCGTGCTTTTCGCACAGCGGCAGTTCGACCAGCGAGCCGCGTTCGCCGCGCACGTCGGGAAAGCTGCGCTCGTCAGGAATACCCGCCAGCTCGCCGGCCAGATCGTAGGTCCAGGCATGATAGGGGCACGAGAGCAGCCGCGCCTTGCCGCAGCCCTGCGCCACCTTGGCGCCGCGATGGCGGCACACGTTCAGGAAGGCGCGCAGTTTGCCGTCGCGTCCCCTCACGATCAAGACGGGCAGGCCGGCATGGTCGTCGGTGCTGAAGCTCCCCGCCTCCGGCCAGTCCGAAGCAAACCCCATGACCAGCGGATGCTTGCGGAACAGCACCCGCTGTTCCTCAGCCATTCGCTCCGCATCGGTGTAGGCCGTCACCTCGTTACGCCAAGGGCTGTCTGCCATCGCCGTGGTCCGCGTCTCCACGTAGTGCAGCAACCGCTTCAAAAGGTTGATCTGATCCTGCCTGCTCATGGACATCTCCAGCTGGCTGTGGTCTCAAAACCGATCGCCGCGATACGGCACCGTATCACTAGCACGTACCACCTCGAGTTTCAATACGGCACCGTATCGCTTGGGAACAGTCGACGCGGCCTACTCGCCATGATGGCGCAGGCGTTCCAGTTCAATGACGGTAACGCCGCCATACTCGAGCCGCAGCAACCCTTCCTGCTCCAGTCGCTTCAGGCACTGGTTGGCGTTCTGCCGCGAAATGCCGGACAGCGCTCCGATTTCCTCCTGTGTGATCTCGAGGTGACGCGTCATGTCGGGATAGAGTATGGGGTTGAACAGAGAGGCGATCGAGCGCGCGACGCGGCTGGTGGCATCGAGCATGCGGTCGTGTTCCAGCGCCCCGATGAACTGGCCGACCCGCTCGTTGAGCTGCCGGACCAGAAAACGGTTGAACGCGACGCTGTTCTCGAACAGCCAGAAGAAGGTGTTTCGGTCCATCAGCGCCAGGCGGGTGTCGCGCAGCGCGACCACGTCGTAGCGGCGCGGCTCGCTCTTCAGGACGGAGCCCTCCCCGAACCAGGCGCCCGCGGTCATGCCGGCCAGCGTCACGGCCTTGCCGCCGCTCGACACGGTACCCATCCGGGCAAGACCGGTGACGATGCCGGTCCAATAGTCGAAGGCGTCGCCGCGCATGAAGACATACTCGTTGGCGCGAAAGAATTTCTCGACGATGCCGGCCCGGGCAACCTCGATTTCGCGTTCGTTGAGCTCACGCGACCACGCCGCGATGCGTTTGAGGTAATCCACTGCAATCATGATCGCATCGACCGTTGCACCCAAACGTGCTGCACCGCAACAGAAGGCGGCGCGGCAAAATTTCCCGACCAATTGTCAGCCAAAAGACATTTCAAACTATCGCATTGCACTACAGAGGGCCACCTTGGCACCATCGGCCTTTGGCGCGGTGGCGGGGTGCGACACTACCGCGCGTGAGGCGAGACCATCGGCAGACACCGTTAGTCGGATGGCTTGCCCGGCACCGCCGATGTAGGATCGCCGATGCGGTCGAAAACCAGATAAAGAGCGCGACCCAAGCGCCGTGTCCGGAGGGAATGAGTGGCTTACACGTTGGAAGTGCGCGGGGTTTCGCTGCGCTTCGGTGGCGTTCGCGCGCTGACCGAGGTCTCGTTCGGCGTGAACGAGGGCGAATTGTTCTCGATCATCGGCCCGAACGGCGCCGGCAAGACCTCGATCGTCAATTGCATTTCGGGCCGCTACAAGCCGACCGAAGGCCAGTTGTTCTACCGCGACAAGGACATTACCGGCCTCAATCCGAACGCGCGGCCGCGGCTCGGCATCGGCCGCACCTTCCAGAATCTCGCGCTGTTCCACCATATGAGCGTGCTCGACAACATCATGGTCGGGCGGCATCACCTGTTGAAGAACAACTTTATCACGGGCTCGCTGTACTGGCTGACGGGCGCGCGGCGAGAGGAACTCGAGCACCGCCGCAAGGTGGAGGAGATCATCGATTTCCTCGACTTGCAGTCGGTGCGCAAGGCGACCGCCGGCACCCTGCCCTACGGCCTGCGAAAACGCGTCGAGCTCGCCCGCGCCATGGCGCTGGAGCCGCAACTCATCCTGCTCGACGAGCCGATGGCCGGCATGAACTTCGAGGAAAAGGAGGACATGGCGCGCTACATTGTCGATCTCAACGAGGAGTTCGGCATGACGGTGATGATGATCGAGCACGACATGGGCGTGGTGATGGACATCTCCCACCGCGTCATGGTGCTGGATTTCGGGCGCAAGATCGCCGAGGGCGATCCGGCCTCGGTACTCGCCGACCCCCACGTCAAGCGCGCTTATCTCGGCGAAGAGGACGAGATGCTCGTCGATCCCGACGACAAGCCCTCCGCTCCGGAGTGCGCAGCATGATGGATTACGCTGGACGCGTCGCCAAGGCAGATACATTCCCCAAGCTGCTGCGCCTCAATGCGCGGGAACATGGCGGCGAAATCGCGTTGCGCGAAAAGGACCTCGGGCTGTGGCGCGTCTTCACCTGGAATGACTACCAGACGCGCGTGCATGATTTCGCGCTCGGCATGGTCGAACTCGGTCTCGGGCGCGGCGACGTCATCGGCATCATCGGCGACAACCGGCCGGACTGGGTGGCCGCCGAAATCGCGACGCACGCCATCGGCGCCATGAGCCTTGGCCTTTACCGCGACGTGCTGGACGAGGAAGCGGCCTATCTGCTGAGCTACGGCGACGCCAAGCTTGTATTCGCGGAAGACGAGGAGCAGGTCGACAAGCTGCTGGCGCTGGCCGACCGTGCGCCCAATCTCAAGCACATCGTCTATTCCGATCCGCGCGGCATGCGGAAATACGACGATCCGCGGCTGATGGCGGCCGAAAAGCTCGCCGCGATGGGGCGCGAGCACGCCGCGCGCGAGGCAGGCCTCTACGACCGGCTGGTCGATGCGACCAGCGGCGAGGACACCGCGATCCTCTGCACCACCTCGGGCACGACGGCCAACCCCAAACTGGCGATGCTGGCGGGCGGCCGCGTGCTGAAGCATTGCGCGACCTATCTGGCGTTCGATCCGAAGGGACCGGACGACGAGTATGTCTCGGTGCTGCCGCTGCCCTGGATCATGGAACAGGTCTACGCGCTCGGCAAAGGGCTGCTGTGCCGGATGAAGGTCAACTTCGTCGAAGAGCCCGAGACCATGATGCACGATTTCCGCGAGATCGCGCCGACCTTCGTGCTGTTCGCGCCGCGGCTCTGGGAATCGATCGCCGCCGACGTGCGCGCCGGCGTGATGGATGCTTCGCCGCTGAAGCAGAAATTGTTCGATATCGGCATGAAGACCGGGCTCGCGGCGCTGGCGCAGGGCAAGCATTCGATCCTGGCCGACCAGCTGCTGTTCCGCGCGCTGCGCGACCGCCTTGGCTTCACACGGCTGCGTTCGGCCGCGACCGGCGGCGCAGCGCTCGGGCCGGATACCTTCAAGTTCTTCCGCGCCATGGGCGTGCCGTTGCGCACGCTCTACGGCCAGACCGAAATGCTCGGCGCTTACACGCTGCATCCCTTCGAAAAGGTCGACCCGGATACGACGGGCGTGCCGATGGCGGCCGATATCGAGCTTCGTATCGACAACCCCGACATCAACGGCGTCGGCGAGATCGTGGTTCGGCACCCCAACATGTTCCTCGGCTACTACAAGAATCCGGAGGCTTCCGCCGCCGATGTCAAGGACGGTTGGATGCATTCCGGCGACGCCGGCTATTTCAACATCGACCGGCAGCTCGTCGTCATTGACCGCATCAAGGACCTCGCCGAGACCTCCCGCGGTGAACGCTTCTCGCCGCAATACCTGGAAAACAAGCTGAAATTCTCACCCTACATCGCCGAGACGGTCGTGCTCGGCGCCGGCCGCGACACGCTGGCCGCCATGATCTGCATCCGCTTCTCGATCATCTCGAAATGGGCGGAGAAGAAACGGATTTCGTTCACGACCTACACCGATCTTTCCTCGCGGCCCGAAGTCTATGAACTGCTGCGCAAGGAAGTCGAAAGCGTCAACGCCACGCTGCCGGCGGCACAGCGCATTTCCCGCTTCCTGCTGCTCTACAAGGAACTCGACGCCGACGACGGCGAACTGACCCGCACCCGAAAGGTCCGCCGCAGCGTCATCAACGAGAAATATGCCGACATCATCGACGCGATCTACGGCGGCAAGCGCGACATCCCGGTCGACACCGTCATCCGCTTCCAGGACGGCACCACCCAGCGCATCCGCACCACGTTGCGGGTGGTCGATCTCGGCCACGATGCGCCGATGGCGGAGGCCGCGGAATGATGAAGCAGCAATCATACAAGGCGCCCGTTGATGCGCCCTCTCCCCTTGAGGGAGAGGGCATCACCGCCGCTCCCCGCGAACTCGCTTGGGTGAGGGGTATATCTCCACACCTGCGAACGCGGAGAGAACCCCTCACCCGTCTTCGCTTCGCGAAGCCACCCTCTCCCACAAGGGGAGAGGGAATGTCCGTAACTCTCGCGCGTCGAAAAACATGAACACCCAGCTCCTGATCCAGCTCCTGGTCAACGGCCTCGTCGTCGGCACGCTCTATGGCGTGGTCGCGATGTCGTTCGTGCTGATCTACAAGGCGACGCAGGTCGTGAATTTCGCGCAGGGCGAACTGCTGCTGATCGGCGCCTGGGTGTGCTGGTGGCTGCTCACCAAATACCAGGTGCCGTTCTACCTGGGCATGCCAATCACGCTCGTCTTCATGTTCCTGTTCGGCATCGCCATCCAGATCGTGATCCTGCGCCCGATGATCGGCGAGCCGATCATTTCCGTGATCATGGTGACGATCGCGCTGTCGACGGTGTTTTCGGCGCTGATGAAGTGGATGTTCGGCGTCAATCTGCAGCCGTTCCCGCGCATCTTCCAGACCCAGAACGTCAACATTCTCGGGCTGCAGGTGCAGACCGTCTACCTGATGAGCCTTGCGGTATCGGTGGCGATGATGATCGGCATGGCGTGGTTCTTCCGCTTTTCAAAATACGGCCTCGCCATGCGTGCAACCGCCTTCAACCAGCAGGTGGCGCAGTCGCTCGGCATATCCGTGAAAAGCGTGTTCGCGATGGCCTGGGCGATTTCGGCGACCGTCTCCGCCGTCGCGGGCGTGGTGGTGGCCGTCGTCAACGGCGTTTCGGCCGGACTTTCCGCCTACGGCGTCAAGGTGTTTCCGGCGGCGATTCTGGGTGGTCTCGACAGCGTCGGCGGCGCGGTGCTGGGCGGCATCATCATCGGGCTGTTGGAGAATTTCGCGCATTTCCTCGACAGCGAATATCTGCACTGGGGAAATCTCTACGAAATCGCGCCGTTCTACGCGCTCATTATCATTCTCATGATCAAGCCCTACGGCCTGTTCGGCACCAAAGACATCGAGCGGGTGTAAGATTATGGCTGGTCAGACCCTCATTCCCGCCGGCGACTTCCGCACTACTTATGCGGCGGACACCACCGTGTTTCCGACCACGACCAGCCGCAACGCATTGATCGCCGGCATCGTCCTGATCTGCTTTGCACCGCACGTCGTCAACGAATACGTCCTCAGTTTGCTGATCCAGATCGGCATTTTCGGCATCGCAGCGCTTGGGCTGAACATCGTCGTCGGCTTCACCGGCCAGATCTCGATCGGCCACGCCGCCTTCTTTGGCTTTGGTGCCTTCACCTCGGCCTATCTCAACAACCGCTTCGGGATTCCCGTCTTCTTCTGCATTCCGCTCGCCGGCGTCGTGACGGCCGTGGTCGGCCTGATTTTCGGCCTGCCCGCGGCTCGGCTGAAGGGGCTCTATCTCGCGATCGCCACGCTGGCGGCGCAGTATATCCTGCTCGACTTTTTTGCCCGCGCCGAATGGTTCACCGGCGGCAGCGTTCCGGCCAGTGCCGAGCCGTTCTCGATCTTCGGCTACTCGCTGCGCGGCGACAAGAAATACTTCTACGTCGTGCTGGCCTATGTCGTCGTCTGCTATCTGCTGGTGACGAACCTGATCCGCTCGCGCGACGGCCGCGCGCTGATCGCGGTGCGCGACCATTACCTCTCCGCCGAGATCATGGGCATCAACCTGACCAAGTACCGGACGTTGTCGTTCGGCCTTGCCGCCTTCTTTGCCGGCGTCGGCGGCGCGCTTTATGCACACTACAATCAGGTGGTGTCCAACGAAGGCTTCGGCATCGACCGCTCGATCATCTTCCTGGCCATGATCATCATCGGCGGCCTCGGCTCGATCATGGGCACGCTGATGGGCACCGCCTTCATGGTGCTGCTGCCGGAATCGATGGAATGGCTCAGCGTTGCGCTGCGCGGCAGTCCCATCGATCAGTTCCTGGGGTTGAAGAACAACATCGCCTTCCTGCGCGAGATGGCCATTGGCCTGATCATCATCGTCTTTCTGGTGTTCGAACCGGACGGACTCGCGCACCGATGGCGGCAGATCAAGGCGTACTGGAAACTCTACCCGTTCTCGCATTGAGGTCGGAACGGGACGGACAACGAAGACCTCGAGAAGAAACCGGAGGATTATGTCCATGACGATGAAGACACTGCTAAGCACCGCTTCGCTTGCCCTGTTGCTGGCAAGTGCCGCGACGACGTCGCAGGCCCAGGTGAAACTGGGACATCTCGCCGACTATTCGGGTGCGACATCGGACGTTGGAACGCCGTTTGGACAAGGCGTCGCGGACGCCTATGCCTGGATCAACAAGAACGGTGGCATCGACGGCAAGAAGGTCGACGTCGATACGGTCGACTACGGCTACCAGGTGCCGCGCGCGATCGCGCAGTACAAGAAATGGTCGGGCACCGACAAAGTCGCCGCCATCCTCGGCTGGGGCACCGCCGATACCGAAGCGCTGACGGGATTCCTGGCCGAGGACAAGATCCCCGACATTTCGGCGTCCTATGCCGCTGCACTCTCCGACCCGACTGGTGCGGGCGGCAAGGCCAAGCCAGCGCCCTATAACTTCTTCTATGGCCCGAGCTACTCCGACGCGGTTCGCGGCATGCTGACCTGGGCCGCCGAGGACTGGAAGGCCAAGGGCAAGCCCGGCAAGCCGAAGTACGTTCATATGGGCGCGAACCATCCCTATCCGAACGCGCCGAAGGCGGCCGGCGAAGCCATGGCCGCCGAACTCGGCTTCGAAACTCTGCCGCCGATCGTGTTCGCATTGACGCCCGGCGACTACAGCGCGCAGTGTCTGACCCTGAAGAACTCCGGCGCCAACTACGCCTATCTCGGCAACACCGCCGGCTCGAACATCTCCGTGCTCAACGCCTGCAAGGCCGCCGGCGTCGACGTGCAGTTTCTCGGCAACGTCTGGGGCATGGACGAGAACGCCGCCAAGGCCGCAGGTACCGCCGCCGACGGCGTGGTGTTCCCGCTGCGCACCGCGGTGGCGTGGGGCGGCAACGCACCCGGCATGAAGACGGTGATGGAAATCTCCAAGATGTCGGACGCGGCCGGTACCGCCTACCGCCCCGTGCACTACGTCGCCGGCGTCTGCACCGCGCTCTACATGAAGGAAGCCGTCGAATGGGCTGCCAAGAACGGTGGCGCCACCGGCGAGAACGTCAAGAAGGGCTTCTACCAGAAGAAGGATTGGGTGCCGGCCGGCATGGACGGCGTCTGCAACCCCTCGACCTGGACCGACAAGGATCACCGCGGCACGCTCAAGGTCGATCTCTATCGCATGAAGGTCGCAGGCGCGACCGACGCCCCGCTCAACGATCTCGTCAAGAACGGCGCGATCAAGCTGGAGAAGGTCAAGACCGTCGACCTGCCGCGCAAGCCCGAGTGGCTCGGCTGGTGATTTCGCGGATTGCCTCCGGGCGATCCCAACACTCCGTCGTCATCCCCGCGAAAGCGGGGATCCAGTACGCCGCGGCCTCTCGGTCTATCGCAGGCGCCTCTGGAATACTGGATCACCCGCTTTCGCGGGTGATGACGGCAAGAGGTGATCAGACATGACTGAAGCAACTCAAATCGACCGTCCCGCGGCTGCACAAGCCGCCGCGCCGCTGCTCAGCGTCCGCAACATCGAGGTGGTCTACGACAAGGTCATCCTGGTGCTGCGCGGCCTCAGCCTCGATGTGCCGAAGGGTGCGATCGTGGCGCTGCTCGGCGCCAACGGCGCCGGCAAGTCGACGACGCTGAAGGCGATCTCCGGCCTGCTCAAGACCGAGGACGGCGAAGTGATCCGCGGCGAGATCATGTTCGACGGCGCGCGCATCGACGGCATCGACCCTGACAAGATCGTCCGCCGCGGCATCTTCCAGGTGATGGAAGGCCGTCGCATCATCGCCGACATGACGTCGATCGAGAATCTGAAACTCGGCGCCTTCACCCGCACCGATAACGAGATCGGCGCCGACATCGACATGGTGTTCCGTTATTTCCCGCGCCTCAAGGAGCGCACGGGTCTGGCGGGCTACCTCTCCGGCGGCGAGCAACAGATGCTGGCGATCGGCCGCGCGCTGATGGCGCGGCCCAAGATGATCTTGATGGACGAGCCGTCGATGGGCCTGTCGCCGCTGCTGGTGAAAGAAGTGTTTTCCATCATCAAGGAGATCAACCGCGACCTCGGCGTCACGATCCTGCTCGTGGAGCAGAATGCGCGCGCAGCGCTGTCGGTCGCGAGTCACGGCTACATCATGGAACAGGGCAAGGTGGTGCTCGACGGCACGGCGGACGAATTGCGCGACAACGAGGACGTCAAGGAATTCTACCTCGGCGGCGCCGGCGATCAACGCAAGAGTTTCAAGAACCTGAAAAGCTTCAAGCGGCGAAAGCGGTGGCTGTGACCACCACCCGCCACTATTCAGCCGAGCACCTGCTCCGCTTCCGCAACAGCGCACAGCACATGGTAGAACGACGACGCAGGGATGGTGGCGACCAGCGAGTTGCCGTCGCGATCGAACTGGTCGTACCAGCCGCCCGTGACGGGATGGCTGAGATAATGCCGTTCGAGCCGCGCCAGCGCCGCGCGCGCTTCATCCGCGGCCCCCGCCTCGCCCGCTTCGGCCTGCGCGATCCACGCCTTGGCGATTTCGGTCTGCGGCCACAGCCGCCGCGTATGCCGCCTGATGGTGCCGTCGGCGCGCCCTTCATCGACCAGGCAACCCGTCGCCGCGTCGCGATAGCGCAGCGCCGACGCCAGCAGTTCGCCGCGGTAGCGCCCGGTCGGGCAGCCGGTGATGCGCTCAAAGCCCTTCAGGAGCCACGCCCATTCCGCCTGGTGCCCGGGCTCGACGCTGACGGGCTCGATCTTCGAGAAATCCTCTTCGAAGTATTCTCCGAGCACCTGCCGCTGCTTGTCATAAAGATTGGCCAGAAACAGGCTGAAGAAATTGCCGGCCCGGTTCTGGAACACCAGATCATGCGTCGCGTCGAACGCCGCAATCATCGATTCGAACAGATGCATGTGCGGATTCTGCCGGCGCGGCAGCGATACCGGCAAGCCTTCGTGAACCCCGCCATGCGGCGAACGCAGCTCCGTCTCGATGAAGCGGCACAGCGCGTCGATCTCGGTGCGGATTTGCGCATCGGGTTCGAGCCCATAAGCAGTAGCGAGCGCGAGCAGGATGAAGGCGTGATCGTAGGAATCGCGCAGCGGATCGAGTACCGAGCCATCCGGCTTCAGTGTGTGGACGAAGCCGGGCTTGCCGTCGGGCGCCTTCGCCTTCGCCAGCAGGTGCTCGAGCCCCTTCAGCGCGATGGCGCGGCCCTCGGGATACCAGCCCATCTGCGCCGCCTTGGCATAGCAATAGATCTGACGCGCCTGCACGAAAACCCGGCGCGGCGCCGCGCGGTCCGCACGGCCATCCTCATCGAGCCGATCGATGAAACCGCCCGTGCTGTCGTCCCAGCCCTCCGTCGACCACAGCGGCAGGCAATGCTCGATCATGCGAAGCTTCAGCCTCGCGACGACATCGGCCGAATCGTCTGCCACCGCAGCGCTATGCGTTTCAGCCATTGGGTTCCCTGCAACATCTCCGACGCCGGTAGCCGTCTGATACCACGTCAGAAGCGGCGTGCAATCGGCGTCCATGGAAGGCATCAGCCATGACCGAACATTACGACGCCCTCGAAACGCGCGAACCGGCCCAACGCGAAACCGAGCTGTTTTCCCGGCTGCCGGACGTGCTGCGCAAGGCGCTGGCGGCACCGGCCTATGCCGAGCGGCTGCAGGGCATCGATCCCGCTGCCGTGACCAGCCGTGCCGCATTGGCGGGTCTTCCCATCCTGCGCAAGTCGGAACTCCCGGCCCTGCACAAGGCCTCTCCGCCATTCGGCGGATTCGTGGCGGGGCCTTTGGGGTCGTTTGGGCGGCTGTTCACCTCGCCAGGACCGATTTTCGAGCCCGAGCCTGTGCACGCCGATCCCTGGCGCGGCGCGCGGGCATTGTTCGCGGCCGGCTTCCGGCCCGGCGACGTGGTGCTGAACACCTTCAGCTACCATCTGACGCCCGGCGGCTTCATCTTCGACGCCTCGGCGCGGGCACTGGGCTGCGCCGTGATCCCGGCCGGCCCCGGCAATACCGAGCAGCAGTTCGAGCTGATCGAAGCCTATCGCCCGGTCGGCTATAGCGGCACGCCCGATTTCCTCAAGATCCTGCTCGATGCCGCCGCTTCCAGCGGGCGCGACGTCTCCTCGATCAAGCGCGCGATGGTATCGGGTGCTGCGTTTCCGAAATCGCTGCAGGACGACGTGAAGTCCCGCGGCATCGACGCCTATCAGGCGTTCGGCACCGCCGACCTCGGCCTGGTCGCGTTCGAAACCCCGGCGCGCGAAGGCATGGTCGTCAACGAGGACCTCATCATGGAAATCGTGCGCCCCGGCACCGGCAATCCGGTGGCACCCGGCGACGTCGGCGAAATCGTCGTCACCTCGCTCGATCCGCGGCACCCTTGGATCCGGCTCGCGCTCGGCGACCTCACGGCGGCACTGCCGGGCGCAAGCCCGTGCGGACGCACCAACATGCGCATCAAGGGCTGGATGGGCCGCGCCGACCAGACCACCAAGGTCAAGGGCATGTTCGTCCGCCCCGAGCAGGTCGCCGAGATCGGCAAGCGCCATCCCGAACTCGGACGCCTGCGCCTCGTCGTCACGCGTTCGGGCGAAAGCGACCTGATGACGCTGAAGGCGGAGACGGCCTCTACCACCGGCAAGCTCCACGATGACCTCGCCGCGACGCTGCGCGCGGTGACCAACCTCGGCGGCAAGGTCGAGCTGGTCGCGGCCGGATCGCTGCCGAACGACGGCAAGGTGATCGCCGACGAACGCTGACTAGATCAAGCAGCGCATCCCGGAACCTTGCCTAACAGGGAAAACGCGCAAGTGAATGCATGCAGATTGCGCAATTGAGGGCATAAAGCTAAACATTTCTTAGACTTGCGGCCTCTCGTCACCGGCCGGGCACATAAACAGCGAATTTCAGAGCGGCATCAGGGAATATTTTGGACCTGAACAGCGAAACTGCGCGGACATAACACGCAAGTACGGACGCGGGAGCGTTACTTTCTCTTTCCACCTTGGAATTGGTTGGCTCGACTACCTTCGGAGCGGCGTTGGCGCAGCGTTCAGTGCGCTTTGGTCTCCACCCAAGTCCAAGGCTGGCACCCAGCCGAAGCACGCGACCAACGGCAAGCAGAACAACTCCGTCCTGCATCGGCCGCCAACGCTTGACGCAAATCAGTCCGCCCGAGCGCGGGACCAGATGCTGAGCGAAATCGCCAGCCTGGCCGTCGAGAGTGAGCTACTCGCCTGGGCCCAAGACGGACTGCTTCGAAAGAACGCTCTGCTGGAGACGGATGCCCGGTCGATCGAAATCGCCTATCAGCGGAGGCTCGGCGAAGCCGCACTTCCTTCGGGAAATGTGACGGCCTCACCGGCGGACACGTCCATCTCTGCCATCTCACAAGGTACAGCTCCGACGCTCGCGCTGCCAAAAGAGCCTTTGCGCAAGCGAAGCAAGCCCCACCTGTCATTTGTACGAGGACCTTGCCTGGTCTGCAAACAAACCCCTTCGGATCCACATCACCTGCGCAGTCGAGGACATTAGGGCGCTAGGTCAGCGATGAGTTCACAGTACCACTTTGCCGCTCCCACCATCATGATCTGCATCGGCATGGTGACGAAAAGGCTTGGTGGCGAACATGCAGATTGCGCCAATGCCCATTGCTAAACAACTATGGGACGCCAGCCAAACCCGGGGGCAAGAAGAAGCTGAAATTTTGCCTGACCTTTCATCCACATCAAGACACGAGGGGCTAGCAAGATGAATGTCCGCTTCGATACCGCCCCGACTCCTGCACTACCCGAGGAGCTGGACTCACTGTACGCATACGATGAAGACCGCCTGATTGACGCATGCGCGCGGGCACGGCGAGTTCTATGATGGCGATGCGTGAAGGTCAGGCGGCTCGCTGATCGGTGGGGTTGTCGGCTTGGCGCAGGAGCTTCCATTCCCATGGCAGCAGCTCGTGCAGACGGGATACGGGAAGATCGGCGATGCGGGCGAGGACGTCGGCGAGCCAGGCTTTGGGATCGACGTCGTTCAGGCGACAGGTCGTGATCATCGTCAGCATGATGGCGGCGCGGTCAGCGCCACGCAGACTGCCGGCGAAGGTCCAGTTGCGCCTTCCCAAGGCGATGCCGCGCAACGCTCTTTCGGCGGCGTTGTTGCTGAGGCAGATCCTGCCATCGTCGAGGAAGCGGGCGAAGTCGTCCCAGCGCCTGAGCATGTAGTTCATGGGCCTCAGGACCTCGGCGGAGCGCGATAGGGTTTCTCGCTCGCGGAGCAGCCAGGCGTGCATGTCGTCGAGCAGCGGCTTGCTCTGCTCTTGGCGAACGGCACGCCGTTCGTCGGCACTGCGGCCATTGATGGCGCGCTCGATCTCGAACAGGGCGTCCAGACGCCTGACCGCCTCCAGCGCGATCGGGGAGACCGGTTTGCCTTTTTGTCCGTCCCGGGCGGTTTTCTCGATATCGGCCAGTTCGAAGAAGCCCGCCGCGCATGGGCGAAGCAAAATGCCGGCGTGATTGGCATCGCTTTCTTCTGCGGGTCGAACAGCGGCTCGAAGCCATTGTAGCAGTCGGCTTGCAGGATGCCGGTGAAGGCGGCCAGATGCTTCTGCGGATGCTCACCTCGTCGGTCGCTCGA
Source organism: Bradyrhizobium roseum (assembly GCF_030413175.1). Classification (NCBI taxonomy): domain Bacteria; kingdom Pseudomonadati; phylum Pseudomonadota; class Alphaproteobacteria; order Hyphomicrobiales; family Nitrobacteraceae; genus Bradyrhizobium; species Bradyrhizobium roseum. The sequence goes on from NZ_CP129212.1 coordinate 5,432,403, forward strand.
GGCGTAATAGACCGCCGCTGGCGGCGCAGGCCCACCGTAGGGCCGGTCATCCCGCACATAGGTCCAGATTCGTCCGGTCGTGCACTTGCTCTTGGCCAGGATACGGATGGTGGTGTCGTCGCCATGCAGGCGCTCCGCCGCGAGCACATGCCGCTCGATCAGTTGGAACAGCGGCATGACGGCGAAGGTTCCGTGGCCAACCTGGTCGGCCAGCGTCGATAGCGGCAAGTCGATCCTCTCGGCCTTGAAGCGCACGCTCTGGCGATTGAGCGGGATATGCATGCCGAACTTGTCGAACAGGATCGTCGCCAGCAATTGCGGACCAATGAAGCCGCGCGGCGTGGCATGGAACGGTGCGGGCGACTGGCTGATCTTTTCGCAATCGCGGCAGGTGAACTTTTCTCGAACCGTCTCGATCAGCTTGAACCGACGCGGAATCTCCTCCAACGTCTCGGTCACATCCTCGCCCAGCTTCGCCAAGCGCGCCCCACCGCAGCAGGCGCAGGTCGTTGGCGCCTTAATGACGACCCGCTCGCGTTCGATGTCGTCCGGCCACGGCTTGCGCACCGGCCGCTTGCGCGTGAAGGCCCGAACGTTCTGTACCTTTGCAGCCGCGGCACGCGCGGCGAGTTCATCCTCACTCGCCGTGGTGATCAGCTCTTCGAGCTCCAATTCCAACTGCTCGATCAGCCGCGCCGTGCGCTCGGAGCGCGGCCCGTACAGTTCGCGTTTGAGCTTCTCGATCCGCAGCTCGAGATGCGCGATCAGCGCCTCGTTGTCCGACAGCTCCGCCTGCGCACTGGCAGCCACCGCCTCGGCTCGCAGCCGCGCCTCACGCTCGGCCTGCAGCGCCGCCAGGGCACTCGCAAGGTCCGATGGAAGATCGTCCGGCTTCGATATCATGAAGCCATTGAATCAGATCAAGCAGCAGATTCAAACCGTAAAAGCGGCTATCCGGCCCGCGTCGGCCGATGGGTTTCTTGAGGGTTACGCCAATCGATCCCGGACAGCAGATAGCTCAACTGCGCCGGCGAGATCGTTACCGATTCACCGGCAACCGATGGCCAGATGAACTTTCCTCTCTCCAGTCTTTTTGTGAACAAGCAGGCTCCCTGGCCATCGTGCCAGATCACCTTCACAAGATCGCTTCGGCGACCGCGGAACACGAACAGATGACCGCTGAGCGGGTCCTTGCGAAGAACCTCCTGCACCTGGAGTGCCAGCGATGGAAAGCCTCGGCGCATGTCCGTGTAGCCTGTCGCCAGCCACACTCGCGCGCCCGTCGGAACCGGGATCATCGGCGTACCAAAGCATCGAGAACGCGACGTAGCGCGTCTCCATCGACGTCGCCATCGACCCGGATGCAGTGCCCGCTACCAAGATCAATCTCGATGATGCCCTGGCTCTTCCGTGGACGAGCCGCCGTCGTCGTCAATGGCGCTTTGGCCACCTCCCGCGGCGGTGCAGACGGCCCAATCTCGACCGGCACGAACGGCGCTGTACTCGCTTCACCATGCTTGCAAAGCGCTTTGCGCCACCTGAACAGCTGGCTCACATGTAGGCCTGCCACGCGGGCCACCTCGGAAACACTGGCTCCGGGCTCGAGCGATGCTGCAACCAGCCGTTCCTTCTCATCCAGCGACCACCGGCGCCGCCGCGCGACCGATGTGATCACCTCCGCCCGCGAAATCGTCATAGTGCTTCTCCTAGGATTACTCCTAGGACCTGCAGCCCTCGCGTCCCTCAAACAAGACGGCCTCTGGCGGAGGGATACGACTCACTATCGGCCCCGCCTCTGCTGCTGCGAGGTGAATCACCCGAAAGATCTGAGCTGCTGCGCCGCGCAATATTCGCCGATCTTGCACCCCGTTCCGCTATCGAGTGGCTACTGGCTATCGATGTCGTGGAGTTGTCCTGGGAAATCCAGCGCTACAGGATATTGCGCCATAAGCTATTGGAACACCTTCGTGAAACGCTGTCGAACAAGCCCTGCGTCACGTCGATCTCGCCGGACTTCCGCCGGGGACAGAAGATCACGCGCGTCACGAGCTTCAGAGGAATGCACGGATCTGGCGCACGGATCCAACTGCAGCAGCTGAGATCGAGACGCGACTTGCAGTCTACGGCTATGACGCGACTGCAATCAACACGCAAGTCTACCTGCAAGCCCGCGACATCTTCTTGGCTTTTGAAGCTCTGCGAAATAGCGCTTAAAACCGGCGCATGTCTTTGCTCCGAAATGAACAATCGCCGCCAAATGGAAAACAGGCGTAAGCATCATCGCGTGGTGAGCGATCAGCATTGATTGCGTGAGCGACTTAAACAAGCATCTCCCGCTGCCCATACCAATTATTGCTGGCTCTTGCTGACGCGACGCGCCGCATAGACTTACCTTTCCCAACCTGTATCACCTTGAAGAGTTATGACCATACGAGGCACGTGGGGGTCGCATTTCGGTGAGAGCGAAGATTCGCCGCCTGACAACTTTGCTGGGGCCTAGCTAAAGAAGGGCGGCGCGTTTTCCACTACCGATTATATCACCTTCAGAACGGTCCGATGGTAAGGTCGACCGTGAGAGTCAAGTTACCATCCGAGCCTATTGACAATCCTGCTTAAGCTGGTGTTGTGGCGGGCAGCCGTGGCTAAACCCTCGGTTGCGACTTCTGACGCTATACTAGTACCTTTCCAATGATCCAAGATCTTGTTCGCAGGATATGAAGAAAACTCGGCGGAAAGAGGATATTCCTGTGCGGACGGCCTCACAAATGATACCTGCCTCCGGCCCACCGGACTCTAAAGTGCATTCCTCTGCGTCTGGCTCGCACAATACCCCCAATGAAGAAAAACCCAGGGTGCTTGTAACGGGTGCGGATGGGTTCATCGGGCGGCACTTGGTCCCCTTCCTTGCCACGCGGGGATACAGGGTGATTGCCGCATCGAGGGCGACAAGCACCTTCGAGAATCCGAACGTTGCCGCAGTCCCGTTGCCGGATCTCTCGAAGCTGTTTGACTGGTGCCCCCTTCTGGATCAATGCGACGCTGTGGTTCATCTTGCGGGCATCGCTCACAAGCACGCTGGCGACGCCCTTTACGATCGCATCAATCACCGCGCGACATCTGCTCTGGCCCGCGCCATTTCACTCGGCGCGAAGAGACATCTGGTGTTCATTTCTTCCATCGCCGCACAGTCCGGTCCTTGCGCAGATCATGATCTGACTGAAGACGACTTTCCAACACCAAGCAATGCATATGGACGGTCCAAATTTGCCGGCGAACAGGCCATTCGCGCCGCCGGCATTTCGTTCACCATCTTGCGACCGGTCGTAATTTATGGCGAAGGCGAGAAGGGAAATTTCGCTGCCGTCCATCGGCTTTCGCGGCTGCCCGTCCCGTTGCCGTTCGGAGCACTGACCGCAAAACGGTCCGTATTGTCCATTCAGAATTTCAATTTGGCAGTCGAAACGGCCTTGAGCAACCCCCGTGCACGGGGAGAGACTTTTATCGTGTCGGACCCGAAGCCGGTCACCGTCACAAAACTCATCGCGCGTCACCGCGCCAGCCTCGGCAGATCACCTGGCTTGATACCCCTGCCTGAAAGCTGGATCGAGGCGTGCCTGAAGGCCACGGGCCAAATTTCGACTTGGGAACGGATTGGCCGGCCACTGTTAGCTCCGCCGACGAAGCTACTTGCAATAGGCTGGGAACCATTGAGCGAATAGTGTTCGTGGCAGCCAATACATTGGCACTGACACTGCGAACCATTTCCATATTCGCAGAATTCGCAGATAATAGTATCTTGTCGCAGAATGGTAAGATCGCCTCGCAGCCACGCAATAAGACATGCTGCATCGGCAGATCGCTGGGAAGTGGAGAGCACTATCGAACGGCGTGGCGTTCTCGATCGTCTCGCTTCCAGACTTGCAACGATTGGATCGGCGGGCCTGGGATTGACTTTGCCGATCAGATCGCCTGGAAAAATCACTACGATCCGACACTCCTGTCCACGACTAAGATTAAATTTCGCGGCTAGGGCAGTTTTGGCAACATAGCGCTCCGCGCGTTAAGGCAGTGAGATGAAGAGACCAGCAATTTTCTTTGATCGGGACGGCGTGCTGAACGAAGATAGGGGCTACGTCTTCGAAATCAGCCAGCTAAAGTGGATAGATGGCGCACGCGCAGCGGTCAAGGTCGCCAATGATGCCGGATATTTTGTATTCGTGATTACGAACCAATCTGGTGTAGCCAGAGGTCTCTATGAGGAAAGCCATGTTGAAGCGCTACATGAGTGGATGGCGAACGATTTAGCTAGCATCGGAGCTCACATAGATGCATTCGAGTACTGCCCTTTTCATCCCGAAGCGCCAATAGAGCGGTATCGTCAAGCAAGCTATCGACGTAAGCCGGCACCGGGCATGATCAATGACCTCTTGGACCAGTTTCCGGTGGATGCCGGTCGGAGCATTCTCATAGGAGACAAGCCCACCGATCTAGAGGCCGCACGGGCAGCAGGGATAAAAGGCTATTTGTTTAGGGGCGACAACCTCGAGCATTTCTTGAAATCTATCTTGTAATCATACGCGACAAAATTTCTTCCAGCGCCAATTGGCACACGATGCTATGCGGCTTTCTCAGATTTCGGCGGTCTAACCACGCAATAGGCCTCTACCGTTTGTCACAGGATCAGTATTGTCGCTTGAACATCGTCGTGCTGGTGTGAAAAGCGGCCTCGACCTGAATTGGCTACATCCGAGTGATCGCTGTGTGCCGGCTCAAGACGTACGCCACTCTCGTAAAGTTCGACTCTAGAGCGAACCTCGTCGCCGGACTCCGCGAGGTCGTCGAATAGTCTGTTCCTCTCCTTGATTACAGCAAATTTCGAACCCTTAGCTGCGCGAATGGTGGCGTGAATCTGATTTTTCACAGGACTGAAGGCGAAATGTGGATCGGGTGCGTAGCTACGGCTCCAAACCCGTCGTCTTTGAAAATGCTTGAGCAACAGAAGCTCGAAGCGCACTCGATTATCCGACGGAAGGGGGTGGCCTACGTATGTTCGCTGTCTTTCGTCATTTAACGAGCTATTTTGTTAGTTGTACCCCCATCCCAAAAGAATTACGAATAAGAAGTCGCGCATTAGTTGGTCCCGCAAGGTGCGTTTTGAGTATGTCAGATTCGGCATTGGCTGTTCGTCCGTCAGAGACGATTCTGAGGCGCGTGGCATCATGGCCGCGTTCTTGGTTTTGGCTTTTATGCACGGACCTTTATCCAGCCCTTACCGCGGCCGCTCTTCCATGGTCAACGTCGGCCGTCAGTGTGTTCATGGTCGTTTGGCTTATCTGCTTATTTCCAACGATCAACCTGCGGTCATTCTGCCGTTCGCTTAAACAACCAGCCAGTTATCTGCCTCTGGCGCTTCTTGCGCTAGCTCTGCTAGGTTTGTTCTGGGCCGATGATACGTGGGGGGTACGACTGGAGGGCATTGCTCCGGTAGCCAAGCTCGCGGTTATCCCTCTCCTCCTGTATCATTTCGAGCGATCGCATCGCGCCCATTGGGTCTTTATTGCTTTTCTTGGCTCATGCACAATTTTGATGGGGCTTTCCTGGATCGTTTATTTTGCGCCGAGCTGGCGAATTTCAGGAAACGAGGCTGGCGTTCCGGTCAGAAACAGCATCGACCAAACGCAAGCGTTTGCGATCTGCGTCTGTGCGCTTGCTCCAATCTTGTTAGCGTTCTTTGCAAAACGGCGAACTCTGCTGGCCTTCGGGTGCTCCGCTCTGTTGATTGGATTTGTCGTCAACATGGCCTTTATCGCGCTTGCGCGAACGGCCTTTCTTTACTTACCGTTCTTGGCAGCGATCTTTGCGGCGAGATACTTGAGCGGCAAGGCCGCGCTAAAATTCTTTGTTATTGTTGCTGGTGCGGCGGTTTTAGCTGCGTTCACATCCCCATACTTGCGCCACCGCCTTCTGCAGACCGCTGTCGAATTCAAACAGAATGATCAATCGGATATCGCTACCTCAACGGGTCAGAGGTTACTTTATTGGAGCAATTCGTTGGATTCCATCGCAAGGGCTCCAATCCTCGGACACGGCACGGGATCGACCAAGCAATTGTTCGAAAGACTTGCAGAGGGCAAAAGTGGCCCTTGGGCTGACAAGATCCGTAACCCGCACAATCAGACACTGTATGTTGCTATTCAATGGGGATTATTTGGTTGCATCATCCTATTCTCGATGTGGGGCGCTCATCTGCTTTTGTTTCGCGGGCATGGTTTGATCGAGTGGATCGGCTTATCTGTCGTGGCCCAGAATTTTCTGAGCGGTTTCGCTAACTCACATCTGTTCGACTTCCATGCAGGATGGCTGTACGTATTGGGCGTAGGAGTCGCTGGCGCAATTGTCTGCAGAGAAAGTACGAGCCCGACAGTCCGCCATGCAACATGAACTACCGCCGCACCAATGGTGCAGTGAGTGCCGGTGTCCACTGGGTCTGCTTATGTGGTATGACGGTGCCCAGTTCTCCGCCTAACCAACCTATTTCGAGCCATAAGCGACTTGATAGGTCGCGTAAGAAACGCCGAATTGGACCCCGGGACTTGCCGAAAACGCCCACCGGTTCACGGGCCCCTCTTTCCGTCCACGCCGGTGAAGTGATAGAAATCCTGCTCTACTCGTGTTAGTTGCATGATATTCACACTGAACTGGCGCCTATGCAGGTGAGTCGAGAACTGAAATTGGCATTAGCGATAGCTGGCATCATCGGCTATTTCGCGCTCTCCTCTTATTTTAAGTATTCCTATCACCTCTTAGGAAGCGAGAGTGTTGTCCTTCATAGCTTCGAGCGATTGGGAGACTCGCGCCATGCTGTGGTCGCGCATACTTGGGTTCCCAGAGGCGCGCGATTGGGCGAAGCGGATTCCGAGGACGATTACGAGCGCTCGTCCGTAATGTTGTACGAAGACGACAAGCCCCTCGGCCCACCTCACAGCTCACACGCTGACATTATGAAGCTTGGAAGGGGCCGTTTCTCACATTGGCGAGGCCAAGGTTTCGTATTTTCGTCGAGCGACAACAGTGACCCGATGACGAATGGCCGTTTATACCGAGCCGTCCAGCCGATCAAGCCGACGCATGAGCCGTAGTATTGTTTATGTAACTGACTGGCCCGCCGGTTCACGCTGGCGGGCCATGGTCAGTTCCTCATTCTATCATAGATGAGCAAGCACGCTAAGTATTGGCAATGCTGGTTGAACGCCGCATCTAATCCATGTCATGACGAATTTCTTGAACTGAGTTCGTTCAACGGGTATGGCTTCAATTCGGCGACGATGCTGCGCAGCTAACATAACCAGCTTTCGCGTTGAACGCCTATAGTATGCAGCTTTTCCGAAATTCTCTGAGCAGGTTGAAGGTATGATAGGAAAACCGCCTGTTGCACTGATCACCGGCGTCACCGGCCAGGACGGCGCGTATCTTGCCGAATATCTGCTCGGCCTCGGCTATGAGGTCCACGGCATCAAGCGGCGGTCGTCCTCGTTCAACACCGCGCGCATCGATCACCTCTACCAGGACCCGCATTCCCGCAAGGTGCCGTTCCTGCTGCATTACGGCGACATGACCGACTCGACCAACCTGATCCGGCTGATGCAGCAGATCAGGCCGACCGAGATCTACAACCTCGCAGCCCAGAGCCATGTCGGCGTCAGCTTCGAAAGCCCGGAATACACCGCCAATGCCGACGCCATTGGCGTGCTGCGGCTCTTGGAGGCGATCCGTATCCTCGGCATGGAGAAGGAAACGCGGTTCTACCAGGCCTCGACCTCGGAACTGTACGGTCTCGCCCAGGAGGTACCGCAGAAGGAGACCACGCCGTTCTACCCGCGCTCGCCTTACGGCGTCGCCAAGCTCTACGGCTACTGGATCACGGTGAACTACCGAGAGGCCTACGGCATCTATGCCTCGAACGGCATCCTGTTCAATCATGAGAGCCCGATCCGGGGCGAGACTTTTGTGACGCGCAAGATCACGCGCAGCGTCGCCCGCATCGAGACCGGCCTGGAAGACACCCTCTATCTCGGCAATCTGGAAGCCAAGCGCGACTGGGGCCATGCGCGGGATTATGTCGAGGGCATGCACAGCATATTGCAGGCGGATGCGCCCGACGATTTCGTGCTGGCGACCGGCGAGACCCGTTCGGTGCGCGAGTTCGTCGAACTGGCGTTCGCCGAGGTCGGCCGCACCATCCAATGGCGCGGCAGGGGCGTCGACGAAACGGGCGTTGACAGAAAATTCGGCAAGACCATGGTCCGCATCGATCCGGTCTACTTCCGGCCGACCGAAGTCGACCTTCTGGTCGGCGATGCCAGCAAGGCGCGCGAGAAGCTCGGCTGGAAGCCTAAGATCACGTTCGCTCAGATGGTCAAGGAAATGGTCGCAAGCGATCTCGCTGACGCGAGACGGGAGGTGGCCAATGGCAAGCCTTCCGTTTGAGCTGAAAGGCAAGACGGTCTATGTCGCCGGGCATCGCGGCATGTCGGCTCGACGCTGGGTGCGTCGGCTGCTTGACGTCAACCGGTCGGCCGAGCTCGGTTGACGCGCCGGCACGAGGACGGCAAGCCCCGCCTACGAAGCATACCGAACGAAACAGTCGGCTGATCGATCATCAGCGCTACACATTTCAGATGGCCGTCACACATGCACAACTCTGCAAGGCTGATCTTCGCTACTCAGTTCTATCCTCCGGATCCGAGCACGACGGCGGTGTACCTGGGTAAGATCGCCGATACGCTTGCGGTAGATAGCCAAGTCGTCGTAATTTCCGCCACGCCCAACTCGGATTTGCTCAGAGCTGACCCGCACAGCAATCCGGCCGTCATCGAAATCAAAACCTGGAATCCGCGCAAGTCCGCACTCGTGCAACGCGCGGCGGCGGTTTGCCTGCTGGCCGCACGGATGTTCTTCTCGGTCTTGAAGCGAGCAACATCCAACGACGTCGTCTTCTGCATAACGACTCCTTTTACTTTGCCTTACACCGTGTTTCTGGCGGCGAAACTGCGAGGCGCGACGACGCTGCTCCTCATCCACGATCTTTATCCCGAAGCGCTCGAAGTGGCCGGCCTGATCCAATCCAAGTCCTTTGCGGCCCGGCTCATCCGCTTCGCAAACACGATCCTGTTTCGAGGCCTGGACGCCATCGTCGTCATCGGACGGGATGTGCCGCCCCTAATCCTCAAGTATCCAGGCGTCAAACCCGATAAGCTTCACATTATCCCCAATTGGCCCCTGATCCCCATCGGATATCGGAAGGTCGAGCCATCCAACCGTTTCCGCGCTCCGGGTGCTTCCAAATTCATCGTCGGACTGTCTGGCAATCTCGGCTTCACCCATTCTCCTGCAACGGTGTTTGAAGCAGCAAAACTGCTGCAGTCCGAGCGCGACATCCATTTCATCCTGTCCGGATGGGGCGTTGGCTGGAAGGACTTGAATGACCTGTTCGCACGGGAAAAACTCACCAACGTCACGATCCTGAGCCCGGTCCCCGAGGATGAGCTCATTGAGTTCCTGTCCGCAGCGGATCTTTGGATCATACCCTACCGCCGGAATGTCGCCGGCGTGTCGATTCCGAGCCGCCTCTACAATCTCCTGGCCGTCGGTCGGCCGGTCGTTGTCGCGTCAGAGGCAAATTCCGAAGGAGCTCTGGTGCTCCGTGAGCAGGCCATCGGATGGGTCGTGCCGCCCGAGGACCCAGTCGAGCTTGCCCGGGCTATCCAGGAGGCTGCACGGGATCGTAAGGCGACGACCGAAAAAGGAATCCGGGCGGCCGATGTTGCTCACAAATACCGCGAGGAGGCAGCGCTTGCCCTTTACCGCAGTGTCGTCAGCGACGTCAAACACACAAGGATGGGCGAGCCGTAGACTCTGCTGGTATGCGTCGTCCATCACTCGCCGAGACAAGCGCTGCCGCGGCGAACACGTTTGTACAGTTCGATCACCAGCGGCGGCGTGAATGTATCGTAGTCGCGTGTCGTAGTTTTTTCAAAGCACTTTTCGAGACCAGTTTTGACGAGTGGCGCTTGTGGCGACCAAATCAGCCAGGGCGGAAATTTGTCCGGCCGCCGCTGAACGACCAGCCAGTCATAGTCGCTCTCGATCCATCTCTTCGCAGTGGTGTCCGTCCAAACCGACAGTTCATCGAGTTCCTTGATCGTCTGCGCTTCCTGCTCGGCAGTCAGGTTCGGTTTGAGCTGACGATAGGACGAGCCCAGGCTGAGGCTCACGGCCGGAAACCTCATATCCGCGCGCGCTAGCGCCAGCGGGATTCGCGGATCGAGACCAACCACACCGAAGGAGGAGCCTGGCTGCAGCGATTGAGTCAGCATAGCGCTGATCTCACTCACCTCTTGCGGCAGCGCGTCGACGCTGTTGCGGAGCGATGGCAGCCGGTTCGTGCCGGTCAGGCTCCAGGATTGCATCGCTGCAGTCACGACGGCTGCGACGATTGCCACCACCGCAAGGCCTCGCGCCGCTAGCGCGAAAGAGAAATGCCGCAGCAAGCCGTGAATGGCCAGCCCGCCCGCCAGCGCGCCGAGATAATCAAAGTAATTCGCGTAGCTCTGGATGCATATCGGACAGTACGATTGCGAGCCGAGATGATGGAACACCAGCAGGCCACAGTAGGCGGCGACGAACAGCATTATCCAGCCGCGATTGGTGATCCGCGGCAGAAGCGCGACGATCGCCGCGAGCACCACCGCTACCATCGGCAGAAGGTGGTGACCCAGCATCCAGTCCCGCCACATCTCCCAGCCGAACGCGTAGACGAGCAATTCTATCAGCGAGTTCTTCTGCTCGATCGCGACCTGATGGCTGAAACCAAAGGCGTTCGGGAACAGCCGCGGCAGGATGCCGGCATTCATGAGCCAGTCTGTCACTAACGGCACCCAGATCGACACGTAGACAAACCGGCTGCCCCACAGCCAGGCTAGGGTTCCCCAGGTGACCAGAAAGGTCGCAGACGCGATGATATAGACACGCCAGCGGTCGCGACCTGCCCTAACCCACGCGATCGCAAGGCTGAGCGCAATGAACGACACTAGGTTGACCCTGAGCTGATAGATCATCGTCAGCACGACACCGAGGCCAATGGCGAGCGCATAGCTCGCGCGCTTGTCCATCGAGAGCAAAAGATGCAATGCTATGAGCTGCAGGCAGACGGCGTACGTGTAGGGCGTCGCGCTATTAAAATAGAAGATACCATCTTCCGTCAGCGCGAAGACGATGACCGCGAGCGCAATTGGCCAGATCGTGCAGCCAAGCCGACCCAAAAAGGCCGACAACAGCGCGATATTGACGGAGGTGATCAGCAGCGAAAGCGCGCGCGAGGCCACGATGTCGTGGCCTGCGATCCACTGCCATGCGCCGAGCCAGTAGAATAGCAGCGGCTGGTACCAGGTCGCATCCTCAGCGGTGTAGGGCTTCACCTCGCCGCTGACATACCACCACGACTTGATGATGTAGCCGGCCTCGTCGGCCCAGGTGCCTTGCCGCGTCACCGCGAACATGGAGACGACGAGCCAGCCGGTGAGGACCGTCACAAGAACACCGACGCCGGCGGCGTGAAAGCGACGGTCGCGTCTCGAAGCGTGCATGATCCCTGTCCCCTACCCTGTCGGGCGCATGCCTGTTTTGCAGCATCGCACGCCGATTTCAAGCACGCATGAGTCGCCTGCGGTCGTCGCGGCACCTTGCCTGACCGGTGGGCTTGGGGTATCCACCGCCTACTTTCCGTACGGGAGAAGCATGCGATGTCAAGCACTGGCCAAACGCTTTACCGGCGCGCGCGCAAGGTCATGCCCGGCGGTACCCAATTGCTGTCCAAACGCCCAGAAATGTTCTTGCCCGAGCAGTGGCCCACCTACTTCAAAACGGCCAAGGGCGCCGAAGTGGTCGACCTCGACGGAAGAACCTTTCTGGACATGAGCTATTGTGGAATCGGCGCCACCATCCTGGGTTTTGCGGATCCCGACGTCGACGCCGCGGTGAAGACCGCAATCGATTTGGGCTCGATGTCAACGCTGAATTGCGCCGAGGACATCGAACTCGCCGAACTCTTGATCGAGCTGCATCCCTGGTCGGACATGGTTCGCTTCGGCCGCGCCGGTGGCGAAGCGATGGCGATAGCGATCCGCATCGCACGCGCAGTCACCGGTCGCGACATGGTGGCATTCTGCGGCTATCACGGCTGGCACGACTGGTATCTGAGCGCCAATCTCGGCGAAAACACCGCGCTCGACGGCCATCTACTGCCAGGCTTGGAAACGAAGGGCGTGCCGCGCGGTCTCGCCGGGTTGATGCATCCGTTCCACTTCAACAAGGTTGACGAGATCGAGGCGATCGTTGCAACCAACGGCGAGCGACTCGCCGCAATCGTAATGGAGCCGGTGCGCTCCAGCGAGCCTGAGCCGGCCTTCATCAAGGGCATCCGCACCCTTGCTGACCGCTGCGGCGCAGTGCTGATCTTCGACGAGGTGACATCGGGATTGCGCGTCAATTCGGGCGGCGCACACCTCGCCTACGGCGTCGACCCTGATATCGCAGTATTTGCCAAGGCGATCGCTAATGGGTTTCCGATGGCGGCGATCGTCGGCCGGGCATCGGTGATGGATGCTGCGCAGGAAACCTTTATCAGTTCGACTGCTTGGACTGAGCGCGTTGGGCCGGTGGCGGCCCTTGCCACGCTGCGCAAGCATCGCGAGCGCAATGTTGCTAATCACCTTATGCGGATCGGCAGCCGCATCCAGAACGGTTGGAATGAAGCCTCACGCACGACCGGCCTTCCTCTGCATATTTCCGGAATCTCACCGCTCGGGCATTTCGCCTTCGACCTGCCCGATGCGCAGGAAGTCCGCACGTTGTTCACCCAAATGATGCTCGACCGCGGTATCTTAGCTACCGGCTCGTTCTATGCAATGTGGGCGCACACCGACGCCCAAGTCGACCGCTATCTGGAAAACTTGAACGAGGTGTTCCACGAGCTGCGCATCGCGGTGGACCAGAAGGCCGTCAAACAATTGCTGCGCGGTCCGGTCGCCCATTCCGGGTTCAAGCGGCTGACCTGATCAGGCGTCCATGCCGAAAATTTCGCGCCTAACGTTGCGCGACGTCGGCGAGCGCGCGGCCTTCGGATAGATACCGTAAAGCACGCTGTCGGCGGCGAGCGCGCCACCATCGATGATGATTGCACCGGTTGACACGAAAGTGTTGTCTCCGACGGCGGTCTTACCGATCACCCGGCTGCCGCCGTACATCACGCTGCCACGTCCGAACGATGGATAGTCGTTCTCGAGATTCGCGCCGACCGTGCAGTTGTGGTAGCAGATGAAGTAATCAGAATAGCTAGCGCGGCCGAGCACCGTGCCGACCGGATGCTGGACTGCGAACACGTCGGGCAGCTCTACCTCGTAGAATGCGTCTAGCGCGTGCAAGGCCTTGTTAAGCGCGTAGGCCTTGTCGGCAATGGGATGCCCGGGCCGCTCTCGAAACACTGTGTTTGCGAGATAGTACAGAAAGATCGCATATTGGTCGGAGTGCAAATGCGAGAACCGTGCCTCGCCATTGGCAAAGAAGCCCTTGAGCCTGACGCGCGAGAAACAGTGCTCGACCCGTCCGAGCGCAAGGTCCACGAATTTCAACAGGTCGCCGAGATCGGCGCCATCCGGGAACAGATTCTCGAACTGCCTCCGCACGTAGACGGCGAGCTCATTGCGCTGAAGCGAGAGCTGCACGGCGCTAGTTCCTGCTGCTGGAGCTCGCCCGTACCTCGAGGCCGCGCGAGAAAAGATGGCTGCGTAGCTTGATCGGGCTATTATCGGTAAAAAGAAACATCGAAGAAATCGCCACCGCGGACGCGCCGGCCTCCAGTGCGTCGATCGCATGCTGAAGTGAGCCGCAGCCGCCGGAAACGATCAAAGGCACGCTTAACACGTGCGCAGCCCTGTGGATCATTTCAAGGTCGTAACCGCTCATGGTGCCGTCCTGGTCGATGGAGCCGAGCAGCACCTCGCCGCAATGAAGGTCCTCGCAGCGCCGCGCCCATTCGATTGGATCGAGGGCTGCGTGCTCACGACCGCCGTCGATGAACACGCTGGCGTGATTGGGGCTGATTTTCTTGTAGTCGATTGATACCGTCATGCACTGGTCGCCGAATGTGCGCGCCGCCTCGCGCAGAAATTCCGGCCGGCGGACTGCTGCCGAGTTCACCGACACCTTGTCGGCGCCGGCTCGAAGCAGCACGTTCACGTCATTGAGCGTCTTGACCCCACCGCCGACCGTGAACGGCATGAATATCTCTTCCGACATCCGCTCGATGATCTCGACCACGCGGTGACGCGAGGCTTCGCTCGGCACGATGTCGAGCACGATCAATTCGTCGACGCCATAGTCGTTATAGACCTTCGCCGTCGTCACCGGATTGCCGGCTGCACGCTCGTTCTCGAAGAAACGGACATATTTGACGAGCCTGCCGTCACGCAGCAGGAATTTCGGGATCAGGCGCTTCTTCAGCATCGCGGGCTAATTTTCAAGGATTCCAGCGCAGGAAATTGCTCATCAGGTCGATCCCGCTATCCTGGCTTTTCTCGGGGTGGAACTGAGTAGCGGCGATATTATCCCGCGCGATGATCGCAGTCACCTGCTGGCCATGTTGGGCATAGCCGACCACGTCCTTAGGCGCCTTGCAGTGCATGGCAAAGCTATGCACGAAATAGAAAGCCAGATTGCCCTCGCGGATATTGGCGAGGATCGGATGGCTGCGCTCCTTCGCCACCATGTTCCAGCCCATATGCGGGATCTTCAACGCGGGATCGTTCGGCATCAAGCGCAGGACGTCGGCATCGAACCAGCCGAGTCCGCTGTGTAGAACGCCGTCATTGGCGTGCTCCTCAGAGGTTTTGGCTAGGAGCTGCATGCCCAGACACACGGCGAGGAACGGCTTGCCCTTCTCTCGCACATAGCGCTCCAGGAGCTCATCGATGCCGCGTGCACGAATATTGGTCATGGCGTCGCCGAACGCACCGACGCCTGGCAGGATCACGTGGGAGGCGTCTGCAATCGCGCCGGCATCATGGGTCACGACCGGGTCAAAGCCGCAATATTCCACGGCGTTACGCACCGACCGCACATTGTTAATGCCGTAATCGACGATCGCAACGCCTGACATCGCCCCCCACTCCCCCTAGCACTGTTCCGCAAGCGCCCGCGATCAATCCTCGACTATTCCTTGCCGCCGCCGATCTCGACACCCGGATGGTTCGGCCAGGGTACGTGAGTGTTGTTCCACTTGTACATGTCCGGCATGCGGCGGCCCGGCTCCACCGTGTTCGGCGAGAACTGCCACGGGCTGACCTCGTGCTTGATCGCAATACCCAGGAACTGCTCTTCGGATAGCTGCAGATAATCGAGGAAGAGATCAAGGCTCGGCGGCCGCTTGCCGTCGAATTCGCGCACCAGGGCCTCGCCCTGCTCGCGGGTCATGCGCTTGTTGCGGATGTCGATATTGGCGAGATGGTTGGTCCGCCCCATGCCGCGCTTGATGTATTTCAGGTAGTCGCGCACACCCTGGAAAAAGCACTCGATCTTTTCATAGTCGTATTCCGGCGGAATACCCTCGACCTCCTGGCCTTTCCAGCCGAGCTCGCTCTTGATGATTTCGACATGCTTCTTGGTGTCCCACTTGATATAGCTGCCGAGACAGACCGAGCGGCACTTGATCCGCATCAGTTCCTTGCGCGGCGGATAGACGAACGGATAGAGGTCGCGTTTGGCGACGCGGCCGCCGAGAAATTCGTACATGTCGTCGGCGGTGATGCCGAGATTCATGGCGCGGTTGAAGCGCTTCTCGTCAACCTCTTCCATCTCGTCGTAGGAATAGAACGACTGGTATTCAGCGAGACTCTCACCCCAGATCAGAAGCGGCGTTTCGTAACGGATCGCGATCTGCATCGTGTGGGCATAGATGCCGGTATGGCAGTGCCAGCAGAAGTCGCCGCGGCGCTTCAGTGACTCCAGCATCAATTCGCGGACGACGTGCCAATTCGGCGTAAAGTTCAGGACGTCGACGCCGAGCTGCTTGAACACGCTGGTGTTGTTCTCTTCGACCAGCGGCCGGTAGAACCAGTGGTCGAAGCGCACCACCAGCGGCTTCAGGCCGAGCTTGCGCACGACGTACCAGAGCTGGAACACACTGTCCTTGCCGCCCGAATAGGGCAGGATGCAGTCATAAAGGCCCTTGTCGCGGTATTGACCGACCAGTTCCATGAGCTGCTTGTAGCGTTCATCCCAGTTGATCTGGGTGTCACGGACCTCGATCTGAGCGCAAACGCTGCAGGACCCGGCCTCGTCGAACGATGTCGCCTCTGCCGTTTCCGGCAACAAGCATTTGCTACAGCTCAACATTTCAGAGATTCTCGCGATTGCATGATTTGCTGTCGGCTTACCACGCCGTCCAGCCCCCGTCGACTGCAATGCACTGGCCTGTGACATAGGCCGACAAATCGCTCGCCAGATAGGCCACAGCGCCCTTCATGTCATCTTCCCGCGCCATGCGGGCAAGTGGCGTGCGGGCCACATAACGGCTCAAAAACGGTTCCGACGTGGCCCGGAACACGCCTCCCGGCGCGACGGCGTTGACCCGCACTTTTGGGGCCATGGTGGTCGCAAGCCAGCGCGTCATCTGGATCAGGCCACCCTTGCTTGCAGCGTAGGCTGCGGGGTTCCCCAGCGCTGTTCCCTCGTAAAGTCGCCAGTCCGGCCCGGCGAGCCCGTAGATCGAGGAGATATTGATCACGCTGCCGTGGCCTGATTTGGCCAGATCCTGGGCTGCGGCCTGGATCAGGACGAAAGGCGCGGTCAGGTTGACTTCGAGCGCCCGCCGCCAAGTCGCATCCGACTGCTGCTCGAACGGCACGGCCCACCCCTCAAGCCCACTGGTGCCAACAAAGGCCGCGCAGTTGACGATGATGTCGATGCCGCCGAACGCCTGGCGCACCCGCCGAGGCAGATCTTTTACCGCCTCCCCCTGCTCGAAATCGCAGTCGAACATTTCCGCCTTGACCGGCCAGCTCTTCGTGAGCGCCGCCGCAGCCTCTTTGCCGGCAGACGCCGCCATATCGACCAGCGCGATCGTGGCGCCAAGCTCCGCCAGGCCGTCTGCAATCGCGCGGCCGATATGACCGGCGCCCCCCGTGACGACAGCGACGCGCCCGTCGAGTGACATCATCTCGCGGAGCGAACGTTCGGTGCTCATCCGAAAATCCTCTGAAACTCGTCGGAGGCGCGTTGCAGATCGTCGAGCCGGCCGACATCGATCCAGTACTCCCGCAGGGGGAACACCACAGACGGCTTGCCAGTAGCAATCGTTCGCTCGATCAGGGTGGGCATGTCCACGGCCTCGTTGGCTTCGAGGTAGTCAAGCACGCCAGGATCGAGCAGATAGACGCCGGCATTGACGAAGAATTTCTGCGTCGGCTTCTCGCGGATGCCGAGCAGGCGATGATCGTCGAAATCGACGACGCCGAACGGCACCGTCACCGAATGCTCGCGCACGCAAACGGTGGAGAACGCCTGATGCTCGCGGTGATATTTCAGCAACTGCTCGAAATTGACGGTCGTGAGCAGATCTCCGTTCATGACAAAAAACGGCTGCGTCGGCCGCTCGGGCAACAGCGACAGCGCGCCGGCGGTGCCGAGGCGCGCGTCCTCCTGGAGATAGTTGATTTCCACGCCCAAGGCCGAGCCATCGCCGAAATGCTCGCGGATCATGTCGGCCTTGTAGTTGACCGAGATGAAGAACTTGCCAAAGCCAGCCTTGACGAAACCGCCGAGCACTGTCTCCAGGATCGGCTTGTCGCCAACCCGGATCAGGGGCTTCGGTATGTCATCAGTCAGCGGCTTCAGCCGCGAGCCGAGGCCGCCGGCCATCAGGACCACCCAGTGGTCGGATTGCTGCGCGAGCGCAAGGTCGTCGATCAGCTTGACCTCGACCACCCTGCCCTCGGCATCGACGATCGGAAGCTGATGGATCGAATGCTTGCGCATCAGGTTGAGCGCAGCCGGGTTGGAAATGCCGACCGGCGCCGTGATCGGCGTGCGGTTCATCACGAGGTCGACGGAGGCGTCGAGCCCGACGCCGCCGAGCAACGCGCGCCGCACGTCTCCGTCGGTGACGGTGCCGACGATCCTGCCGTCACGTTCGACCACGGCGAGCTGCAAATGGCCTTGATCGATCCGCCGCAGCGTCTCGATCAGGGGCATATCTTCACTGACAACGAATATTTCTGTCATCACGAACCAATCCGGTCGCCGCCGGCGAAGGCGCCGGACCCGACATTCTTTGCGACCACGGCGCCCGCGGCAACGACAGCCCCCGCTCCCACGTTGACGCCCACCAGAACCACCGCCCCCGCACCGATATGGGCGCTCTCGCCAATCGACACGCCGCCGCACAGCACCGCCCCCGGAGCAACATGCGCGTGATCGCCCACGATGCAGTCATGCTCCACCACCGCGCGCGTATTGACCAGAGCATTCCGCCCGATCCGCACCGCCGGCTGGATCACGGCACCCGCCATCACCTGAGCGCCGGCGCCGAGCGTTGCATCGGAGGCAATCACTGCGGAGACATGCGAAATCACCGGAAACTTGTAACCCAGAGCGGCGAAACGGCCAAACAGCTCACGCCGCCCGGACAGGCCCGAATCGGTGCGCGAGGCGCGGTTGCCCAAGCCGTTAACGAGCTCGACCGCATCCACGCTCATCTTCAGGATGTCTTCGTCGGGTCCCGTGATCGGAACGCCGCCGACCACACTGCCCAGGAGTGCGGTATCGCAATCCATCACCGCGGCGGGACGTATGCCACGGCTCCGCAAAGCTTCGATGACAACGCGGGCATGACCGCCGGCACAGAGCACGATCAGGCTCATGGCTCCAGCGCCTCATTGGCCGCATAGTCGCGCTGCGCCGACTTGCCGAGATAGCTCCAGTATTCGATCGGCGCAATGCCGTCACCGGGCCGCTTGACGCCGAGATTATCCTCTGTGAAGCGCTCGCCGGCGCAAACGGCGCGGATCGCAACGAGACTCCGCCGCGCCACCGCGCGATTTGGAATCTCTTCCCGCGCAGGCACCTTGCGGCCGTCGCCGAGCGCTGCCTCGACGTCGCGGATCGACGCAATCATCGCGGTCATTTCGTCGGGTTCGACCGAGGCGCGGTGATCGGGCCCCGGCAGATTGCGATCGAGGGTCAGGTGTTTTTCTATCACGGCCGCGCCGAGCGCGACCGCGGCTGCGGCAACATGAATGCCGCGGCTGTGATCGGAAAAGCCAACGGGAAGCCCGAACGCATCGTGCAGCGTCGCCATCGCGCGCAGATTGATCGATTCCGGTTCGGCCGGATACTCGGTCGTGCAATGCAACAGCGTGACCTTGGCGCGTAGCTCGGTCCAGGTCCCGCGGTCGAGCAGAAGGTTTGAGAAATCGGCCGGAGACGGCCGCGTATGCGCGTCGGCGAGATAGCCGAAGGCGATGACGCCGAGCGCCTGCTCGACTTCCGCCAGTGTTGCCATGCCGGTTGACAGGATGATCGGCAGTCGAAAGCGCGCCAGATGCAAGAGCAGTGGCGCATTGGTAAGATCGCCCGATCCAACCTTCAGTGTCGAGACGCCGATTCGGCGGACCAGATGCGTGGCGCTGTCGTCATCGAACGGGGTCGACATGTAGGCGATGCCGACGGCGGCGCAGGCCGCGGCGATATTCTCCTCGTCGTCCTCACTCAGTTCGAGCGCGCGCAGCATTTCGAGCTGTGACTGCGCGTCGCCAGTGGTCGCCTGCTGATAGCTTGCTTTCGCAGCGCCTGCAGTCGCCAGCTTGTCGGCACGAAACGACTGAAACTTGACGACGTCGGCCCCTGCGCGGGCGGCAGCTTCCACCAACTCGAGTGCCCGCGCGCGATCGCCGTTATGGTTAACACCGGCCTCGGCAATGATCAGGGTTCGGCGATGCATGCGGTTTCGTCGCTGGACGCAGGGCGATCGAAATCGCCTGCCTATCAAGCGGTTGTCTTAGTCGAGTACACTGGTAAAAGCAATGCAAGCGGGCGGCTTGCGGCGTTCCCCATTCAGCCCCCTGGCCGGCGACGAATCGTGCCGGTCCTTGTTTGGCGCTGACAGCGGGATTGTCGAGAGCAAATGACGAATTCGCCGGAGATATTGTTCCTGCTGGTGGGCCGCGGAGGATCCAAGGGATTGCCCGGCAAGAACCTGCGCGAGGTCGGCGGTCTCAGCCTGGTCGGCTACAAGGCAAAGGCGGCGCGGCAATCGCGCTACTGCTCGCGTCTGATCGTCTCCAGTGACAGCGCGGAGATCCAGGCCGAGGCAAAGCGCCATGGCGCCGAGGTGCTGTTCGACCGCCCGGCCCAACTTGCGAGCGACACCGCCTCCTCCAACGACGTGGTGCTTCACGCCATGGATTGGTTCGAGACGCATGAAGGACGGCGCTACGACGCCATTATGCTGCTGGAACCTTCGTCGCCCTTCGCACGGCCGGGACATTTCGATGAGGCGGTCGAACTGTTCGCCGCGCGCAAGGCGAGCCTTGTGGTCGGCATGCGCGAGACCGAAGTGGCCTCGATCTTCGTCGGGACGCTCGGCGTGGACGGCTCAATCGGTGGCATCGTCGAGAAGATGCTGAAGACGACGGCGCAGCGGCGGCAGGACCAGGTGCCTGAAGTCACTATGAACGGCGCGCTCTACCTCGTCGGCTGGGACGCGATGCGCAAGCACCGGAAGATCTATGCCGATCCCTCCGCGAGCTACGGCATCATGATGGACCGCTTGCACTCGATCGAGATCGAGAGTGCTGCCGACCTCGCCTACGCATCCTACGTCATCGAGCACGGTATGCTCGACGCGTCGCCATGGCGGAAATCCGCATGACCGCAAGCCGCCGCATCGCCGTCGTCACCGGTTCGCGGGCCGACTACGGATTGCTGCGGGGCACCCTGACGCGGCTGAAGGAGACGGATAACGTTTCCCTCAGCATTGTCGCCTGTGGCATGCATCTCGTGCCGCGCTTCGGCGAGACTTGGCGAACTATCGAGGCCGACGCTTTTTCGATCGCGGCGACAATCGATCTCCAACTGCACGACGATCGCGCCGAGACGGTGGCGCGTGGTACCGGCATCGGCGTTTCCGGCTTCGCCGATGTGCTCCCCCAGCTTGCGCCGGATGTTCTTGTCGTGCTCGGCGACCGCTACGAGGTGCTGGCTGCCGCGGTCACCGCGACGCTGTTGAACATTCCGATCGCTCACATACATGGCGGCGAGATCACCGCCGGCGCCTTCGATGATGCGATCCGCCACGCGATCACGAAGATGGCCTGCCTGCATTTCGTTGCGGCCGAGCCCTATCGGCAGCGCGTGATCCAGATGGGCGAAAATCCCAACTTTGTCTTCAATGTCGGCGCACCGGGCCTTGATCTAGCCAGCACGGCGCCGATGCTCAGCCGGACCGAACTGCTCACAGGGCTTGGCGTCAGCGGCCCGGAACGCTTCCTGCTGGTCACGCTGCATCCGACGACGGCGCGGCCGGATACCGACGCAACGAATGTCGCCGCACTCCTCGGCGCGCTCGCCGAGGTCAAGGACCGCAGCATCATCTTCACCGGCGTCAACGCTGATCCCGGTTATCGCGCCATCGACGACGCCATCAGGGCCTTCGTCGCGGCACGGCCGGACCACGCCTTTCACTTCACCTCACTCGGCAGCGAGCGTTACTGGGCCGCGCTGCGGCTCGCCGACGCCGTGGTCGGCAACTCCTCCAGCGGCATCCTGGAGGCGCCGGCCGTCGGCGTGCCCTCGATCAATATCGGCGACCGCCAGCAAGGCCGGCTGCGCGCCGCCTCGATCATCGATTGCCCGGCCGATTCGGCCGTCATTCTCGCAAGTCTGCTGCGCATCTTCGAAGGCCGGTTCCACCCTGATCCGGGCGTAGAGCCGCCCTATGGCCGCGGGGGCGCGTCGGAAAAGATCGCTGGAACCCTTCAAAAGATCGACCTCCGTGGTGCTTTCCCGAAGCATTTCCATGATTTAGCCGCCGCGCCGGAACACCTCAAGACGGGCTGATAACTGCCGGCCGTTGTTGCCTGCGCAATGCGCCAAGTTGTATAGATCGGGCGGCTTTGAAACGATCCGCGGCAGGTCCGGAGAAACGCGACATGACGACAATCGATTCCCTCACGGATGCGGCGGCCGCGGCGCGTGCCGTCGAAGTCAGCGAGCTACCGATCCCGCCCTATCGCGGCAACACCCTGCCCTCGATCGACTATGACGCGCATCCAGCCTATGGTGGCATGTTCGCCCGGCCGACTTTCCGCGAGCGGCTTTACGCGCTGAATGTGTTCCTGCGGACCTTCGCCTTTGTCACCATCCGCCGCATCGTCGATTACGACAACATGCCGCTATTGACCAAGGAAGCCGGCTTCAGCGGCCTCAACGCCCGGACCGCCCTGCGCTACATCTCGATGTTTGCGCGCATCCGCGCCAGCCGCGCGATCGGCATACTGACCGGTGCGCGACGCCCTGCGATGCCGGCAAACCCGGCCTTGCTGAACAAGATCAAATCCGACGGCATCGTCTGCCTGACGCTCGCGCCGGATGAAATCGACCAGATCCGAAATGTGACCAATCCGGGCTTTGCCAAACTTGACGAGCGTCGTGCCAACATTCGGCCGGAGAAGCGCAAGTTCGACGACAACGTCTACTGGTGCACGCGCTCCGCCGATGCAGAGGCCTTCGCGACGGTAGAGAATATCTTCAAGCGCTACGGTATCGTGGAGACTGCGAGCGCCTATCTCGGCCGCCCGGCCGGCGTGAAGCACGTCAATGCACAGATCAACGACCAGGACCTCGCGTTTTGGAAGCGGGTATTCCCGGACACCCAGCACCAGGACCCATGGGGCAGCTATCTGCATATCGATGCCACCTACGGCATGCTGAAATGCGCGATCTACGTCCACGACATCGGCCCGGACGGGGGACCGTTCTGCTACATCCGGGGCAGCCAGAATGCGAAGATCGGCTGGTTCGAAGGGATGGTGCGCCGGACCAACGACTTCAGCGGCTTCTCGGGTCGGCGCCCCGAGGCGCGCAAGAAATTCATGGCGCTGCCGGCGTTCCTGCGCAAGAAGGCGGATTTCGGCGGCGACCTGCAAGACAACTCCCCCGACGTGGCGCGGCTGCGCGAGGGACATTTCGCCGCGACCTCGAACTACGGCAATTGCGTGCTGTTCGACGGCAACGGCATGCATCGCGGCGGCATGGTGAACAAGGGCGAACGCCGCTGCCTGTTCATCCTGCTCGCGGAACTCTGAGGCCTCGCCTTGGCGATGTGACGCGATCAGCTCTTCGCGCCGTGCAGCTTGCTCGGCCGCGTCAGATAATCCGCGAGCTGTTCGGGACTGAAATAGGCTGACTGGCTGCGCAGCGGGCTGTCCTTGCGGATAAAGGCGAGATCAATCTGCGCGAGCGCGCCGTCCAGCGACCGCATGTGGCCCTCGAGCACGTCATAGACCGCAAACCCCGCCTCGTCACAGAAGCGCACGATGTCGGCGAACTGCGGAATGCCATGCCGCATCGGCATCGTCGTGGTCTCGAGTATCATGAGATCGATCTCGTTGATGCGCGAGCCCAGCCCTTTCAGCACCTCGATCTCGGCACCCTGGGTGTCGACCTTGATGAATACCGGATGCTCAAGCTTCTCCGGCAACAATGAGTCCAGCCGACGTATCGGCGTCTTGCGCGCTTCGCCGTCGAGCGCCTTGCCTTCGACCTGCGCGAAGATGCTCGAGCCCGAGATATCGTCATGGACGTTGAAGGTGATCTCGCCGTCCTCGGCGCCAGCGGCGACCAGAAAATATTCAGCGTCAAGCCGCTGCTTGAGCTGCTCAAGCACGGGACGGCATTCAGCGACCGGCTCGACCAGAAAATACTTCGCGCGCGGGAATGCGTCGTAGATCGGTGAGGTGCCGAAGGCGATGCCGACGTCGATCACCGTCTTCACCTCAAATCCCAGCGATTTCAGGTGCTTGAAGAACAGCGCAAAGTTCCGGACCGGTGCGTTGGTGCGCATCAGGCGCAGGCCGATCGGCTCCAGGACGCGATTGATCGCCTGGAACGCGGCTGAGACGAATGCCTTCATGAAGCGTGCGCCGTTGGGCAAGAGCCGGGGTGAAAAAATCGATCGCAAAATGCCTGGTCCGCCAGAGATTCGGTGGAATTTGCAATCGATAGGTCGATTTGGTAGATCAGCCGCGCAAGCCGGTCAAGCGACCGTCCCTCGGCCGTGACAGCGACATCAGCATGAAAATTCTCGTGACCGGAAGCTCCGGCTTCATCGGACAGGCATTGGTGCGGCGGCTGCGCACCGAGGGGTGTGCAGTCGTGGGGCTCGACAAGGTTCCGGCTGCCGCAACCGATATTGTCTGCGACCTCCTGGAGACAGATCGTCTCAAAGAGGCCGTGCAGAACGCGGCGCCCGACGCGCTGGTCCATCTCGCCGCGCGCATCGACCTGGACGAGACGACCAATCTTGCGGGCTATGCCGCCAATATCGAGGGCGTTGAGAATCTGGTCGAAGCGGTGCGGCTGACGCCGTCGATCCGGCGCGGGATCTGGACCTCTTCGCAGCTCGTCTGCCGCGTCGGCTATCTGCCGACAAGCGACACCGATTATACCGCGGACACACTATACGGAAAGAGCAAGGTCCGCACCGAACAGATCGTCCGCACCGCAGACGGCGGCGGCTGCGAATGGTGTCTGGCGCGTCCCACCACGGTCTGGGGCCCCGGCATGAGTGCGCACTACCAGCGCTTCCTCCGCATGATCGAACGCGGATACTATTTCCACGTCGGGAACGGCCCGCTCTGGAAGTCTTACAGCTATATCGACAACATTACATTCCAGTACTGGCGCCTGCTCGCGGTGCCTGCCGAACAGATCCAGCGCCGAACATTCTATCTTGCAGACTACACGCCGATCGATCTGATCGCCTGGTGCGACGCCTTTCAGCGCGCGTTCGGCTCTCGCCCCATTCCGCATCTGCCAACCACCGTTGCACGAACATTGGCGTTTTGCGGCGACGCTGTGAACGCGATCGGGATAAAGAAGTTTCCCTTCAATTCATTCCGCCTCAACAATGTGCTCACACAATATCAGTTCGACCTCGGGCCTACGGCTTCGGTCTGCGGCAATCTGCCGTTTGACATGAAGCAAGGCGTCGCGGCAACGGTGGCTTGGCTGCGCGACTTCTCGGCGCACTGACCGGCTTTAGGTGGCCGAGCTGTTCACCTGAAGCTCGCCGGCATCCTCCGACGATCCCGACCGCAGCCTGGCAAAATCGAGCGTGAAGCCGGTCACAACCAGCGAAACCAGCACCAGCGCCGAATTTGCCATGCCCAGCGGCCCCTGCACTACGCTGAGCAGGATGCTGGCGAGGACAAAGACCAAAAGCAGCAACGGCGTTATCCGGTCGGAGTGCTTGCTTCCCGCCGCGCTCCAGCCCGCCACGACGCCCCAGATCAGGACGTAAATGATTGCACCGACAAAGCCGAAATCGATGAAGGCGGCGGCCCACACGGTCGGGAAGAATCCGTAGATCAAGGCAGCTCTTAGCTCGGCCTCCATGGCCTCGACCTGCTGGTTGTTCGGAAAAAAGACCCGCAGCAGCGGTGATAGCACCCCGATCTCGTAGACTCCCCATTTCGGAGTGAACTTATCGCGTGCCTGCCATGCGATATCGATGGTCCGTACCCCGTGTGTCAAATAGAAATAGGTGCTCAGGCCGATCATCGCGCCAGATGCCGATAGGCGGCCGGATTCGATCGCGGACGCGACGTAACCCCGCGGCTTCACACTCCAAGCTTCCAACCTCATCGCGAGGATCGCGTCGGCGGAGCTCGGCTTTTGCTCCGGCGGTGGAGCCGCGCGCGCCTCTGCAATTCGCTCGCCAATTCGCTTGTTAAGATCAGTTGCGGTAATTTTCTCGCTGGTCTCGGTCGGCCCGCCGGCAACGGCAGGAGGTATCTCGCGCTGCGTCTGGTCCCGCTGCATCTGCTCCTCCTGCAGCTCGATGATCAGCGGCGACATCTGGATGCAGAAACTCTGCCGACTCGTCCAGATCGCGCTCGAATAGATAGCAAACAGCCCGATCATGGCGACCATTTTGACGACGAGATAGTGGCCGCGTGGCAACAGCGGCCGACCCTGCGCGAGCCGAATCAGCATTGCCACAACAATCAGAACGAGAGCGAACAGGATCGGCATCCGCCCCGAATAGAGCACCGCATAACCGACTGGAGAGACGATGGACAATTGCGCCAGCGTCGCCGCCCATCCCGTGACTTCCTCTCCCTTGAGCAAGAACAGCACCATCGACACAAACCCGAAGGAGAACATGGCATAGCCGGCATACAGCAGCGGTGTCCGCTTCATCGATATGGCGTCGACCAGCCCAGGAGCGCAGCGCAACAGCTCCGAGTAGGCACTGTTGCTCACCCCGCTCAGGATCGCGCGGTCAAGCGCGACCAAGGCAATTCCGACGATACCGAACAGTGACACAGCGATGACGATGCGATTCAGCATCCGCCTGGAAAGCGCAGGCATTTCGACGTGACGCGAGAAATGGCGGACGAAAAGAACTCTGCCACCCCAATAGCCGAGCAGAAAGAGTGCGACGCCCAAGCCGACTGTGGTAAGCACGACAATGGACGGCTGTCCCTGATAGTCTATTGGTCCGACGGCGACACTTAAGAGCGCTGCGCACCAGATTAAGACGAGGAGAATTGCGGGTGACGAGAGACCGCCCGCCAATTGAACAATCCGTTGCATGTTGCCGTTAGAAGCGCGCCGAAACCCTAAAGTTGTGTAGCAGGCTCACCTTGACAACGCAATAACGGTACCTCTCGTTCACGGAAAGAGCATGTCCGCATCAGTCGGAAGGCCGACGGTATCCAGCGCGGCGGGGTCCTTGCGAGTCTCGCGCATTTTGTGGATGGCCAATACGACCAGCGACAGGAGCAGCACCGCGCTGGCGATGGCACCGGCCACTGCCGCACCATAGATTCCGTACACGGGAACCAGGAGGACGTTGAGCAGCATGGACACCACGGCCGAACCGAGATTGGAGAGCATGAGATACTTGTCCGAGCGCGCCGCATAGAGCGCGTAGGAGGGAACATCTGCCAACATACGCAGGTAGATTCCAGGTAGCATGGCATAAAACACCCCGATGGCGGACGCGTAAGCGGATAGTCCGAGCACCGACAACATCGGCGCCATGGCAAAGCCGCAGATGATTACTGTTCCCGATGCCAGCGCCA
Organism: Bradyrhizobium roseum; assembly: GCF_030413175.1. Lineage (NCBI taxonomy): Bacteria > Pseudomonadati > Pseudomonadota > Alphaproteobacteria > Hyphomicrobiales > Nitrobacteraceae > Bradyrhizobium > Bradyrhizobium roseum. The sequence goes on from NZ_CP129212.1 coordinate 5,459,825, forward strand.
GCATCGACCAGAGGAACGAGCGGAGTGCCACGCGGTAGGCGTCGACGCCCGCCGAATATCCCGCGATGACTTTGGGCAGAAACTGATGCGATACCGATCCGCCCAGCGACAGAAGGCCGATAAGTATCGTCGAATAGAACGTGTAGATGCCGAGCGCATCGCGACCGATGAAGATGTCGATGACGAAGCGGTCGACATAGGAGATAACCAGCGCGCCGGCCGCGGTAAGCATGAAGGGCCGCGCCGTCCGCAGGCCCTCGCGGATGTTCGACCAGTCGGGCCGGTATCCCCTGAGCTCGCGCCAGGGAAGCTCGGAGAGCGAGAAGGCGGAAAAGACAATCGACAGCACGCCGCCGAGCGCCCACAAAACCAGCACCGTCTCGAGCGTCCGCGTCGAAGGCGCCGCGAACATCAGAAGCGCGATTGCATAGACCCAGATGCCGCCGCGAAGGAACACGCCGACATAGGCACGCACCGGCCGCCAGGTGATGATGAGTATCCGCGTTGCCTCCAGCGAGACATGCTCGGTAATCAGGATCACGATGAACCATGGCGCAAGACGGCCTGGGAACCAACCCGCGGCAATCGCACCGAAAACCATGACGCCGGTCGCAAGCAGCGCCACCGAGCCGAGCGCCATCTGGTCCGCGATAATCCGCGCGCGCCGCTCCGGCGAAGCCGGCACCAATTCGCGCAGCGTGTAAGAGTAGAATTCCAGTCCGACCCCAAGCAGCGCGAACGCAAGCGTCGCGGTCAGGAGACCGTATTGCCCTATCTCTGCCGGCGACAGCATGCGTGCCAGCAGCAGCGATAACAAGAAACGGCTTGCTAGCGTCAATGCGCGCAGGATGAGCGCCGAGACGGTGCCCGCAATTGCTGGCCGGGTCATGAAGTCAAGCAGACGAGATCGCATCACGCTGTTCCATCACCATCGGCCATCGATATCGGTTACAGCGTGTTCCCCGCGTGGTCGTCAGGCCGCGGTTCTGCAGGACTTTAGGAAGCGCGGCAAATGTGCGTTCAGCGAACGCGCCAATGGCTCGACTGACGCGCGAGCGGTCTCGTTCCCGGGATCGAAGTTGCGCCAGCCGAAATAGTCTCCCTCAACGCTGATTGCTGCGAGGTGCCGCACCACCTCGCGCCGCATCGTCGCGAGGTCGTCAGGCCGGTGCCATCTCGCAAGCCGCTCCGCAAGCGCGTCGATTTCGCCGACATCCCGGATGAGCACGAAGTGTTGCTCGGTCGCATAGTAGGGTTCGGTCGCGACCGAACAAAGTCCCGCCAACGCCGCCTGGAGCCCGATCGTCCCGGTGAACGTAACCGACACTCCGCATTTGCCAATCAGCAGGTTGGCCGGAACGTCATAGGGCACCAGCGTAACAAAAGATAGCGTTGACAGCCGCTCGAACAACTCGCGCTGACGGAAACCAAATTGCAGCGGATGATCCTTGACGAAGATGCGGTAGCCCGCGCGGCCAAGCACCTCGCAATAGCGCACGATCACGTCGTCATGCGCGAGCATGTACGGGGGCTTCAGCCAGTAGTCCATCGAGGCTTCGGGAAAGAGCTGCAGTCCGAGGAACACTCGCCGCTCGCGTGGCAGGTCGGCGAGCCGCTTGTCCCAGTCATGGTCAAGCAGCTTGAGTGCGGCGACGTCGCCGACGCGCACCTTGTGCTTCAGCCGCTTCAGCGCATCGAGATAATGGCAATTGTAGCGGTCGCGCTTGAGGAAGCGCCAGACATTGAAGAAGGCCCCGCGCACAGCGTAATAAGTGAATATGCGCCAGAACCTGGCTTGCGAGAAGCGCTTGGCACCGCGCACATAGGCGGGCGCGAAATCTTCGGTGCAGAGCTGGCTCACCGCCGCATCGATGTCCTCGCTGGAGGGCTCGCGCAACCAGGCCGGTCGGCCACGACGCATCAGCATCACCTGATCGGGAATGATCGATGTCGTCATTTCGAGGAAATCAATGCCGCGCCGGCGCGCGATGCGCTCCATCACGTCCATGACATAGCGGTCGATGGTGAAGGTCACAACGAGTTGCGGATCGAGCTTGTCGAAGGCTTGCTCGATCGCCTGGGTCATGCCGCCGATCATCCTGAGTGCGATATCGCGATCGAGGCTGCGGAGCACGCGGCAGCGCAGGATGACATCGGCGCACCCCTCCTCGCCAAACCGTGCGAGCGCGGCAGAGGCCGTGTCCCCCCTGTCGATAAAACGATAGAAATCGTCGACCAGCGAATAATCACCGTCGTCGCGGAGGTCGCTCAGCACGACCGCGTCTGCGAATTCCATGCGCGACGCAAGATACTTCCACCACGGCGTCGTGCTGTGAATGGTGAAGAAGACGACGGCGGCCATCAGATCTTGTTCGCGCTTTCGGCAAGGAACGGGCTGCTCGGCAGGTTGATGCAGCGCGTATGCATGTCTTCGGCGACTGGCAGCGGCGAACGCGGGCAGTCCCGGTACATCGGCAAGAGATGCATTGGCGTCCACAGCGGCCTTGCACGGATGCCGTGACCGTGCAGGGCGTCGAGCAGCCCGTCGCGCTCGGTGGCGCGTTCGCGGTGGAGCACGAGCGTATTGAGCCAGTAGTTGCTTTGCGAGCCTGTCGGCTCACGATAGATGCGCGCCCACGGGAAATCCCTGAAGGCATGCAGATAGCGTTCGGCGAGCACGCGCTTGGCCTCGACCATCGCCGGCAGCCGCTCCATCTGCGCGCAGCCAAGCGCCGCATTGATGTTCGGCAGGCGGTAGTTATAGGCGACCTCGTCATGGTCGAATGCCCAAGCGTGCGCCTTCTTCGCCGTAGAGGTGAAGTGCCGCGCGTGACGGGCGTACGCCTCATCGTCGGTCACGATCATGCCGCCACCGCCGGTCGTGACAATCTTGTTGCCGTTGAAGCTGAGCACAGCGGAATGGCCGAACGTGCCGCAGCCCTGCCCGCCCAGCGTCGAGCCGAGTGACTCGGTCGCGTCCTCGATGACCACGAGATCGTATTTGGCGGCCACCGTACCGAGTGCAGCCATGTCCACCGGATGCCCGAAGATGTGCACCGGAACTACCGCGCGAAGCCGGCGGCCCGTCTGCTTGTTCACCCATGCGCCGTTCCGCCGCACCGCGATGGCACCAAGATGCGCCTCGAGCGCCTGGGGATCGATCCCTAGCGTATCCCAGGTCGAATCGACGAAATGCGGGAAAGCGCCGGCATGGCTCACCGCGTTCGCCGTGGCGACGAAGGTGATTGAAGGCAGCAGGACCTCGTCGCCTTGCTCGACACCCTCGAGCACCAGTGCGGCGTGAAGCGCAGCGGTACCGTTGACGATCGCCACCGCATGGCGCGCGCCAGTCGCGGCTGCAACCATCTCCTCGAAGCGAGTGACATATTTGCCCGCTGACGACACCCAATTGGTGTCGATGCAATCGAGCACGAGCTGGCGCTCGCGCTCACCAAAGCGCGGCTCGTGCAACTCGACCGGGCGCGCTGCCGCGCCGAGCACGGCATCCACCGCGTCGAGCACGGGTTTGAGGTCTGGCAGGGCGGGACGGTCGTGGCTCGCCTGGGCCGAGGAGATGCGCATCTTGTTCACAGCGTATACGCATTGGAACGATAGCGAGACAGGTTCTCCTGCTTGGTGAACCAGGCGATAGTCTGTTCGAGGCCCTTGCGCAGGCCGTCCACGCCGGCAAAGCGCGGCGACCAGCCGAGCAGCTTCTGCGCCTTGGCATTGCTGGCCCATAGGCGATCAACTTCGCTGCGCTCGGGACGGACGCGGACGCCGTCTTGCTCGATCTCGATCGTGACGCCCATCAGTTCGGCGATCATGAGCGCGGTATCGCCGATGGAGATCTCGAACGCATTGCCGATATTGATGACCTCACCGATGCCGGCCTTCGAGTCGAGCGCTGCCAGGAAGCCGCCGACGGTATCGGCTACATAGTTGAAATCGCGCGTGGGATGGATGCTGCCGAGCTTGATCTTGCGCGCGCCCGCCGCGATCTGGGTAATAATGGTCGGGATTACCGCGCGCGCCGATTGCCTGGGACCATAGGTATTAAACGGCCGCACCACCGTCACCGGGGTCCCGAACGAACGTTCGAACGACATCGCGAGCTGATCCGCGCCTATCTTGGTTGCGGAATAGGGCGACTGTCCCTGCAGGCGATGGTCCTCGGTGATCGGAACGAATTGGGCCGTGCCGTAGACCTCGCTGGTCGAGGTATGCACCAAATGGTCAACGCCGAGATCCCGCGCCGCCTGCAGTACATTGAGGGTGCCGCGGATGTTGGTTTCGACGTAGGTGTCCGGCGAATGATAGGAATAGGGAATCGCGATCAGCGCTGCGAGATGCAGGACGGCGTCGCATCCCTTCATCGCGGTGCGCACGCCACTCGGGTCGCACACGTTGCCGGCGAATATATCGAGTTCCCTGCGAATCTCGGGTGCAGAGGAATCAAGCCAGCCGTGCGAGCCCATGCTGTTGTAGTGCACAAATGCGCGCACCGCGAAATTGCGGCGGACCAGTTCCTCCGCGAGGTGGGATCCGATAAATCCGCCTGCGCCCGTTAGCAAAATTTTCCGCAACATTCGGCTCCCTTCACCAGCCAAGCTCCCCTTAATACAAAGTACCCGGGCTGATGGTCGCTTCTAAACAGTCCTTCTGCGGGAGGCCAGTCGGAACATACAGAAAATATGACACGACAGTTCTCAGGTCGGCAAATTGACCTCCCCGCACGCCTTGATCGAGCTAACAAACACGGGAATTACAAGAAGACCGGGCAACTACCATGATACCACAGCAACGGTACTGTAACAACCTGCTCAGCGAAACTCGCGGATCAAATCGATTACACTGTGGAGTTGTCCGGTGGCGATCTCCGCAAACATCGGCAGCGACAGGATGCGTCCCTGGTCAGCGAACGCATTCGGAAATTGCTCAGGACGATGGCCGAAACGCGCGTAAGCGGCAAGGAACGGCAGCGCCGTCGGATAATTGATCGCGGTCTGCACGCCGTTGGCGTTTAGGTGTGCCGCCAGCGTGTCGCGGCGCGGATGCTTGATCGTGTAGAGGTGATAGACATGGCTGCGGCCCGGTGCGGCCTCTGGCACGACGACGTCCTCTATCTGGTTGAGACCGGCGTCGTAAACCCCGGCAGCGTCCTGCCGCGCCTTTGTCCATTGCACCAGATGCGGCAGTTTGGCCGACAGGACCGCCGCCTGCATGCCGTCGAGCCGGCTGTTGATGCCCTCGATATGATGCTGATGCTTCACCAGGCCGCCGTGCCGCGCCAGCATGGTCATGTATTCGGCAAGCGCATCGTCATTGGTCACGACGGCGCCGGCATCGCCCATCGCGCCGAGATTCTTGCCCGGATAGAACGAATAAGTCGCGGTCGCGCCGAAGGTGCCGACCTGCCGGCCCTTGTAGCGGGCCAGATGCGCCTGTGCGCAATCCTCCACCACCCAGAGCTTGTGCCTGCTCGCGATCGCCATGATCGCATCCATGTCTGCCGGCTGCCCGTACAGATGAACCGGAATGATGCCGACCGTGCGCGGCGTGATCGCTGCCTCGATCGCTGCCGGATCGATCGTGAACGTAGCGCCATCGGTGTCGCAGAATACCACTGTGGCGCCAGCATGCGTAATCATCGCCGGGGTGCTGATCCAGGAATGGGCCGTGGTGATCACCTCGTCACCCGGCTTGACCTTCAGCGCGGCCATCGCGAGATACAGCGCATCGGTGCCGTTCGCGCAGGATACGCAATGCTTGACGTCCACGGCAGCGGCGAACTCGCGTTCGAAGGCATCGACGTAGGCCCCGCGAATGAAGGCGTTGTCGCGGATGACGGAGGCAATCGCGCCGTCGATCTCGCTTTTGATGGACTGATACTGCAGTTGCAGATCCGCAAAAGGTACCGGCATCGGGTCCTCGTTCCTACTTGTCCGTCAGCAATCGGCGCGCCGGATTACCTACATAGGTTCCGCACATCGTGATGTCTCTGGTCACGACAGAACCCGCACCGATAACGACATCGTCGGCGATCCTGACCGGCATGATCGTGGCGTTGGAGCCGATCGAGACGCGGTTGCCGATCACGGTCTCGCGCCACAACTCCCTGTTGCCGCGGGCCGGGCCGCCGGTTGAGAAGGTATCGTTCACGAACATCACGCCGTGACCGACAAAGCAGTCTTCGCCGATCGTGACCAGTTCGCAGATGAAGGCGTGAGACTGCACCCGCGTGCGAGCGCCGATCACAACGCCCTTCTGGATTTCGGTGAACGGCCCGACAAAACAGTCGTCGCCGACCTTGCAGCCGTAGAGATTGCACGGCTCAACGATCTTGACGCCTGTGCCGAACTCGACGTCGCGCAAGCCGGAGTGATGTATCTCCGGCCGGTTCACGGCACGACACCAAGCCGGCCCAGCCGCGGCGCGAAGCGAAGCGGCACCTCGACGCCGGTCTCGATCGATTCATAGAGAGCGGAGATGAGCTCCAGGCTCTTGCGCCCTTCGAGGCCGTCGACCAGCGCCGCACGCTGATTCATCAGGCAGTCGATCACGTGCCGGTAGTAGGCCTGGTGGCCGAAGCCGTAGACGTTCGGCGGATTGACGGAAAATTTCTCGATCACGTCCTTGTCCGACGGCGACTCATCGACAAAGCGCCAGTGCCGGATCTGGTTGACGGCGAAGCCCGCAATTTCGACCGTTCCCTTCTCTCCGAGAATCGAAAGCGATCCTTCGAGGTCGGTCGGCCGGACAGCCGTCGTCGCCTCGATGATCCCCAGCGCGCCATTGCGGAATTTCAGCGTTGCCACCGCCGTGTCCTCGGCCTCGATCTTTGCCAGCGCTGTGACGGCACGGGCATGAACGCTGACGACATCGCCGAAAAACCATTCCAGCATGTCGACGTGGTGACTGGCCTGGTTGGAGAGCACGCCGCCGTCATAGGCCCAGGTGCCCCGCCAGGCATCCTGATCGTAATAGGCCTGGTCGCGGCACCAGCGGACGCGGACCGTGCCGAGAATCAGGCGGCCGAAGCGGCCGGCCTCAAGCGCATCGCGCGCCTTCACCACAGGAACATTGAAGCGGTTCTGCTTGACGACGAACAGCTTGACGCCGGCCTCGTCACAGGCGCGGATCATGTCGTCGGCATCCTGCAGCCGCAACGCCATCGGCTTCTCGACGACGACGTGCTTTCCGGCCTTTGCGCAGGCTATGACATGAGCGGGATGCATCCCGCTCGGCGTCAGCACGGCCACCGCATCGATATCCTTCCGGGAGAGGAAATCATCCATGTCATGGAATGCCGGGACGCCGAACTTCGAGGCGATCGCGTCGGCGCGGCTGCGGACGGTGTCACAAACGGCAACGATCGTGGCTCCGTCGATATGATTGCCACCCAACAAGTCGGAATGACGCTTGGCAATGCGCCCACATCCGAGCAAGCCGAATCTAATCATTAACAGCCTCTGTTCTAGCTAGCCATCACTGTGCGGAGCTTCACGACGGCCAACGCCGGGACCTTGAACGCGCAACCGCAACTGTCCTATATTAACAAAAGCTACTGCAAAGCAAGGCGTTTACCCGTGGCCCTGGCTTCTTCGTCTCGACGGCGACGCCAGCAAGGATTGTTGGCAGCGAGGCGCCCGACTTTGGCATATCCGCGAGCTGAACGCGCGGAGTGACCGTCGGACCGCGATTGCCCTGCATCAAGCCGGTGGTTGTACGCCCCGGTCAAGTAAGCTACCCCTCCTCGGACACTGACACAATTTCGATGAATGCGAAAGCAATGGCCGATGCCAGCGGACCAATTCGAGATCGTCTTGGATTGGCGCTCCTGCTTTACCTCTACATAGTAGTTTGCTGTGCGTCGCTCGTCTGCGTTGCAGCGATCTATCCTGAATTTCACATCTTCTTTCAGCCGGCCGGCCTGTTCGGCGCCGTAACCGTTATCGCGTTGTTTTCCGTTGTCGCCATTCTCCTCATCATTGCGGAGTTCAGCTTTGGCTATTGCATCGCATTCTATTTCTACATGATGGCCATCGGCTATCTCTGGCTGAACTACTTTTCCGGGTTCAACTATAATCATCGGCTGAGCGCGCTCTCCGCCGCGGCCTCGGCCTTGGCATTTCTGCTGCCCGCGCTGTTCATAACCTCCCCGCTGCGCCAGGTATGGAGTCCATCGCCGAGGAATTTTGGCCGCTTGCTGAATCTCCTGCTTCTGACCGGCGCCGCGACCGTCGCGATCGGCGCCTCCTACAACTTCAGATTAATAGCCATCAACGAGATCTATTCCTTTCGAGACGAGCTGACGTCCCCGGCAATTGTGAACTACATGATCGGCATAACGTCCACTGCGTTGCTGCCGTTTGCGTTCGCTTGCTTTGTGGAACGCAAAGACGTCTGGCGCGCCGGCGCCGTCTTGCTGCTCCTGCTGTGCTATTATCCGATCACCCTAAGCAAGCTCGCCTTGTTTTCGCCGGTGTGGCTGGTCGGCATGTTGGTGCTCTCGAAACTATTCGAGGTTAGGGCTACAGTCGTCGTCTCGCTGCTGGGGCTGGCAGCTTTCGGAATTTTGCTGTTCGTCCTGTACAAGAACGACCTGGCTCCGTACGAGTTCACGATCTCGTATTTCGGCTTGGTCAATTTCAGGATGATTGCGATTCCATCGCTGGCGATGGACTACTACAACGAATTTTTCTTCCGACACGATCTCACACATTTTTGTCAGATCAGGTTCCTCAAACCCCTCATGACGTGCCCGTACCAGGACCAGCTTTCCGTCGTGATCTACAATGCCTTCGGGATCGGAGGAAATTTCAACGCGTCGCTGTTTGCAACGGAGGGTATCGCCTCCGTCGGCGCGATGTTTGCGCCGGTTGCAGTTTTCGCCGGGGGGCTTATCATAGGCTTGGCAAACCGTATGTCCTCCGGATTGCCGCCGCGTCTCATTCTGATCTCTGGCGCCATTCTCGTCCAGGTTCTGCTCAACGTTCCGTTCACGACGGTCTTGCTTACCCATGGCGGTGTGTTCTTGTTTTTGCTCTGGTACATTGCGCCACGCGCAGCTTCGGATGCCAGATAACCGGGGTTTTCGATGCAGAGCGTCCTGATCACCGGCGGCGCGGGCTTCATCGGCCAGAACCTGGTGCACGCATGGCGGGCCGCGCGGCCGGCCGACCGCCTGACCGTGGTCGACGCCATGACCTATGCGGCCAATGTCCGCAGCCTGGAGCCGCTGATTGCCGATCGCTCCATCCTGTTCGTGAAGGGCGACATAGGCGACGCGGCGCTGATGCAGCGCCTGTTCGACGAGCGCAAATTTTCCCGCGTGGCGCATCTCGCCGCCGAGTCGCATGTCGACCGCTCGATCAGCGATCCCGAGGCCTTTCTGCAGACCAACGTGCTCGGCACCTTCACGCTTCTGAAGGCGGCGCTCGATTGCTGGCGCGCGGCGGCGATGCTCGATGGGGCGCGATTTCTCCACGTCTCGACCGACGAAGTCTATGGCTCGCTCGGCCCCGCCGACCCCGCTTTCACGGAAGCCTCGCCCTACCGCCCGAACTCGCCTTACGCGGCAAGCAAGGCGTCGAGCGATCATCTGGTCCGCGCTTTTATTGCGACCTATGGCATGCCGGCGCTGATCACGAACTGCTCCAACAATTACGGCGCCTATCAGCACCCGGAAAAGCTGATTCCGCTGATGATCATCCATGCGCTGGAAGGCAAGCCGTTGCCGGTTTACGGGGACGGCTCCAATGTCCGCGACTGGCTGCACGTGTCAGATCATTGCGACGCCCTGGTGAACGTTATCGAGCACGGCCGCACCGGCGAAACCTATAATGTCGGCGGCGGCAACGAGCGCAACAACCGCGAGGTGGTGGGCCTGATCTGCGATACGATCGATGCCGCCTTCGCAGCCGACGCACGCCTCGCCTCGCGCTTTCCATCCTGTCCCGCAGCTGGCGCCGGCTCCTGCCGCACGCTCATTACCTATGTGACGGATCGCCCCGGCCATGACCACCGTTATGCGATCGACGCCGGCAAACTCGCGACGGAACTCGGCAGCTGCTGCAGTGTCGGTTTCGAGAGCGGACTGCAGCAGACCGTGCAGTGGTATCTCGACCATGAAAAGTGGTGGCGTGACGTCACCAGCGGCGCTTACCAGGCGTGGATCGACAAGAACTACGGCTTCCGGCGTGCGGTCTAGCCATTCATGCGTATCCTCGTGCTCAATGCGGACTACCCGCGCTTTCTGAGCTGGCTGTATCGCGGCCATCCGGGGCTCGGAGGCGCCGGTTATGCCGCCCAGATGGCGGCGCGAAACGCCAGCCTGTTCGGCGTCGCGGATTTCTATTCGCGGAATTTTGCCACGCTCGGCCATGCGGCGGCAGAGATACACGTCAACAATGCCTGGCTTCAGACCGCATGGGCGCGCGAGCACGGGATGGCCGTTGAAGCGGCTGAAACTGCCACCCCGAGCGGAGGCACCTCGCTTCCAGTCTGGCTGCAGCGCGCCGTGACGCCGCTGAAGCCGATGCTGCGGCCATTGGCTCGCAAGGTCGGCCTCAGCCCCAGCCTCGATGCACAGGCCGAGGCCATTCTGCTGGCCCAGATCGAGGATTTCAAACCCGAATTGGTGCTCAACCAGGACACGTTTCACGTCGACTCCAGGCTGATGCGGCGCATCAAGGCGATCGGCAACCCGATCCTGATCGGACAGGTCGGGATTGCGCCGTCGCGCGGCGTGGACTGGTCCGTCTACGACCTGATGATGTCGCAGCTGTCGGTGACGGTGGATTTCTTTCGCCGTCTCGGCGTGCGCGCGGAAGTCAATCATCTGGCATTCGAGCCCGGCATTCTCGAAGCGCTGCCGCCGGCACCCGCTATCGACATCGAGGTTTCCTTTGTCGGCACGGTGTCGCCGGATCACCGGCAGCGGACTGCGCTGCTCGAGGCCGTTGCTGAACGTCACGATCTCAAGCTGTTCGGCACCCCACCGCGGACGCTGCCGGCCGCCTCCCCGCTGCATCGCTGCTTCCAGGGCGAAGTCTGGGGCGCCGAGATGTATCAGGCGCTGCGGCGATCGAAGATCACGCTCAACTCCCACATCGACATGGCCGGGCGGGAAGCGGGAAACATGCGGCTGTTCGAGGCCACCGGCGTCGGCGCGTTCCTGCTGACCGACTTCAAGGACAATCTGCCCACTTTGTTCGCGCCGGACCGCGAGGTCGCCGTCTGGCGCTCGGTCGACGATTGTCTCGAGGCCATCGATCGCGCGCTCGGCGACGCCGAAAGTCGCGCCGCAATTGCCGCGGCGGGCCAGGCGAGAACCATGGCGCAGCATACCTACCGCCATCGCGCCGCGGAGATCCTTGGCTTTGTCGAGCAGATACAGGCAACCCGATGAACCTCCGGCACCTTGTCAGGCAAGTCGGCAAGCGTTTCGTCAAGGTAACGCCGATCCTGCGTCGTCACATTCTGCCATCGGCCGATTATCGCGTGCTCGGCGGCATCGATGAAGCACGCGTTGCCGCGAATTCATCGGGCGGATGGTTTGCAGCAAGAACGGTTTCGCGGCAGGAACGCGCCTATCGACGGCTCATTGCGACCATGAAGAACGGCGAACCACGGCTCGATTTCCGTATCGCAGCAGAAGCTGTCGCGGCCACTGGACTGTCCAATCCCCGCCTGCTCGAAATCGGCTGCGGCAGCGGTTACTACTCGGAAATACTGACCACGCTGCTTCCCGGCGGCGTTCGCTATACCGGCATCGACTATTCCGAGGCCATGATCGTCCGCGCGCGCGAACACTATCCGGCGGTCGCGTTCGAGGTCGCCGATGCGACGAAGCTGTCTTACGCCGAACAGGCTTTCGACATAGCCTTCAACGGCGTATCGCTGATGCATATCATCGATTATCAGGCCGCGATCCGCGAAGCCGCCCGTGTCGCGCACTTCTGCATCTTCCACAGCGTGCCGGTATTCGAGAATTACCGCACCACCTATCTCAGCAAATATGCCTACGGTGCGCCGGTCGTCGAGGTGGTGTTCGGCAAGCAGGAACTGATGTCACTGTGCAGCGATGCCGGATTGCGCCTGATGCGCGAATGGCCGGGGATACCCTATGATGTCCACGACGTGACGGGTCATCATTCCAGCGCGGCAACCTACCTGTTTGCCCGCTGAGCAAACTCAAAGCGGCGCGATCACGGTCCGTACGTAGGGGCCGACAATGTTATCCAGCAGAATCATCTGCTTGATCTGGGACAGACTGGCCCACCGATAGACCTGCTCGTTGATGACGAGCCTGCTTGCATCCTCGACGAACAAAACCATGTTCTCGTTCAATTTTTGCCAGAACCGGCTGCCTTCCTCATTGTGCTTCGAGCGGTAGATCACCCGGATATTTTCCGAAGGCTCCAAACATTCGGCAAACGGCGCGCGATCCGCGCCTCGCAAGCCGCGTATGTTCTCCCACGTGCTCTGGATCGTCGGACAAAACTGCAAGTAACCGATATTGCCCGGATCCGCCTTGGCCTGCAGCAAGAACTCCACGCCGCGCCCCGCCGTCTCGCGGCACAGCAGCGCGAGCGCTCCGCCGTCCGATTGCGTGAAAATCGGCTGCTCCCACCCCGCAATCTCCCGCAGGCCGGGCGCACTGCGCACCCTGACGCCCTCGATACGGAAAAACTGACCGGTCACATGGCCGATGTTGCCGTTATCGGCCCGTTGCCAGCCGGCGACCTCGCGCAGCGGAATCAATTCCGCCGAGAACGGGACATCCTTGCGCCTCCCCTCGAGCCAGTCGAGCAACTCGGCCGGGTCTTTGGCCTCGATCGCCAGGGAGGCCTGCAGACGCTCGCGCAGCCAACCGATATTCTGCTGATCGGCCATCAGATCGACGCCCTCACGACTTCGACAACCTCGTCCACTTCCTCATCCCGCAGGTGAGGATAAATTGGCAGCGAGAATATCCGCGTGGCTTTTGTCTCCGCCACAGGAAACTGACCCGCGCGATAGCCTAGATCTTCATAGCCCCGCATCAGGTGAATCGGCCACCGGTACTGCACGGAGCATTTGAGGCCACCGGCTTCGATCCGGGCGAGAGTGGCATCGCGATCGCCGGGCGCCTCGACCACAAACAGATGATAGACGTGCCGGCTGTGGCCGTTTTCCCGCGGCATCCGCAGCGTGCTTCCGGCAAATCCGCGCCGGTACCGATCGGCTATCTCGCGGCGGCGTTCGATCCAGCCGTCGATTCTCGGAAGCTTCAACGCAAGAATCGCCGCATGCACCTCGTCCAGCCGGGAATTGTAGCCGTGCCGCTCGGCATAATAGGCATCCACCATGCCGTAGAAGCGCAGCGAGCGCGCGCGGCTGACGAGCGCCTCGCTGTCGCTCACGACCATGCCGCCATCGCCGTAACCGCCGAGCGTTTTTGTCGGGTAGAATGAAAAGGTCGCCGCCGTCCCGATGCTTCCGCACTTGCGATTTTTGTAAAGCGCGCCTTGCGACTGCGCACAATCCTCGACGATCTTCAGTTCATGCCGCTTGGCGAGGGCAACGAGGGGATCGAGATCGACGCATTGACCGTAAAGATGCACGGGAACGATCGCCCTGGTTCGCGTCGTGATGGCAGCCTCGACCTGGCTGACGTCCATCAGGAAGTCATCCTCCCTGATATCGACGAATACCGGGCGCGCTCCGAGGACCTGTATCGCGGCCACCGTCGGCACCGCCGTGTTCGGCACCGTGATGACCTCATCGCCAGCAGCAACACCGGCGGCCGCCAGTGCAATGTAGACCGCGTCCGTTCCGCTGTTTACTCCGACGCCGCCGCTGACGCCGACATAGGCTGCCATGTCGCGCTCAAACGCGATCCCTTCCGGCCCGAGAATCAGTTGCCCGGAATTGAAAACACGGTCGACAGCCGCGAGGATCTCGTCTCGCAGTTCGTCGTACTCGCGCCGATAATCCCAGAAAGGAGGCAACATCTCTTTGTCAATTTCCCTGGATGATTCCCGGGCTAGTACGCTGTGCCGCGCAACACAAGAAACGCGCGTCCGGAAACGATGTCCAGTAGCTGGAACGCGCGGATGCCAACATTTCGTAGCCTGCTCTTGATGGTATGCGATCGCGCCTGGGGTCTGCTTTCCTGGACTCCGAGCATCGGAGCGGTGATTTTCTCGATTGCCAGCAGCTCATCCACGTAGGGCCGATAGATGTGCTCGCGGGTATCTCGGGAAAACGGCGCACCGAAGATGCGGTGGCTGTTGAAGATAAACCACCGCAACCCTTTTCGCAGCCCCTGAAAGTGGAAGAAGATCAGCGGATGGGTTGCATCGATCATGACCCGGCCGTCGCGGAAATCAATCCGGTAGTTGGCGATATTCCAGGGAGCGAGGTTCGCGCCGACGTTGTCGACAGACTTTACGCGCGTCGACAGCAGTGAAAAGGAATCGAGATATCCCTGATCCGCGTAGCGATCGCCATCGACATGGTCGTAGCACCATTCGATGCATCGGTCCCGCCACCACCTGATGACGGCAATTCCATCCGGATCGTTTCGGACGCCAACCCATCCGACATTGTAGGTGCCAAACACGCGGCGCTTCGCCAGGTTCGGTGCATAGCGATGCGGGATGATCGCGACCGTCGCCTGGGCCAATTCGCTGTAGACACTTTCCGGCGAGGCAAAGAAATACAAGTCGCCATCGAGATAGGTAATCCAGTCGGCGTCCGGCTCGCGCTCCCGGACATGCAGCATCCAGGCCGGCGAGCAGGTGAAGTAATATTCGACCAGGCTTCTGGTCGACTTGGTCGCAGCGAGTCCTGGATCGGCGGCCTCGAACTCTTCCAGCCGCACCGCCACCAGCCCCGGCAGGTCGAGCGAGACCAGGATCCGGTGACACGCTTCGCTCAGGCACAGCACCCAAAGCCGCGCGCCTGGCGCGTGCCGTTGCAGCGAATGATAGAGCGCCAGTCCGCGCGACAGGTAGTTGTGGTCGAAGTAGGTGCAGTAGACGCGGTTCGGCATGATCCATATATCAGTCAGGCTGCGGAACGGACCAGAGGCGATAGCGCCTCGGATGCGCCCACCAGTCCTGTCTACAGGAGCCGCCAAAACGTCGCAATGCGACCCTCGTAAATTGTTGAAATATGGCACTTTACCGGGATATGGCCGATAGTGGCCGGACCGCGTCTGCGGCTGCAATTTTCGCGGGTGGACAAAGCCGGATTGCCATCACCGAAAGCGTTTTGAGATGCACATGGACGCGTGTTAACGAGGCCGGCAATTCGGAAATGGCGACGCGAGCACGCGTGGTATGGATCGCAAAGGCATCATTCTGGCAGGTGGCCGCGGCACGCGGCTTTATCCGCTGACGCTCGCGACCTCGAAGCAGCTGTTGCCGGTCTACGACAAGCCGCTGATCTATTATTCGCTGACCACGCTGATGATGGCGGGCCTGCGTGAGCTTCTGATCATCACCACGCCGGAGGAGATCGACCAGTTCCGGCGCCTGCTCGGTGACGGGCGGCAGTGGGGCATCGAGCTTTCCTTTGCCATCCAAGACCATCCCGGGGGTATCGCGGAAGCTTTCCTGATCGGGCGGGATTTTCTCGCCGGAGGATCCTCCGCGCTGATTCTGGGCGACAACATCTTCTATGGCGACAATCTGCGGGCGCTGTTGCACAACTCGGCGCAGCAGAGCCATGGCGCGACGGTGTTCGCATGCTGGGTCGACGATCCCGAGCGCTATGGCGTCGTCGAGTTCGACGCGTCGCATCGGCCGCTGCGGATCGTGGAAAAGCCGACGGCGCCGAATTCGAACTACGCCGTAACCGGTCTCTATTTTTATGACGAACGCGTCGTCGATGTCGTTCGCGAGATGAAGCCGTCGCCGCGCGGCGAGCTCGAAATCACCGATCTCAACCAATGGTATCTGCAACGCGGCGAACTTCATGTCGAGCGTTTTGGCCGCGGCTACGCCTGGCTTGACGCCGGCACCCATGAATCGCTGCTCGAGGCGTCGCAGTTCATCCACATCGTGTAGAAGCGTCAGGGTCTGAAGATCGCCTGTCCCGAGGAAGTCGCGTTCAGCCAGGGCTTCATCGACGCCGAACAATTGCTGCGCCTTGCCGAGCCGATGAAAACCACCGGCTACGGGCAATATCTCATCCGGCAGGCCGCGATTCCGCGCTAGCTAGAGCGTTTTCCAGCGAAGTGGCGACCGTTCGCGTCAAGAAAACGCGTCAGATCAAAAACGAGAGTCCCGTTCCAATGCCATCGGAACGGGGCTCTAGTTGGGGATCGCTGCGGTCAGCCTCGCCCGCACGCTTTCGATCGCGAGCGGACTGGCGGCAACCGCGACGACGACCAGCCATAGCCCGCATTCGACGAAAAATCGCAATGGTTCCGCCAGCGGGATGGCCAGCCGGATCGCCACTCCCAGCGCCCAGCCGGCGAGCGTCACCGCGACCATCACCCCGGCCAGAAAGCACAGATGCCGCAGCGGGTGCTGCAGCGTGTTCTGCAGGATGATCCATCCCAGGACCCCGAATTGGACCAGGAGTTCGCTGGCGATGACGGCAATCGCCGCCCCAATCAGTCCCGTTGCGGGTATCAGGATAGCCGACAGGGCCAGGAAAATGACGAGCTGCAGTCCCTTGGTCCGCACCAGCAGATCGCCTCGATTGCTGAAATTGGCGTAATTCAGCGCCAGGATCGAGGGGGCGGCGGCGGCGGTACCGACCAGCAACGTCACCGTAAGCGCCGGATCGTAGGGAACGATACCGTGGGTCCAGAGCGCGAAAAAATCCTGCCAGAACGGCAACAGGCCGGAGACGACGATGCTCGCCAGCAGCGTCACCAGCACCGATCCGCGGGCATACAGGCTTTGCAGCCGTTGCGCGTCGCCAACGGCATGATCATGGCCGAGCTCCGCGGCGAGAGGAAGGGTGGTCTGGACACAGAGGACGCGAAGCAGGCCGGCGACCATGCGGGTAAGCCCCCACTGCGCAACGGCGACGCGGTCGGACACGAGTGCGCTGACCAGCAAGACCGGCAGATTGAGCAAGGCAAGATCGGTGGCGCCGGCCACCGCAAACGGAGCAGCCTTGCGAAACTGACCGACAATCCAGCGCCATGAAGGCGTCGCGCGCGCCGTGCGCAAATACGGAAACAACCGCGGAGCGTCGATTGTCAAAAGCCAGATCGCGGCGACCACCTGCGCAGCGGCGTAAGCGAGGGTGACGGCCAACAGGCTACCCGTCGCGACGATTGCGACCAGCTGGGCGAATTGCCCGATGAGAACGGCGGCGTTCTGCACCTTCACCGCGCGTCCGTAGAGCCCGCGCGCTCGGTACAGCGCGGCGACGAGATTGGACGGCACCGTCCACAGCATTCCGGCGGCCATGAAGACGAAAGCCGCATCGAAATGCACAACCGTGACAAATCCGAACACCGTGGAGGGCGCCAGCAATGCCGCCCCCACGAGCAGCGGCAAGGTCAACGCCGCAGTGAGCCCGAGATAGACCCGCAGCATCGCGCCGTAGTACCGCGCGGTGCGGTCGTCGCAGTCGGCGCCCGGCTTGAATTGAAAAAACCGGTTGATCGCGCGGAATTGCAGGCCGGCATCGGCAATGAAAGCGAGATTGCCGATGGCATAGATCACAAGCCACGCTGCCAGCGTATCGCCCGTCCAGTAGTGCAGGAAGACCGGGATGAGAGCGACCTGCTGGGTGATCCCCAAAACCATCTGGAACAGATTGGCAGACCATCCGGCAAACAGCCGCCCTGCCCGGCCGGGCGCGGGAGGACGCGACGAAGCGACGGCTTTGCCACGCACGTCAACGGGCTCATCGATCAAGGGCCAGACCTCATAAAGGCATTGCCGTCGAGCTATCAGTCCGGCAGGAGGATGTCGAGGGTTCGCCCGGCAACGCGTCCGCACCGTTACAACCAGACAGAGATCGCCCGTTGATTCCAGCGGCGGAAACCGCCAATTTGCGCACTCTCGAACCACGGGGCCAATTCCCCAGCAAGCACCGAAGTGAAACCGTGACAGCAGATTACATCCCGTTCAACCTGCCCCATGCCACCGGCAAGGAGGTGGTCTATGCCGCCGAGGCGCAGCGCAACCATCATCTCTCTGGCGACGGGACCTTCACCAAGCGCTGTCATCAATGGATCGAGGAACGGACCGGTTGCGCCAGGGCGCTTCTGACTCATTCCTGCACCTCGGCGCTGGACATGGCGGCACTGCTGCTCGACATCAAAAGCGGCGACGAGGTGATCCTGCCTTCCTACACCTTCGTATCGACCGCCAACGCGTTCGTGCTGCGCGGCGCGGTTCCGGTGTTCGTCGACATCAGGGAGGACACGCTCAACCTCGATGAACGGCTGATCGAGGACGCGATCACGACGCGGACCCGCGCGATCGTCCCGGTGCACTACGCCGGCGTCTCCTGCGAAATGGATTCGATCGCGGCCATCGCCCGGCGTCATGGTCTGCGAATCGTCGAAGACGCCGCGCAGGGAATCATGGCCGGATACAAGAACCGAGCGCTCGGCGCGATCGGCGATCTCGGCAGTTTCAGCTTTCACGAAACCAAGAACATCATCTCCGGTGAAGGCGGCAGCCTGATGGTGCGGGATAAAGAGTTCGCGCAGCGCGCCGAGATCATCCGGGAAAAGGGCACGGATCGCGGCCGGTTTTTCCGCGGCGAGGTCGACAAATACACCTGGCAGGACGTCGGCTCGTCATTTCTGCCGAGCGAGATCACCGCGGCCTTCCTGTGGGCGCAACTCGAAGAGGCGGAGCGGATCACGCGCGAACGGATGGACATCTGGCGCCGCTATCACGCCATGCTGGCCCCGATCGAGCAGTCGGAGCTGCTTCGCCGGCCGATCGTTCCGGCCGATTGCCAGCACAACGGGCACATGTATTACGTGCTGCTGGCCCCAGGCATCGATCGCCAAGCCGTGCTGCGCGAACTCAAGGGCAACGGCATCCACGCGGTGTTCCACTATGTCCCGCTGCATTCCTCGCCGGGCGGAATGCGCTTCGGGCGCGCGCACGGCGATCTCTCGTTGACGACCTCGCTGTCGGAGCGTTTGATCAGGCTGCCGATGTGGCTTGGCCTGAGCGAAGACCAGCAGCAGCGGATCTGCAACGTGCTGGGAGCGATCCTAAAAAGCTCCTAGGGTAGTATCAGAAAGCCTCCGCTTCCGTAGATGGATCCAGCGCGGTCGGTGGCGACCTGCTCTGCCGGAGGCTATGGCTTCGCGAAGGAGGCGCAACGCCCAAGGTGCTGGCCCCCCTGGCGAGCGAGAGACCGAATGCGACACCCTCGTCAGCCTCGCCCAGCGATAGAATGCAACTGACAGCCGCAGCAGGTGCCTCAGATAGCGCGCCGGGATTATTTGAGGCCGGGTGGGTTGCGCCTCCTGACGGACGAGCGGAAGATCGTCACGTTGGAAAACGTTTGGCTTCCTGCACTGGGCCCAGCTGTGAAGCTTATCAACAAGCCTGACTCCGCAAAGAACGTCAGAACTCCGAGGGTTACCTCGAATTGTTGAATGGCTTGGATTTTGACGTTCAAATCCGCATCTTTAGCGACCTGCTGCGAACGCCGTACGAGCATATCGTCATTGTTGACCGAATTCAGCACCCCGTCGCGATTGCGGATTGACTTGATCGGAAGATCTATGCTGCGCGCCCAACCACGATCCGGCTGCCGCCCGCCGGCCAACGAAGTCCGGCCAGCGTCATCCGGACTTCGGCCAGCAGGATAGCTGTGAACGCGCGATTGACGAGCGGGTTCAACTTGAACTCCCGCAAGGGATCTTTGGCCTCTTCATTACCCTTATCGAGCAGCCGGCTCGCCATCATGAGCGGGAGCAGCAGTGCGGTATAGGAGGACGAGAACAATACCTCAAATCCGTTGCGTCGCAGCTTTGCTTCCAGTTCGCCGCGTCGGTATCGGCGTTCGTGATGTGCCAAGTCGTCCGCCCGGCTCCAGAGCCAAGGATGCTGTGGCACAGCAACGATGATTCCTCCACGGGGTCGTGTCGCCACGCGAAGGCCACGCAACACCCCCTCGTCGTCGGCAATGTGTTCGATGACATCGAAGGCGCCAGTAAGATCGAACAGGCTGCTGGCTGGAATCCGGCGCGCATCCATCTGCACAAACTCTACTTCGGACGGCACGCGCTGCCGTGCATGTATGAGCGCCGACGGATGCAACTCGGAGCCCACCAGGCGTTCCCAGGAACGTGATTTCGCCATCGCGCCGATCACCGCACCATTGCCGCAGCCGATCTCGAGAAACCGACGAGCGTCGGGAAAAAATTTCGCGGCGAGACCGACAATGAGCCGATTGCGGGCGACGAACCAGAAATGTTCCGTCTCGACCTTCGCAAGGGCCGCAAGCCCGGCAGGATCGACGCCGCTGACGGTGTCAGCGAGTTCCGGTGCAAACATCGGAATTCCCCCGCCTTGCGCGGCGGCATACCCACAGCCAGAGCATCGCCAGCCAAGCGGCCAGATCGCTTCGCTCGCTGCAACCTTCTCCACGGCATTGCAGCCAAGGCATCGCCGCCCGGACGCGAACGGCCCGTTCATGCTGTCGTCGCTGTTGACCCGGACCCCCTCTGGCAAAGGCACGATATTGCGTGATTTCTTCATCGTGAAACTATAGACACTGACGGCGGGCGTGACCAGAATCGGCATTCGAGCATTTGCATCCTAAACTGCCACGGTCAAGGCGTCCGGCGGATGCTTCCAGCTTTGTTGAGCTTTCACTTGCGCATTTGCATCATCCAGTCCTGCTATATCCCATGGAAGGGTTTTTTCGACCTGATTGGCAGTTGCGACGAATATGTAATTTTTGACCGTACGCAATACGTGAAGCGGCATTGGCACAATCGCAACCGCATCAAGACGGCCAATGGCGTCGAATGGCTCACAATTCCTGTGGTCACCAAGGGCCGGTTTGACCAGGCAATCGACGAGGTCATGATCGAGAAGCCTTGGGCCGAGAAGCACTGGCGTGCGCTGGAACTTGCCTACCGGCGCGCTCCTTTCTTCGAAGCATTTTCGCCCATGGTGAAGGCTTGGTACGAGCGCGCCGAGAGGCAGACGCGGCTCACCGACGTCAACGAGCTGTTCACAAGGGAGATCGCGGGCCTGCTCGGTTTGAAGACGCGAATCGCCAGGGACGCTACGTATCCCGCCGACGGCGCGAAGACCGCAAGGCTGCTCACGATCACACAGGCTGCCGGCGCAGATCGCTATCTGAGCGGCCCGTCGGCGCGGGCCTATTTCGACGAGGCCTTGTTCGCCGCAGCCGGAATCACTACGGAATGGATGAGCTACCAAGGCTATGCGGACTATCCGCAGCTCCATGGCGGCTTCGAACACGCCGTCAGCGTGCTCGATCTGTTGTTCAACACTGGCCCCGAGGCGGCGCGCTTGATCAGGCGTCAGCCCGCAGACTGAAGCGGCTGGGCCCGTTCCCAAAGCGAACAAAAAAATCCCGGGACAAGGTCCCAAGATTTCTGTGGATACCTCGTACGATCTGACGACGATGTGGATCGCGACGCAAGCGAATGCTTACGGCTCGCCCAGATTGCTGACGACGCCGCCGGCAGCCGTCGGCGCGGTACCGAGCGAGGTGTTCCCGCGTTCGGTCGTTGCCGTATATGGCGTCTGCTCCGCTAAAGCCCGTGGTCTTGACGCCTGCACGCCAGTGCCGCCGCGTCCGCCGCAACACCCGCGGTGTTGCCGGCAAGCACAAAACATCGACACCGCACTATTTATTGCCTGTTGTGGCCGCGACACCGAACAGTTTCCAATCGACTGGGTGTTTCTCGACCGGTACGCGGTTCGGAAACGTCGCGCCGAGGCAATACCGGTCCCGCTCTTGTAGCTGATGGTGCTGTCGCGAGTGAACAACTGCGCATTGCCCGCGGTTCGCATATCGCTGAAGCCCTGCTGCGAAAACTTCAGTGATGACGCAATAAACCGCGACCGAAACCGAGGCGGCCGTCAGGATTCTGCGCCGTTGAGGCCGCGGAGCACGTGAATTTGGAGGTTGCGGAGGACCACTCTATTGGTCGCCGCGACGCTGACCCCGTTGGTGCTGGCACGTGCCGGTGAACGACGCAAAATAGTCCCTCCTTTGGCTGGAGCTTCGGTCCAGACCGTTGAAGTGAATGCAATATTCGCCCTTCCCGGAACGCCCGGCGTTCGAGCTCGCACTCCTTGGCAGGGACCAACGTTGCATCGCCTCCAGAGATTGCAATCTTGTCCATGCTAAGCAATAAAATTTCAGAAGCAAATCAAGCCGAGCGAACAACTATCTGCCGGAAGACCAAACCGCACCCGGGTTCAATTCTCGTGCATTTTTTGCGTCGCACGCTAGCCATGTTGATTCGTCGTTCCCGGCGCGTTTGCGCCCCCCGCCCACTTGCCGTATGAGAAGACCAGCCCGGCGGCTTTTCCGTGCTGCCCTCTTAAGAATATGGCAACATCACGGCGTTTTGCCGATCGCCGGCCGGTGCCGAAGGACGATGATGCAAGCGACCGAGTTGATAGCTGAAGTGCTCCGAAACAACGTTTCCATTCCGAATGGCGACACCCCGTTGTCGGAGCTCGAGGGCTGGGATTCGCTGAAGGGCGTTCGACTCGTGCTCCGGTTGGAGGAGATCGTCGGCCGGGAGCTTACGGAGGATGACATCGAGCGGCTGCAGTCGGTCGGCGACGTCGAGCGGCTCCTGAAGGCCACCTGAGAGATGACGCCGACCCGTGATCGCTGGGTAATCGTCTCGGGCGCCGGCGGCGCGCTCGGACGGGGGCTTGTGGCCCATTTCGCCGCCAAGGGCCACCCGATCCTGGCGCTCGACCGGAAATTCGAGGACGCCCCCCTCGAGCCGCCAATCGTTGCGCGCACGCTGGACCTCGCGGATGAAGTTCAGGTCAAGCAGGCCCTTGCGGATGTTGTTCCGGAAGGCGCGCCAATCACTCTCCTTGCCAACGCTGTCGGGCTGATCTGGAACGAACCGACGCTAAGCTTCAAGGGCGCGAAACTCGCAACCCACGGCGTGGAATCTTGGCGCAGGGTGATCGACGCCAATCTGACCGCCCCCTTCATCGTCGCCGCCCAGGTCGCAGCGCGAATGGTGCGGCGTGGCGGCGGCGTGATCGTCAATTTTTCCTCGATCGCCAGCGAGGGGAACGCGGGACAGGCCGCCTACAGCGCTGCCAAGGCCGGTGTCGAGGGACTGACCCACACGATGGCGATCGAGCTCGGCCCGCTCGGCGTGCGCGTGAACGCTCTGGCGCTCGGCTTCATCGATGTTACGACCACGCGCGACGCCGTCGCCGGCGAGCGCTTGCAGGGCTATGCGCAGAAAACTCCGGTCGGCCGCCTCGGACGGTTAGACGATGTCGTCAATGCGATTGAGTTCCTCGCGGCCAACAGCTTCGCGAACGGCACCGTCGTGAAGCTCGACGGGGGTTTGCGTCTGTGACGGATCTGTGGACTGCATTTGCAGGGATCGCCGATGCCGACCCGGCTGCGCCTGCTCTGATCCTGGGCGAGACGACCTGCAGCTTCGGCGAGCTGAAGACGCTAGCGGAGTGTTGCGCCGCGGCGCTTGCTGGACGCGGCGTCGTCAAGGGTGACGTGGTGGCGCTTCAGCTTCCCAAACGCCGCATCACCTACACGCTGCTGCTCGCCTGCCTGCGGCTTGGCGCCCCCTACGTATTCCTCGATCCGAAGAATCCGGCGGAACGCACCCAGCGTATCCTGGCGCAGCTTCGCCCGAAGCTTCTGTTCAGTGCGTCCGACACCGAGAACCCGTTTGGCGCGACATTGAAGCTGTCGGATGGCGACGACGCCTGGCTCGATACCCCGGCGAGAGCGCGCGGCGCGATCGCTTCATCCATCACCGGGACCGATCCGGCCTATGTCATGTTCACCTCCGGCTCGACCGGCGAGCCGAAGGGCGTGGTGATCCCGCATCAAGGCGTGCTCAGCCTAATCAAATGGGCCAAGGACGTGGTACGGGCCTCGCCGCGCGAGCGCTTCACCAGCATCAATCCGCTGCACTTCGACAATTCGGTGTTCGACGTCTATTGCGGTTTATTCAATGGCGCCGCGCTGGTACCGGTCGAGACCTCCGAGGTCAGCAATCCTGCAAGCTGGGTGAAGATCATCCGCGCCGGCAAGGCGAGCCTGATGTTCGCGGTGCCGACACTGTTCCTCATTCTCGATCAGCTCAGCCTGTTGACGCCACAGGCGCTGCCCGACCTACGCACGTTCCAGTTCGGCGGCGAAGGCTATCCGATCGGCAAGCTGCGTGAATTTCACGGCCGCTTTGCAGGAGTGGCGCGCCTGATCAATGTCTACGGCCCGACCGAGACGAGCTGCATTTGTTCGAGCATCGAGATCACGCCCGACATTCTCACCGCACCGGACAGCGAGTTCCCTACGCTCGGCAGCATGCATCCGGACTTTATATACACCATTCTCGACGATCAGCAGACGCCGGTGCCGCGCGGTGAGCCAGGAGAATTGTGGATTGGCGGCCCCTGCGTCGGACTCGGTTACTATGCCAATGCGGAAGAGACCGCTTCGCGCTTCCGCCAGGACCCGCGGCACGACCACTACCGCTCGATTTTCTACCGCTCCGGCGATCGTGTCCGCGAGGACGAGAACGGACGTCTCTGGTTCCACGGCCGGGTCGACAACCAAGTCAAGATCCGCGGCCACAGAATTGAGCTTGAGGAGATCGATCTCGCGGTACAGAGCCTGCCCGGCGTCAGACGCGCCGTCGCGGTGGTGCTCAGCGGCGCCGATGCTGATGAAATTGCGGTTGCCTATGTCGCCGACCGTATCATCCTTGCAAGAGAAGTATTGGAGCGCTGCCGGCAGACGCTTCCGGCCTACATGTGTCCTACGAAGATCGTGCAGCTCGACGAATTGCCGCGCAATGCCAACGGCAAGGTCGACCGCAAGGCCGCGCGCGCGTATCTCGAGCAGATGGCCTAAGCGATGAAGCTCTCGATCGTCACCACGCTGTACAGGTCTGCCGCCCATGTCGCGGAGTTCCACCGGCGCGCCAGCGAAGCCGCGCGCCGCGTCACCGACGACTACGAGATCGTGATGGTCGACGACGGCTCACCCGACAACTCGCTCGATCTCGCCTGTGCGCTTGCCGACACCGATCTGCACCTGCGTGTCGTCGAGCTGTCGCGCAATTTCGGCCATCACAAGGCGCTGATGGCCGGCCTAGATCACGCGCGCGGCGAACTGTGCTTCCTGATCGACAGCGATCTTGAGGAGGATCCGGGCCTGCTAGGCTCCTTCATCGACAAGATGCAGGCAACCGACTGCGACGTCGTCTATGGCTTCCAGGAGCGGCGCAAGGGCGATGCCTTCGAGAGCGCCGGCGGCCGGATTGCCTGGTACTGGATCAACAAGCTCTATTCTATCGACATTCCCCAGAACCAGTGCACGGTACGGCTGATGCGCCGCGAATATGTGGACGCCCTGCTCCTTCACCGCGAGAGCAACACCGTGATCGGCGGGCTCTGGGTCATCACCGGATTTCGCCAGACCGGCAGCGCGATCAGCAAGGGGCATCGCAACGACACCACATATTCGCCGCGGCTGCGGCTCGGCACACTCGTCAACGGCATTACCTCGTTCAGCACCGTTCCCTTGAACTTGATGGTCATGTTCGGCATGACGATCGCGATGATCTCGTTTGCATTCGGCATCGTGGTCATTCTGGAGAAGCTGATCCGCAACACCGCCGCAGGCTGGGCCTCCCTGATCGTCTCGATCTGGTTCATGGGCGGTATCATCGTGCTCTGCCTCGGCGTAATCGGCATCTACGTGTCGCGCATTTTCGTGGAAACCAAGAACCGTCCCTACGTCATCGTTCGCAGGATTCACCAGAGATCTCAATCATGACCACCGAGAAGATCGATCCCGCCCGCGCGGCCTATCAGAGCCGGGAAGAGGGGCATTGGACGGAGCTCAAGGGCATCCTGGATGATGGACATATCTCGCTGCCGGAAACGCTGATCAACTATCCCGCCTTCGTCCGACGCCGCGAGCTGACGCGCCTTCTGGCGGACTATGACCTGTTCCGCCTGATCCAGGATCTGCCCGGCTCCATCGTCGAGCTCGGCGTGTTCCTCGGCGCCGGCCTCTTCACCTGGTCGAAGCTGCTCGAGACGTTCGTTCCCGCCGACCGCTCGCGAAAGGTATTCGGTTTCGAGAGCGGCGGCGGCTACCAGGACTTTGCGCCGGAGGACGGCGATCCCCGGCCCTGGATCGAGAGCGTCGTTGGCCGCAAGGAGGTTCCGGACGGCTATCTCGACCGAATGGTAAAGCTGACCAACCAGGACAATCTGCTGCCCGGCGTCGAGCGCTGCCGCGTTATCTCCGGCGACATCCTCCAGACCGTCCCTACGTTTGCCGCCGGCAACCAAGGCACGCGGCTGTCGATGATCTTTTTCGACGTGAACCTGTACAAGCCGACGCTGACGGGATTCCGCGCACTTTATCCGCTGCTTGTGCCCGGCGGTGTGGTCGCTATGAACGGCTTTGGCACGCCGCCTTGGCTCGGCGAAACCACCGCCTTCGAGCACTACTTCAAGGAAATCGGGCAGCCCCTGCCCCGCGTACGCAAGTTGTCGTACTCGATCAGGCCCGGCGGCTATTTCATCAAGTAATAGCCGGGAACGCCCAAGGAATGGCGATGACAACCAAGGTTCTGCTGTTCACCTCGCAGGACATCGGCAACGATGTCTTCTCCTATCTGCACGCGCGCGACGACATCGACCTCACCGTCGTGACCCAGCGCACCCAGCGCGACGAGATCTACGGCTATCGGGCGACGCTCGATCTCTGCCTGGAAAAAGGCGTGACGGCGCTGACGCCGAAAGCGATCGACAACGCGTTTCTGACGCAGGTCGAGGCCATGGCGCCGGATCTGATCATCTGCGCCTACTATCCCCGCATCTTCCCGCGCCGTCTCCTGAAGATACCGCCACTTGGCTGCGTCAACGTGCATCCCGGCCTGCTCCCGCACTATCGCGGCACCTTCCCGACGCCATGGTGCATTCTCAACAACGAGAAGGAGATCGGCGTCACACTGCACTACATGGACGAAGGGATCGATACCGGCGACATCCTGGTGCAGCAGCTTCACCCGATCGGGCCCGACGAGACCGGACACGAGCTCTACAAAAGATCGATGACGCTCTGCGCCGATCTTCTGATCGAGAATGTCGACAAGCTCCTACGCAAGGAGCTGACGGCGCACAAGCAGCCCGCCGGCGGCTCCTACTACAACAGGATCGCACTGCAATACCGCATCGACTGGCATCAGCCGTGCTCGGAAATCCGCAATCAGATCCGCGTGCACGCAAAGCCGTATTTTCCGGCTTACGCTTTTCTCCTGAACAAGTGCGTGACCATCAACAAGGCGTCGTTCATCGATCTCGAAGACTATCGCGCCCAGGGCTCGGGCACGATCTGCAAGGTCTTCGAGAACATGAATTTCGTCGTGTCCTGCGTCGACGGCTGCCTCCTGATCGAGGACTACGATCTGTTTCCGATCCTGCGGCCCGACGACGTCGCACTGCACATCCGCCCCGGCAACCGGTTCTGACGTACACCATGACAGACGAGCAAAAAAAAGCCTCCGCTGCGATCGACGGCACCTACGGTGCCTTCTACCAGCAGCGCAACCCGATACATGTCTATCCGGTCGAGTTCGTCGTCCGCGCCTTTCTAGGCAATTATCCGCGGCACAAGACCGATGCGGCGAGCTACCGGGGGAAGCGCGTACTCGATCTCGGCTGCGGCGACGGCCGCAACATGCCCCTGCTCCATAATCTCGGAATGGAGATCCACGGCACCGAGATCTCGCAGGAGATCTGCGACCTCACCGCTGCGCGGATGAAGAACCTCGGCATCGACCCGAACCTGAAGGTCGGGCGCAATCACGCCCTGCCCTACCCCGACGGTTTCTTCGACATCGTGCTCGCCTGCCACGCCTGCTACTACATCGACCCCGGAACGCGCTTCTCCGACAATGTGAGCGAGATCGCCCGCGTCATGCGCGGCGGCGGTTCCTTCGTGTTCTCCGCTCCGATCGGCACGACCTATGTGCTGCGGGGCGCGAAGAATCACGGCGACGGCCATATGGAGATTGCCGCCGATCCCTACGGCCTGCGCAACGGTTACGTGCTCAAGAAGTTCGACCATGAATCCGAGATCGCAGCCACGCTCTCGCCGGCGTTCACCGGCTTCGAAATTGGCTCGTGCCGCAACGATTTCTGGGGTATCGAGGAGCATGTCTGGACGGTGGCCTGCCGGAAGGCACGCTGATTTCGAGACATCTAACCTGGACATCTGACCATGCCTTTGTATTCAGGCGAAGAGCGGCCGCGCCGCATCGTGATCTTCGGGACCGGCCAGGGCGCCGACACGGCCCGCCGCTATTTTGAATGGGACACGTCACACGAGGTCGCTGGCTACGTCGTCGATCGCGAATTTCTCACCGCGCGCGAATTCAACGGCCGCCCAGTAGTCGCTGTTGACGAGGCCTTCGGCCGCTTTCCGCCGAGCGTATTCCTCGCCTTCGTCCCGCTCGGCTCGAATCGCATGAACCTGCTGCGGGCCGAGAAGTACAAGCTTTTGAAGTCGCTCGGCTACCGCTTCATCTCCTATATACACGGCTCGAACAAGCTCGCCGGGCATTGCGAGATCGGCGAGAACTGTTTCATCCTGGAAAACCAGTCGGTCAATTTCGACACCGTCATCGGCGACAATGTCGTGATCTGGAGCGGCTGCCAGATCGGCGACCGCAGCCGCATCGGCAACCACGCCTTCCTCGCCGCCCATGTCGTGCTCAATGGCGACGTCACGATCGGCGAGTACGCCTATCTCGGCAGCAACTGCAACATCTCCAACAGCGTCCATGTCGGCCAGCAGTCGTTCATCGGCGCCAACGCGCTGATCACGCAGGATACGGCGGAGCGCGCGGTTCACGTCGTCGAGGCGACGCCGGCCGCCGGCATCGATAGCCTGCGCTTCATCAAGCTGCTCAAGAACCATCACTAGGACGGAATGATCATGGCCGAGCACTACGAGCGACTGGGATTGGTCTATGGCCCGACCGGCGCGAGTTGGCATCGCTCGCACTGCCAGAACCCGTTCGTGCAGCAGCTTTCACCGACACGCCATCGCGTGCACTTCGCCGCGCGCGACGACAAGAACCGCTCGCAGGGCGCGTGGGCTAGTATCGAGGTCACAGGTTCCGGGCTGGCTGTGAAGGAGGCCGCGCCTGCGCCCTCGCTCACGCTCGGCCGGCTCGGCGCGTTCGACGATTGCGGCGCGATGCCAGGCAGCATCGTGACGCATCAGGGACGGCTCTTGATGTACTACACCGGCTGGACGCTGGCGCGCGCCGTGCCTTTCACCTTCTTCATCGGCGCGGCGGAGTCGCGCGACGGCGGCCAGACCTTCCAGAAGGTGTCGGAGGCACCTGTCCTCGGCCGCAATCACCACGATCCGTTCCTGGCCGGCGCGCCCTGGGTGATCGCGGAAAACGGCCGCCTGCGCATGTGGTACATCTCCGGCACCGAATGGGTGCCGGGTGCGACCGAGAACGAGGCGCCGACGCACTACTACTCGATCAAGCACGCGGTGAGCGACGACGGCATCGTCTGGCAGGTCAACGACCGGCTCTGCCTGCCTTATCTGGAGAACGAGCACGCGATTGCCCGGCCCGTGGTGATGAAGGTCGACGGCGGATACCACATGATCTATTCGGCGCGCCGGCTCGGCGAGACCTATCGCATCTATAGCGCGACGTCGGCCGATGGGCTGTCATGGGAGCGCGACAGCCGACCGATGATCGAGGTTGCGCCCTCTGGGTGGGACTCCGAGATGGTCTGCTACGGCAGCCGCCTGGAAACGCCGCAGGGCAATTTCCTGCTCTACAACGGCAATGCCTATGGCAAGGACGGTTTTGGCGCCGCACGCCGGACCTGATCTGCGCGGGCGCCCGCCTGATGCGTGTCGTCAGGTGAGAAGCAGATGGTCGAGATGCAGGCCGGCCAGATACTCGGCCAGCGTCGGAACACCGGCGTCGTGGGGCTGCTCAGCGACTGCTCCAGCGCCGAGCGTCGACTGGCTCGGGGGAGGCATTGTGTCCGGCGGTTCAGGCCGATGAGCTGTAGAGCCGCCGCCGGACTCCGCCAGGAAAACGAAGTTATCCCCGTGCGTCACCGCGGCGGCCGTACCTGACGACGCCTGCGGCGCGGAGTGAACACCGGTGAATCCGTCGCCGTTCAAGTCCTGTTGGAAAATCGTCTCATAGGATTGCAGGGTGCTGCTGCTGCCGGAGACGGCGCCGGTCAGGAAGGCGGTGAAGTTGCCGTTGCTGTCGGTGCTCCAGATCGAGAACTGGCCGGTGCTCGAGTCCTTCCATGCGACGTCGTAACCGCTGCCCGTCTGCTCGGCCGCAACCGGCAACCAGGTTCCGGCCTGGCCGACAACGACGGGCGCTCCACCCATCTTCAATGACGGGCCCGATCCGCTCGTATTGAGGAAATAGTTGCTTCCACTCACGACGAGGCTGGTCGAACCGGCCGCTTCGATCACGGTCGGCGGCAGCCCGATCGTGCCGTTGCCGTTCAGGTCCTGATGGAAGGTGTTTTCGAGGTTCTCCAGCGTCGTGCTGGTGCCTGACACCGCGCCTGTCAGGTAGGACGTGAAATTGCCGTTGCTGTCGATGGTCCAGATCGAGAACTGGCCGGAGCCGGAGTCTTTCCACGCGACGTCGTAGCCGCTCTCCGTCTGTTCCGCCCCGACCAGCGACCAGGTGCCGGCCTGGCCGGCCACAACGGCCGCGCCACCATACTTCAGAGTGGGACCGGTGCTGGTTCCGTTCGCATAGACAGCATAGTTGCTTCCGACCAGCGCGAGCGTCGTCGAGCCGAACGACTCGATCACGACCGAGCTCGGCGCGGCCGGCACGCCGATCGTGCCGTCACCGTTCAGGTCCTGATGGAAAGTGTTTTCGAGATTTTCCAGCGTTGTGCTGATGCCGGAGACGGCGCCGGTCAGGTAGGACGTGAAATTGCCGTTGCTGTCGACGGTCCAGATCGAGAACTGCCCGGAGCTAGCATCCCTCCACGCGACGTCATAGCCGCTTCCGGTCTGCTCAGCCGCAATCGGCGTCCAAGGCGCTGCCGCCCCCACCACCACGGCGGAGCCGCCATATTTCAGCGTTGGTCCCGTGCCGCCGCCGGAGGGATTGAGTGCATAGTTGTTTCCAATCACGGTAAGGCAGGTGTTCCCGTATGCCTCGACCGTAACCGGCGTCGAGTAAACGCCGATCAGATCGGCCGGGCTGATCGCAACATTGCCGGTTAGATCGACCGCGAAATCGGCGACCCCGTCGCCGTTGGTATCGCCCTGCAGGGTGGTGACGCCGGTCGAGCTGTTGTAGAAATAGTTGAGTTCGCCGGCCACGCCATGGAAGGCGGCGGTGGCGATGAACTTGAACTGATCGTAGCTGCCGCTGCTGCTGATCGCATCGAACCCGCTGAGGTCGATGTAGTCTGTACCGGATACGAAGTCGGTAATGCGGTCGCGCTGGCCGCTTGCGGCCGAACTGTTGCCGAGCAGGAACACGAAGGTATCGCCGCTGCTGCCGCCGGTCATGTTGTCGACGCCGGCGCCGCCGATCAGCGTGTCGTTTCCGGCGCCGCCCGTCAGCGTATCGGCGCCGCCGCCGCCTGAAAGCGTAGAGCCGGTGTTGCTTGCGATGAGGTGGTCGTTGCCGCTGCCGCCGATGGCCTTCTCGATCACCGCGTTGAGCGCCAACCCGATATTGTTGGTCAGGCCGCCGACCGAGGAAAACGCACCCGCGTTCAGGTCGATGGTCTGCGCCGCGGAATAGCCGGAGCAATCGAGCGTGTCGTTGCCGCCGCTGTCATAGATCGTCAGCGCCGGCGCCAGGCTGTAGGCGGCGAAATTGAACACCGCGCCGGCATTGCTGTTGAAGCCATAGACGGTGTCGCCGGTTCGCGTCGAGGTCGCCGTGCCGTACATCAACCCCACGGCGTAGATGTCCGCCATCTGCGGCGTTACCACGTAGCGGTACGAACTTCCGGAATAGTTCGGCTCCGAGAAGTACGACATAATGGAATATTGCCAGGTGTCGTTGGCATAGACCGCGTTTGTCGAATAGGACGCGCTGCCATTGTACGGCCCCTGGTGGCCGAGGCCGAGTGCGTGTCCGACTTCGTGGACGTAGGTCTGGTAGCCGTAGCTGTCGATGCCTGTCTTGCCGTCATTCGCGCCGCCGTCGGTGGTGATCCAGTCCGAGCTGATATTGACAGTCTGGCTGATGATCGCGCCGCCGCCCGACCAGGAACCGCTGGCATAGGCCTGCATCGTGCCGTTGTGGGTGAAGGTGATGTTGGCGGCGCCGGAGGTCTGGACGAAGCTGATGTTCGCGACGTCGGACCACGCCTGCAACGCCGTCAGCGCCAGAAACTGCTCCGACGTATTCAGTCCGGTGATGTTGTAAGTGATGGTGTTTGACGCCCAGTGATGGGAGATAGTGGAGTTGTATTGCCAAAAGCCGTTGACGAGGTAATCGGCAAGCATCGCGATCGAGCCCACCGGCTTGCTGGCTGCTACCACTAGGGAAAACGAACTGCTGGCATCGGCCAGCGGGAAAGGATCGCCGTCATCGACAAAGATTGTGTCGGGTGCAGACGCCGTCGGGCCCGCCCCAGCATCGGGCGTCTGGAAGATCCAGATGTCACCGTTAAGCAGACCGTTCTTCTTCATCAATCGAACCCGTCGGGTTGCGGGGAATTGTGGCGCAGCCGGAGGCTAGAACCGCCTTGTTAACGCTTGTTTATCAACCGGTCGTTCTGGGCCTCGCTGCACGACGCGAGAGGCCCTTAACCCCGGGCGTCCGTGTTTTGCAGGGTTAATTCTGGCCGTCCTGTGCCGGAATCGACCCAAATACGGCACTTTTTTGCCTGCAAGGCCGCCCCAAGCATCGAACAAGCCGGAAATCGGCGCCAAGTCGTTTAAACTAGACAAGTCTGCCAATTCCCACACGAAAATCGAAAAAGGAGGAATTTCAACCCCTTTCGGCAAAACGCCCGTAGGCCCTGCTTCTGCTTCACTGACTTTGATCACCGCCCCGCTCGCTCGCAAGGAGTGATACGCTTCGTACCAAAATCATTGTATTTCCGGAGGGGGAGAGCGGTCGAGTACTTCGACCTTCGGCCCTTCCAGCACGTCGAGCGCGTAGTTTTCGATGAGCAGCGGGCCACGCTTGCGCTGCACCTCGCCCACTCGTTTGATGCGATTAAACCTGTCCTTGAGATAAAGCGCATCGGCGAGCAAAGCCGGATACACGTACAACAGCTTGCCCGCGAGTTGGGCCGCATCGGGTTCGGGCATGTTGACCCAGCGGATGCGCTGGCTGTGCTGCGCGAAGCAGGTGCCTTTCGGCAGATAGAAGGCGAGCCAGGCCGTGGTGCCGTAGTCCGGCGCCAGCACGCACGTC
Source organism: Bradyrhizobium roseum (assembly GCF_030413175.1). NCBI lineage: Bacteria > Pseudomonadati > Pseudomonadota > Alphaproteobacteria > Hyphomicrobiales > Nitrobacteraceae > Bradyrhizobium > Bradyrhizobium roseum. The sequence continues at coordinate 5,493,462 of NZ_CP129212.1, forward strand.
GCGCCGGCACGCGCCCGCGCCGCCTCGATGGCATCGGCCGTTTCGCGCCAGCCGACGCCGACGCTGCGCACCGTGGCGTCGCGACGATAGCCTGACAGCACGCCGGTGTTGGCCTGCACGACCAGCAACGCGAACATCACGACACCCCCGGGCAGCGCCCAGCGCCGGGAAAAGTCGACCAGACGCTGCCAGCGTGGCGGCCATTCGACCAGATGCGCGGCGACGGCGGCGGCGACGGCAAACGCCGGATAGATCGGCGCGAACCAATTGGCCTCGACACGGGCATGCAGCGAGTGCCAAACGAAATAGGCGACGATGACCCAGAACATCGTGTTGACAAGCACGCGCGCCGGCATTGCGCCGGCACGCCGCGCATACAGTGCGTAGATCCCCATCACGCCCAGGATCCATACCAGCGGCGTCGCAAAGGCAATCTGCGTTGGAATCAGTTCGGCGATGTAGGCCGGACGGAAATCCTGGATCGTCGCCCGCCCCATCTGCTTGATGAACGAGACCCAGCCATGCTCGGCATTCCAGAGAATAACGGGGGCGAACAGCAGCAGCGCGACAAGGCCGCCAAGATACAGCCAGGGCGAACCCAGCCAGCGTCGCAAACCGGGAACGGCGACCAGCCAGATCAGGATCGCTGGTCCGAAGAACAGCGCGGTGTATTTCGACAGCAGCGCGCAACCGGCGGCGGCGCCGACCGCAAGCCACCAGGCGCCGTTGCCGGTCTGCAGCACCTTGGCGAGCGCGAACAGCAGGAAGCTGGACGCCACCAGCAGCGGCGCGTCCGGTGTCACGATCATGGTGCCGACCGCGGCCATCAACGTGATGTTGAGCAGGATCGCCGACGAGGCGGCGACGCGCCGGCTGCCGAACAGGATGGCCGCGGCCTGATAGATCGCCCAGCTCATCGGCAGCGCCAGCAGGATCGACACCAGCCGCACGCCGAACTCGCTGTCGCCTGCGATCAGCGTACCGAGCCGGATCACCACCGCGACCATCGGCGGATGATCGTAGTAGCCGCCGGCCAGATGCTTCGACCACGTCCAGTAATAGGCTTCGTCGAAGGTGATCGGCGTAAAAGCCGCTGCCACCAGCCGCAGCGCGACCAGTGCGAGTATCGTTAGGGCAGTGGTGTGGACGAGCCGCGCCTCGTTTGGGTTCATTTCCCGGTCATCGCTTGCGCCAGACGCGCAGCCCAGATATCGCGTAGTTCCAGACCTCGCCGCCATAAACTCCGGCCGCTCGCAGTCATGAAACATTGTTGCGTTCGTTGAACGGCGGGCCGGATTTCGGAGCTTGGCCGAAAGGTCACACTCATAAGAGCCAGCGTATATCGGCGGCCCGCTGGAAAGCCAAGGTGCCTTCAAGGACAGTAATGGGTCGGACGAAATGAGGTTGCGCGCCCATTCTAAATGTGAATCGCTCCCCCAACCCGCTTTGAACCACTTGAATTGCCAGCGATCCCGCCCCCTCCGCATGGCCCGCCCGCGGCCACCGCTGCAAGCCGGGTCATGCGGTGACAGCGCGCGGATGCCGTCTCCAAAAGCGTTTTGAGCTGCGCGGGGCCGCGTGTTAACGAAGCTGGACCTCTCCCGCCGGTGCGGAAGAGGAGCTGCTGAAACAGGTGCTCGTCCCGATGCAATACGCCCCCAGCGACCTCAACCCACGCGAGCGCTACAAGGTGCTCACCTCCTTCGTGCTGCCGCGGCCGATCGCGTGGGTGACGACGATCGGCCCGACCGGCGTGGTCAACGCCGCGCCGTTCAGTTTTTTCAACGTGTTCTGCGAGGACCCGCCGCTGTGCATGTTCGCGGCGAACCTGCGCCCCGACGGCCGCGTCAAGGACACCGTAATCAACATCCGCCGGACCGGCGAGTTCGTGGTCAACATGACCGACGAGCCGCTGGCGCAGGCGATGCACGAGAGCAGCGGCGATTTTCCGCCTGACATCGGCGAGCCGGATTATCTGAAGCTGAAGGTCGCACCATCGACGAAGATCGGCGCACCGCGGCTGGCGGATGCGCCATTCTCGATGGAGTGCAAGACCTGGAAGGAAATCGACGTCAACGGCGACCGGCTGCTGGTGATGGGCGAAGGCATCCACTTCCACATCCGCGACGATCTGTGGGACCACGCCACGATGCGCGTGCACATGGACCGCTATCACCCGATCGGCCGCATGTTCGCAGATCGCTATTGCCGCACCGATGACCGCGTGGTGTTTCCGCCGGCCGAAGGAGTGAAGACAACCGCCTGAACCGACGCCGGCAGGAAGGAGAAGCAGATGGCCGAAAACTTCCGCGACAACGACGCCCGCGAACGATTTGAACTCGACGTCGAAGGCCACACTGCCTTCGTCACCTACCGGAAATCGCCTGATACGGTCACGCTGATCCATACCGAGGTGCCGCCGGAGCTGGGCGGCAAGGGCGTCGGCTCAAAACTGGCGCGCGCAACACTCAATGCGGTCCGGGCGCAAGGGCGCAAGCTGACGGTCGAGTGCGATTTCATTCGCAGCTTTATAGGCAAGCACACCGAGTACAACGATCTGCTGGCACCTGGCCAATTGGAGGCGAAGAGCGCGGCGGCCTACAAGGCGGGCTGCTTCTGCGGCGCGGTCGAAGTGGAAGCGTCGGGTGCGCCAGTGTTCGCCGGTTACTGCCATTGCAGGGATTGCCAGGCCTGGTCGGCGGCGCCGGTCAATGCCTTCAGCCTGTGGAAGTCAGGCGACGTGCGCGTCACCAAGGGCGCGTCCGACATCGGCACCTACAACAAGACCGAAAACTCCTACCGGAAATTCTGCAAGGTCTGCGGCGGCCATGTCATGACCGAGCATCCGCGCATGCGGCTGATCGACGTCTACGCCAACCTGCTGCGGGGATACACGCACCAGCCCACCCTGCATGTGAACTACGCCAGCAAGACGCTGTCCGTCAGGGACGGCCTGCCGAAATACGCCGACTTTCCTGCCGATCTCGGCGGCTCCGGAGAGAAGCTGCCGGATTGAGAACTTACGCCGGCCGGTGCGCCCGCAGGAACGAGCGGATCTGGCGCACCGCGAGCGGAACGCGCTCCTTCGGCTCCTTCCACGGAAACAGGCTCACTTCCGCGTTCGGCGCCAGCATCGCGCTCTCCATCGCGACCGCGTAGGGATGCGCCGGGATGTCGTCGGGCAGGATCAGCACCGGCGTCTGGCACTGGCGAACGAAATCGCGTGTCACCGTAAAGACGAAGTCGGGATCGGTGCGATACATGGCCGTCAGGAACTTTTCCGCCTGTTCCATCGTAAGGTCGGGCCGTTTCTCGATGAGCTGCGGCGCCCAGCCCTTGATGTTGTTCTGGTAGAACAGATCGCGCATCTCGGGCCGCGAGCCCGACGGCATCGCCAGCACGCCCGCCACGACACGGTCCGGCGCGCGCTTGATCAGATTCCAGATCAGGGGACCGCCGATGCAAAACCCCAGCACCATGAACTTTACGAAGCCGAGATGGTCCATCAGCGCAAGCTGATCGTCGGTATGGGAATCCCAGGGCCGGTCGATTTCGAGCGGGCCTGTCGACTGGCCGGGCGGCGCATTGCGAAGGTCGTAAGCGACGCAGCGATATTCGTTGCCGAATTCCTTGTAAGCATGGAACGGCGGATAGTCGCCGGTGATGCCCGAAATGTTCGAGTTCAATCCGCCGCCTGCGATCAGCAACAGCGGGAAGCCGTCGCCCGCCTCCTCGTAGTGGATGCGAACGGCGCCCTTTTCGAAAAAGCCCATGGCGCTTCCCCCGCCTGAGTTACGTTTGCGCCGGCGCGCCGATCTTGTCCTGCGTCTTCGTATCGAAATCGCCGGCGTCATGCCGCTCGTGCAGCTGGCTCGCCGGATCGCCCGAGATGCGGTTGACCATGCGCCCGCGCTTCACCGCCGGACGCTTTGCGATCGCATCGGTCCAGCGTTGAACGTTCTTGTAGTCCTGCACCGACAGAAACTCGCCGGCGCCATAGATCAGTCCCTTGGCCAGTGCGCCGTACCACGGCCAGGTCGCCATGTCGGCGATGGTGTATTCGCTGCCCGCCAGAAACTCATTGTCGGCAAGCCGCCGGTCGAGAACGTCGAGCTGGCGCTTCACCTCCATGGCGTAGCGGTCGATCGCGTATTCGATCTTGGTCGGCGCGTAGGCGTAGAAATGGCCGAAGCCACCGCCGAGGAACGGCGCGCTGCCCATCTGCCAGAACAGCCACGACAGGCATTCGGCCCGCGCCTGCCCGCCCGCCGGCAGGAAGGCGCCGAACTTTTCGGCCAGATGCACCAGGATTGCGCCCGACTCGAACAGGCGGATCGGCGTCGGTCCGCTACGATCCATCAGCGCCGGTATTTTCGAATTCGGATTGACGGCGACAAAGCCGCTGCCGAACTGGTTGCCGTCGATCTTGATCAGCCAGGCGTCGTATTCCGCGCCGCTGTGGCCGGCCGCCAAAAGCTCCTCGAACATCACCGTGACCTTGACGCCGTTTGGCGTCGCCAACGAATAGAGCTGAAACGGATGCTTGCCGACCGGCAGCTCGGCCTCATGCGTGGCCCCCGCAATCGGCCGGTTGATGCTGGCGAAGCGGCCGCCGCTCGCCTTGTTCCAGGTCCAGACTCTTGGCGGGACATATTCGGCGGGATCGGTGACGGGGGCATCGGTCATTGGTTGGGCTCCAGGCTTCTTTCGGCAATGCTTTTTTGACCGTCTCGCACGGCGAACGGCTGGGCTTCTTATATCGGCCATGCCGGTTATCGCTACAAGGGCATCATGCGCGGGTAACTCGGAGCAATGCATTTGTGGCTGGCGCAGCCGCAATAATCCATATTTGGACTGGTCACCCCATGAGAGCTTCCAGATGCTGCCGTCCCAACGCGCCTCGTTCGATGTCCCCCGCGATATCTGCTATCTCAATGCCGCTTCCTACAGTCCCCTGCCGATCCGGACCCTGGAGGCCGGCCGCGCCGCCGTCGGCCGCAAGGGCCGCCCCTGGACGCTCGAACCCGGCTTTCAAAGTGCACAGCACGAGCGTGCAAGGACGGCCGCCGCCCGGCTGATACAGGCCGATCCTTCCGATATCGCGCTGATCCCCTCGATCAGCTATGGCGTGGCCACGGCCGCCAAGCTTTTTGCCCCCGGCCGCGGCACGCGCGTCCTCGTTCTGGAAAACGACCACTCCTCCCCCGTGCTGGAATGGCACGCGCGGGCCGGGGCGCAGGGGTTTATCGTCGAGACCGTGCGCCAGCCCGATGACGGCGACTGGACGTCGGCGGTGCTCGAAAGCATCGAACGGTCAGGCGCGCCGCCGGTCGGCCTCGCCTCGATCTCGTCGGTGCACTGGTCGGACGGCGGGCTGATCGATATCGCAAAACTCGGCGCGGCGCTCCGGCGGCGGGGCGCGGCCTTCCTGATCGATGCCACGCAAAGCGCCGGCGTGCTGGCGCTGGATGTACGGCATCTCGACCCGGACTTCGTGATCTTCCCGACCTACAAGTGGCTGGTCGGCCCCTATGGCCGCGCCTTCCTCTATGTCGCCAGGCGGCACCAGAACGGCGTCCCGCTGGAACAGACCGCCGGCGGCCGCCGCAACGTCCGCGCCGAGAACGCGCTCTATTTCACCGACCTCGATTATGTTGGCGATGCGCACCGCTTCGACATGGGCGAGCGCGATCATTTCATTTCGCTGGAGATGGCCTCCATCGGCATGGAGCTGATGGCCGACTGGGGCGCGGAGGAAATTGCACAACGTCTCGCGATGCTGACCGAGCGGATCGCAGCAGGCGTGCGCGAGATCGGCATCCGCGTTCCCGACGCACCGCTGCGGGCGCCGCATGTATTGAGCCTTGCCTTCGAAGCCGGCATGCCTTCAGGCCTTGTCGAGGGCCTGGCGAGCGAAGGCGTCTACGTCGCGCTGCGTCTCGGACGCATGCGCGTGTCGCCGCACGTGTATAATGACGAGACAGACGCTGACCGGTTTATCGAGGTTTTGACGCGCCGGCTGCGGGGCTGACTTGTCGGGTGGCACAGGCACACTTGCGCCGGGCCCACTTTCCAGCGTGAAAGCCGCGATGCATATTTTGCGAGGTGGAATGCGCGCCTCAGGGCGAGACTGGAGACGCTTGGCATCCACGGCTGCGATGGGCTAGCGTTTCATCGAAATACCGCCGCCGGGAGGACACGCCATGAAATCGCCGATCTGCGACATGCTGGGTATCGAGTTTCCGCTGCTGGCCTTCAGCCATTGCCGCGACGTGGTGGCTGCCGTCAGTCGCGCCGGCGGGTTTGGCGTGCTGGGCGCCACCGCGCACTCGCCCGAGACGATCGAGCTGGAGTTGAAATGGATCGACGATCACGTTGGCGGCAAGCCGTACGGGCTCGACGTGCTGATCCCGGAAAACATTTCGACGGCCGGCGAAAAAGACGTCACCTGGAAAAGCCTGGAGGCGCGGATTTCGCCGCAGCACCGCGACTTCACCCGCAACCTCTTGAAGAAATACGGCATCGAGCTGACCACGACCAATGTCGCCGACAATCAGCCGCAACCGTTCGACGCGCAGCGTGCGCTCGACGTGCTCGACGTCTCGTTCCGCCACCCGATCAAGCTGATCGCGAACGCGCTCGGCGTGCCGCCGAAGGCGATGATCGACAAGGGCCGCAAGCACGGCGTGCCGGTCGCCGCCCTCGTCGGCTCCAAGGAGCACGCGCTGCGGCAGGTTGCGGCCGGCGTCGATATCCTGGTCGCGCAGGGCACCGAGGCGGGCGGCCATTGCGGCGAGGTCTCGACCATGGTGCTGGTGCCCGAGGTGATCAAGGCGATCAGGCCGATCCGCGATGTGCCGGTGCTGGCGGCGGGCGGCATCATGACCGGACGCCAGATGGCGGCCTGCATGGCGATGGGCGCGGCCGGCGCCTGGACCGGCTCGGTGTGGCTGGCGACGGTGGAGTCCGAGACCACGGAGATCTTCCGCGAGAAAATGATCGCGGCGTCCTCACGCGACGCCATCCGCTCCAAGGGCCGCACCGGCAAGCCGGCGCGGCAGTTGCGCTCGGTGTGGACCGACGCGTGGGACCGCGGACCGGATAGTCCCGGCGCGCTGCCGATGCCGCTGCAGAGCATCATCAGCCGCGACGCCTTCAACTCGATCGACCGCGCCGCCGCCGCCGGGAATACCCAGGCGCGCGATCTCGTGACGTATTTTGTCGGCCAGGGCGTCGGCCTGGTCGACAGCGTGAAATCGGCCGGTGCGGTGGTGCAGGAATTCAAGGAAGACTTTGCTGACGCCGTGGAGCATATGAATGCACTGATGGAGGAGTAAACGTCTCTCCACGTCATTGCGAGCGAAGCAAAGCAATCCATACTTTCTTTGCGGAACCATGGATTGCTTCGTCGCTACGCTCCTCGCAATGACGGAACAATGAATCGTGAATCCCTGGAAAGCAAAGCAAGAAAAAATGCCGAATAACAACTCCCTCCCCGAAGACCGCATTCCCGTCATCGTCGGCGTCGGCGAAATCGCCGACCGGCCCAAGGACATCGCCGCCGGCCTCGAGCCGATGGCGATGCTCGAGGAAGCCGTGCGCCGCGCGGAAGCGGACAGCGGGGCAAAACTGCTCGGCGAGCTCGGCTCGCTCGACGTCGTCAATTTCCTGAGCTGGCGCTATCGCGATCCCGAGAAGCAGCTGGCGGCCCGGCTCGGCGCCGATCCGGCGCATTGCTATTACGGCCCGGTCGGCGGCGAGAGCCCGATCCGCTACATCCACGAAGCCGCCAAGCGCATCGCGCGCGGCGAATGCAGTGTGGCCGTGGTCTGCGGCGCGGAGGCGCAATCCACCGCCACCAAGGCCGAACGCGGCGGCATCACCCTGCCATGGACGCCGTTTGCCCATGACGTCGAGGAGCCGAAGCGCGGCGCGGCATTCCAGAAGCCGATGGCGGTGAAGCTCGGCGTGTTCCGCCCGATCACAGTCTATCCGCTGTATGAAACGGCGACGTCAGCGCATTGGGGGCAGACCCCGCGCGAGGCGCTCGCCGAATCCGGCGCGCTGTGGTCGACCTATGCCCGCGTCGCATCCGAGAATGAAAATTCATGGATGAAGAAGCGGTTGACGCCTGAGGAAATCACAACGCCCACGGCTGAGAACCGCCTGATCGCGTGGCCCTACACCAAATGGATGGTGGCCAACCCGACCGTGAACATGGGCGGCGCGGTGCTGCTGACCTCGCTGGCCAAGGCGCGCGCGGCCGGTATCCCCGAAGATCGCCTGATCTATCCGACCGGCGGCGCCTCGGCGGAAGAGCCCCGCGACTATCTCGTCCGCGACCAGTTCTACGAAAGCCACCCGCAGAATGCCGTGCTGAAGGCGGTCATGGACCTCGTCGGGGGCGACGGCAAGAAATTCGACGCCATCGAATTGTACAGCTGCTTCCCCTGCGTACCGAAGATGGCGCGGCGGACGCTCGGCCTCGGGCCCGACGTGCAGCCGACGGTCACCGGCGGCCTCACTTTCTTCGGCGCCCCGCTCAACACCTACATGACGCACGCGGCGATCGCGATGGTGCGCAAGCTGCGGCAGGGCGGCAAGCTCGGCCTGCTCTACGGCCAGGGCGGCTTTGTGACCAAGCATCACGGCCTGGTTCTGTCGCGCGAGGCGCCAAGGGAGGCCCTCGCGCAGCAGACCAGCGTGCAGGCCGAAGCCGACCGGAACAAGCGGGCCGTGCCGGACTTCGTCACCGAGGCCAACGGCAAGGGCAAAATCGAAGCCTTCACCGTGATCTACAAGGGCAAGGGCGAGGTCGAGCACGGCGTGGTGATGATGCGCACGGAAGCCGGTGCCCGGGCGCTGGCGCGGGTTCCAGCCAACGACGAGACGACCTTCAGGCATTTACTCAACCTGGACCGTACGCCGGTGGGAACGCTCGGCACGATCGTTACGGCGGAAGACGGCGTGTTGGAGTGGCGGGCAGGCTAGCCTCGGCAACGACGCAAGGCTTGACGGGTGCGGTGACAGCGGCGAACCTCGTTCGCATTGTCGACGCGATCCGCGCCGACGGCTCCGGCCGTCGGCACCCCGTTCATTGAAAGCCAGTCAATTTTGCCGACCTTCATTCGCGACCTGACCAGCGCCGCCTTGCTGTCAGCCACGCTTTCCATCGCCGCCCTGCCGGGTCTGGTGCGCGCGCAATCAGGGAACGCCGGCGGGCAGCATCGGCAATGACGAAAAGTCGCTGTCCGGTTCGCGCGCGGCGCCCCGCGCGACCGAGTCCCCGAAGCCGGCGAGACCTAACCGAGCCGAAACGGAAGCGCCAAGCCGTGCGTCGCGAAAAGGCGGCGGTGGTGCCAGCAGCGGCGGCAATATCGACGGCGCATGGGTTTTGACCAGCGTCGGCACACCCTGCGGCAGTTCCACCGATACGGTCGTTATCTCCAGTGGTAAAATGGTCGGACAATACGGCACCGCTCAAGTGAGTCCGAATGGCGGCGTCTCCGGCGTGGGGTCCGCGGGAAGCCTGAGCTGGACCATGTCCGGCCGCTTTTCCGGCCGCAGCGGATCCGGAACGTTCCGGCGATCCGATGGCTGTGCCGGAAGCTGGACCGGAACCAAGCAATAATTGCAGGTTCTAGCGGCGGGCGAACCAACGCGTTGGAAGCCTTCGGCCTCCCGCACGACTATGAACGGGCAAATGCGGCAGCGGACCGCACTTTCGCCGCATGCGCGCAGTCGTGTATGAATTGGCGAAGCACGTCACGCATTTCGACCAAGGGAAGATATGGCAAATCGATCCAGGACGGCGCGAACCGCCGTAGCGGCGCGGCGGTGGGTTGGTCCAGCCATGGTTACGCTGGTGGCGGTGGCCACCCTGACGATATCGGCCGCGAACGCCGCGCCAAAACAGTCGCGCCCCGCCCCCGTGAAGGAGGCGAGCGCCCCGCGCGCGGCCGGCGAGCCGCTCATGGCCATCATCTCGATCAAGACCCAGCACGTCACGCTTTACGACGCCGAAGGCTGGATCCTGCGTGCGCCGGTATCGACCGGCACCAAGGGCCGGGAAACGCCGGCCGGCATCTTCGCGGTGGTCGAGAAGAACAAGGAACACCGCTCGAACATGTACGACGATGCCGAGATGCCGAACATGCAGCGCATCACCTGGAACGGCATCGCGCTGCACGGCGGACCCCTTCCCGGCTATGCGGCCTCGCACGGCTGTGTGCGGCTGCCGTTCGGTTTCGCCGAACGCCTGTTCGACAAGACGCGGCTCGGCATGCGGGTGATCATCTCGCCCGAGGACGCCGAGCCGATGGAGTTTTCGCACCCCTCGCTGCCGGTGCCGAAGGCCGAGGCCATCGCGGCCGCGCCGGCCAAGGCCGAAGCGCTGCCCCGCGAGGCGGCCGAGGCCGCCAAGGCAGCCGATGAGACCAAGAAAGCAGCGGCGACCGCCACGCGCGAGACGGCTGCGCTGACGGCGGCACTGCGCAAGCTGGAGGCCCAGAAAAAGCGCGCCGATGCCGAACTCGCCGCGACCGACAAGGCAGTCGTCACAGCCAGGACCGACGAGGCCAGAGCAAAGGCCGAGGACCTCAAGCAGAAAGCCGCCGCCAAGGCCGCGGAACTGACCACACAGCTCGACACCACAAAGGCCGATGCCGCATCGAAGCTCGACGCCGCGGCCGCTGCCAAAGAAGCCGCCAAGACGGCGCAGGCGCGGAAAGCCGACACCGCCAAGGCAGCAAGCGAAGCCAAACTGTTGCTTGAGCCGTTTTCGATTTACATCAGCCGCGAAACGGAAAAGCTTTACGTGCGGCGCCAGACGTCGAAGCCGGCGCCCGACGGCGGCGGCGTGGTGTTCGATGCGTCGATCGAGGTACCGATCAAGATCCGTAATCCGGAACGGCCAATTGGCACGCATGTGTTCACGGCGGTCGCGCGCAACGAATCCGGCCTGCGCTGGACTTCAGTTACCATCGACCATGGCGACGATGCGAAATCCGCGTTCGACCGCATCACGATCCCGCAGGACGTGCTCGATCGCATCGCGCCGACTGCGATGCCGCGATCCTCGATCGTGATCTCGGATGAACCGTTGAGCAAGGAAACCAACTATCGCACCGAGTTCGTGGCGGTGCTGAGCCACCAGCCGCAAGGCGGCTTCATTACGCGCAAGCCGACGCCGCCCGATATGCTCGTTGGCGACGCCGGCGACGACGGCTTCGGACCATTTTTCCAGCCCGGCTGGAATCCGCAAACCGTCAATTCGCGTCGGCGCGGTGCGCAGGACTATCAGCCGTTCCAACCGCGCTGGTGGTAAGAGGCGGCACCCGGCCCCTGCTCCTCCTGTCCTGCTGCTGCGACGCCGTCGCAGGCTCGCCCTTGGCGCCGGCACGACGGTGCTTCGACGCGCGAGCAAGCAAGCAGGGGAAAGCGCACGCAGCTTCGGAAAGGCCCGCCATCTTTGGGACGAAGAGCCGATGGCCGGGCATCCGTGGCCCGGCCATCGGCTTCGTTGTCAGGCCGCCCGCACCGAATCCAGGAACTTGCCGACCTCGCGCCTGAGGCGGTCGGAGTCCGAGGACAGCGACTGGGCGGCGGAGAGCACCTGCGAGGACGCCGAGCCGGTTTCGCTGGCGCCGCGCTGCACATCGGTGATGTTGGAGGACACCTGCTGGGTGCCTTGGGCGGCTTGTTGCACGTTGCGGGAGATTTCCTGGGTCGCCGCGCCCTGCTCTTCAACCGCCGCCGCAATGGTCGAGGCGATCTCCGCCAACTTTTCGATGGTGCTGCTGATCGCCTTGATCGCCCCCACCGACTCCTGGGTCGCCCCCTGGATGCCGCTGATCTGCTGGCTGATCTCGCCGGTCGCTCTTGCCGTCTGCTCCGCAAGCGCCTTCACCTCCGACGCCACGACGGCAAATCCCCGACCGGCCTCGCCGGCGCGCGCGGCTTCGATGGTGGCGTTGAGCGCCAGCAGATTGGTCTGGCCTGCGATGGTGTTGATGAGTTCGACGACGTCGCCGATGCGGCTTGCCGCCTTCGACAATTCGCTGACACGATCGTTGGTGGCGCGGGCCTGACCGACGGCATCGGTCGCCATCCGCGCGGATTCCTGCACCTGGCGGCTGATCTCGTTCACGGACGAGGACAATTCCTCGGTCGCCGACGCTACCGACTGCACGTTGCTGGACGCCTCTTCCGAAGCCGAGGCCACCATCGTCGTCACTTGCTGCGCGCGCTCGGCCGTCGATGTCAGCCTGTTCGCGGAAGCTTCGAGCTGGGTCGAGGCCGACGACACGGTGTTGACGATCTGGCCGACGGCAGCCTCGAAGGAGTTGGCGAGCTTGACCATCTCGGACTTGCGCTGATCGGCATTGCGTCGATCGCTTTCCGTTTGCTCCACCTTGAGCCGCTCAACCTCGATTGCGTTGTTTTTGAACACCTCGACCGCCTGGGCCATCTGGCCGATCTCGTCCTTGCGTTCGGTTCCCGAGATGGCCGCTGAAGTGTTGCCCCCGGCAAGGACACCCATTTCGGTCGTGATGCGCTGAATCGGACGGGTGACCGCGAATGCGATGCCAATCGCGCCCACCAGCGAGAGCAGCAGCGTGACGGCGCCACCGGTCATCATGGCAAACATTGCGCTGGCAGCGGCGGCCTTGGATGCCGCGGAACGCACGGTCAGCAGCGACCGCTCCTCGGCATCCATCTCCTGCACGACGCCGCGGAGGCCGTCCATGGATTTCTTGCCGGCGCCGGACGCTTCCAACTCGCGTGCCTTCGACTGGGTCGCCGGATCCTTCATCAGCGCGATTTCGCGCATTGCCACGTTGGTGAACCAGTCGTTGGCGAGTTGCTTGACGCGCTCAAGGCGCTTCTGCTGGACAGCATTGTCCGAGGTCAGGCTGCCGACCTTGGCGCTCGCGGCCTGGAATTGCTTCTGTCCCGACTCATAGGGAGCGAGGAAGCCGGTATCCGCGGAGACGAGGTAACCGCGCACGCCGGTTTCCGCATTGATCATGGCGTCAACGACACCGCTGAGTTGCTCCAGCACCTCGTAGGTGTGAACCGTCATCTTCTCCGTCGAGTTCATCGTGCTGATCGAACTGTAGATCGTCGCCGTGCTGATACTGATGACGAGGCAGATCGCGGCAAACACCGCGGATACCTTCACGGAGATACGTACATTATTGATCCAGGCCATGGCTGCTCCTCAAATCGCTTTCATTGGGATCGCACATCGCCGATGACAATCCGAGGGCGCGGTGAAATCTATGGTGGAATCTATTCAAACTGGAGGCGCGTCGTCTTGCAGAAATTAATCGGACATCTGCATTTCCGCAGTGCGGCGACGCGCTAGCGCGATGGCGAATCAATGGGATACGCAACGAACACTTCCGCGTTCCAGAGATATCGCAGGACACCTCCAACGGAAGATTAACATTCGTGACCGTGTAAACACGGTGTCCGGATGCGCGCCGGATTCCATCCGCTGGTCGATCAGCGCTCAAGCAACACGACCAGGACATCGGTAGAACTACGGACCGGCGGCGCGCCTCGCCGGCATCATGACGGTTCACCCGACTGTTGCCGCGCTGCGGCCAGGGTCTGCTGCGGCGCTTCGCCGAACAACTCGCGGTACAGCGCCGTGAACTCGCCCATATGCCAGAATCCGTTCATGAGGGCGACGGCCTTGATCGATTGCGGCGGCTCCCCCCGCAGCAGTTGCTGGCGCACGCTCCACAACCGGCGCAACCGCATGTAGCGATGCATGCTCATGCCGCGTATCGCAACCACGGCGTTGTGCAGCGTCCTCACCGAGACCCCGAACTGCCGCGCCACGTCGGCGCTGTAAAGTGTCTTGCCGGCGTTGACGGCGACGAACTCGTCGAACTTCTGGACCAGCGACAGGTAATGGCTGAGGCTGAGACGGCGAGACTCCGTTGCCGGCGAAGCAGCGGCCATCGCCAGATCGAGCGCCTGCAGGATGGATTCCTCGATACACTCGATCACCCCGGTTTGAACCAGCGTATCGGGCGAATGCGACGCGAGATGTAGCGCATCGCGCAAGGTCGTGCGAAGCGCATCGACTTTGTCGGGCTCCGTCGCAATCACCTGGGCGCTGTCGATCTCGCCCGGCCAACCGCGATCGTCGATCGTATCGAAGTTCACGAAGGCGACCAGATTGGGCTGCGGTTCGACGATCTCGCATTTCGCTTTGCCCTTGACCAGCAGGAAGGCGGCACCGCGGGCCTCCTGGCCATTCAGGATCAGGGAGGCCGCATCTTCCATGAGCAGACCGACGATCGCCCCTGCCGTGGAATATTGCATCTGGAGGATGCGCGGAAACGTGCGTTGCAGGTATATCGTGCAGCCATTCAGCCGCAGCGAGGCGAACGAAGCAGCGAATTCCCTGCAATCGAGCGGAATGCTGTTTGCCTCGCCCAGCCCGTCAATGCTCCGCAAATTATCGAAATCGGGAGACCGGCTGATCTTCACGAATTCGGAGTCAACGAGTTCATCGAGCAATGACACGCGGCGCTCACCCGAGTCGTCGGCGGCGATCGTCGCAACGACGAACAAGGGGGGCAGCCGGGATTGAGAAGGATCGTGCGCGCATGACGTGCGAATGCCTTGAATCATCTTGCTGTCGGATGAAGCGTCCTTGGTCCTGGCTTTTCTTCATTGACGCGAAATACATCGCAACGGAAAAAAAAGGCATTCGGTCCGGCATCAGCTTCATCGCGATGCCCTCGTACTGTACCGAGTTCTCCCGATTTCCGAAACTCGCCGGCCACATCCAGCACCAGTTTCACGCAGGGCGATTGTTCGGCCCATGCCGCAATCGGCTTTCTTGCGATCCAAGGGTGTCTCCCGCGCCTCATACAGCCGAACAACAAGGCCGGCTGAGGGCCGCTTTCATTTCCAAACTTCAGTTCGCAATGCTGGCGTGAGGCGCGGGCTCCGGACCAGGGGCAACGCGCCAAAGCCGCACGCTCCTGGTCTGAGAACCTGTCGACCTCGAGATCGAGGCGGCCCTGGCAGCGAACAATTGTCGCGACCGAAACACCTGCGAAGACGCCGGGCAGGCCTTGGAAAATAATCTCAAATACTTATGATGACTTAAGTTCGGACGCCGTACGAACACGGCGGGCGCGAGCGCCGCTGCCGCGAGTCCAGAACAAGGCCCGTCCTGTTCGGACCCAGGCCCGTTGTCCGGCGATGTGCCGGTCGTTACGCCGCCCGTACCGAATTCAGGAACCTGCCGACTTCCAGCTTGAGGCGATTGCTATCGGCCGACAGCGATTGCGCCGCCCCCAGCACCTGCGAGGACGCCGATCCGGTCTCGCTGGCGCCGCGCTGCACGTCGCCAATATTGGAGGATACCTGCTGGGTACCCGTCGCCGCCTGCTGCACGTTGCGGGATATTTCCTGTGTGGCGGCGCCCTGCTCCTCCACCGCGGCTGCGATGGTCGACGAGATCTCGGACAGCTTCTCGATGGTGCCGCTGATCGCCTGGATCGCGGTAACCGATTCCTGAGTCGCCGCCTGGATACCGGTGATCTGCTGACCGATCTCGCCGGTCGCCTTTGCGGTCTGCTCGGCCAGCGCCTTTACCTCGGACGCCACGACCGCGAAGCCGCGGCCTGCTTCACCGGCGCGCGCCGCCTCGATGGTGGCGTTGAGCGCCAGCAGGTTGGTCTGTCCCGCGATGGTGTTGATCAGTTCGACGACATCGCCGATGCGGGTGGCGGCTTTCGACAATTCACTGACGCGGTCGTTGGTCGTGCGCGCCTGTTCCACGGCGTCGGTCGCCATCCGCGCCGATGCCTGCACCTGACGGCTGATCTCGTTGACGGACGACGCCATCTCTTCGGTGGCCGATGCCACCGACTGCACGTTGGTCGACGCCTCCTCGGAGGCCGCCGCGACCGTGGTCGCGAGTTTCTGCGAGCGTTCCGCCGTCGACGTAAGCGTGCCCGCCGAAACCTCGAGCTGACTGGACGCAAACGACACGGTCTCAACGATCCGGCCGACCGCAGCTTCGAAATCGTCGGCCATCTTGTGCATGTCCGCCTTCCGGCTTGCGACGGCGCGGCTCTCGGCCGCACGCTGCTCGGCCTCCAGCGACTGGCGGGCGACGGCATTGCTCTTGAACACTTCGACCGCCTTGGCCATCTCGCCAATCTCGTCGCCGCGGCCGATGCCGGGCACTTCGACGTCAAGGTTGCCGCCGGCAAGATCATTCATCGTGACGGTCATCCGCTGCAACGGAGCGGTGATGCTGCGTGCAACGAACATGGACACCACAAGGATGAATAGCAGGACCACGCCGACAATGATCAGGGAGCGCTGGATCGATACCCACGCCTGAGCCTTCAGGTCGTCGATGTAGACGCCGGTCCCGATCACCCAGTTCCAGGGCGCAAAGCCGACCACATAGGACAGTTTCGGCTGGGGCTTGTCGAAGCCTGGCTTGGGCCACTCATAGGGAACGAAACCCGACCCGGCCTTTTTGACCGCATTGACGAAATCGACGAACAACAGCTTGCCGTTCGGATCCTTGTAGCTCGATAGATCGTTGCCGTTCATTTCCGGCTTGATCGGATGCATCACCATTTTCGGATGCATGTCGTTGATCCAGAAGTAATCGTTGCTGCCGTAACGCAGTCCCGCAACCCGCGCCATGGCGCGCTTCTGAGCGTCGGCGTCCGAAACGCCGCCTTTTTGCGCCGCGGCGTGCTCTTCCTTGACGATGCCGAGCGCGAGTTCGCCGAGATGCTGCAGTTCAATCTGTTTCTGCTGATCGAGGCTCGATGCAAGTTCGCGCGAATCGAGAAAGGCTACGCACAGGAGGCCCGCGAAGCTGAGGCAGATGAGGGCATAGATTTTTCGGCCAATCGACATCCTGGCCTGACGTACCATTGCAAGCATGTTTGATCTCCGCAGGGCGGGCCGTCCGCCTCGATGCACGGAATCGTAGATGTCAGCGATTCTCTTCCCGTTAATTTACGATCCGTAGTTCTACGGGACTTCCGCAGTTCCACGGGGCTTCCGCTTACCAAGGAGGCCGCCAGGAGGGTTGCCGAATCCCCGAACGCAAAAAGCCCGTCCCTATTCAGGGACGGGCCTTTGGCCTGCAATTGATCGGTTGTTACGCCGCGCGCACCGAATTCAGGAACTTGCCGACCTCGTGCTTCAGGCGGCCGCTGTCGGACGACAGCGACTGGGCCGAGGACAGTACCTGCGACGAGGCCGAGCCGGTCTCGCCGGCGCCGCGCTGCACGTCGGTGATGTTGGCGGAGACCTGCTGGGTGCCCCGGGCAGCCTGCTGCACGTTGCGGGAGATTTCCTGCGTCGCCGCGCCCTGCTCTTCCACCGCGGCCGCGATGGTCGAGGAAATCTCCGACAGCTTCTCGATCGTGGTGCTGATGGCCTGGATCGCGCCGACGGACTCCTCGGTCGCCGCCTGAATGCCGGTGATCTGCTGGCCGATCTCGCCGGTCGCCTTGGAGGTCTGCTCCGCCAGCGCCTTGACCTCGGACGCCACGACGGCAAAACCGCGGCCGGCATCGCCGGCGCGCGCCGCCTCGATGGTGGCATTGAGCGCCAGCAAATTGGTCTGTTCGGCGATGGTGTTGATCAGTTCGACCACCGCGCCGATGCGGGCTGCAGCCCTCGACAATTCGCTGACCCGGTTGTTTGTGGTGCGGGCCTGGTCGACGGCCTCATTGGCCATCCGCGCCGATTCCTGAACCTGGCGGCCGATTTCGGTGATGGACGAGGCCATCTCCTCGGTCGAGGAAGCCACCGACTGCACGTTGGTGGAGGCTTCCTCGGAAGCCGCGGCCACCATCGTCGTCAGTTCCTGAGCGCGTTCGGCGGTCGCCGTCAGCGTGCCGGCGGCGGCTTCGAGCTGGGTCGATGCCGAGGACACGGTCTCCACGATGTTGCCGACCGCGCCTTCGAAATCGTCGGCGAGCTTGATCATTTCCTGCTTGCGCCGCTGCGCCGCAGCCAGATCCTGTTGGACCTTGGCCTCGGCTTCTTCGCGCGCCTTGTGTTCGGCGTTCTCGCGAATGACGGTCACGGTCTTGGCGAGGTCGCCGAT
Source organism: Bradyrhizobium roseum (assembly GCF_030413175.1). Lineage (NCBI taxonomy): Bacteria > Pseudomonadati > Pseudomonadota > Alphaproteobacteria > Hyphomicrobiales > Nitrobacteraceae > Bradyrhizobium > Bradyrhizobium roseum. The sequence goes on from NZ_CP129212.1 coordinate 5,511,583, forward strand.
CTCGTCGCCGCGGCCGGCCCCGGGGATCTCGACGTCGAGGTCGCCGGCGGCCATCCTGCCCAGCGCACCGTTCAGGAGCGTCATCGGACGGGCAACCCCAAGGAAGGAGAACACGACGGAGGCGATCAGCGACAGCACGACCACGATGGCCATGATCATGTTGATGCGGTTGGCGCGCTCGGTATCGGCCATCACCTCGTCCTTGGAGGTTCTGGCATCCTGCTGCGCGCCGGTGACGGTGGCCTCCATCAGATCGGCGACGTCGGCAGCCGCCTTCACCGTGCGGTTGGCGATGATGTCGTTCTTGATCTGCTCGGTCTTCACGGACTCCTCGTTGGCCGCCAGGAAACGCGTGACGATCGAAGACAGATTGGAGACCACCACCAGCAGATCGCGGTCGTCCGCCTCGCCGCGCAGCTTGTTGAAAACGTCCTTCAGCGAGGCCACGATCTTGCCCATCTCGGTCACCAGATTGGCGTCGCCGGTGGTTCCGAGCTTCCAGGCCGCCGCGCGCAGCGCGTTCACCCTGGCGTCGGCCTGAAACAGCAGACGTTCGATATCGAGGCGATTGTCGAGCTTCGCCATGGCCGGCGAACCGAGCTGGGCGGCGACGGCCTTGGTCCATTCGTCCGAGACCACCGAGCGCTTGTCGATCTGCGACAGCAGCGTGATCTGCGCTTTCGCCAAGTCTTCCACGGCGGCAGTAAAGCCGTCCATCAGATCCTTGATCTTCTGCAACCTCTCCCTGGCATCAGAACGTTGCGCGGTCGCGAGTGCTGCATCGAGTTCCTTGGCCTGACTCGCCTTGTAGCGCTGCAGATCCGCCATGGTCTTTTCGACCTCGGCCGGGCTTCGCGCCAGCCTGACGGCGGCAGCGGCGAGCTGCACCTTGCGCAGGTCGATATGCGCGGAAAGCGAATTGTCGGCGATCCGCTGCGATCGGGTCGCACGTTCGCTGCCTTCCTCGATCCTCGCCTCGGTGATCATCTGGTTGGCGACCATCCCGATCGCCAGCAGCACGCCAAGCACGCCGGCCAAGCCCAGTTTGTTTCCGATACGGTTGAGCTTGATCATGTCGACGACCCCAAATTCTTAAGCAGGTTTTCCGGAGACGGGATCTGCGGCCGAAGGCGCCCGCAACCTACGCGCACGAAATCCCGATGATGCAGACTAGCGTAGGGGGGACCGGTTAATTTCCGCTTGCGTGAAAGTACGGATATCAAGTCCGGTTGCACCCCTTCCGACTTCTCGTATAGCGAGAAAGGCCCGAATTCCCATGCTGGGAGCCGGGCCTTTCGTTTGCCGGCGGCTCGTCAGGCCGCCCGAACCGACTCCAGAAACCTGCCGACCTCGAGCTTCAGGCGATGGTTGTCGCCCGACAGCGACCGCGCCGCCAACAGCACCTGCGAGGAAGCGGCGCCGGTCTCGCCGGCACCGCGCTGCACGTCGGAAATATTGGCGGAGACCTGCTGGGTCCCGCGCGCCGCCTGCTGCACGTTGCGTGAAATTTCCTGGGTCGCCGCGCCCTGCTCTTCCACGGCCGCCGCGATCGCCGAGGAAATCTCCGCCAGCCGTTCGATGGTGCCGCTGATTTCCTTGATGGCGTTCACCGACTCCTGGGTCGCGCCCTGGATGCCGGTGATCTGCTGGCTGATCTCGCCGGTGGCTTTGGCCGTCTGTTCCGCGAGCGCCTTTACTTCCGACGCCACGACGGCGAAGCCGCGGCCGGCCTCGCCGGCGCGCGCCGCCTCGATGGTGGCGTTGAGCGCCAGCAGATTGGTCTGGCCGGCGATGGTGTTGATCAGTTCGACCACGTCGCCGATGCGGCTCGCCGCCTTGGACAATTCGCTGACCCGGTCGTTGGTGGTGCGGGCCTGCCCCACCGCATCGGTCGCCATCCGCGCCGATTCCTGCACCCGGCGGCCGATTTCGGTGACCGAGGACGAAAGCTCTTCGGTCGCCGATGCCACCGACTGCGCGTTGGCTGAGGCTTCGCTGGAAGCCGACGCCACCATTGCGGTGAGCGCCTGCGACCGCTCGGCGGTGGCCGACAGCGTGTCTGCGGAAGCCTCGAGCTGCGTCGAAACCGACGACACCGTCTGCACGATCTCGCCGATCACGGTTTCGAAATTACGGGTAATGCCGTCGACGCGGCGGCCGCGCTCGATCTTGGCTTCGGCGTCGGCGGCTGCGGCTTCGTCGGCCGCCTTCTTGGCGATCAATGCGTCCTTGAAAACCTGCAGGGCATCGGCCATCGCGCCGATCTCGGTTTTCTCACCCTGATGCGGCACCTTCACGGCCAGATCGCCGTTGCCCAGCGCCTGCATCGGCGAGACGATGGAGGCAATGCCGTCGGATACGTCGCCGACCAGATAGTAGCTGACGCCGATGCCGATCAACACGGCCGTGGAGAGCAGCACGGCCAGCATGATGAAGGCGGCGTCGTAGCTGCCGGCCGCTTCCCGCGCCGCCTTGTCGGCGCCCGCGTTGTTGAGGTCGATGCTCTTCTTCAGAACAGCATCGGCCTGGAGTCCGATCTTGTTCACGGTCGTCGCATTCAGGTCGTTGGCTTCGGTGGGCATCTGGCCGGCCGCATTGCGGGACAGCTCCATGACTTCCCGGCTGCCCCTGCGGTACTTGTCCCAGAGCTGCGCCCACTCGTCATACAGCGCGCGTTCTTCCGCCGAAGTGATCAGCGGCTCATAGGCGGCACGGATCCTGTTATTGGCCTCGATCACCTCGGCCAGCGTCTTTTCCGTCGCCAGTTTCTCGTCCAGCGTCTCGGCCAGCATGTGATCGCGGATCACGTTTCGATAGCTGATGACTCCGGCCCGCAGGTCACCCAGCACGCGCACGCTCGGCAACCAGCTCGTGGCGATGTCCACCGTGTTGGCGTTGATTGCTTGCATGTTCCGGACTGCAAGCAGCCCCATGCACACCATGGCGGCGAGCAGAAAGGCGACCACGGCGACGATCTTGGTGCGGATGGAATACCTTGAGAGCATGGTTCCGGTCTCTTGATCTTGGGCGCGCAGAGCGCACGCCGGAGGATGGCGCGGAAGGAGGGCGGAGGATGCGTCCCGGCATCAAACACGATACGCCCTGAGGTAGAGTTAACGCGCGGCGGCAAGATCACCGGCGCGGCTCGCGCCTCACCGGAACATCGATGTCTGCAATCCGATCAGCGCATCAGCTTCAGCGCATCGGCAAAAAAATCAGGACCGCCGAAATTGCCCGATTTCAAGGCAAGCAGCATGTCGCCCTGCGCGGCGCCCACGGCGCGCAAAACCGGCACTCCTGCAGCGATTTCCGTCCCGACGACGAATCCGGGAACGCGCAAGCGATCGACCACGGCGCCTGACGTTTCACCACCGGCGACCACCAGCCGCCGCACGCCGGAACGCACCAGGCCCTCCGCAACGTCCGCCATCGCCTGCTCAATGGCATGCCCGGCTGCATCGCGGCCATGCCGTGATTGCAGAGCTACAACCTGATCCGGCGTCGCGCTCGAAGCGATCAGGATCGGTCCGGCACTGATTCGTTCGCCCGCCCAGGCCAGCGCGCGACGCACCTCGCCGGGTCCGGCGAGGACCTGCTCAGGATCGAGGCGGAGCACGGCCATGGTCTTTTCGGCGTTACTAACCTGGGCCAGCGTCGCCTGCGAGCAACTCCCGGCCAGGCACGCCGCCGGTCCGCCGACCGGCGCGGCGGTCGCCGCGCCCGCCACCCCTGATTTGACCTTGCCGGAGGCGACCAGCGCCCGGGCGAGGCCGAGACCGATGCCGGAGGCGCCAACCGACAGCCGATGGTCCAGCGCAACGCCGCCGATGGTTTCGAGATCGCGGTCGAACACGGCGTCGATGACGGCCGCGCCGATGCCCTTGCCCGCCAGCTCCGCGAGTCGCGCGCGCACCGCAGCCGCGCCGCGCGACAGCGTGGCGAGATCCACCAGCCCGACGCTGGTCTGGCTCTGGCGCGCCAGCACCCGCACCAGGTTGGAGTCGTGCATCGGATTGAGCGGGTGGTCCTTCAGCGGGCTTTCGTTCAACGGCACGGAACCGACGAACAGATTGCCCTGATAGACGGTGCGGCCGGTTTCCGGAAAGGCGGGCGTCACCAGCACGATCGCGTCGCCGCAATCCGCGCGCAGCGCATCCATCACCGGGCCGATATTGCCGGCTTCGGTGGAATCGAAAGTCGAGCAGATCTTGAACAGCACATGGCCCGCGCCGCGTCCGCGCAGCCATTTCTCGGCCGCGCGCGAGCGCTCGACCGCCGCGTCCGCCCGGATCGAACGGCTCTTGAGCGACACCACGACGGCATCGACCTCCGGCAGCGCGAGATCGTCGGGCGGCACGCCGATGGTCTGCACCGTGCGCAGGCCCTGACGGGTCAGCGTGTTGGCGAGGTCGGAGGCGCCGGTGTAGTCGTCGGCGATGCAGCCCAGAGACAGTTTCACGGCTTTGCTCCGGCATAAGGCTTGAACCAGCCGAGGCCGTCGGTGGTCTTAGCCCGCGGGTTGTACTCGCAACCGACGAAGCCGCCATAGCCGAGCCGGTCGAGCTCGGCGAACAGGAAGGGATAGTTCAGCTCCTCGCCATCCGGCTCGTTGCGCGAGGGAATGCTGGCGATCTGGGTGTGTCCGATAATCGGCATCATCTCGCGCAGCCGCATGGTGACGTCGCCATGGATGATCTGGCAGTGATAGATATCAAACTGCAGTTTCAGGTTCGGAATCTTCAGCTCGGTGATCAGATCGCGCGCAAAGCCGAAATCGTTGAGGAAGTAGCCGGGCACGTTGCGGGCGTTGATCGGCTCGATCACGACGTCGAGACCGTGCGGCGCATAGAATTCAGCCGCCCATGCCACTGATTTATAAAACTGCTCGACGGCTTTGGCCTCGCTGCGGTTGGCGATGCCAGCCATCAGATGCAGCCGCTTGACGCCCGTCGCCTTGGCGTACGGCAGCGCCGTCTCCAGACTGCGCTTCAGATCGTCAAACCGCTCGGGCAGCGCGGCGAAACCCTTTTCGCCGGCGTCCCAATTGCCCGGCGGCAGGTTGAACAGCGCCTGCGTCAGGCCGTTCTTTTTCAACCGCTCGCCGACGGCGTTCGCCGGATGATCGTAGGGAAAGAGGAATTCGACCGCGGTGAAGCCCGCTTTCGCCGCCGCCTCGAAACGGTCGAGGAACGGAACTTCGGTGAACATCATGGAGAGGTTGGCTGCAAAGCGGGGCATAGAGCGTCTCCTTCTTGATCTTGGCTCTAGTTCGGCTCACCCGGCAGATGCGTGCCGGTGACCCGAGCGTACATCCGCGCCACCGAGGCGTCGTCGTCGCGGCCCATGCCCGATGCGGCGGTCATCAAGAACATCTGCAGTGCTGCGGCCGCGACCGGGACCGGGAATTTCTGCGAGCGCGCCATGTCCTGGATGATGCCGAGGTCCTTTACAAAAATCTCGACCGCGCTGCGTGGTGTGTAATCGCCCTCGAGCACGTGCGGCATGCGGTTCTCGAACATCCAGGAATTGCCGGCGGACGCCGTAATCACCTCATAGACTTTTCGGATGTCGAGGCCCTGCTTCGCGGCGAACGCGATCGCCTCCGAGGCGGCGGCGATATGCACGCCGGCGAGCAGCTGGTTGATCATCTTGAACGCGGCGCCTTGGCCAGCGTCGTCGCCGAGCTCGTAGAGCTTGGCCGCCATCGCATCGAGCGCCGGTCGCGCTTTGGCAAAGGCCGCCGGACTGCCGGACGCCAGGATCGTGAGTTCGCCCTGCGCCGCGCGCTGCGCGCCGCCCGAGATCGGCGCATCCAGATAAAGTCGCCCGCTCGTTTCCAACTGCTTTGCCAACCGGCGCGCGACATCGGGATCCATGGTCGCCGAAGAAATGAATACTGCGCCCTTCCCAAGCGTTTCCGCGACGCCATCAGCGCCGAACAAAATGGTCTCGGTCTGGGCGGCGTTGACGACCACGCTGACCACGATGTCAGCCGTTTTGGCAGCTTCCGCCGGCGTACCGGCGCCCTTGCCGCCATCCGCCACGAACCGCGCCACGGAGTCCGCCGAGACGTCGCAGCCGGTCACTTCGAGCCCGGCGCGGCGCAGCGAGGTCGCCATGCCGAACCCCATCGAGCCCAGCCCGATCACGGCAACGCGCGGTTTGGCGGATTCTGGCATTCGGCGGTCCCTCAATGTTTCATTTTGACCGCGATCCGGTCGGCGGTATTGCCTCTTGGGTATCACGGCTTGGCCGCGCTGCCAAAGCGTGGGAAAAGGTCGAGCAAACAGGGCGAGGTGCATGGGCGAAACCAGGATTCGCGAGGAAATCTGCCGCCTCGGCCGCTCGCTGTTCGAGCGCGGCCTGACGCCGGGCTCCTCCGGCAATATCAGCGTGAAACTTGACGACGGCGGCTGGCTGGTGACGCCGACCAACGCCTCGCTCGGCTTCCTCGACCCCGCGCGGTTGTCGCGGCTCGACCCCGACGGCAAGCTGACTTCCGGCGACGCCCCCACCAAGGAAGTGCCGCTGCACACCGCCCTCTACCAGACCCGCAGCGCCGCCCGCGCCGTGGTCCATCTGCACTCGACCCATTCGGTGGCGCTATCGATGCTCCCCGAGATCGACCCCCGCGCCGCGCTGCCGCCGATGACACCCTACTACTTGATGAAATGCGGCCATACCGCCCTCGTGCCCTATTACCGCCCGGGCGATCCCGCGGTCGCCGACGCGATCAAGGGGCTGGCCGGGAAATACTCGTCCGTCCTGCTCGCCAATCACGGCCCCGTGGTGTCAGGCGACACGCTGGAGGCCGCGGTATTTGCGATCGAAGAACTGGAAGAAACGGCGAAGCTGTATCTGCTGCTGCGCGGGCTGAACCCAAAGTATCTGTCGCCGGAGCAGGTGAAGGATTTGACGAAAGTGTTTGGGCTGACGCTGCCCGAAACTCACGATCACACATAGTCATCCCATGCAAACCAATCTCAAATGCTTCAAGTCCAGTAGAAAGTTCTGGGTGATTGGCTATGGGGCAGGCCACGGTCCCCTTCTGCTGAGAAGTGGAAAGACCGACGAACACCATACCCGCATCGACGTGCTAATTCTCGACATCCGTGCGATGGAGATTAGATCCTGGTCCGAAGGATTTGAGATCGCGCTGGTTGATCAGGCCCATCTACGAGATTTCCGCAGCTGCCCCGCCGAGATGATGGAACCAGGACTCAATGTGTACGCCATCTCCGGCAAAGGGTGGCAAGGATTCATCCTTGGTGGAAAGCTTTTCGTCCATGAAGATGAAGCCGATTTCATGGCACCAAGTGCGTTCGCGGCTGCAAATCATGTAGGCTTGGCCCTAACGGCAAGGCCAACGGACGCCGAGGTTGAAGCGGCGGCTCGTGTCCTTGATGAAGCGGGCCGCCACCATCATTGGTGGCCCAAAACGATCAAACCCTACGATGAGTTTGCCAAGACGGACCCGATCGCCAAGAGTGAGTTCGAAGGGATAGTGGAACAGATGTTGATGGCTGCATCTGCGGCAAAGCGAAATGCGGAAACGCCGTAACGCGCGGCGAGGCCGTTCGTCACATCCCCAGATACGCCTTGCGTACGTCCGGATTGGCGCTGATCTCGGCCGCACTGCCCTGCATCAACACGCGCCCCGTCTGCAGGATGTAGGCGCGGTCGGCGATCTCCAGACACTCCGACATGCGCTGTTCGACGATCAGCACGGTCATGCCGGCGTCGCGGATGCGCTTCACGGCCTGGAAGATTTCATCGACCAGCTTCGGCATGATGCCCTGCGAGGGCTCGTCCAGCATCAGAAGCCTTGGCCGTGTCATCAGCGCGCGGCCGATCGCCAGCATCTGCTGTTCGCCGCCGGAGAGCGTTTCGGCGCGCTGCTCCAGCCGCTCCTGCAGGCGCGGGAACAGCTGGAAGACGAGGTCGAGCGGCGCCTCGCGACCGGCCTGGCCGCGAAACAGATAGCTGCCGAGCCGCAAATTGTCGCGCACCGACAGCCGCGGAAACAGCCGCCGGTTTTCCGGTACATAGGCAATGCCGCGCGAAGTGATGACGTGCTGCGCCATGCCGTCGATCTTTGTGCCGTCGAACGACACGGTGCCGGAGCGCGGACGTTCCGCACCGGCGATCGATTTCAGCAATGTCGACTTGCCGGCGCCGTTGGCGCCGGCGACGCAGACAATCTCGCCCTTTGCCACCTCGATCGACACCGCCGAGATCGCGACCAGCCCCTGATAGGCGGTGGTGACTTCATGCACCGACAGCATGACGATCCCCCAGATAGGCGCTGATGACTTTCGGATCGCGGACGACGTCGGACGGCTTGCCCTCGACCAGAACCTTGCCGAGGTCGAGCACGATGGCGCGGTCGACCAGCGGCATCACGATCTCCATGACGTGTTCAACCATCAGCACGGTAACGCCGGTGTCGCGCACCTTGCGCACCAGATCGACGCCGGTCTTCGCCTCGACCGGCGTGAGCCCGGTGAGCACTTCATCCAGCAACAGCAGCTTGGGCTCGGTCGCCAGCGCGCGGGCGACTTCGAGCCGGCGCTTCTCGCTAGGCACCAGATCGCTGGCGAGCACGTTGGCGCGCGGCCCAAGCCCGCAGAACTCCAGCACCTGATGCGCCTTGCGGCGGGCTTCGCGCATCACGGTTGACCGGACCAGCGCGCCGACGATCACGTTGTCGATGACGGTCATGGTCTCAAAACTCTTGACCACCTGAAACGTGCGGCCGACGCCGCGCTGGCAGCGCACGGCCGCCGGCAACGCCGTGACGTCCTCGCCGTCGAAGACGATCGAGCCCTGCGTCGGCGGCAGCACGCCCGCGATCAGGTTGAACAGCGTCGACTTGCCGGCACCGTTCGGGCCGATCAGCCCGACGATCTCGCCGCGCCCGACCGAGATCGAGACATCGCTGTTGGCGATCAGGCCGCCGAAGCGCTGCCAGACGCCGCGGGTTTCGAGAAGTGGCGTCGTCATCGCGCTGCCTCCTCGCGCTTGGGCGTGAACAGCCCGACCAGGCCCTGCGGTCGCGCCAGCGAAATCGCGATGATCAGGCCGCCATAGACAATCAGGTCGACGCCGCGACCCGAGCCGCCGATAAAGGAGCGCGTCAGCTCGGTCAGGGGGATCAGGATCACCGCGCCCAGCATCGGCCCCCACAATGTCCCGATGCCGCCCAGCACCGCGGGCAACGCCATCAGCAGCGAAAACTGAAAGCCCATGACGCTTTCAGGATCGATGTAGGAAACAAACTGTGCGTAAAAACTGCCGCCGACCGCCACCAGAAAGGCCGACACCGCGGCGGCGCCCATCTTGGAATTGAACACGACGACACCGAGGCTCTCGGCGGCGTCCGGATTGTCCTTTACCGCGCGCCACCAATAGCCCCATTTGGAATCCTCAAGCCACCAGGTGACGAACCAGGCGACGCAGGCCAGCGCCAGCGCGAAATAGAAATACGGCAGCTTGCTGCGCGTGAACTGGAATTTCAGCCAGCTGTCGCCGCGCACGGGAATATCGATGCCGAGTGCTGCCCCCGCCCAATCCCAGTTGTGGAACAGCAGCAACCCGATTTCGGCGATGACGATGGTGGCGATGACGAAGTAATGTCCGCGCAGGCGGAAGCAGGGATAGCCCAGCGCCATCGCGATGATGGCGGAGATCACGCCGCCGCCGATCATGCCGAACCACGGCAGCACGCCGAACTTGGTGAACAGCAATGCCGTGGTATAGGCGCCGATACCGAAATACAGCGCGTGACCGAGCGAGATCTGTCCGCAATAGCCGGAGAGAATGTTCCAGCTCTGCGAAAGCGCGCCCCACATCAGCGTCAGCACCATGATGTTCTGGACGTAGACGTCCTTGACGAACAGCGGCACCACGGCTGCGATCGCGGCAAGACAGAATGCGACGATGAGGTCGCGGCGGCGGCTTCGGGCGAAATCCGTATCCATCACATCGATCCGAACAGGCCGCGCGGCCGGACGAAGACCACAAGCAGATAGACCGCGTAGATGCCGACCGCCTTCAGCGAAGGCGGTAGCAGCAAGGCGGTCGAGGCCTCGACGAGGCCGACGATGATGCCGCCGGCGAAGGCGCCGAACACGCTGCCGAAGCCGCCGAGCGCTACCGTGACATAGGCGATCAGCGCGAACGAGGCGCCGACGTCGGGATAGATATAAAAGAATATCGACATGATGGCGCCGGCGAGCCCGACCAGCGCTGCGCCGAGGCCCCAGCCCAGCGCGAACACCCTGTTCTTGTCGATCCCGACCAGCGCCACCGCACCGGCATCCTCACGGGTGGCCTCAAGCGCGCGGCCGAAATCGGTGCGGTTGATGAAGAAGTAGAGCCCGCCGAAGGCTGCGATCGCGACCGCCGCACCGATCAATTGCGGCTCGGGCAGGAAAATGCCGCCGATCGAGACGGTCTTGCCGCCGAGCCAGGAATGCGTGACGCTGCGGTAGTCCGGCGTGAAGAAATACTGCGCCAGCCCGCGCATGACGATGGCCAGCCCGAACGTCGAGAAGATCTGCACCATGCCCGCATTGGCTTTGGCGCGCACGGCGAAGCGCACGATCAATAGATAGGCGACCGCCCCGAACACGAACAGCGCCGCGGCGACCAGCGGCGCCGACAGCAAGGGATCGATCGCAAAGAACGCGAACAGGAAAAACGTCGCATACATCGCGATCATCAGGAACTCGCCATGGGCGAAGTTCACGACGTCCATGAGCCCGAATATCAGCGCAAGGCCGACGGCGATCAGCCCGTAGAGCAGCCCCATCAGGAGGCCACTGGCGAGGCTCTGGATGATGGTCTGGGCGGTCAACGGGATCCTCCCATCTCTCGCCGTCCCTGCCTGGTGCGCGGTTGCGCACGGAGCAGGGACCCACAACCATCGAATTCGCATTTGAAGGAAGGAAGTGAGGCCACGATGAACCCGATGCTTCTCGGCGTATGGGTCCCTGCGTTCGCAGGGACGACGCCGTGTGTGTGTGTGTGTGTGTGTGTGTAATGTCTCTGAAAAAAGCGGACGCCTACTTCATCGGCCAGACGGGCTCGGCCACGGCGCCTTGCGGCGGTGAAATAGTGACGAACTTGCCGCCTCGATATTGCAGCAACACCGGGTCGGCGTCGTTGTTCTGGCCCATCTCGTCGAACTTCACGCGCTTCCACGGCATGATGGTCTGCTCGCCCGGGATTTCGGTCGCGGCCAGCGCGGTGCGAATCTTTTCGCCGTCGGTCGACTTGGCGCGATTGATGGCGTCTGCCAGCACGATCAGGGCCATGAACTCGCGCGACGTGTTGTCGTTCAAATCCTTGCCCGACTTCTCCTTGAACAGCGCGTTGATCGCGCCGACCATCGGCCGCTTGGCCGCGAGGTCGAGCGAAAAGCTGCCACGGGTGATCACGCCTTCGAGCTTGTCGCCGACGGCGTCGTACAGCGCCTTCTCGGAAAAGCCCGCAGCCTGCGCCACGATGGCGTTCGGTTTGTAGCCGAGTTCGGCCATGGTCTTGACCAGCAGAATGCCGTCGGTGGTGTAGCTCGAGGGCATCAGCACGTCGGCATTTGCCACCTTGAGCTGCTGCACTTCGGCCGACAGTGACGGCGTGTTGGAGCGGTACTTGATGTCGGCCACGATCTTGTAACCGCGCTCCTTGGCGAGCTTGATCTGCGCATTGGCGGAGTCGGTGCCGAAAATCGTGTCCTCGTGGAACAGCGCCAGCGTATCGATCTTGGTGCCCTTCTTCTTCAGGGCATCGTAGAAGTCGAACATCGCCCTGGTGAACATCTCGTCATGGGGCGCGGCGCGGAAGAAGAATTTCAGGCCGCGGGTATGCAGGCTCGGCGACGAGTTGTCGGCCGACAGGAACGGGATCTGATAGCGCTCGCAGGTCTGGCTGACCGTGACGGCGACTGAACTCTGATAGGTGCCGACGATCGCGCAGACCTTCTCTTGCGTGATCAGGCGCTCGGCTTCGGCGCGACCCTTCTGGGGGTCGCCCTGGTGGTCGGCATAGATAAGACGGATCTTGGCCCCGCCGAGGCCCGACAGGCCTTCGCCCTTCGCCATCGGCAGGTCGAACTCGTGGTTCTTGTTGATGACGTCGAGCGCCGCCTCGTACGCCTTCTGCGCATCGACGCCCTGCTGGGCGCTGGCGCCGGAGAGTGGATAGAGGACCCCGATCACCACTTCGGAAGTTTGTGCGCGGCTTGCGATCGGCGCGAGCGCGGCGACGGCGGTGGCTCCAAGCAACACATTGCGGCGCGTGATGGTCATTACATCATCCCCTATGGTGAGACTTATTGATGAAACGGTTGGCGGTTACGGTAGAGCGCAAATGATCAGCATGAACTGCATCAAAGCACGGCAAGTTGCTTGTTCATGAGGTCGGTCACCAGCATCAGCCCGGGCGCGTGCGTAATGGCAAACGGGACCCTGGCGGCCGCGATCACCGATTGCGGTGTGACGCCACACGCCCAGAACACCGGAATTTCGTCGGCGCCCACCGGCACCGCATCACCGTAATCAGGCTTGTCGATGTCGGCGATGCCGATCGACCTGGGATGGCCGAGGTGAACCGGCGCGCCGTGCACCGAGGGAAAGCGCGAGGTGATCTGCACGGCGCGTATCGCGTCTGCCGGCTTGAACGGCCGCATCGACACCACCATCGGCCCCGCGAACGGTCCTGCGGAGCCGCAGGCGATATTGGTGCGGTACATCGGCACGCGCAGCTTGCGCTCGATGTGGCGGATCGGCAGACCCTCTGCCAGCAGCGCTTCCTCAAAGGAATACGAACAGCCGAGCACGAAGGCGACGAGATCGTCGCGCCAGTGCGCCAGGACATCGGTCGGCTCCTCCACCACTTCGCCGTCGCGCCAGACGCGATAGCGCGGCAGGTCGGTGCGGATGTCGAGATCGATGCCGAGCGCAGGGATTCTTGGGTCGCCGACATCTGACATGCCGATGATCGGGCACGGTTTTGGATTGAGCTGGCAGAACCGGTGAAACGCCCCCGCGAGCGTCTCGGGCAGGATCACGAGGTTGCCCTGGACGAAACCGTTGGCGACGCCGGCGGTGGTATCAGCCATGCCGCTGCGGCAGGCGTGCCGTGCCGCCACGCTAGGCGATAAATCCGCCGCATCGTGGCTGGGTTGCTCCGTCCTCGCCAAGCCGGTCATCGTTGTCCCCGCTTCCAATCCTGTCGACATCCACTCCCGCATATGGCTATGATAATGTCTAATCGTCTTTTCTAATCGTCTTCGATAATTCAGATTTATCAATCTGCAGGCTGAGGGTGCATGACTGATTTCAAGGCAATTGAGACCTTCATGTGGGTGGTGACGCTCGGCAGCTTCCGCGGCGCCGCCCAGAAGCTCAACACCACCCAGCCCGCGATCTCGCAGCGGATCGCCGGGCTCGAACGCGAGGTGGGCGTCAAGCTCCTGCAGCGCGACCGCCGCATGGTGCTGCCGACACCGAGCGGCCGCCAATTGATGGTCTATGCCGAGAAGCTGATGGGGCTGCGCTCCGAAATGCTGGCGGTGGTCGGTGACCGCTCGTCGATGCGCGGCGTGCTAAGGCTCGGCGTCGCGGAGACCATCGTCCACACCTGGCTGACGCAGCTGATCAAGAACGTCAATCACGCCTATCCAAATCTCTCACTGGAGATCGAGGTCGACATCACCTCGAATTTGCGCAACCGGCTGCTCGCGCAGGAAATTGAGCTCGCCTTCCTGCTCGGTCCCCTGACTGCGCCCGGCGTCAGCAACCGCGCATTGTGCGACTATCCGGTCGGCTTTCACGCCAGCCCTTCGCTCGGACTCGGCAACCGTCAACTGACGGTGCACGACCTGGCGACATTTCCCATCATCACCTTCTCGCGCAAAACCCCGCCCTACGAGATCGTGCGCTCGCTGTTCAACCGGCCGGACCTGCCGCCGATGCGACTGCACGCCAGCGCGTCGATCGCGACCGTCATTCATATGGCGATCGAAGGCCTCGGCATTGCCGTTATTCCGACCGCGATCGTCGAAAGCGAATTGGCCGACAGGCGGTTGCAATTGCTGTCGACCAACCTGCAACTGCCGCAGTTGACGTTTTCGGCGAGCTGGCTGGCCTCCCCGGATACGGTCGCGGTGGAACGCGTGGCCGAACTTGCCGCCAGTCTCGCGCAGGGCGGCGTCATTGTTGACGCGCCGCGCGAGGCGCGTCATTGAAACAGCGTGTCTCGCGTATCGCTTGAACCCGGAACGACCATGACCAAAATCGCCTCCAACCTGCAAATCGATTCCGCCCGGATGTGGGGCACCATTCACGAAACCGCCCAATTTGGCGCCACGCCGAAAGGCGGCGTGCGGCGGCTGACCCTCGGACCCGAGGACAAGCAGGTGCGCGACTGGTTCCGCAGCGCCTGCGAGGCCGCGGGGCTCGAAGTCCAGGTCGATACGCTGGGCTCGATGTTCGGCCTGCGCAAGGGCCGCGACATGTCGAAGGCGCCGATCGGCCTCGGCTCCCACCTCGACACGCAACCAACCGGCGGCAAGTTTGACGGCGTGCTCGGCACGCTGGCGGCGCTCGAGGTGGTGCGCACGCTCAACGATGCCGGCATCGAAACCGAGACGCCGATCTGCATCTGCAACTGGACCAACGAGGAGGGCTCGCGGTTCGCGCCGGCGATGATGGCCTCCGCGGCCTATGTCGGCGACTTCACCACCGATGACATTTTGTCGCGGAAGGATGCCGAGGGCGTCACGGTGGGAGAGGCGCTCGACAGCATCGGCTATCGCGGCGCCACCGCGGTCGGCACGCAGAAATTCTCCGGCTTCGTCGAACTGCACATCGAACAGGGCCCGATCCTCGAGGCCGAAAACAAGACCATCGGCGTGGTCGATTCCGGCCAGGGCGTGCTGTGGTACGACGGCAAGATCACCGGCTTCGAGAGCCATGCCGGTTCGACGCCGATGCCGTTGCGCCGCGACGCGCTGGCGACGCTGTCGGAAATTGTGCTGGCGATGGAGGCGATCGCGAAGAAGCACGGCCCGAAGGCCGTCGGCACGATCGGCGAGGCCGTCATCGCCAATCCCTCGCGCAACGTCATTCCCGGCGAGATCGCCTTCACGCTCGACTGCCGCAGCGCGGACGCCGCCATCATGGAAGCGCTCGACAAGGATTTGCGCGCTGCCATTGCCGAGATCGCAGCACGCCGCAAGGTCGAGGTCCAGTTCGACCTGATCTGGCGCAAGCCGCCGACGCATTTCAATCCAAAACTGGTGGACGCGGTGGAGAACGCGGCGAAGATGCTGGGCTACTCGCATCGCCGCATCACCTCCGGCGCCGGCCACGATGCCTGCAACCTGAACACGGTGATCCCGGCGGCGATGGTGTTCGTGCCCTGCAAGGACGGCATCAGCCACAACGAACTCGAAGACGCCACGCAGGCCGATTGCGCGGCGGGCGCCAATGTGCTGATGCATACCGTGCTGGCGCTCGCTGGCGTCGCATCCTGAGAAACCAGACAGGCTGATAAATAGTTGAGGACATGCCATGCGCGGAGTTTTCGTCGACGCCAATGAATCGCTGGCCGTCATTTTTGAGCGGCTTCAGGGGCCAGACGATCCGGAAGTGCGGATCAACCGGGATCCCGACATCAAGCCGGAAGATTATCCCGCCATCCTCGATGGCGCCGAGATCGCGATCGTCGATCACACCGCGCTGCCGACCGATGTCGCGAAGAAGTGCACCGGCCTGAAGCATGTCGTGTTCCTCGGCACCGGCGCGCGCAGCTACATGAACCCGGAAGAACTCGCCGAGCTCGGCATCGAGGTGCATCTGATCAAGGGCTATGGCGACACTGCCGTGGCGGAATGCGCCATCGCGCTGATGTGGGAAGGCGCGCGCGGGCTCGCCAAGATGGACCGCGGCATCCGCGCCGGCAACTGGCTGCGCGACGACGGCATGCAATTGACGGGCAAGACGCTCGGCCTGATCGGCTTCGGCGGCATCGCGTCCGAAGTCGCGCGCATCGCGCTCGGCGCCGGCATGCGGGTCATCGCCTGGAACCGGTCGCCGAAGAAGCATCCGAAAGTCAGCTTCGTCGAACTCGACGAACTGCTGGCGGAGAGCGACGTGATTTCGATTCATCTGCTGCTCAACGACGAGACGCGCGGCATGGTCTCGCGCGCCTGCATCGAGGCCATGAAGCTCGGCGTCATCCTGGTCAACACCGCGCGCGGCGCGATCGTTGACGAGGAAGCCATGATCGACGCACTGAAATCAGGCCAGATCCGCCATGCCGGTCTCGACGTCTTCAACATCGAGCCGCTGCCGGCCGACCACCCGCTGACCAAGCTCGACAACGTGACGCTCTCGGCGCATTCCGCCTTCCGCACCCCGGAGGCCAGCGAGAATTTGATGCGCGCGGCGTGGGAGCACTGCCGGCGGGTGACGAAGGGAAACTAGCCGCGACCCTCTTCCTTCTCCCCTTGTGGGAGAAGGTGGATCGCTGGCGCGCAGCGGCAGCGAGACGAATGAGGGGTTCTCTCCGCGAGTCACGTTCGGTGAGAAATCCCTCATCCGGCGCTTGGCGCCACCATCTCCCACAAGGGACAAGGGAAAAAGCGTTCACCAACGCGCAGCTTCTGCATGTCAAATCACGCGTCATGACGACCGCGTTATCTTCTCACATTCGCGTGTGAATGCCCCATTCACTGTGTCGCACCGTTTGGCTCATTTGTCACAGTCTGGTCCGCTGCCGAAATTGCTAATCGATTCGGACGACAGGTTGGTGCAGCAAAGCGGGCGCCGCTGCACCGGCCAAACCAGACAGCAAGGGAGAATAACAAAGTGCGCAAGATCATTGGAACCGCAGGATTTGTCGCGATCATGTTCACGGCGTTTCCGGCATCCGCTCATTCGACGGCGCCTTACGATTATGCCTACTGCCTGCAAGGCAAGAATTACGGCCTTCCGGGCCTGTGCCAATTCACCAGCTACCAGCAATGCATGACGACGGCGTCAGGTACAACGGCCTTCTGCGCGAAGAATCCGCGGTTGGCGTTTCGTACGGATGGATTCCAGCCGCACGGGCTGAATCATCACGACAAGAACTACCGCTCGCACGTACCGGCGAGGTGAGCGAATGAGCGCGGCGGGTTCGCCGATCATCCAACTGAAATCGTAGCGATCGATGGCTCTTCCCTTGTCCTTGTGGGAGAAGGTGCCGGAGCGAAGCGTAGGCGGATGAGGGGTTCTCTCCGGGAATTCTAAAGTGAGAGGGGTGCTCGTGGAGAGACCCCCTCATCCGGCGCTTCGCGCAACCTTTTCCCAAAAGGGGAGAAGGAAGAAGAGCGCTCCGCGCCACATGGCCCGACCACATCCGGAGAATAAAATAATCGCGCCGGGCTGACGCATTTGAACCCAGCAACAGTGCCTTGCGACAACAGACAGCGTCGTGCGTGCCGCTGTCCATGAGGTTCATATGCTATCACTTTTCAAGAGGCCGTTGTTCGATCGGGGCAGCCCCACCGCGGCCGCGGATTTCCATGCGCAACGGCTTGCGATCTATGAGCGCGAGCTCGGCGAACGCGACCATACGTTTCTCGACCCCGGCGACAGCCGTATCGACATCCACGCCTTCGGCCGCGATTTCGTGCCGGATTGCGAAGACGGTTCGGACGAGGGCTACGTTCTCCTGACCAACGGCATGAGCGAGCGGCACATGGCCGTTCCGTCACAGGCAGACGTGAGGCGCCGCGCCGAACTGATGTGGTATGTCCGCGAGGCGACAACGGAAACCAGCACCAACCTGCGCTGGCTCGCGACCGTGCCGTTCATCGACAGCACCTGGTTCGGGTTCGGACACCGCCTGCCGATGCCCGCGCCGCCGGTCGCCGGCACCGATTTCAAAACATTCCTGTTTCTCACGCCGATCATCGCCCCGGACCAGCGCATCGCGGAGACGCTCCAGGTCGCCGGCGACCCGGTGGAGATTCTGACCGTCAACCTGATCTCCGACCGCGAATATGAATTGATCAAACGCGAAGGCCTCGACGCGTTTCTCGATCTGCTCGACGAAAACGATTATCCCGCGATCTTCGATCCGGCGCGGAAATCGTACGTGTAGTGTCCGCAACGGAGGCGATCTCTTCCTTCTCCCCTTGTGGGAGAAGGTGGACAGCTACGCGCCACACACGCGACCCTCATCCTGAGGAGACCGCGGAGCGGTCGTCTCGAAGGATGGCCACGGGCGAGATCGGTGCCTTCATGGTTCGAGACGGCGCTGGCGCGCCTCCTCACCATGAGGGATCGCCTACTCTACCATCTCCGCGACCGCCTTGCCGCACGCAACCGTATCGGCATTGCCGCCGAGATCCCGCGTACGCAACGTGCGTTCACCCAGCGTGCGCTCGATGGCGCCGACGATGGCCGCTGCGGCCTGCTTCTCGCCGAGATGCTCCAGCATCATCGCGCCGGACCAGATCATGCCGATCGGGTTGGCGATGCCCTGCCCTGCGATGTCAGGCGCCGAGCCATGCACCGGCTCGAATACCGACGGGAAATGGCCTTCCGGATTGATGTTGCCCGACGGCGCGATGCCGATGGTGCCGGTGCAGGCCGGGCCGAGATCGGACAGGATGTCGCCGAACAAATTGGAGCCGACCACGACGTCGAACCAGTCCGGATGCAGCACGAAGTTCGCGGTGAGAATGTCGATGTGGTACTTGTCCCACTTCACCTTCGGATAGTTTTTCGCCATCGCCTCGACGCGCTCGTCCCAATAGGGCATCGTGATCGAAATGCCGTTGGACTTGGTCGCCGAGGTCAAATGTTTCTTCGGCCGCGACTGCGCCAGCTCGAACGCGAACTTCAAAATACGATCGACACCCACGCGCGTCATCACCGTCTGCTGGGTGACGAATTCGCGGTCGGTGTCCGGGAACATCCGCCCGCCGACCGATGAATACTCACCCTCGGTATTTTCGCGCACCACCCAGAAATCGATATCGCCGGGCTTGCGGTTGGCGAGCGGCGACGGCACGCCGGGCATCAGCCGTACGGGGCGCAGATTGACGTACTGGTCGAACTCGCGGCGGAACTTGATCAGCGAGCCCCACAGCGAAATGTGATCCGGGATTTTCGCCGGCCAGCCGACCGCGCCGAAATAGATCGCGTCATGCTTGCCGATTTTTGCCTTCCAGTCCTCCGGCATCATCTCGCCGTGCTTCTCGTAATAGTCCCAGGACGCGAAATCGAAATGGTCGAAATGCACGGCCACGCCATGCTTTTTCGCGGCCGCCTCCAGCACGCGCAGGCCCTCCGGAACCACCTCCTTGCCGATGCCGTCTCCGGGAATGACCGCGATCCGATACTGCTTTTTGGCGCTGCTCATCGAGAGTTTCCTTGTCTTCGCTGGGCCGGCTAATGCCGCTTATTTCATGGCCTTGCAATGGACCAAACCCGCCCGTTGCGCAACGCTGCACTGCAATGTTGACCGCCACGGCGCCGCGAGCCTAACAATTGCGGCTCCCTTTCCTGCCCTCACCCAAGCGAGAAATCCCATGGATCTGCACCTGCGCGGCAAACGTGTCCTGATCACCGGCGCCTCCAAGGGCATTGGCGCGGCCGCGGCCGAAGCCTTTGCCGAGGAAGGCTGCGACGTCATGCTGGCCGCCCGCAACGGCGAGCAGTTGAAGGCGCTCACGGAGCGGCTGCGCTCGGCGCACCAGATCAGCGCCACCACCCATGTCGTCGACTTGCGCAAGGGCGAGGACATCGCCAGGCTGGTCAAGGAAGCCGCCGACATCGATATCCTTGTCAACAATGCCGGCGACATTCCGGGCGGCTCGATCGACAAGATCGACGAGGCGACCTGGCGCCACGCCTGGGAATTGAAAGTGTTCGGCTACATCAACCTGACCCGCGCGATCTATGCACAGATGAAGGCGCGCGGTGGCGGCGTGATCGTCAACGACATCGGTGCCGCCGGCGAAAAATTCGACGCCAACTACATCTGCGGCAGCGCCGGCAACGCCGCGCTGATGGCGCTCACCCGCGCGCTTGGCGGCAAGAGTCTCGCCGACAACATCCGCGTGGTCGGCATCAATCCCGGCCCCGTCGGCACCGACCGCCATGTCACGCTGTTGAAGACCCGCGCCAGGAACCAGTTCGGCGATGAGAACCGCTACAAGGAATTCCAGAAGAACATGCCGCTCGGCCGTCCCGCGCATGCGCGCGAGATCGGCGACCTGATGGCATTCCTGGCGTCGGACCGGTCCGGCTACACGTCGGGGGTGATCTTTACCGTGGACGGCGGGCATACGTCGGGGTGGTAGACCTCGGGCCGCAAACTCGAACCTCATCCTGAGGAGCCGCGCATTTGCGCGGCGTCTCGAAGGGTGGGCCGCGAACCCGGCCGGGGCCTGCATGGTTCGAGACGGCGCTATCGCACCTCCTCACCATGAGGATCAGGCAGATGCCCGGACCCGCCACCGTCTTTGCGAGGAGCGCGGACACAAGTGATGTGGGCATCGCAAGGACGAAACAAGCGCAAGGAGGCGGCCTGAATATTGCATTGAGTTCAGATCACAGGAGTTTCTTCAATGTCGCAAGCTATCCGCGACCTGTTCGACCGGTGGGAGCGGGTTTGGCATGAAGGCCAATACGATCTGATCCCGAGTTGCGTCGGACCGCACTACATCCGGCATGACGAAAAAGGCGACCGCACCGTGACGCGGGAGGCCTACGCGGCGGAACTCGCTGCTATCCACACGGAGCGACCGGGCATCCGTGTCGTGGTGTACGACCACTCTTTCACCGATGACCGCGCGTGGTTTCGCTTCTCGTTCGTGTGGCCTGATCCCGCGACTGGCGAGCGCCGCAGCCGGGCGGGGATGCAGAGCTACCGGATCGAGGGCGATAAGCTCGCCGAGACCTGGATTACGCTCCTGCCGCTAGCCACCGCATGGACAGATGCGACGGCTCAAGAGCGTTGGACGGTCAAGCGTCCTGACCGGCAACCTACCCCGTCGTTCGCTCCAACAACTGCCGGATCAGCGTCGTGATCCTGCCTCTCGGCGACATCATCTCGTACATGATCGTAAAATGGTTCGCGTCGGGAATTTCCTCATACGTCACCGGCAAACCATATCGCGCGCAGTGACCGGCGAAGTCGGCGGTCTGCTTGCGCAACAGTAACTGTAGCCCGCATGAGCTCTTGCGATATGCGGGACCGGTGCCCGCGGCATACCGCATATTGCAAGAGCTCATGCGGGCTACGATTCTTTCTCACCCTCCACGCCGCCGGCCCCTTACCCCGTCGTCCGGTCGAACAACTGCCGGATCAGCGTCGTGATCCTGCCTCTCGGCGACATCATCTCGTACATGATCGTAAAATGGTTCGCGTCGGGAATTTCCTCATACGTCACCGGCAGACCATATCGCGCGCGGTGACCGGCGAAGTCGGCGGTCTGCTTGCGCAACAGCGGCAGTTCGGCGCTCCCGACCACCAGCGACAGCGGCTTCAGCGGGCCGCCCTCCTGCATGACAGGCGAGTTGCGGCGCGAGGTCGCCTCGTCAGCCCGCAGCTTCTCGTTGAGATAGGAGTGCCGGATCGGCTCGAGATCGAAGATGCCTGATATCGCCAGCCCCGCCTTCACCTTGGGATGCGACAGCGCCATTGCGGTCAGGTGCCCGCCGGCCGACCAGCCCGACACCACGATACCGCCGGGCGCGGCGCCAAGCGCAGGCAACTGCGCGGCGAGGAAGTCGATGCCGGCGTGGATTTCGCCGACGATCTCGTCCAGCGTGGCTTCCGGCGCCAGCGTATAGCCGATCAGCGCGACATTGATGTCGTGCGCCATGGGCCCCTCGGCAAAGATCGTGAAAACCTCCTTGGCGCGCGCCTGCCAATAGCCGCCATGGATGAACAGCAGGGTCGGCGCCTCCTCGCCCGCTTTAAGGAAATCGATCCGGTTTCGCTCGCGCGGGCCATATCGCAGGTCGAGCTGGTCTGGAAAACGCTTGCGCACCTCGGCGGAGCGCTGCTCCCAACCGGCCGCCATGTCGACGCTGCCGGGCACGGCAACGCCGTTATTGAGGCCGAGATCGCGCGCCTCCTGGCTCATGGCGCGCCAGTCCAGCGCTGAAAACAATGTCGTCATGCAATATCTCCGCTCGAATACGGCAGCCGCACATTCTACTTTGCCGGAAAATGTTCTACAGCAACATCTGCGTTCAAGATACGGGTAACAAGCGGAGAAAGCGAAAGTGGCTGATCAGGGTTTGGTGCGTGAGACGGCGGTCGCCATTGTCGGCAAGCTGAAATCGGGCGAAGTGACCCCGCTCGACCTGCTCGACGTGCTGGAAAAGCGCATCGCCGAGGTCGACGGCAAGGTCAATGCGCTGCCGACGCTGTGCTTCGACCGCGCCCGCAAGCATGCCACCGCCCTGATGAAGAAGCCGGTCAGCGAGCGCGGGCTGCTCGCCGGGCTTCCAATCCCGATCAAGGACCTCACCGCCGTCGAAGGCGTGCTGACCACGCAGGGGTCGCCGATCTACAAGGATGATATCCCGGCGAAGTCCGATATCCTGGTCGAGCATCTCGAGAGCAATGGCGGCGTGATCTACGCCAAGTCGAACACGCCGGAATTCGGCGCCGGCGCCAATACCTTCAACGAGGTGTTCGGACCGACCCTCAATCCCTGGGACACCTCGCGCTCCGCCGCCGGCTCCTCCGGCGGCGCGGCGGTAGCGCTCGCCACCGGCACGGCCTGGCTGGCGCATGGCTCCGACATGGGCGGCTCGCTTCGTAACCCCGCGAGCTTCTGCGGCATCGTGGGCCTGCGGCCGAGCATCGGCCGCGTCGCGCATACGATCGCGGCGGGCGTCGATCGCAATCTCGGCCAGCAAGGACCCATGGCGCGCAATGTCGAAGACGTCGCATTGCTGCTCGATGCCATGAGCGGCGAGCACCCCGCCGATCCGCTGTCGTTGCCGGTGCTGCCGAATTCGTTCCTGTCCGCCGTCCGCTCCGGCAGCAAGCCGAAGCGCGTCGCCTATTCGCCCAACCTCGGCATCACGCCGGTCGACCCGGAAGTCGCAGCCGTCACCCGCAAGGCCGCACAGCGCCTTGCCGAAGCTGGCGCGATCGTCGAGGAAGCCCATCCCGACCTGCGCGAGGCGCATGAATGCTTCCACGTGCTGCGCGCGTTCGACTTTGCGCTCTCCAAGGCCGCGCTGCTGCGCACCAAGCGCGATCTGCTCAAGCCCGAGGTGATCTGGAATATCGAGGAAGGCCTCAAGCTGACGGTCGAGCAGCTCGAACGCGCCCAGGCGCAGCGCGTTGCCATGACCGCGCGCACGCTTGAGTTCTTCGACAAGTACGACCTGCTGCTTTGCCCCGCCACGATCGTGCCGCCCTTCCCGGTCGAGAACCGCTATGTCGCCGAATGCGCCGGCAAGAAGTTCGACAATTACGTCGAATGGCTCGGCATCGTCTACGCGATCACGCTGGTGTGCTGCCCGGCACTGTCGCTGCCCTGCGGCTTCACGGCCTCGGGCCTTCCCATCGGGCTGCAGGTGGTGGCGCCGCCGCGCGGCGAGGCGCAACTGCTGGCGGGCGCCAAGGTGCTGGAAGACATTCTGGGCGTGCGCGACACGACCCCGATCGATCCGCGGGCGCCGAAATAAGAGGGCAAATGACCGACGAGAACGGGCCGCCGCCGGAAAGCAAGCTGACGCGCAGCAAGGCGCGATGGGCGCGCGAAGGGAAATTCCTCACCGGAAAGATTTCACGGCCGGAGGAAATGCGCTTGCCGCCGGGTCAGCATCTGACAAAGGACTGGCCGACGCTCGATCTCGGCCTGACGCCGAACATCTCGCGCGAGCGCTGGCGGCTCGACGTCTACGGCGCGGTCGAACATCCGCTGTTCTGGAGTTTCTCGCAGTTTTCCGCGCAGCCGCAGAGCCGCTTCGTATCCGACATCCATTGCGTCACCACCTGGTCGCGCTACGACAATCAATGGGAGGGGCTGGCCACCCGCGACCTGCTCGACGCCTGCCGGCCGCGCGAGGAAGCGCGGTTCGTCGTGCTGCATTCGCACGACGGCTACACCACCAACCTCGCGCTGGAGGACTTTGCCGCCGAGGACGCCATCCTCGTCCATAGCTGGTCCGGCGCGCCGCTCGAGCAGGAGCATGGCGGCCCGGTGCGGCTGGTGATACCGCATCTCTATTTCTGGAAAAGCGCAAAGTGGCTGCAGAGTATCGAGTTCCTGGCGGAGGACGCGCCCGGCTATTGGGAAGTGCGCGGCTATCACAATCGCGGTGACCCGTGGCAGGAACAGCGATATTCCAGCGACTGAAGATGGTTTAACCTCGCCCAGGTCGCGGCTTCATCCTTCGAGACGCATCGCTTCGCGATGCTCTTCAGGGTGAGGTCTTGGACCCTCATGGTGAGGAGCGCGGCGACGCCGCGCGTCTCGAACCATGGTGGCTGAACTGCAGCCGACATATCCGCCCCCAGCCCAGGAGAACGCCCGTGCCGCATGAACGCTTTCAATTCACCGGCGAAGGCGGCCATCAGCTTGCCGCAGCCCTCGATACGCCCGACGGGGCGGTGCAGGCCTACGCGCTGTTCGCGCATTGCTTCACCTGCGGCAAGGATGTGCTGGCCGCCAAGCGCATCGCCACCGCGCTGGCCGCCAAGGGCATTGCGGTGCTGCGGTTCGACTTCACCGGCCTCGGCGCCAGCGAAGGCGAGTTCGCCAACTCCACCTTCTCGTCCAACGTCGCCGATCTGGTCCGCGCCGCCGATCATCTGCGCGAAACCCGCGCCGCGCCCGCGCTGCTGATCGGCCACAGCCTCGGCGGCGCGGCCATCCTCGCCGCCGCCGCACGGATTCCGGAAGCCAAGGCGGTCGTCACCATCGCCGCACCTTCCGATCCCGCGCATGTCACGCACCTCTTCAAGGACCGGATCGAGGAGATCCGCACCCAGGGCAAGGTCGAAGTGCAGCTCGCCGGGCGACCGTTCCACATCAAGCGCGAATTTCTCGACGATGTCGCCGAGCACAATCTGATGGCGCAGGTCGCCAGGCTGCACAAGGCGCTGCTGATCATGCAGTCGCCGACCGACGACACGGTGGGCATCGATAACGCCACCAGCATCTTCGTCGCCGCAAAACATCCCAAGAGTTTTGTCTCGCTGGCAGGCTCCGACCATCTGCTATCCGGCAAGCGCGACGCGGCCTATGTCGCCGATGTCATCGCTGCCTGGGCCGAACGCTATGTCGAGCCCATCATGGCCTCACAGCCGGCCAGCGACGTGCCGTACGACGTCGTGGTCCGCGAAACCCGCAACAGCAAGTTCCAACAGACCGTTACAGCTGGCCTGCATCAAATGCTGGCGGATGAGCCGGTCGCGGCCGGCGGCCAGGACTCTGGACCGGCGCCATATGATTTCGTGCTGGCAGGCCTCGGCGCCTGCACGTCGATGACGATGCGAATGTATGCCGACCGCAAGTCGCTGCCGCTCGATCGAGTCACGGTGGCGCTGAAGCACAGCAAGATTCACGCAAAAGACTGCGCGGAATGCGAAACCCGCGAGGGCATGCTGGACCAGATCGAGCGCGTCATCTCGATCGAAGGCGCTCTCGACGCCGATCAGCGCCAGCGCCTGATGGAAATCGCCGACAAATGCCCGGTGCACCGGACGCTGCAGTCGGAAATCCGCATCGTGACGAAAGCCGCCGATTAAGCCGTCGCCAGCGGGCGGACACGGAGCGCGCCGCGAAGCCCCGCGGCGCTGCCGACCAGTATCCCGGCAAAGGCGATCAGCGATGCCAGCGCCAGGGTGGAAAATCCGGTCAGGCCCTGCCCGATCGAGCAGCCGAACGCCATCACGCCGCCTGCGCCCATCAACGCCGCGCCGCCGCCAGAGCGCAGCATGTGGCGCGGCGAATGATAGCCTTCGAGATGGAAACGCCCGGTCAGGAGCGCGGTCACCAGGCTGCCGGCAAACACGCCGAACACGGTGGCGATGCCGAAATTCAGCGTCGATCCCGTCGACAGCATGACGTATTGCAGCGCGTCGGCGATCGGGGCGATGAAGGTCAGCGAGGTCACGGGTGCCGGCTTGAAATCGTCGGCGCCGAGATAGCCGGTGACAAACCAGCCCACCACCACCAGCAGGCCGACCGCAAGTCCCGCAGCGATCTGGCCCGGCGAGCGCCGGAACGCCGGATGAGAAAAGGCGAAGATGATCAGCGCCGCCGAGACGATCGAAGCCGCCAGCATCCGCGCGGCCGCCTCGCTCAAGCCCGCGGCGGCAAGCAGTGCCGGCACCGAATTTGCCGTTGCCGTGGTCTGCGACGCGCCGACCATCGCGACCCGCGCCGGCGCGATCAGGCCCTTGAGCGTCATCTGTCCGACGATCGCCAGCACCACGACCACCACGAAGGAACGGAGGTTGCCGCGCCCGAGCAGCACCAGCGCGCGCGAACCGCAGCCGTTCGACAGCACCATGCCGTAGCCGAACAGGAGGCCCCCGAAGAACATCACCGGCGCGGAGAACGATGCCTGCAGGTAGATCGATTTGCCGATATCGGCGAGGCCCGCCGCCGCCAGCAACTGCGTCCCCGCCACAGCCACGCCGATCGCCAGCGCGTAGGTCCGCAGCAGCCGGCCATCGCCTTCGGCCCAGAAACCCCGCAGGCCCGAGAGCAGGCAAAACCCGCTCAACAATCCGACCGATCCATAGATGAGGCCGATCAGCAGTCCGCTGATGACGACGATATTGCCACTGTCCAGCACGGCTTTTCCCTGTTCCCTCGCACGGCCGGCGCGCCGTTCCAGTTCAAGTAGGAAGCAATTTCGGTGCTGCTATTACGTGGGAAGCATGGCGCCGTCCACGGCCCGCACATGCAGAGAATGAATCTCTCGTCCGCTACGCCTGTCATGGAACGAAAGCGCCGCCCGTGACCGGCGTGGGAGAGATTTGTTATCCACGCAAAATTGAAAGACAGCCCTGCGTGAACGCCTAAGCCGAGGGCCGCAGGATCACGCGGTCGCGCGACGAACCGGCCACGGCCATGAAGGCCGCCTTCGCCTGCTCCAGCGGATAAACCGCGTTCGGCCTGATCGGGAACGGCCTGAGACGCCCGTCGGCAAATCCGGGCCCGAGCTCGCGCAGCACCGCGCCGGTCGCGACCGACGACAGGCCGAGCGTATCGATGCCCACATAGGTGTGCTGGCCGCGGTAGAACTCGAGTATGTTGAACGGCACGATGCGATCGATCGCGGCGATCAGGATCTGCCGCCCGCGCAGGGCGAGCGATTTGTGCGCAGCCTCGAAATAAGGATCGCCGACGGTGTTGAACACGATGTCGGCGCCCTTGCCGCCGGTAATCTCGCGCACGCGCGCCGCAACGTCGGCCGCAGACGTATCGATCACCTCGACGCTCGAATTGCTGTGCCCTTCATACGGCTCGGCCCTGCGCACGACACCGATCACGCGCGCGCCATGCCAGCTTGCGATCTGTGTCGCCGCCTGCCCGACCTTGCCGTTGACGCCCATGACCAGCACGGTCTCGCCGGCCTTCGGAATGCCGGCCCGGCGCAGCCCTTCCATCGCGGTCACGAACGGCACGCCGATGCCGGCGGCCTCTTCCCATGAAATGCTTCCGGGCTTTTCAACGACCGCGTCCGCCTCGACCACGAGATGCGTCGCATGCGTGCCGTCGCGGCGAATGCCGAGATCACCGGACGAGCCGAACACCTCGCGGCCGCGCCACCCGTCGGGTCCGTCGATCACGACCCCCGCATAGTCGCGGCCCGGCGTGCGCGGGAACACCGCATAAGGCATCAGCCCGGTCGCGGCCTTCACATCGGATGGATTGACGGCGGCCGCCCTGACCTCGATCAGCAGGTCGTCGTCGCCGCGCGACAGCGTGAGGCTCTCGACCACCGGGGAAATCGACGCGGCATCGGCGGCCTTCGCCGGCAGCCGCACGCAGCGGGCCTGGATGGATCGAACGTCGGACTTCTCGGGAGCTGGCATCAGGGTTTTCCGCTGGCTTTCGCGCAGCAGGGGTTACCCTTTCGGCCGCTTGTCGTAAACACGTTTGGCCTTGCCGAGCGAGCGTTCCAGCGTGTCGGGGGCGACGGCCCTGATGCGGGCGGTGATGCCGATGGTGTTCTTGATGAAGATCGAGACCTTTTCGGCGTGCGAGTCGAGGCCGCTGGCGTCCCAGCTTTCCGGGCGGGCCTCGGCGAGCACGGTCATCTCGTCCATCCGCCCTTCCCGCGTCAGCTCGATGATGAAATGGCCGCCGCACCAGTCGGTCGCCAGCAGCGCTTCCTCGATCTGGGTCGGGAACACGTTGACCCCGCGCAAAATGATCATGTCGTCGGAGCGCCCGGTGACCTTCTCCATCCGCCGCATGCCCGGCCGCGCCGTGCCCGGCAGCAGCCGGGTCAGGTCACGGGTGCGGTAGCGGATGATCGGAAAGCCCTCCTTGGTGAGCGAGGTGAACACCAGTTCGCCCTTCTCGCCGTCGGGCAGCACGGCGCCGGTCTCGGGGTCGATCACCTCGGGATAGAAATGATCCTCCCAGATGTGCAGGCCGTCCTTGGTCTCCACGCATTCCTGCGCCACGCCGGGGCCGATCACTTCCGATAGGCCGTAGATGTCGGTCGCATCCATGTCGAACGCCTGCTCGATCTCCAGCCGCATCGCATTGGTCCAGGGCTCGGCGCCGAAGATGCCGAACTTCAGCGAGGACTGGCGCGGGTCGAGCCCCTGCCGCTTGAACTCATCCAGGATCGCCAGCATGTAGCTCGGCGTCACCGTGATGATATCGGGCCGGAAATCATTGATCAGCTGCACCTGCCGCTCGGTCATCCCGCCGGACACCGGCACCACCGTGCAGCCGAGCTTTTCAGCGCCGTTATGCACGCCGAGCCCGCCGGTGAACAGGCCGTAGCCATAGGCGTTGTGGATGATCATGCCGCTACGCCCGCCGGCGGCGCGGATCGAGCGCGCCATCACGTCCGCCCAGATGTCGATATCGCCCTGGGTGTAGCCGACCACGATCGGCTTGCCCGTCGTGCCCGAGGACGCATGGATGCGGACCAGTTTTTCGCGCGGCACCGCAAACATCTTGAAGGGATAATTGTCGCGGAGGTCCGTCTTTGCCGTGAACGGAAATTTTGCGAGATCGGCAAGCTGTTGGAAGTCGGACGGGTGCACGCCGGCGGCGTCAAAGGCTTTGCGGTAATGCGCGACGTTGTCGTAGGCATGTCCCAGCGACCAGGCGAGGCGCGTGGTCTGCAGCGCCATGATCTCGTCGCGCGAGGCGCGCTCGGCCTCGTCCAGTTCGGCGCTGTAGCTGCTTCCGCCGGATTTCAGTTTTGCCATGGCCATGACGCGTCTCCCTCCCGGCTATTTTTCTGTGGCCGCGTTGTCCGCGCCCGCCAGCCACGTTCCCGCAATGGTGCGGGAGTGCCCTCGAAACTCGGCGATCACGGCATCCCCGGCGCTGACACGCACGTCATAGATTCCAGACCGGCCGCTGCGTGAGATTTCCCGCGCGGTTGCCACCAGCACGTCTCCCAGCTTTCCCGGCCGAATGAAGGTGATGTCGCACTGCGCGGCCACCGCGCGCTGGTTGTGCGAGTTGCAGGCAAAGGCGAAGGTGGAATCGGCCAGCAGGAAAATGAAGCCGCCATGGGCGATGCGCTGGCCGTTGACCATGTGCGGCTGCACCGTCATCGTCAGCACGGCATGGCCAGCCTTCACCTCGACAATCTTCATGCCGAGGCCCTGGCTTGCGTCGTCTTCCTGCCACATCGCGTCCGCGCAGGCGCGGGCGATCTCGTCGGGCGAAAGGGCCTTGTTCATGGCGCGCTGCCCGCGCCGCAGGACGGTTCCACGTCGTTCTCTCCCTGTACGCACGGGCCTGTTCGGCCTCTGTCGTTAGCTAGTGTCGGATCGAAGCACCTGAGGTGTCAACGCGGCCGCCCATTCATTATACGTGGTCGTAATCTACCACCACCTTGTCCGAGCACGGCCGCGCCTGGCAAGTGAGGATAAACCCCGCCTTCAGCTCCCACGGCTCCAGCGAATAATTGACTTCCATCTGCGCCTCGCCCTCGACCAGCTTGGCGCGGCAGGTCGAGCACATGCCGCCCTTGCAGGCGAACGGCAGATCCATACCGGCGCGCAGCGCGGCATCCAGAATGGACTCCTCGTCAGCGACCGGCACCTCGCGGCGCTTGCCGTCGATGATCAGTGCAGCCATCGCCTTGGGTGGCGCGGATGTTTCAATGACCTTCTTCGGGCGCGGCTTGCCGCCGAATTCAGAGACGAAGCGCTCGACGTGGATGCGGTCCTCGGCAATGCCGATCTCGCGGCAGGTCGTCTCGACATCCTCGCTCATCCCGGTGGGGCCGCAGATGAAGACGTGATCGACCCGCGAGGCCGGCACCAGCGAGCGCAGCAGCACGCGAACCTTTTCGCCGTCGAGCCGGCCATGCAGGATCGGAATATCCTGCTCTTCGCCCGATAGGACATGGAACAGCGAGAACCGCTGCAGGAAGCGATCCTTCAATTCCTCGAGCTCCTCGAGGAACAGCATGCTCGAGGTCGAGCGGTTGCCGTAGAACAGGAAGAAGCGGCTGTCGGGCTCGCGCGCCAGCACGCCCTTGGCGATCGACAGGATCGGCGTGATGCCGCTGCCGGCGGCAAAGCCGACATAGACCCTCGCCTCCTGGGGCGCGTGCACGATGCCGAACCGCCCGGTCGGCGTCATCACGTCGAGCTCGTCGCCGGATTTCAGCTCATCCGCGGCCCAGCTCGAGAACGCGCCGCCGTCGACTTTCTTGACCGCGATGCGCAGTTCGCCGTCGTCGGGCCCGGAACAGATCGAGTAGGAGCGGCGCACTTCCTCGCCGTCCATGGTGGTGCGCAAGGTGAGGTATTGGCCCGGTGTAAAGCTGTAGTCGCCTTCCAGCTCCTTCGGGATCGCGAACGTCATCGACACGGCATCCGCCGCTTCGCGGCGCAGATCGTTGACGGCCAGACGGTGAAAGCGCGGGGCGTGGGACATGGTCAATGACACTTGAAATAATCAAAGGGTTCGCGGCAGCTCTTGCAGCGCCACAGCGCCTTGCAGGAGGTCGAGCCGAACTCGGACAGCACTTCGGTATTCACGGAACCGCATTGCGGACAGGCCACCTGCTGCTCGCCGAACAGCGCGCGGCGCGAGCCTGACGCCTGCGGCGGCGCGATGCCGTATTCCCTGAGCTTGGTGCGGCCGTCCTCGCTCATCCAGTCCGTGGTCCAGGCCGGCGACAGCACGGTGCGAACCGTCGGCCGCGCGATGCCGGCGCGCTCCAGCGCCAGCTCGATTTCCAGCGCGATCATGTTCATGGCCGGACAGCCGGAATAGGTTGGCGTGATCGCGACCTCGACGCGGCCGTCGTGCACTTCCACCTCGCGCAGCACGCCGAGATCGGCAATGGTCAGCACCGGGATTTCGGGGTCAACCACCGTAGAGGCGGCTTCCCAGGCGCGCCGGCGCAGATCGATGTCGTCGAGAACGGCTACCATGTCGCCCCCGGAAAGGTGCGCGGCATCGATTGCAATTCGCTGAGGAGATGGCCGAGATGCTCGCTATGCCGCCCGCTGCGGCCGCCCTGCTGCATCCAGCCGTTGTTCGGCAAGGCAAGCGTCGCCTCGGCAACGACGCCCGTGATCGTCTTCATCCACTGCGCACGCAACGGCACGGGATCGACAGCAATGCCGGCATCGATCAGCCCACGCTCGCTGTCGTCGATTTCGAACATTTCGCCGGTGAAGGCCCAGAGCAGATCGATCGCTTCCTGCGCGCGGCGGTGGCTTTCCTCGGTGCCGTCGCCAAGGCGGACGATCCACTCCGAGGAATGGCGCAGATGGTAGGCGCTTTCCTTTTCCGATTTTGCCGCAATCGCGGCCAGCGTCGCGTCGGCCGAGCGCATCATCGCCCGCCAGTAGAGGTCGGCAAACGCCGCGTAGAAAAACTGCCGCACCATGGTGCGGGCAAAATCGCCGTTCGGCTGTTCCAGCAGCAACAGATTGCGATACTGCCTGACGTCGCGCAGATAGGCGAACTTGTCCTCGTCATTGTCTCTGCCCTCGGCTTTCGCCGCGTAGGAATAGAGCTCGCGCGCCTGCCCGAGCAGGTCGAGGCCCATGTTGGCCAGCGCCATGTCCTCTTCCAGCATCGGCGCGTGGCCGCACCATTCCGACAGCCGGTGCCCGAGGATCAGCGCGTCGTCGGCGCGACGCAGGGTGTAGAGCACCAGCGGCGTTTCGGAGACGGTGATGTTGCCTGCGGTCATGTCGTTAACCCGCTTGTTCAGTCGTCATTGCGAGGAGCGAAGCGACGAAGCAATCCAGACTTCCTTTGCGGCGCAATGGATTGCTTCGCTGCGCTCGCAATGAGGACGTCACATATGCCCGACTTCCTCCGGCACGTCGTAAAACGTCGGGTGCCGGTAGATCTTCGACTCCGCCGGCTCGAACATCATGCCCTTCTCGGCCGGGTCGGAAGCGGTGATCGCGTTCGACGGCACCACCCAGATCGAAAGACCCTCGCCGCGGCGGGTGTAGATGTCGCGCGCGGCCTGCAGCGCCAGCGTGGCGTCGGTGGCGTGCAGCGAGCCGACGTGCTTGTGCGCCAGCCCGTTGCGGCTGCGGATGAACACTTCCCAGAGCGGAATGGTTGGCGTCGCCATCGCTGATCTCCCTATTCGGCGGCCTGCAAGGCGGCGCGCTGCCTGCGCTTCTCGGCATAGGCCGATGCCGCCTCGCGCACCCAGGCGCCGTCGTCATGCGCCTTGCGCCGCGCCGCCAGCCGGTCGCGGTTGCAGGGGCCGTTGCCGGCGAGCACCTGCTTGAACTCGTCCCAGTCGATCGCGCTGTATTCCCAACTGCCGTTTTCGTTCTGCTTCATTCCGGGATCGGGAATGGTGAGCCCCAAAAACTGCGCCTGCGGCACGGTGGCGTCGACGAATTTTTGCCGCAGCTCGTCGTTGGAAAACCGCTTGATCTTCCACTTGGTCGATGTGTCCGAGTGCTGGCTCGCCTGGTCGGGCGGGCCGAACATCATCAGCACCGGCCACCACCACCGGTTCAGCGCATCCTGCGCCATCGCCTTCTGCTCCGCGGTGCCGCGGCACAGCGTCACCATAATTTCAAAACCCTGGCGCTGATGGAACGACTCTTCCTTGCAGACGCGGATCATCGCGCGCGCGTAAGGGCCGTAGGAACAGCGGCACAGCGGGATCTGGTTCATGATCGCGGCGCCATCGACCAGCCAGCCGATGGTGCCGATATCGGCCCAGGTCAGCGTCGGGTAATTGAAGATCGACGAATACTTGGCCTTCCCCGCCAGCATCAGGTCGACCAGTTCCTCGCGCGAGGAGCCCAGCGTCTCGGCGGCGGCATAGAGATAGAGTCCGTGACCGCACTCGTCCTGTACCTTGGCCAGCAGCGCCGCCTTGCGGCGCAGCGACGGCGCCCGCGTGATCCAGTTGCCCTCGGGCAGCATGCCGACGATTTCGGAATGCGCGTGCTGTGAAATCTGCCGGGTCAGGGTTTTGCGGTAGGCCGCCGGCATCCAGTCGTTCGGCTCGATGCGCTCCTCGGCGTCGATGCGCGCCTGGAACTGCGCGGCCCGCGCGGCGTCCTCAATATTACGGTCTTCGCCCTCGGACGAATTGAGCGCCTGCGTATACATGGCGGACCTCCCCTGAAATTATTGGGAGGGAATATATAACACAAATGGAGATATGCAATATATTTCTGTAACAGATCTATCGGTTGGCAAAGCGCTTCGCAAGTTCCGCGCCCGGCTTCGGCAACGGACCGGCTTCATTGGTGGCGTGGCGGTCAAGCCATTGTTCGGACGCGGGAAGCAGGTCGCGATAGATCCCGGCGCACAGCGCCCGGGCCGCCCGGCCCGGCCAGTCCGAAGGCAACAGCGCTGTCGGCAGCAACGGATCGCGGAGTACGACGCGGCGGTAATGGTGGATCAGGAGCACGCGCGCGGTGAGGGCGTCCGCATCCGTCAACGTCTCGCCCCCGAGAATCCAGCGGTGCAGCGGCTCAAAGGTCTTCATGAATTTGAGGTAGGCGTCCGCGGTGCGATCGAGCGGCCAGCTTTCACTGAGCAGGCGCCGCCCGCTGTCGTCCTCGGCAGAGACTTCGAGACGGATAGCGCCGGCCGCCTCCTCCGGCACCGGCACGCCCGACGGCGCCACCCAGACGCCCGGTAGCGGACTGCCAAAGCCGGCGTTCTTCAGCGCCTCGCGCGCCAACTCGCGATCGCCGCCGTTGCCGATCAGCAGCAGCTCGAATCGTCCGGTCCAGTCGGACGCCGGCGGCCCGTAGATGTGTTTCGTCGCGATATCAAACGTTTGCCGCCCGCTCTGCACCAGACGGTAGAAGCTGTTGCGACCGATTTTAATGCGCTCGAACCAGCCGTCCGCAGTCAGCCGCGACATCGCGGTGCGTACCGCGCTGGCGTCGATGTCGAGTTGTTCAAAGAATTCCAGCAGCGTGCCAAGCCAGACCGAGCCGCCACGCGGCACGATGGCGTCGCCGAACAGGGTGACGACGATCGACCCGGTGCGCGAAGGTTCGCGCTTCAACTGCTGGATGATGCGGGCAAGCGGCGGCGGCATGCGTCAGGGCATAGCGCGTTTGTTGGGAGGGCGACAATGGTGGCTGCCGCTTCTCCTTCTCCCCATCCTTTACGGGGTCGAGACGAGCAAAGCTCGCTCTTAGAAGGTCGGGATGAGGGGCTGCTTCAGCAAATTCGATGGATCGGAGTTCGCGGAGAGTGCCCCTCACCCGCCGCTTCGCGTCGGCCTCTCCCCGCAAGCGGGGCGAGGCTAAAGAGACCGCGGCACCCACCAGTACGGTTTCGGATTCGCCAGTCGCTCCGGGATTCGTCAAATAACGAAGAATGGCCGCCCTAGTTGTGAATAACAGGTACGAAGACAGAACACACGCTACCCAAAAGCGAAACCGTCTATAGTCACACCAATTCTCGCCTCCCTTATCGGGACTCTCTTCAGCTCGAATGGCTGGTTTCTTAATCAACTGGTGCGGGGTTGGACCATCGCCGCGA
Source organism: Bradyrhizobium roseum (assembly GCF_030413175.1). NCBI lineage: Bacteria > Pseudomonadati > Pseudomonadota > Alphaproteobacteria > Hyphomicrobiales > Nitrobacteraceae > Bradyrhizobium > Bradyrhizobium roseum. The sequence continues at coordinate 5,546,789 of NZ_CP129212.1, forward strand.
CATTCGATGTGCTCAAAGCGCGCTTATGCATCTGTGTCCAGTTCAACTTCTCTTCCGCATTCTAGGAGTCATTCATGCCCAAAGCTCCATCCACGTATTCGCTTATTCCTAAGGAGCTCGATACGACGCAAGCTATCCTAATGTGCATCGGCAAGCTAATCGCCGTGTGGGCGAATACAGAAGCATGCTTTTACGCTGTCTACTTTTGCCTATCCGGTCATCCAAGTGGCAACGCCGATATTGCTTGGGCGTCTATCCTTAGTACTCGGCGCAGGATGGATCTCGTTTATAATCTACTCAGGTATGAAAACGAGCTAGACGCCGAAATCAAAACTGAGCTGTTTGAATGCCTGGAACGATTCAGGGCGGTTACAGAATTCCGTAATCAGCTATGTCATTCGATGTACACAACCGAGCCGCCCGAAAATGAAAAGCTGGTTAGCATAGATCAATGGAGCCTCGCTCCCATTAAGAATATCACCGACCCGATTTTTAAGGAGAAGTCAAAACTCGCGAATGCAGCAACCATTAACGAGATTTGCTGCATAGCGGATCGATGTATGGAGATAAACGAGCGGGTCACGAAGTCCGTTTACAAGATACGCGATCAACTGAAATTGCAGCACGTAGTACTGCCTCCATTGCAGTTGGGACCGCAATAGAAGGCTCCGTGGAGATTGTTCGACCTTCGAGATTTCAGACCCTCATGCGAAGAGCGCGGCAACGCCGCGCGTCTCGAATCATGTGGCCCGGATGTAGCCGTTTACCGGTGCGGGTTCGGATAAACCATAGCGCGCCACCCGCTCCGATCAAACGGCGCCCACTCACCTTCCGCCTGCGCCAGCCGATCGGCCACTGCATAGACCGCGGCCGGGTGATGGCCCATGCCGCAATGGCTGCTCTCGACCTCGATGCTCTCCGACGTCGCCGAGGTCTTCTCGACACAGCCCTGCCACGCGCAGACACCATCGGTGCGGCTGAAGATTGCCGTGGTCGGCACCGGCGGGGTTCCCGCCAGCGTGCCGCCGAAACGGTGGTCTTCTTCCTCGGCGCTGCGGCCGCTTGCCAGTTCGTACACCCGCCAGGCGTTGGTCGCCTTCGGGCCTGATGCAAACGGGCTGCCGAGCGTGATCACCGTCCGCACGCGCTCCGGCATCATCTTGGCGAGCTGGCGCGCGTAGAGACCGCCGAGGCTCCAGCCAACCAGCGAAACCTTGCGGCCGTGCGTGTCGTTCATCTCGTGCACCAGATCGACCATCGCGTCCTGCACGCCATGGCGCAGGCCGAGATTGCGGCCCTGCTTCCAGCCCGAAACGGCGTAGCCGCGGCCCTTGAGAAAGCTGCGCAGCGGACGGGTGGATGCGTCGGATGCAACAAGCCCGGGCAACACCAGAACGGGATGACCATCGCCGCGGGGAGCAAGGCTCAGCAGCGGCAGCGCGCCGAGAAACGCGCCCAATTCGGAAAAGGCTCGCCCCTCCAGAAACATCAGCGTTTTAGATGGCGGCGAAAGCGTCTGTGCAGCAACGGACATCATGTCTCCTCTCGGGTCGGCCCCTGACGTCGCGGCAGCCGGCCACCAGTTCAGTAAAGTAGACGCTCGCGCAGCAGAATCGTTCCGCAACGCAACATAGCTGACCAAAAAGTTAGGGAACCGGTTTTCAGCTTGCAAGCCGGCCAAGTACGGCCCGGGGCAACTAAAAGAATTGACGTGATTAATTAATCACAGCAGCCGCAGCAGGTATTCGAGGGTGTAGAGCGCGAGCCCGGCCAGCCCGCCGATCAGCGAACCGTTGAAGCGGATGTATTGCAGGTCGCGGCCGATGTTGATCTCGATCAGCGCGATCAGCTGGCCCATGTCCCAGGATTTCACCTGATCGGAGATGAAGGTGGAGACGCCGCTTTTCTGTTCGGCGACCACCGTTCGCAGCACGGCGACGAGGCCCTGATTGATTTCGGCGCGCAGCTCGGCATCGCCCGCCAGCGCCTCGCCCGCGGTCATGAACATGCGCACCAGATATTGCTGCAGCACCTGGGTCTCGCCCGAGGCGCTGCGTTCGATGAACGAGCGCAGATTCTCCCAGACGTGACGCGCAAGGCCCGCGAGTTCAGGGCGCGCGAGCAGATCGCGCTTTAGGCCCTGGATACGTTCGGCATAGGCGGGATCGGTTTCGAGGCGATCGACGAAGCTCAGGATCATCCGGTCGAACTCGCCGCGAAACGGATGCGCCGGATCGTTGCGAACCTCCTCGAAGAACGACGTGGCCGACGCCACGATCCTGTTCACCAGAAACTTGTCGGCGCGATAGAGTTTCAGCAGCGTCGGCAGTTCGCTGCGGATTTTCTCGCGGATCATGGCCATGGTTTCGGCCTGATGCATCGTGTCGTGCACCCCGCGCAGGAGATCGTCGAGCAGGCCCCGATGACGTCCCTCCTTGACGAACGCGCGCAGCGTGCCGGCGGCGAGCGGCGCGAGATCGATCGCCATCAGTTGCGACGCGATACGGCGGCTGACGAAGGTGATCAGCCCGGAATTTTCCGTCGCCGCCACCGCTTCCGGCAGCAGCCGCAAGGCAAAGCGCGCCAGATCCTCGCTGCGCTTGCGGTCGCGCAGCCAGTCGGCGATGAACGAGCCGAAATCGATCTGCCGCAGCTTGGCTTCGACCGGCGCGGCCTCGAGGAAGTGCACCTCGATGAATTCGCCGAGCTTGTCGGCGATGCGCTGCTGGTTGCTCTGGATGATCGCGGTGTGGGGGATCGGCAGCCCCAGTGGCCGCTTGAACAGCGCCACCACCGCATACCAGTCGGCGAGGCCGCCGATGGTCGCGGCCTCGGCGAAGGCCGCGATGAAGCCGAATACGGGGTGCACCGGCAGCAGCGCCTTGGCGCCGAGGAAAATCACGAATGTCGCCGCGAGCACCGACGTCGCCAGAAGCTTCACGCGCCGCAGCTCGGCGGCGCGCGCGGCGTCGCCGGGGCTGTCGATGGCGAAGGTGGCGGGAAGGCTCATGGCGGCTTTCGGACAAACGACCCTCATCCTGAGGAGCCGCGAAGCGGCGTCTCGAAGGATGCAGGCCCCATCGTGGCCTCATGGTTCGAGACGGCGCAAGGGCGCCTCCTCACCATGAGGGTTCGACTGACGTATGCCGACATCAGACAAAAAAGAAGGCCCGCCTAAGCGAGCCTTCGAAATGCAGTTGTCAGGCAGATCGCGATCAGGCGGTCTTGGAGTAGACCTTGGAGAAGTTGTCCTGCGCGGTCTTGGCGCTCTCGGAGACGAGCTTGCCGAGATATTCGGACGTCGCCTTGGCGCGGGAGACCAGCACTTCGCCCTGGGCACGAACCGCCTCGGACTGGATCTGGGCCGCTTCGCTCAGCGACTTGGCCGAAGCGAGCTTGTCGATGCCGGCGAAGAACGCTTCGACGTCCTGATAGAGCGCCTGCTGGATGTTGCGGCTGATCTTGGCAGCCTCGGCGACCGAACCGGCAACGGCGGTCTCGACGGCGGCGGTCACCTTCTCGGAACCGGCATGGAAATCGGCGGCACGAACCTTGGCGGTCTCGGCCTGCTTCTTCACGAAGTCACGCGCAGCTTCCGGAACTTCCATGCTCTGGAGCTTGGTGAACGCCTCGGTGACGGGCGCGAAGGCTTCCTTGACGGTGTTCAGTACGGAATTGGTGTCGGTGGTCATGGGGTGTCTCTCCATCCTCAGGTTTGAGCTATGGGCTCACCCCGTCCGGATTGGCCCGGGGCAGGAGTGTTGTGTCATAGTTAATGGTGCAGCGCAACATCAATGTTGCAGCGCGATATCACGAGTACGTGAACAGCTTGACGAATGGGCGGTTTGCCCGCCGAACCGGCAAAAACTCGACTTTAGGCTATGACGCCAGAGCCTTAGCCGGGGCGCAGGAGCCGCGCCGGCCTACTTTGCATGGGGTTGTTTTGCACGTTTTTGTCCGGGCGGTGTCCGATCCCGATTGTCAGGGCGGTGCCCGGCCGGTCAGTGCTGGACCGCCCCCGGCAGCCCGTAGGCCTCCATCTGGGCCCGCACCTGCGCCACATTATGCCCGAGCACGACGATGTCATGCTTCCTGCCGTCGACGTCCCGGACGTGGTCGCGCAGCAGCGCCTCCGCCTTGAAGCCGAGGCTCTCGAACAGGGCGATGGCCGCCTGCTGGTCGACCGTCATCTGCACCGACAGCTTCTCCAGCCCCGCCCCCAGCGCCAGCGCGAATGTCTCCTGCGACAGGGCCCGGCCGACGCCCTGCCCGCGGACATCCAGCGACACCACCATCCGGATCTCGCCGACATGGGGCGACCAGGAATGCGGGTCACGCACCAGCGTCCCGCAGCCGACCACCGCCCCGCCCTTCACCGCCAGCAGGCTGGTGATGGCGCCGCGCTCGATCTCGTTGACCCAGGCCGACAGCACCTTGGGCTGGCTGATGTTGCGCGGCAGGAACAGCAGATCGTGCGTCGGCAGCTTTTGCGCGAACGCCAGCACCGCGGCTTCGTCGGCGCGCGCCATCATACGGAATTCGATCTCGCCGGCGTCGGTCTTGACGAGGCGCGGATAGGAACGGGTTTCGCTCATGTCGATCTCTTCCCCAGCCAGGAATCCAGTTTCGGCCACAGCCGCTTGACGGCGTTGGCGCCGGCGACGACGCTGACATGGCCGCCCTTCAGCATCACCTCTTCCTTGTCGGTCGAGCCGACCTTCTTGATCAGGTGTTTTGCCGCGTCATAGGGCACGATGTGGTCGTGCTCGGCCACCGCATGCAGGATCGGCACCTTGATGTCGGCGATATTGGCCGCGCGGCCGCCGACCGACATGGTGTCGTTGAACAGCTTGTTGTCCCACATCAGGTCCTTGGTGATGGCGCGAAAGTACTCGCCCGCCAGCGGCAGCGTGTCGGTGCCCCAGCGGTCCATCATCCGGTAGGCCTTGACGTATTCATCGTTCCAGATGTTCTCCCACAATTGAACCTGGCTGGCGGCGCGCGAGGCCGGCCGCAGCATCTCGAACGACGACAGGATCATTTCCGGTGGCACGTTGCCGACGCTGTCGACGAGGCGGTCGACGTCGAAATAGCGGCGATCGGAGAAATTCGAAAACAGCTTCATCTCGCGGAAATCGATCGGCGTGGTAAAGCAGATCAGGTTCTTCATCGGCCCGTCGTTGAAGATCGAGCCGTACAGCAGTGACAGCACGCCGCCGAAGCAATAGCCGATGATGCTGACGTCCTTTTCGCCGGAATCCTGCTGCACGCGGCGGATGCAATCCGGGATGAAGTCGAGAACGTAGTCGTCCATCCGCAGGCTTTTCTCTTCCGGCTTCGGCGCGGTCCAGTCCAGCATGTAGACGTCGTAGCCGCGCTTCAGCAGAAACTCGATGAAGCTCTGGCCCGGCACGAGGTCGAGAATGTAGCCGCGGTTGGTGGTCGCCATCACGATCAGGATCGGCACGCGGTAGATCTCATCCGCCATCGGCCGGTAGTGATAGAGGTTCATGGTGCCGCGGAGGGCAAGGATGTCCTTTGGCGTGGAGCCGAGAGACGGGCCTGATGAGGCAAAATACTCGACGCCCTTGATGCTGCGCTGGATCGCGCGCTGCACCTCGGACTGGATCCGCTCCGCAATCGACGCCGGATCGAGGCCCGCGGGAGCGTTCATTTTGGCTCTCCCTCCGATGGCGGCCGCCTGGTGCGCGGCGGCCGCGGCGCGCCGGCGCTGCCATCGGTCGCCAGCGAATTGTGATGCACCTGGTGCAGCATCGCCTTGATCTCGTTGAGCTGGCCCTCGATCGACTGCAGCCGCTCGGACATGCCGACCATCTGCGCCCGGCTCGGCAGGTTCATCGCGAGCAAGTACTTTTCCATCAGCTCGCCGAGCTGCTTCTGCGCGCCGGCCGAGACGCCGCCGACCTGGTTCATTACCTTGGAGAACTCCGGCGACGCCATCGCCTGGTTGGCAAAGGAGTTGAACCCCTTCTCCATCTCCCCGAGCATGCTCTGCCAAATCGCGGCAGGATCGTTGCCTTTGTCGGCCATCGCGCCCTCTCCCGGAAAAGTGACGAGCGCTTGCCACGCTTCGCATCGATTTGACCCATACCACACCGTTGTGGCGGACCGGTCAACCGCCGCACACCTTCTGCGGTGCGGGAAACCGTGCCATAGTTACTGCGAGACGTTTTCAGCCAAGGGAACACAAACGCGATGCTTGCCCATCAGCCGCCCCAGATCGCTCGCGCCAACGGCATCGACATCTGCTACGAGATCTTCGGCGACCCGACCGCGGAACCGATGCTGCTGATCATGGGGCTCGGCGCCCAGATGATTCACTGGGACGACGATTTCTGCCGCCAGCTCGCCGCGCGCGGCTTTCGCGTCATTCGCTTCGACAACCGCGACATCGGCAAATCCTCGCATCTGTCCGGCGGCGCGCGCCTGACGCCGTTCGAACTGATCAAATTGCGGTTCCTCAGGATTCCGGTCGCCTCGACCTACAAGCTCATCGACATGGCCAAGGACACCGTCGGCCTGATGGACGTTCTCGGCATCAAGTCGGCGCATCTGGTCGGCGCGTCGATGGGCGGCATGATCGCGCAAGAGGTAGCCTTGTCCTTTCCGCACCGGGTTCGCTCGCTCACCTCGATCATGTCGACCACCGGCAACCCGAGGCTTCCGCCGCCGACCCGCGAGGCCGCCGCCGCGCTGATGGCGCCGCCGCCGCGCACCAAGGAGGAATATTTTGCGCGGTTCGCCAAGACCTGGAAGATACTGCGCGTCGGCTCGTTCCCGGAAGACGAGGCGCTCGATCCCTCGCGCGCCGCGCGCACCTTCGAACGCGGCCTCAATCCAGCCGGCGTCGGGCGGCAGTTGCGCGCGGTGCTGGCCTCCGGCAGCCGCAAGGAACGGCTGCACCACCTGAAGATTCCGACGCTGGTCATTCACGGCACCGTCGATCCGCTGGTGCGTCCCGCAGGCGGCAAGGATACGGCGGCGTCAATCCCCGGCGCGAAGCTCCTGATGATCGAAGGCATGGGCCACGCATTGCCGATCCCGATGTGGCCGCAGATCATCGGGGCGATCGACGAGCACGCCCATCGTGCGGCGGCGAAGGCGGCTTAAATCTTCGTCGCGATCCAGATGACGTGGCGGGCGCCGCCGCCTCTGCCGGTGGCGCGGATGTTGACTTCGTTGACGTCGAAGTTTGCGCCGCGCAGCCGCTTCGCAAACGCCGGATTGGGGCCGGACGACCATACCGCGAGAACGCCGCCCGTGCGCAGCGCCACATGCGCCGCATTCAACCCCGCTGAACTATAGAGCGCATCATTGGCCTTGCGCGTCAGGCCTTCCGGACCGTTGTCAACGTCGAGCAGGATGGCATCGAATTTCGCACGGTGCGTGCGGATGATTTCAGTGACATCGGCTTCACGGATGCTGACGCGGGGATCGCCGAGGCTATCGCCAAAGATTTCCGCCATCGGGCCGCGCGCCCAGGCGACGACGGCCGGGACGAGTTCGACCACCATGATTTGCGCCTCGTTGCCGAGCGCCCCCAGCGCCGCCCGCAGCGTAAAGCCCATGCCGAGGCCGCCGATGAGCATGTGAGGCTTTGCGATCTTCTCGATCTTCCTCGCCGCCAACGTCGCCAGCGCGGCCTCCGAGCCCGAGAGGCGGCTGTTCATCAGCTCGTTGGTGCCGAGCATGATGGAGAACTCCTTGCCGCGGCGCATCAGGCGGAGTTCGTCCTCGGTGCCGGGGATGCGTGCGGTGTCGAGTTTTTCCCAGGGAATCATGCGGAGGCTTGTAGCATGCTCTCACAACAGTCGTCGTCGCTGCAAACGCAGGGACCCATAACCACAGGAGGTAGTGGTTACGGGCAGAGTATCTGGCGCTATTGCTTCAATGAGAGGCCGCGGCGTATGGGTCCCTGCATTCGCAGGGACGACGTCTAACCGCTCGCCCACACGTCCAGCACGTAACGGTTCCTGGTGCCGAGATCGTCGATCCAGCGCAGGCCCGCGTCAGTATCGGAGCCGGTCTTCTCGCGATAGATCGCAACCAGCGCGGCCTTGACGTCAGGCTCCATCTTGCCGCCGTCGCCGCAGACATAGACGATCGCGCCCTGCTCGATCAGGTTCCAGACGCGGTCCTTCTGCGCCGTCACCTGATGCTGCACATAGTTCTTCGGCCCCTCGGCGCGCGAGAACGCGGTGTGCAGTTCGACGATGCCGTCGGCAGCAAATGCCTTCAGTTCATCGGCGTAGAGAAAATCCTGATCGGGATGACGGCAGCCGAAGAACAGCATGGCAGGACCGAGTTTTGCGCCGTGCGCCTTGCGGTGGGCGCGCTCCTGCAGGAAGCCGCGGAATGGCGCCAGCCCGGTGCCGGGGCCGATCATGATCACGGGCACCGCGGGATCATCGGGCAGGCGGAAGCCGGCCTTGGTCTCGCGCACGGTGGCATGAATGTTATCGCCGACACGGCGACCGGAAAGGTAGTTCGAGCACACGCCCTTGTAGACGCCGCGCCCCGAACTGGCCGGCGCTTCGACGACGCCGACCGTGATGCTGCAGCGCGCCGCGTCGATCGAGGGCGACGACGAGATCGAGTAATAGCGCGGCGCCAGCAGCGACAGCATTTCCAGATAGGCGTGGAACGGCAGCTCGCAGGCGGGATATTCTTCCAGCAGATCGAACACCGATTTGCGTTTTGTCAGCACGTCCGAGCGATAGCGCTCCGCCGAAGCCGCGTCGTCACCGAGATAGGCAAGCAGTTTTGGCTTGGTGACGGGACAGCGCGTGTGTTCCGACATGATCTGGATCTGCTTGCGGGTCGCGACCTGCTGCAGCTCGACGAACTCGGTCAATAACCTCCCGACCGACACGGCATCGTCGACCGGCAATTGCGCGCGGCGGCCTTCGGCGACGTGGAGCCGGATCTGGTCGGCCGGCAAGAAGCCAAAGCGGCGCGCGACGGAATCGACCAGCGCGGGATCGTTGCGCGGCACGACGCTGAGATGGTCGCCGACGCGGTAGACGATGCCGGGCGGCAACTGCACTTCGATATGCCGGGTCGAGCGGTCGGAGGGGTTGGCGCCGCTCTTGTTCTGGAGTTCGGAATTGTCCAGCACCTTCATCGGCGCGACGCCGCCCTGTGCGACCATGGTATGGACAGCCGACGGCGCCACCGGCTCGATCGAATACAGCGGCGCGTCGTCGGCGCTGCGGGCGAAGCTGGAATCAACGCCCAACTCCTTCATCGCCGCAGGCGCGGCCTTCGCGAACCATCTTTCGAACTGACCATCGAGATCGCTGCGGGCATCGCCCTCGCCGCGAGCGGAGAGGCTGCGCGCGCCGTGCGCCGCCAGTTGCTCGTCGATCATGCGCGGCACGGATTGATAGGTCGCCGCCCAGTCGCTGTTGCCGCAGCCGAACACTGCGTAGCGCACCTTGGCGAGCGCATCCTTCTTCAGGCCGTTGTCCAGCCATTTGACGAACTGTGTGGCATTGTCGGGAGGGGCGCCATTATAGGAGGCGCAAAAAATCAAAAGCCCGCCCTTCTCCGGAAGCTTGCCGACATAATCGTCGAGCGCGCCGAGCCGGGTCGCAAAGCCGTTGACCTCGGCGAGGTCGGCCACGCGCGTCGCCAGCTCCTCGGCCGTGCCGAGGTTGGAGCCGTAGAGCACCAACAGCGGCGTGTTGTGTCCCGGACGGGCCCGCGCCTGCGGCGCCGCGGCATTCGAGGCGGCAGCCGCTACCGCCGCCCGGCCGGCAAAAGCGCCGCGGTCCCGGTCGGCGCGCGGCCGCACCTTGATCTTGAAGCCGTCAGGCTTGACGGTCAGCGTTTCCTTCAGATGCATCTGGTAGCGATGCGGATCGAGCAGCTTGAAGCGCTGCAGGATCATGCCGATCGCCAGCGCCGCCTCGTGCATCGCAAAGCCGCGGCCGATGCAGGCGCGCTGGCCGTTGCCGAACGGCTTCCAGGCGTTGATCGGTCGCTTGGCCTCGGCCTCGCGGCTGAAATTCTCGGGATCGAAAGCATCGGGGTTCGGCCCCCAGACGCTGGGATCGCGATGCAGCGCCATCACGAGAACGGTGATGAAAGTGTTCTTTCTCAGTCTGTACTTGCCGCCAGCGAGCGTCTCGTCCTTGAGCGGCGCGATGCCATAGGCGGGCGCTGGCGGCCACAACCGCAGCGCCTCCTTCAAAATCTGCGTGATGTAGGTGAGCTGTGTGACCTGCTGATACGTCGGTTTCGCGTTGATATCGGGCCCGAGCACCCGGTCGACTTCCTCATAGGCCTTCTTCAGCACTTCGGGATGCTTGAGCAATGCGTAGATCGTGCAGGACAGCAGCCCGCTCGTGGTCTCGTGGCCCGCGATCAGAAATGTGTTGATCTGGTAGCGGATGTTGACGTCGTCGAGCTGCTCGCCGGTGGAACGGTCGACGCCCGTCATCATGGCGCCGAGCATGTCCTTCTTGCCCTCGGCAGCTTCCGCATTGCCGCGGCGCTCGGCGATGATCTCGTCGACCATCTTGTTCATGAAGGCGACGTCCTCGGCGAGGGTCTTGCGCCGCTTCTGCAGCCAAAGGCCTTCCAGCGGAATGCCGCGAGTCATCATGATGGTCTCGAGCGAGCGTACCAGCGACTCCACAAACGGGTGGTAGTCGCGGCGATAGAACGAATTGAAGCGGTAGTCGAAGCCGCACAGCCCGATGGTGTCGAGCGTCAGCGCGGTCATGTCGTGGACGACGTCGATCTCCTCGTCGCCGTTGAGCCGCTCCCATTTCTTCACGAGCTGCTCGGCGATATCGACCATGCTCGGGTGATAGGACTGCATCGCGCGGTTGCCGAAAGGCTGCAACAGGATGTTGTGCGCCTTGCTCCAGTTCGGCTCATTGGTATCGGCGGTAAACAGCCCGTCGCCGCCGACGGCACGGACACGGCGCAACGAACCGCGCACCGCCTTGTCGAAGCGCTTTTCGTCGGAGAGTTCGTCGATCAGATCATGGCCGGAAACGATGACGAGCGGGGCGCCCATCATGTCCAGCCAGAAAATCGGCCCGAGCTCCTTGCTGAGCCGCACCAGGTGCTGCACCGGCGCGTTGGGATCCAGCGACAGCATGTTGCCGACGACAGGCTTCTTCGGCGGATGCGGTATCGGATCCAGCTTGTTGGGGGACGCCATTGTCGAAGTAACTCCTGCCATTCCGCATCGTCATCCTGGGGAGCGCGCCGAAAGCGGCGTGCGCTCCATGATAAGGTCTACCCGAATCTTCGTTTACGCCATTCGATCAGCTTGGCGCTGACCTCTTCCGGCTTTTCCTGCTGCGTCCAATGGCCGCTGTCGCGGACGAGATATTTTTCCAGATCAGGGACGATCTTCTCCATGCCATCGGCGGCCGAGGGCGGCAGCACGGCGTCGTTCTCGGCCATGATCATCAGCGACGGCACGCGCACCATATGATCCATACCTTCCGAGCGCTGCCAGTTGCGCGAAAAATTGCGGTACCAGTTGATGCCGCCGGTGAAGCCGGTCTTCGTGAAGGTATCGACGAACACCTTCTTTTCCTCAGGCGACAGGATCGGCGTGCGCGGATCGAATTTGGCATCATAGGCGGCGATCATCTGCGGGAATGCAAGATTGGTCTTGGCCGATGCACCGACACCCGCGACCGACGGCGCTTCGGCCGCATCCTTGCGCGGCAGCGGCTTGCGCATGAAGGCGTCGAACGTCTGCTCGACCCGGCTGCCGAAGATCTTGTCGGGCTCGCGGGCGGGGTCCTGGAATTGCACGATGTACATGCTGTCGCCGAAACGCTTGCGGAACAGTTCGATCGGATCGGCCGGCAGGCGGTCGTAATGCGGCGTGTTGACACCGACGACGCCGGCGACGCGATCGATATGACGCAGCGGCATCTGCCAGACGATGAAGCCGCCCCAGTCGTGGCCGACGAAGATCGCCTTGTCGATCTCGAGGTGGTCAAGCAGTCCGACGAGGTCGCCGGTCAGGTGCTCCATGTCGTAGGCCTCGACCGGCTCGGGCCGGTCGGTCGCGCCATAGCCGCGCTGGTCCGGTGCAATGACGCGGATACCGGCCTCGCTCAGCGCCTTGATCTGGTGGCGCCAGGAAAACGCCAGCTCCGGCCAGCCATGACACAGAATGAGCGGAGGCTTGTCGGACTTCGGGCCCGCCTCGTAATAGCCCATGCGAATACCGTTCACCTGGGCGAACTGCAGCGGCGGCATTTCAATCATCGCAAGATCCTATTCAGCGGCGCTGGTCATGCTCGGCGGCGGCAGGAATGCCGCCTCCAGCTCCTCGAATTCGCGAGGCAGCATGCCGCACATGACCTGGACATGGGGAATGATGTTGGCGCCCGCAATGAAGCCGAAATCGAGCTGGTCGCGGTAGCTCTGCACGGTAATGTTGAGCGCGATGCCGTGGGTCGAGATCGACACCGGGAAAATGTGCAGCAATTCCGCCCCCGCGGCGTACAGTGTCTGCCGCGGCCCCGGCACGTTGGACACCGTAATGTTGGCGGATGGCGGCAACACGTTCGACAGGTCCGAGCGGCTGTAGAGCAGCGCCATGATCTGCACCATGATCGGCGCCCCGAGCATCGAGACGTTGGAAACCTGCGGCATGAACGCCCGCAGCGGATGCGACATCTCCTTGGACTTGGTGGATTGCGCGATGATCGCTTCCAGCCGTTCCCTGGGATTCTCGATATTGGTGGCGATCGAGCAGACCATGCCGAAAACCTGGTTGTTGGCTTCGGTGTTACCCTCCTCGCGCAGCGAGATCGGCACTGCCGCGGTCATCGACTTGGCTGGCAAGGCGCCGCGCTCCAGCAGATAGCGCCGCACCACGCCGGAAGAAAGCGCCAGCACCACGTCGTTGAGCTTGCCGCCGGATGCCTTGGCGACCGCCTTGGCGCGCGATAGCGAAATCGACGTGCCGGCAAAACTGCGCTCCGACGAAATCGCCTTGTTAAGCATCGTCGGCGGCGACAGCATGCTGGCAATGCTTTCGCGCGACTTCGGATCGGAGATCTTGCCGACGACATCGGAGACGCTCTTGAGCATCGCCGGGATACTGCCGGCGAATTTCACCGCGCTCTCGATCTGGAACATGGCGTTGTCGAACAGGATCGATCCGAGATCGCTCTTTCCCGAACGCGGCAGATCGAGGGTTTTCGGCGTCGACGAACCGTCGAAGGGCTGACGCCAGAGCTGCTGGTAGGAATCGATCAGATTGGCGGCGATGTCGCGCGGTTCCTTGGTCCCCTTGGCCTGCGGGATCGGCGCCTCGACCTTTCGCGGGATCGGCGTGACGTCATAGATCATGTTGGTCAGCGCGGCACCGGCGCCGCCGTCGATGCAGGCGTGATGCATCTTGGAGTAAAGGCCGATCTCGTTGTCCTTCATGCCTTCGAAGACGTAGAACTCCCACAGCGGCCGGGCGCGGTTGAGCAGTTTTGCATGCATCCAGCCGACAATGCGCTCCAGCGTGGCGCGGTCGTAGGGCGCGGGCAGGCTGCCACGGAAAATGTGACGGTCGATATCGAACTGGTCGTCCTCGACCCAGGAGGGATGATCGATGTCGAGCGGCGCCTTTTCCAGCCGCGCTTTGAGGATCGGCGCGATGTGCAGCCGTGAGGCGATCATCGCCTTGAAATCCTCGAAGAAGTTGCCGTTGTAGTTCTCCGGCAGTCGGAAGATCGCCATGCTGCCGACATGCATCGGCATCTCGGGCGTTTCGAGATACAGAAATGACGCGTCCATCGAAGACAGTTTCTTGGCGTCCGCCATACTTTCCTCCCGCGGTCAAAAACGCGGCGCCTTGGTGGCGCTTCTGGCGTCTGAAATAACTTTTGTTATTGGAGCATATCCGAAAACTCCTCCCGATCCTGCATCAATTGCAGGTGGGACTGTTCGTGATCATGCCCTTGAGCTCAAGGCGCAAGCTCAGGATTGTGCATTTTCAGGAGGCCCATAGGCAATGGCAAAGGGACCCGATCGGTCAAAATGCTTAAACTCCCCCTCGGGCTGCGCTAGGCGGTCGGCGACCGCCCATAGGGCCGCCGGATTGACGCCGAGTCCAATATGGCTCGCGAAATATACCTCGATGTTTTCAGCCGTTGCGGAAGGACGCAGCAGGCTGGTGTGCCAGTTCACGATACCGTCGGTGCGGGAATAGATCGAAGTCGCCGGCACCGGCAGGTCGCCGGCGATCGCCTCTCTGATCTCCGGATTGTCATCGGCCTTCTCCCCCGACAGCGCCTCATAGAGCCGCGTGGCGTTGGTGGCCCTGATGTCGCTGGCGAACGGACTGCCGAGCGTAATCACGCTGCGCACCATGCCCGGCTCCTGCAACGCGAGGTCGCGCGCATAGACGCCGCCAAGACTCCAGCCGACCAGGCTGACCTTGCGGCCGGTCTGGCCGTGAATGCGCCGCAACAGGTCGCGCAAGGCCTCGCGCTTGGACGCGACGCCGCCGAGATTGCGTCCCATGTTCCACGCATGGGCGTCGTAGCCGAGCTCTTTCAAATAGCGCCGCATCGGCGCCATCGACAGATCGCTGGCAAGAAAGCCCGGCAGCGCCAGCACCGGATGCCCGTCGCCCTTCGGTGCGCGCAACAACAGCGGCGACAGCAACAGGCTCGAGTTCAGCTCGAGCAGGCCCCTCGCCTCGGCCAGCAACAAGAACAGGCTCGGTGGCCGCAGCCGTTGCGCTTTCGCCGCCCCGTCCTCGGCGACGGCCACTTACTTCTTGTCCTTATGGCCCATGCCACCAAGGCCGGCCATGGTCACGAACATATCCTGAAACCGCTCGGCGATCTTTGGATCGAAGGTGAACCAGCTCTGAATCAGCGACTCCGGCGACACCTTTTCGATGTTGGCCATCATCTGCTGCTGCATCTTGTCCATCACCGCCGTCTGCATCGGCTGCACATCCGGAAGTCCGAAAAACTGTCTGGCTTCCAGCGGCGTGCAATCCACTTCGACGTTAACTTTCATGACCGCTCCTTTTGCTGGCTGCCTGCAGTATCGCCACGATAATCCTGATCGCGCAAGGACAAGAGCCGGACCCCGGCCTTTTCAACTCCCGACATGGTCAACCAAAACGTTCGGCGGCAAAGGGCCTGTGATCGGCAAACGGGGTCTCGCCGGTCATCATTTCCGCCAGCAGGCGGCCGGTGGCCGGCCCGAGCGTCAGGCCGTGGTGCTGGTGGCCGAAATCGAACCACAGCCCGCTGTGGCGAGGGGCCTTGCCGATCACCGGCAGCATGTCAGGCAGACAGGGCCGAGCGCCCATCCATGGCTTGGTGTCGACCGGTTCGCCCAGCGGGAACAACCGATGCGCCCGCGGCAGGGAACGCTCGACCTGGACCGGCGTCGGCGGCGAATCGCGGTGAGCGAACTCGGCGCCGGTGGTCAGTCGAATGCCACGATTCATCGGCGCCAGGAGATAGCCCAGGTCGGTGTCCAGGACGGGATGGTGCAAGACTGCGTTGCCGCGCGGCTTGAGGTGCAAATGGTAACCACGCTTGACCTGTAGCGGAATCGAATAGCCGAGCGGCGCAAAAACCTGATCCGACCATGGGCCCATCGCCACCACGACGTCGCGCGCCGTGATCGTGCCTTCCAGCGTCGCCACCCGCCATCGCGTGCCGGATTGTTCGAGCGTGCGCGCGTCGCCGACCAGATATCGCCCGCCCTTGCGGCCGAACAGCGCCGAATAGGCTTTGGCCAGGCCGCCGGGATCCGGCACGAAGCCCGGCGCCGGGAAATGGATGGCGCCACTGAAATCGCCGGTCAGATGCGGTTCGCGGGCTACAATCGCCGCCGGGTCCAGGATATCGCCCGCGACGCCATACTGCCGGGCCCGCTCCAGTTCGCTGACCGCACCCGCAAGCGTCGCCTCGGAGCGAAACAATTTGATCCAGCCGGTCCGCCGCAGCAACTCCGGCACATTGGCTTCCGCAATCAGTGCCTCATGCTCGATCAGGCTGCGCTGGATCAACGGCAATTCCGCCATCGCACTGTCCAGTGCACGCTGCGGCGACGAGGCGAGGAAATAGCGCGTCAGCCACGGCAGGAAAGCCGGCAAATCCCTGAAGTGGTAACGCACCTGCGGTGCCTGCAGCAACGCGTAGCGCAGGATCTGGCCGAGATCGCGCGGAAACATGTAGGGAAATACCGAAGCGCATTCGATCAGGCCGCCATTGCCATAACTGGTTTCCTCGCCGGCCACCTCGTGCCGGTCGATCAGAACCACGTTCCGGCCGCGCTTCTGCAGGTGCAGGGCGGCACTCACGCCGACCATGCCCGCACCCAGAACGAGTACGTCGGCCTTCAGTTCCGCCATCCGGCACTCCAAAAGTTCAATGTCCAGCGCTTGCCCGCGCGTCTTATGGTGAACCTACTCATTGCCGCACCGCCGCGCAAACCGGCACGCAGTGCGGGATAATGATGCTTGCGCGGCGGCTGGACTTTGGCAACATGGCTCGGCAATATCCGTCGCTAGTCGCGGAAATGGCGCATCAAAGCGGGAAATCGAAACAAATGTCGGTACGTCGAAGTGTGTTTGCAGCGGCCACGGCTTCAATACTTGCCTTAACGACAGCCCTGGCGATGGCGCCGGCATCGGCGCAGACCCTGCGCTACGCCAACCAGGGCGATCTCAAATCGCTCGATCCCTACACGCTGAACGAGAGCACCACCCACGCCCATCTCGGGCATGTCTTCGAAGGCCTGGTGGCGCGCGACAGGGATTTGAAGATCATCCCGGCGCTGGCCGAAAGCTGGGAGATTCCAGAGCCGACCCGCTGGCGGTTCAATTTGCGCAAGGGCGTGAAATTCCAGAACGGCGATCCCTTCACCGCTGACGACGTGGTTTTCTCGGCAGAACGCGTCCAGAAGAAGGGCTCGAACCTGCAGACCCGCATCCCCAGCGGCACCAAGGTGGTCAAGGTTGACGACTACACCGTGGACTTCGTCCTGCCGACTCCCAATCCCATTCTCAATTCGCAATGGGATACCTGGTACATCATGAGCAAGAAGTGGGCCGAGGCGAACAACGCCGTCGAGCCGACGCCGGCGGCGGCCACGACACCGAGCTTTGCCTCGCTCAACGCCAACGGCACCGGTCCCTTCAGCGTCGAGAGCCATCAGCCCGGCGTCAAGACGGTCTACAAGGCCAATCCCACCTGGTGGCGCAAGCCCGAACATAATCTCAAGGAAATCATCTTCACCCCGATCGGCTCGGATGCCACCCGCGTCGCCGCTCTGCTCTCGGGCGAAGTTGACGTCATCGAGCCGGTTCCGATCCAGGATATTTCGCGGGTTGATTCCAGCCCGAACGCCCAGGTTCTGAAGGGACCGGAACTCCGCACCATCTTCCTCGGCATGGACCAGGTCCGCGACGAACTGCTCTACTCCAACATCAAGGGCAAGAACCCGTTCAAGGACGTCAAGGTGCGCGAGGCCTTCTTCAAGGCCGTCGACATCGAACTGATCAAGAACCGCGTCATGCGCGGCCTGTCGACGCCCTCGGCGCTGATGATCGCGCCGCAACTGTTCAAGCTGTCCGGCGACTTCACGCGGCCGAAACTCGATCCCGACGGCGCCAAGAAGCTGTTGACCGAAGCCGGCTATCCCGACGGCTTCGAAGTCACGATGGACTGTCCGAACGACCGCTATGTCAACGACGCCGCGATCTGTCAGGCGGTGGTCGGCATGCTCGCCCGCATCGGCGTCAAGGTGACGTTGCTGGCCCAGCCCAAGGCGCAGTATTTTGCCAAGGTGCTGAAGCCCGGCGGCTACCAGACCTCGTTCTACCTGCTCGGCTGGACGCCCGGCACGCTCGACTCCCACAACGTCCTGTTCGACATCATGGGCTGCCGTGACGATCCGAAATCCAGCCGCGGCGAAGCCAATCTCGGTGGCTACTGCAACAAGAAGCTCGACGCATTCACCGACCAGGTGCTGCAGGAATCCGACGCCGCCAAGCGCGACCTCCTGATCAAGCAGGCCTACGAAATCGGCGCCAAGGACTTTGGCTATATCCCGCTGCACCAGCAGGCGCTGGCGTGGGGTGTGTCGAAAAAGGTCAAGCTGAGCCAGCGCGCCGACAACCAGGTCCTGCTGTACTGGGCGACCAAACAGGACTAGTCAGGCTTCAATACAGGTCCCGGTGGCTTCGCGGCTTCCGGGACTTTTCTTTTTCTTCGAGGCGACGGCAACCGTCGCATCCGAGGGCAGTGAAAGGAACCCATGCTCGCTTTCACGCTTCGCCGCGCACTCCAGGCTATCGGCGTCATGATTGCGGTCGGCGTCATCGCGTTCTCGATGTTCCGCTTTGCCGGCGACCCGGTCAACCAGATCGTCTCGCTGGATACGCCGGCCGCCGAGCGCGAGGCGGTGCGCAAGTCGCTCGGCCTCGACGATCCGGTGCCGGTGCAGTTCGCGCGCTACTTCATCAATGTCGCGCAATTCAAGTTCGGGGTGTCCTATCAATTCCGCCAGCCGGTCTCGAACCTGTTGATGGAGCGGATGCCGGCGACGCTGGAACTGGCGGCCTGCGCCACCGTCTTCGCCATGGTGTTCGGCATCCTGATGGGGGTCTATTCGGCGCTGCGGCGTGACTCCGCGCTGGCCAAGCTATTCCAGGCGGTGTCGCTGATCGGAATTTCGCTGCCGACCTTCCTGATCGGTATTCTCCTGATCTATCTATTCTCGGTGACGCTGGGCTGGCTGCCGTCATTCGGCCGCGGCGACGTCGTGCGTCTTGGCTGGTGGACCACGGGTCTGTTGACGCTGTCCGGCCTCAAGGCGCTGATCCTGCCGTCGATCACGCTCGGCCTGTTCCAGCTGACCCTGATCATGCGGCTGGTGCGCGCCGAGATGCTCGAAGTGCTCCGCACCGATTACATCCGCTTTGCCCGCGCCCGTGGCCTGACCACCCGCGCCATTCATTTCGGCCATGCGCTGAAGAACACGCTGGTTCCCGTCATCACTGTAGCAGGGCTGCAATTTGGCTCGGTAATTGCATTTGCCATCATCACCGAAACCGTCTTCCAGTGGCCGGGTATGGGATTGTTGTTCGTGCAGGCGGTGCAAAATGTCGATATCCCGATCATGGCCGCATACCTGCTGATGGTGTCGCTGATCTTCGTCACCATCAACCTGGTGGTCGATATCCTCTACACCATCGTCGATCCGCGCCTGCGCTCGACCATCAGCCGCCCGGCCTGAGACGCCCATGTCCGACGCCGTCGTCCCCCACCGAGTAGAGCCCAGTGCGCCGCCGACGCGCGGCGGCACCGGCTGGTTGAAGCGCGCCCTCGACAGCGACATCTTCTATTCGTTCCGCCGCTCCCGGATGACGATGGTAGCGGCAGCGGTGACGCTGCTGTTCTTCCTGATGGCGCTGTTTGCTTCCCAGCTCGCGGTGCAGAACCCGTTCGATCCGGCACAGCTGCAGCTGATGAATTCGCGTATTTCGCCGCTGTGGACCGCCGACGGTCAGAGCCCGTTCCTGCTCGGCACCGACGAACAGGGCCGCGATGTTTTCTCTGCGATTCTCTACGGCATGCGGATTTCGCTCGTCGTCGGCGTGCTCGGCGTCATCTTTGCCGGGGCGCTCGGCATCACGCTCGGCCTGATCGCGGGCTATGTCGGCGGCGCGGTCGACGGACTGATCATGCGCATCGCCGACGTGCAGCTCACCTTCCCCGCCATCCTGATCGCGCTGCTGGTCAATGGCGTCGCCAAATCCGTGTTCGGCAACCGGCTCGACGCCATGAGTACGCTGGCGGTGCTGGTGGTGGCGATCGGGCTGAGCTTCTGGGTGCAATATGCCCGCACCGTGCGCGGCTCGGTGATGGTCGAGAAGAACAAGGACTACGTCGCCGCCGCGCAGTTGATCGGGCTTCCCGCGACCAAGATCATTTTTCGGCATGTGCTGCCGAATACGATGGGCCCGATTCTGGTGATCGCCACCATCAACCTCGCGCTCGCCGTCATCACCGAGGCGACGCTGTCGTTCCTCGGCGCCGGCATGCCCGACACCATGCCCTCGCTCGGCACGCTGATCCGGATCGGCAACAATTACCTGTTCGCCGGCGAATGGTGGATCGTCGCGTTCCCCGGCATAGCGCTGGCGGGGCTGATCCTCTCCATCAACCTGCTCGGCGACTGGCTGCGCGACGCGCTCAATCCGAAGCTCCGATGACCGTTCCTGTTCTCAGCGTGCGTAACCTCGAGGTGGAATTTCTCACCCGCCGCAGCACGCTGCGCGCGATCAACGGCGTCTCCTTTGACATCGCCAAGGGCGAGGTGCTCGGCGTGGTCGGCGAGTCCGGCGCCGGCAAGTCGGTGACGGGCCTCGCCGTGATCGGACTGATCGACCCGCCCGGGCGTATCGCGGGCGGCGAGATCTATCTGTCGGGCATGCGGATCGACCATCTGCCGCCGGAAGAAATCCGCCGCATCCGCGGAAAGCGGATCGGCATGATTTTTCAGGATCCCCTGACCAGCCTCAACCCGCTCTACCGGATCGGCGACCAGATCGTCGAAACGATCCGCACCCACATGAATCTGTCGGAGACCGCGGCGCGCAAGCGCGCCATCGATCTCCTGGCCGAGGTTGGAATCCCCGCGCCCGAAAAACGGATCGACGCCTATCCGCATGAATTCTCCGGCGGCATGCGCCAGCGCGTCGTGATCGCGCTGGCCATCTGCGCCGAGCCGGAACTGATCATCGCCGACGAGCCGACCACCGCGCTCGATGTCTCGGTGCAGGCCCAGATCATTGCGCTGATCAAGCGCCTCGGGCGCGATCACGGCACGGCAGTCATGCTGGTCACCCACGACATGGGCGTGATCGCCGAAACCTCCGACCGCGTGGCGGTGATGTATTCGGGACGGATCGCCGAGATCGGCCCGGTGCAGGACGTGGTGCAGAACCCGCTGCATCCCTACGCCAAGGGCCTGATGGGCGCGATCCCGACGCTGGCCGGTGAAGAAAAACGGCTGGTGCAGATTCCAGGCTCGATGCCGCGCCTGTCGGCGATCCCGCCGGGCTGCTCGTTCAATCCACGCTGCGCCTTTGCGTTCGACCGTTGCCGCGTCGATCGGCCGGAACCGCTCCAGCACGGCTCGCATGCGGTGGCGTGCCATCTCTACGACAAGGCCACGGAGACCGCGGCATGACGGCTCCCTTTGTCGACGTCAGAAACCTGCGCCGCGTGTTCGACGTCTCCAAGCCGTGGCTCAATCGCGTCCTCGAAGGCGGCCATCTCGAGTACTTGAAAGCCGTGGACGGCGTGACCTTCGACATCAAGAAGGGCGAAACCTTTGCGCTGGTCGGCGAGTCCGGTTCAGGCAAGACCACCGTCGCGCGGATGGTGGTGGGATTGCTGCCGCCGAGCTCGGGCGAAGTGATCATCGACGGCATCTCGATGACGAATGCGAAACAGGCCCAGGCGCGGCAGCGGCTGCGCCGCCGCATCCAGATGATCTTTCAGGACCCTTATGCCAGCCTCAACCCGCGCTTCCGGGTCGATGCCATCGTCTCCGAGCCGATCCGCGCCTTCGACCTGATCCAGGGCGAGCGCGAAATTCGCGCCCGCGTCGGTGAATTGCTGAGCGTCGTCGGCCTGCATCCCGACGACGGCCTGAAATACCCGCATGAATTCTCTGGCGGCCAGCGCCAGCGCATCGCCATCGCGCGCGCGCTCGCGTCGGAGGCTGAGTTCATCGTCTGCGACGAGCCGACCTCGGCACTCGACGTTTCCGTGCAGGCGCAGATTCTCAACCTGATGCGCGACCTGCAGGACAAGTTCGGCCTGACCTATCTGTTCATCAGTCACAACCTCGCCGTGGTCCGCCATATGGCCACCCGGATCGGCGTGATGTATCTCGGCCGCATCGTCGAGATCGCGGAGGGGCGCGAGCTGTTCGCCAATCCCAAAATGCCTTACACAAAAATGCTGCTGGGTGCGGTGCCTGATCTGGCGATGTCCGGCCGCCAGCGCATCCCGGTCAAGGGTGAAATCCCCAATCCGATCGATCCGCCGCCCGGCTGTGCCTTCAATCCGCGCTGCCCGCTGGCGTTCGACCTCTGCCGCAAGGAGGCGCCGCTCCTCATCGACGGCGTCGCCTGCCATGCCGTCAACCAACCGGTTGAGAGCGCGGCCCTGGTATGATCACAGAGATGGGTGCAATGCGTGGCATCCCAGCGGTTGGCATCCAGCCTCCGCTGTGGTCAAGTGCGCGTGCATCGCAATATCCTCACCGCAGCGGATTCCCATGAGCAACATCAATCCCGATCCGTTCACTACAAGGCCGGAAATCGAGGGCACCTTTGGCGTCGTCACCTCGACGCATTGGATCGCCACCGCCGTCGGCATGGGCATCCTGGAAAAAGGCGGCAACGCGTTCGATGCCGGCGTCGCCACCGCCTTCACGCTGCAGGTGGTGGAGCCGCATCTGAATGGTCCGGGCGGCGACGTGCCGATCATCGTGCACGACACCAAGCGCGCCCGCACCGAGGTGATCTGCGGTCAGGGGCCTGCGCCGGCGAAGGCCACCATCGCGCACTACAAGAGCGAGGGCCTGGAAATGGTGCCCGGCACCGGCCTTCTCGCCGCCTGCGTCCCCGGCACGTTCGAATCCTGGATGCTGCTGCTGCGCGATTACGGCACGATGCGGCTGCGCGACGTGCTGGAGCCCGCGATCGCGTATGCGCGCGACGGCTATCCGCTGGTCGAGCGGGCGGCGGCGACCATCCAGATCGTCGAAAAGCTGTTCCGCAATCACTGGAAGACCTCGGCTGCGGTCTACCTGCCGAACAACGAGGTGCCGAGGCCCGGCACGCTGTTTACCAACAAGCAGCTCTCGGAAACCTACGCCCGTATCCTGCAAGAGGCCGAAAGCGCCGGCTCCGACCGCGTCGCGCAGATCGAGCGCGCGCGCAAATCCTGGTCGCACGGTTTCGTGGCAGAAGCGATCGACAAGTTCTTCCGCACCCAGGAAGTGATGGACGTCTCTGGCTCGCCGCATCGCGGCGTGCTGTCGGCGGATGACATGGCACGCTGGCAGCCGACCGTCGAGGCGCCGCTCACCTATGATTACGGCCGCTACACCGTCTGCAAGCCCGGCGTCTGGAGCCAGGGTCCGGTGATGCTGCAACAGCTTGCACTGCTGAAAGGCTTTGAGCTTGACGGGCTCGACCCAGCCGGACCCGAATTCATCCATCTGCAGATCGAGTGCGCCAAGCTCGCCTTTGCCGATCGCGAGAAATTCTATGGCGACCCGAAATTCACCGACATCCCGATCGAGACGTTGCTGTCGGACGCTTACAATGACGAGCGCCGCAAGCTGATTTCCAAAGACAAGGCCTCGCTCGATTTCATCCCGGGCTCAGTCGAAGGTTTCGGCTCCATCGTCAAGATGCGCCGCGCCGAAGGCCATCGCGAGGCGGTCGGCGCCATGGGCGCGGGCGAGCCGACCGTCGGCCGCTTCGGCGAAGTGCGCGGCGATACCGTGCATTTCGATATCATCGATACCGCCGGCAACATGATCTCGGCGACGCCGTCCGGCGGCTGGCTGCAATCCTCGCCTGTCATTCCCGAACTCGGCTTCTGCCTCGGCAGCCGCGCCCAGATGTTCTGGCTGGAAGAAGATCATCCCGCCGCGCTGGCGCCGGGCAAGCGCCCGCGCACCACGCTCTCGCCCACCCTATGCTATCGCGACGGCGAACCCTACATGGCCTGGGGCTCGCCGGGCGGCGACCAGCAGGACCAGTGGACCACGCAGTTCTTCCTGCGGCATGTCCACGCCAAAATGAACCTGCAGGAAGCGATCGACGCGCCGGCCTGGCACTCCGAACATTTCCCGATCTCGTTCTGGCCGCGTACCGCGCGCCCCGGCGTGCTCGTGGTCGAGAACCGCGTGCCGAAGGCAACCGTGGATACGCTGAAGAGCCGCGGCCATGTCGTCGAAATCGGCCCCGAATGGTCGGAAGGCCGCCTGACTGCAGCCTCCAAGATTGGCCGCCGCCGCCGCGCCGCCGCCAATCCGCGGGGCATGCAGGGCTACGCGGCCGGACGATAGCTGTGAAAGAGACAAGATGACCTGGTCGATCATCGCCCGCGATCCCGCAACCGGCCAGATCGGTATCGCGGTCGCAACGAGATTTTTCGCGGTCGGCGCACGTGTCCCGCACATCGCGCCCGGCCTCGGCGGCATCGCAACGCAGGCGCTGGTCAATCCGTATTACGGCATCGACGGCGTCAAGCTGTTGCGCGAGGGTAAATCGCCGCGCGAAGTGATCGACACGATGATCGCCACCGACGCCGGCCGCGAGAGCCGGCAACTGCATGTCATGGACATCCAGGGTCGCATCGCGGCGCATACCGGGCGCGACTGCGTCGACTGGTGCGGCAGCATCCAGGGTGACGGTTTCTCGCTCGCCGGCAACATGCTGGCCGGCGAGGCCGTCCTGGCAGACACGGCGCGGGCCTTTGCCGACAACGCTGCCCTGCCCTTTGCACAGCGGCTGATTACCGCGATGAACGCCGGCGAGGCCGCCGGCGGCGACAAGCGCGGCAAGCAATCGGCGGCGCTGGTGATCCAGGGCGAGGAGGAATGGTCCGACCTCGATTTGCGCGTCGACGACCATGCCGATCCACTGGCCGAACTCGCGCGGCTGGAACAGGTCAGTCGCGAGCGCTGGGTGCACTTTCGCCAGTTCATGCCGACGCGCAGCAATCCCGCAGGGATCACCGACCGCAACGTGATCGACGCCACCATCGAAGCAGCGCTGGCGCAAAAAGCATGACGGCACGCCCGCTGATCGAAATCGAGAAACTGCGCGTGGTGTTCCACGGCGACAACGGCCGCACGACGCATGCGGTGGACAGCGTCGACCTCAGCGTCGCCAACGGCGCCACGCTGGGATTGGTCGGGGAATCCGGCTGCGGCAAGAGTGTGACCTCGCTCGCCATCATGGGGCTGTTGTCCAAAGGTTCCGCCGAGGTCTCCGGCTCGATCCGCTTCGATGGATTCGACCTGCTCGATGTCCCCGACGATACGCTGCGCGACCTGCGCGGCAACCGGCTGGCGATGATCTTCCAGGAGCCGATGACCTCGCTCAATCCGAGTTTCACCATCGGCGACCAGATCATCGAGACCATCCTGCGCCATCGCGGCGGCTCGCGCCGACAGGCGCGCGAACGCGCCATCGCGCTATTGCGCCGGGTGCATATCCCGTCGCCTGAAAAGCGCATCGACGAATATCCGCACAAGCTTTCGGGCGGCATGCGCCAGCGCGTGATGATCGCGATGGCGCTGGCCTGCGATCCCAGGCTCCTGATCGCGGACGAACCCACCACCGCGCTCGACGTCACCCTGCAGGCGCAGATCCTCGACCTGATGCGCGAATTGAAGGCCGCCAGCGGCGCCGCGATTATTCTGATTACCCACGATCTCGGCGTGGTCGCCGAGGTCTGCGACGAGGTTGCGGTGATGTATGCCGGCGAGATCGTGGAGCGCGCACCGGTCGACGAACTGTTCGCCAATCCCCAGCATCCCTACACCGTCGGTCTGCTCGGCTCGATTCCGCGGCTCGGCCGTCGCACGACTCATCTGGCGACCATCGAAGGCATGGTCCCGAACATGGCGAACCCGCCGGTTGGCTGCCGTTTTGCGGCGCGATGTCCGTTCGTCGTTGAAAACTGCACCACCGCGCCGCCGCCGCTCGC
Organism: Bradyrhizobium roseum; assembly: GCF_030413175.1. Lineage (NCBI taxonomy): Bacteria > Pseudomonadati > Pseudomonadota > Alphaproteobacteria > Hyphomicrobiales > Nitrobacteraceae > Bradyrhizobium > Bradyrhizobium roseum. The sequence goes on from NZ_CP129212.1 coordinate 5,572,573, forward strand.
GATCGTGAATCCCGGCCACGCCTCACGCTGCATCCGCGCGCCGCTGGAGCGGCTGGTATCATGACCGCACTTCTCGAAGTCGACGGGCTCGTAAAACATTTCGTCGCCGCGCGGTCGATGTTCGGAACGCCGACCGCCCATGTCAGGGCGGTCGATGGGGTCAGCTTCACCGTCGAGGCCGGCAAGACGCTGGCGCTGGTCGGCGAATCCGGCTGCGGCAAATCGACCGTCAGCCGGCTGGTGCTGCGGCTGATCGAACCCGATGCCGGCACCGTACGCTTCGAAGGCCGCGACCTCGGCGCGCTCGACGCCAATGCGCTGCGCGCCTTCCGCCGCGACGCGCAGATCATCTTTCAGGACCCCTACGCGTCGCTCAACCCGCGCATGACCGTCAGCCAGATCCTGACCGAGCCGCTGGCATTGCATGACCTGGTGCCGACCGCGCGCCGCCGCGAGCGGGTGGAAGAGATATTGCGGCTGGTCGGGCTCGAGCCGCGCTTTGCGCGCCGCTACCCGCACGAATTTTCCGGCGGCCAGCGCCAGCGCATCGCCATCGCCCGGGCGCTCGCGGTGGAGCCGAAACTGATCATCTGCGACGAGCCGGTGTCGGCGCTCGACGTCTCGATCCGCTCGCAGATCCTCAATCTGCTGCGCGACCTGCAGGACCGGCTCGGCCTCGCCTATATCTTCGTCAGCCACGACCTCGCCGTGGTGAAACACATCGCCGACCGGGTCGCCGTGATGAACCTCGGCGTGATCGTCGAGACCGCAGATGCCGAAACGCTGTTTGCAGCGCCCCGGCATCCCTATAGCCGGGCCCTGCTGTCGGCCATTCCCGTGCCCAAACCGCGGGCAAGGCGCAGCCGAATTGTGCTGCAGGGAGAGATGCCGAGCGCACTCCATCCGCCGGCCGGCTGCCGTTTTCACACCCGCTGCCCCTACGCGATCGATCGGTGCCGCATCGAAGTGCCGCAACTGCTCGCGGATAGTGCAGGACATGCCACAGCCTGCCATCGCACGGCAGAACTGCCGCCACCGGAGACGATCACGGCAGAGGACGGCGACTTTTCACCTGTTCTGGAAAAATTAGTCGCGGCCTTCAGCAAAGGCACGGAAGCTGCAGGGAGCGACGGGGTTGGTATCGTCGGAACAACCACAACGCTGGGTTAATGAATACGGGGTCGTCAATGTTCAAATTCTCGCGCCTGGCAATTGCCGTCGCAGCGCTGCTGGTGTCATCGGAGGCGGCCGTGCATGCCCAAAGCACGCTGCGCATCGGCATCGCCCAGGATCCGGACGTGCTGGACCCGTCGATCAGCCGCACCTATGTCGGCCGCATCGTGTTCGCGGCATTTTGCGACAAGCTGTTCGATATCGACGAGAAGCTCAATATCGTGCCGCAACTGGCGCTGTCTCACGAGACGTCCACGGACGGCAAGGAGATGACGATCAAGCTGCGGCCCGGCGTCAAGTTCCATGACGGCGAGCCCTTTAATGCCGAAGCCGCCAAGTTCTCGATCGAACGTCACCTGACGCTGCCGACCTCGTTTCGCAAGCCCGAACTGGCGACGGTCGATCATGTCGACGTCGTCGATCCCCTGACGATCAAGCTCGTGCTCAAGTCGCCGTTTGCACCGCTGATCGCGCAACTCACCGACCGTGCGGGAATGATGGTTTCGCCGAAAGCGGCAAAGGAACTCGGCGACAAGTTCGGACAGAGTCCGGTTTGCGCCGGCCCTTACAAGTTCGTCGAGCGCGTGCAGCAGGATCGCATGGTGTTCGAGCGGTTCACCGACTACTGGGACAAGGACAAGATCTTCATTGATCGCGTGGTGTTCCTGCCGATCATCGATTCCACGGTGCGGCTCGCCAATCTGAAATCGGGCGGCCTCGACCTGATCGAGCGCGTACTGGCAACCGACATCAAGGCCGTTCGCTCCGACAGCCGGCTGAAATTGTCGACGGCGCCGGGGATCGGCTACATGGGTCTCACCATCAACATCGCCAACGACAAGAACAAGGGCGCGCTCAGTCAGCACGCCAAGGTGCGGCAGGCGCTCGATCTTGCGATCGACCGCGAGGCCCTCAATCAGGTCGTGTTCAACGGCGAGTTCACCCCCGGCAATCAATGGGTCAGCCCGGACCATCCGTATTATCAGAAGGGATTTCCGGTTCAACCGCGCGACGCCGCCAAGGCGAAGGTCTTGTTGAAGGAAGCCGGGGTAAGCCTCCCGGTCACCGTCGATCTCATGGTGCCGCTGGGCGCGGAGAACGAGGCCGTGGCGCAGGTGCTGCAGTCGATGGCGTCGGAAGTGGGCATCGACCTGAAGATCCGCACCATCGAGTTCGCGACCTCTTTCAAGCAGGCCCAGGCCGGAGAGTTTCAGGCGTTCCTGATCCCCTGGAGCGGACGGATCGATCCGGACGGCAACGCCTATGTGTTCCTGCGCAGCAAGGCGCCGCAGAATGATGGCGGCTACTCCAACCCGGAAGCCGACAAGGCGCTTGATGACGCCCGTCTCGTGACCGACAAGGCGCAGCGCATGGCGATCTACGAGAAACTGACCAAGATCGTGCTCAACGACCTGCCGTTGATCTATCTTTATCACAACAAGCTCTTGATCGCGCATAGCACCAAGCTCGAGGGCTACAGGCAGATGCCGGACGGGCTCGTGCGCGTGGTCGGACTGAAGCTGAAGTGAGCGCAGCGGCCGGACCCGGATGAAGCCATGCTGAACTTCCTCGGCCAGCGCATCCTGCAGCTGATCCCCACCTTGTTCTTCGTATCGCTCCTGATCTTCTCGCTTCAGCACCTGCTGCCCGGGGACCCTGCCCTGGTGATGGCCGGTGAGGAGCGCGATCCCGCGGTCATCGAGCAAATCCGCCAGCAGTACAAGCTCGATCAACCGATCCCGATCCAATATGCCTATTGGGTCAAAGGCGTCTTGTCGGGCGACCTCGGCGAGTCCCTGCGCATCAAGGTGCCCGTTCTGAAACTGATCGCACAGAAATTGCCGGTGACCATGCAAGTGGCGTCGATGGCGATCGTGATCGCCTTCCTGATCGGCATTCCCGCAGGCATTATCTCGGCGGTGAAGAAGGGCACGGCGTGGGACTATGGCGCCAACCTGTTCGCGCTATGGGGCATCTCGACGCCGAATTTCTGGCTCGGCATCATGCTGATCTTCCTGTTCTCGGTCGAACTCGGCTGGCTGCCGGCCTCGGGCTACGTGCCGCTGTCCGAGAACTGGCGCGCCAGCCTCGCCTCCACCATCATGCCGGCTTTCGTGCTCGGCAACGCCATCGCCGCGGTCCTGATGCGGCACACCCGTAACGCCATGCTGCAGGTGCTGGAAAGCGACTATGTCCGCACCGCCCGCGCAAAAGGCCTCTCCGAACGCTCGGTCATTCTCAAGCACGCCATGCGCAACGCGCTGACGCCGGTCATTACGCTGGGGGCGCTCGAACTCGGCACGCTGTTGTCGGGCGCGGTGCTGACCGAGCAGATCTTTTCGATTCCGGGTTTCGGCAAGCTGATCGTCGACGCCGTGTTCAACCGCGATTATGCGGTCGTGCAGGGCGTCGTGCTGACCACGGCGACGATCTACATCACGCTCAACCTGATTGCCGATATCGCCTATGTCCTCGTCAATCCAAGGCTGAGGGCCTAGGCCATGACCGACGCTGCCATCGGCACGATCAAACTCAATCAATCCGACGAGCTGGAGAGCCCGGCGCGGCGCGCGCTGCGGCGCCTGTTCAGGCGCAAGGGCGCGGTGGCCGGCCTCGTCGTGATCGCCATTTTCGTCCTGCTCGCGGTGTTCGCGCCGCTGATCTCGCCGTACGAGCCGATCGCGACGAGCTGGTCGCTGGTGCGCAAACCGCCTTCCGCGCTGCACTGGTTCGGTACCGACGAACTCGGCCGTGACATTCTCGCCCGCGTGATCTACGGCGCGCGGGCCTCGCTGCTGGCCGGCGCGATCTCGGTCGGGATCGCGCTGTCGATCGGCGTCCCCCTCGGACTGTTGTCCGGCTACCGCGGCGGCTTCATCGATGCCCTGATCAGCCGCATGACGGATGCCATGCTGGCCTGCCCGTTCCTGATCCTGGCGATTGCGCTGGCGGCCTTCCTGGGGCCAAGTCTCGGCAACGCCATGATCGCGATCGGCATCTCGGCGACGCCGATCTTCGTCCGGCTGACGCGCGGCCAGGTGATGAGCGTCAAGGTCGAGGATTACGTTGAAGCGGCGCGCGCGATGGGCAATCCGCGCTGGCGCATCGCGCTGTTTCATATCCTGCCCAACATCATGCCGGCGCTGCTGGTGCAGGCGACGCTTTCGGCCGCCGCCGCGATCATCGCGGAAGCCGCGCTATCCTTCCTCGGCCTCGGCCAGCAGCCGCCCGCGCCCTCCTGGGGCAGCATGCTGAACGCCGCGCAGCGCTTTCTCACAAACGCGCCGTGGATGGCGGTCTGGCCGGGGCTGGCGATCTTCCTGGTGGTGCTGTCGTTCAACCTGGTCGGCGACGGCCTGCGCGATGCGCTGGACCCGAGGGAGAAGTAGGCGGTCGTCGCAGCGTCGTTCCGCGCCAGCATCCGTCGTCATTCCGGGGCTCGCGTAGCGAGAACCCGGAATCCATCGTGACATTTTGTTCTGCGGTGAGTTGGATTCCGGGTTCGCGCTGAAGCGCGCCCCGGAATGACGGCTGGGATTCGTGAGATCGGCTACACCACCACTTCCCGCATCACTCTCCGGCAATCCATCTCGTATTCCAGATCGATCACCGGCGGTCGGGCAAAGTGCCACGTCAAGCCCGCCCGCACCGCGCCGCGGCGAACCAGCGCGTCGGCAAAGACATGATGGAAGTCGTGGATCGTATACGTTTGCGTCGCCGTGACATCCTTCCAGCCGAAGTCGAATTCGCCCATGCGCCGCTCCATCACCCCGGCGACGTAGCGGACCTTGTCCGCGATGCCGTCGGGGCTGATGTCGCGGTAGCGCACCGTGCGCTCGGCATAGCTCGCATTGCCTTCCTGCGATTCTCCGCTGCCTGCAATGACAAAGCTCGGCGTCGTGCTCGGGCTCGGCCGCGTGAACGAAAACGCATAGAATGACGGCTCCGACGGCGGATCGATCTCCGGACAGACGTTGCTGCGCGCGACGGGGTTGGTCTTGCCGTCATAGACGCCCCATTCCGCCAGTGTCTTCACGTAATGCAGGTTGAAATTGCGAAATCCCTCGTCGGTGAAGGCGGCCGGCGAGCGCAGTTCGCAGGCGCAGAACGACGTCAGCGGCCGGCCCGCCGCCTGGATGTATTTTGCGATCTGCGCAAATCCCTCGGCCAGCGGCAGCCATTTGTCGAACCGCACCCGCTCGATCTCATAGCCGGGGTTGGCGGCCACGCCGCCGGAATATTGAAACACGGCCGGGATGAAGCGGTAGTTGCCGGCGGTAAAGTCGCTCGTCGTCATCGTGCTCCCTCTTTCTCTGCTTCTGGAATGAAGAGCTTAGCGACCGTTCCCTGACGTGGACACAAAAAAGACGGCAGCGTCTCCGCTGCCGTCATTCGCCATTTCTAAGCGGCGGAAAGGCTCAGGTCGGCTTCAGCCCCGATTGTCCAAGGTCGAAATCCTTGATCTCCTTGTTCCGCGCCGAGCCGGCCTTCGCCTGGTGGTTGGTGGCCAGCAAGACATAGACCGCCGGCAGCACGAACAGCGTGAACAGGGTGCCGATCGACATGCCCGCGACCACCACGAGACCGATCGAGAAACGGCTCGCTGCGCCCGCGCCGGTGGCCATCAGCAGCGGAATCAGGCCGGTGACCATCGCCGCCGTCGTCATCAGGATCGGACGCAGCCGGATCCGGGCCGCCATTTCGATCGCCGATCGCTTGTCGAGGCCTTCCTTGAGCTGCAGTTCGTTGGCGAACTCGACCATCAGGATGCCGTGCTTGGTGATCAGGCCGACCAGCGTCAGCAACCCCACCTGGGTGTAGATGTTGATGGTCGCCACGCCGAAGAACAACGGGATCAGCGCACCGACGATCGCCATGGGAACGCTGATCATGATGACCAGCGGATCCCACAGGCTTTCGAACTGCGCCGCCAGCACCAGGAAGATGATGACCAGGGCGAAGCCGAAGGTAATCGCAAGCTGGTTGCCTTCCTGCACATACTGGCGGGAATCGGCCAGGTAGTCATGACCGAAGCCGGCGGGCAACTTTTTCGCTTCGCCCTCCAGGAAGTCCACCGCCTGCCCGACCGTCACGCCCGGCATCGGCACCGCCGAGAAGGTCGCCGAGTTGAGCTGGTTGTAGTGCGTGAGCGAATTCGGATCGGTAGCGGTCTCGATCGACACGATGGTCGACAGCGGCACCAGCTGCCCGGTATTGGTCGGGACATAGTAACCGCCGATCGCTTCCGGCGACAGCCGCATGCCGCGCGGCACCTGCGGGATCACCTGATAGGACCGTCCCTCGAGGTTGAAACGGTTGACGTAGTTGCCGCCCAGCAGCGTCTGCAGCGTGGCGCCCACCTGCGACATGTTGATGCCGAGGTCGCTCGCCTTGGAACGGTCGACGGAGACGCGCACCACCGGCTGGTTGAAGTCGAGGTCGGAGTCGGACACGATAAACAGCCCGCTCTTGCGTGCTGAGTCCTTCAGCTTGGCCATCTCCTCGTAGACCGCCTGGAAACCGGCCGTCGAATTGATCACCATCTGAACCGGCAGGCCGCCAGGTCCGCCCGGCAGCGGCGGCAGATTGAACGCAAACGCCTGAACGCCTTCGATCTTCGAGAGTTCCGCCTGCACCAGCGGCTTCAGCTTGATCGAGGAACGCGTCCGCTCGTCCCACGGCTTGAGCAGCATGCCGGCGACACCGCCCTGCGGCCCGTTGATGCCGTTCAGCACGAAGCGCAGGTCGGTCTCGGGAAATTTGGCAAACGCCTTGTCGAGCTTCTCGCCGTAGAAATTGACATAGTCGATGTTGGCGTATTTCGGCGCCTTGGTCACCGAGAACACGATGCCTTGGTCCTCCTCGGGCGCGAGCTCCTTGGCGGAGTTCAAATAAAGGAAGCCGACCATCCCGAGCATCGTGACCGCGAACAGGTAGGTCACCGGACGATAGTCCAGCGAGCGGTCGAGCTGACGGCCGTACCAGCGCGTCATCGCGCCGAACACCCGATTGACCAGCCTGGCGAACCGTCCCTCATCCGCGCTCTTGAGCAGCACCGAGCACATCATCGGCGACAGCGTCAGCGCGATAATGCCTGACACAACCACCGAGCCCGCCAGCGTGAAGGCGAATTCGCGGAACAGCGAGCCTGTCAGGCCGCCGAGGAAGCCGATCGGTGCGTACACGGCCGCCAGCGTGATCGTCATCGAGATCACAGGTCCGACGATTTCGCGCGCCCCCTGCAGCGACGCCTGTACCGGCGTCTTTCCTTCCTCCAGATGGCGATGGATATTCTCGACCACCACGATGGCGTCATCGACCACGAGCCCGATCGCCAGCACCATCGCCAACAGCGTCAGCAGGTTGAAGCTGAAGCCCAATGCCAGCATCAGGCTGCAGACGCCGATCAGCGACAACGGAATCGTAACCACCGGGATGATGACCGAGCGGAACGAGGCCAGGAACAGGAAGATCACGACCACGACGATCCCCACCGCCTCGATCAGCGTGTGCTGCACCTCGTCGATCGACGACTGAATGAATTTTGTGGAATCGTAGGCCACCTTCATCTTCATCGAGGGCGGCAGGTTGCGTTCGAGCTCCGGGAACAGCGCGCGCACGCCCTTGACCAGCGTCAGCGGGTTGCCCTGCGGCGTCGCCTGCACGCCGATGAAGATCGCGCGCTCGCCGCTGAACGCGACACTGGCATCGGTGCTTTGCGCGGCGAGCTCGACGGTTGCGACATCCTCGATCCGCACGAAGCCGCCGTCCTTGGACTTGACGATCATCTTCTTGAACTGATCGAGGTTCCGCAGATCCGTATTGGTCTGGATGTTCGAGACGATGAAGTAGCCCTTGGTCTGGCCGGCGGCGGCCTGGAAGTTGTTCGCCGCGATCGCCTGTGAAACGTCAGTCGGCGACACGCCGCGGCCGGCCATGCGCAACGGATCGAGCCAGAGCCGCATCGCGAACGTCTGCCCGCCGAGAATGTCGGCCGACGCCACGCCGTCGACCGTCGAAAGTACCGGTTGCACGACGCGCGTCAGATAATCCGAAATCGCCGAACCGGAGAGTTCGTCGCTGGAAAATCCGATATACATCACCGCCGTGGTCTGGCCGGTCGTCTTGGTCACGATCGGATCGTTCGATTCCCTCGGGATCAGGTATCTGACCGAGTTAACCTTGGCGAGGACTTCGGTCAGCGCCTGGTTCGGATCGAAATTCAGCTTGATGTAAACCTGGATCGTGCTGGTGCCCTGCACCGACGACGAGGTGATGTAGTCGACGCCTTCGGCGGAGGCGACGGCCTGCTCGAGCGGCGTGGTGATGAAACCCTGAATCAGGTTGGCCGACGCGCCAGGATAGACGGTGGTGACGTTGATGACCGTGTTCGAAAGCTTCGGATATTGCCGGATCGGCAACACGAACGCGGCCCGCAGACCGATCAGGAGGATCAGCAGGCTGACGACGACCGACAGGACCGGGCGCTTGATGAAAATATCGGTTAAGGCCATCGCAAAATTATCCCGCTGGGTTCAGCATATTTCGGGCGCGGTCGCAAAGACCGCCGCCCGCCGTTCTTCGGCGCGGCCCCTATGGGCTGCGTCACGCGTCAATAGCGCGGCGGCTTGGCCGGCGTCGGCGGCACCGGATCGTTGGAGATCGTCACCGCCGACCCCGATTGCAGCTTGAGCTGGCCCACGGCCACGACGCGGTCGCCATCCTTCAACCCCTTCAGGATTTCGGCGCGACCTTCGACACGGTTGCCGGTCTGCACGAAGGTGCGCGTTACCGTGAGGCTGGTCTTGCCATCCTCCGCCTTCTTTTCTCCGACGAGATAGACCGAGTCGCCATAGAGCGTGTAGTCGACCGCGGTTTCGGGCACGGTGACGACGGGCGGCTTGTCCGGCAGGACCACGGTGGTGGTCGCGAACATGCCGGGCTTGAGGATCTTGTCCGGGTTCTGCAACGTCGCCTGCACGCGTATGTTGCGCGTTTCGGTGGCGATTTGCGGCTCGATGGTGGTAATCTTGCCCTCGAAAGTGCGACCCGGATAGGCGTCGACCGCGATGCGCACGATCTGGCCGACCTTAAGCTGGGCGGAATCCTTTTCCGTCACGGTGAAATTCGCAAAGAGCATCGACAGGTCGGTCAGGGAGACGATTTGCGTGCCCGCGGTCAGGTATTGTCCGACCTCCACCTTACGAACGCCGAGTTCACCGTCGAACGGCGCACGGACCAGCTTCTGCGAGATGATGGCTTCGGTCTTGGCAATGCCGGCGGTGGCCTGATCGAATGCGGCTTGCGCGGAATCCACCGTCGCCTGCGGCCCGACCTGCCGTTCGGCCAGCTGCTTGGCGCGATCCAGCGATATCTGCGCGACGCGTTGCTGGGCCTTGAAGTTGGCGAGGTCGCCCTGATCGGGGCCGTCGAACAGTTGCAGCAGCGGCGTGCCGGCTTTGACGCTGGCGCCCGCGGTGAACATGATGTCGGTAATGCGCCCGTTGACGTCGGACGTGACATTGACCTGATGCACGGCGGCGAGATCGCCGACCGCGGTCAGGAGATTCGGAATGACCTCGGATTTGGCCATGGCGACGTTGACGTTGGTCGGCGGCGGGGGCTTGCTGAAGATCTCCTTGAACAGGTTCGGCAAGAACACGAACTTGAAAAACACCAGGCCGCCTACGATGGCCCCCAGCAGTACGCCGACGATCAGGAACCAGCGCACCAGCCGCACCGGCCGTTTATGCGGCTTGTCCGCGATCGGCTTTCCCGTCAGCTTGGGTTCAGTCACGATATTCATGTCATGCACTTTCTGCATTTACCGATTGTCCCGAATTCGGCGACAGCTCGCGGCCCAGATGAGAAGCAATCGCGGCCTCGCCAAGTCCGATGCCGCGCAGGATGAATTGAGTAAGCTGGCGCTCCAGATCGGCAGCGTTGCCGTAGGCGAGACAGGGCACGGCGGGGAGCCGCGTCAGCGCCGCCATCAGCACGGTGTGGTGGGCGAACCAGAACAGGTTGAGCGGATCGCTGCCGACCCTTGCCGCGTCACCGGCCGCAATCGCGCTTTCGATCGAGGCGGTGAACACCGGCCCGATCAGGCCGCCGATCTTGTCGTAGAGCAGCCGCGCGAACTCGCCATCGTCGAGTTGGCTCGTCGTCATCAGCCGCAGCCGCTGCGCCTCCTCCTGGTCCGAGCCGTCGGATACCTCGATGAAATGGCCGACCATGCCCTTGACCAATTCGACCAAAGTGGCCGTCGAAGGCTCCTGGCCCAGCAGGTTCGCGAAGTCCGGATCGGCCTCGCACTCCTCCGCGAGGATCTCGGCATAAAGCGCCGCCTTGGAAGGGAAGTGCTTGAACAACAGCCCTTCCGAAATGGCGGCTGCCGCCGCCACGCTCTTGGTCGTGGTGCCGGCAAAGCCGTTGCGGGCGAAGCACCGCTTCGCGGCGCTCAGGATCAACTGCCGCCTCAAGTCACTGGTCATGCGCAGGGTAGACATGCGGTCGTGAGTAATTACTCACCATTCTGAAGTCAAGAAGGTATTGCGATGCACCCGGCAGATTCCGCTGCGGGGTGGCGTCAAAGACACAACGCCATCACCTTGTTTAGAAAGACTTTTTCGGAGAGAGCGGGGCGGGTTCATGGCGGTCGACCAGCAAATCCAGATGCGACGCTGAAGGTGCTCGGTTACAGGCTTGCGCTCCGCGCTTGACGCGTCGCGGGGGGCATCTAAGGTAGTTGCAAATGCGACTAATTTTGATTGTCGCGGACAAAAAACTCCCGGAGGATCCGTCGGGCCATGGATCTGGATACACGCGAGTTGGCGGCCAGCTTCGACCTCGAAAGGCTGACGCCGCAGTTTTATGCCAACCCCTACCCAACCTATCGCGCCTTACGCGAGACCGATCCTGTCAAGCGAATGCCTAACGGCTCGTACTTCCTGACCCGCTACGACGACCTGGTTGCCGCCTACAAGAACACAAAAGCGTTCTCGTCGGACAAGCAGAAGGAGTTCGCACCGAAATATGGCGCCTCCCCGCTTTACGAGCACCACACCACCAGCCTCGTGTTCAACGATCCCCCCGCCCATACCCGCGTCCGCCGCCTGATCATGGGTGCGCTCTCGCCGCGCGCGATCGCCGGCATGGAGCCGGACGTGATCCAGCTGGTCGATCGCCTGCTCGATACCATCGCCACCAAGGGAAAGGTCGGGGGCCAGGTAGACCTGATCGACGATTTCGCCGCCGCCATCCCGATCGAGGTCATCGGCAACCTGCTCGATGTTCCCACGGGTGAGCGCGAGCCCTTGCGCGAATGGTCGCTGGCCATCCTCGGCGCGCTGGAGCCGGTGGTAAGTGGTGACGCTTTCGCGCGCGGCAACAAGGCGGTGGAAGCCTTCCTGTCCTACCTTGAAGGACTGGTGGCGCGGCGGCGGGCAAAGCCCGGCAATCCCGACCACGACGTGCTAACCCGACTCATCCAAGGTGAGGACAATGGCGAACGGCTTACCGAAAAGGAACTGCTGCACAACTGTATCTTTCTGCTCAACGCCGGCCACGAAACCACCACCAATCTCATCGGCAACGGCCTGGTGGCGCTATCAAACCACGCCAGCGAAAAAATGCGCCTGATCGGCAATCCGGCGCTGATCAAGACGGCGGTCGAGGAAATGCTGCGGTTCGAGAGCTCCAACCAGCTCGGCAACCGCATGACCGTCGAGCCGTTCGAACTCGGTGGCATCGCGATGCCGCCGGGCACGCCGGTAACGCTATGCATCGGGGCGGCCAACCGCGACCCCGCTCAGTTCGCCGACCCAGAGCGCTTCGACGTCGGCCGCACGCCGAACCGGCATCTCGCCTTCGGCACCGGCGCGCATCAATGCGCCGGCATGGCGCTGGCGCGACTCGAAGGCGCGATCGCGATCTCGCGCTTCCTCGCGCGCTTTCCGGACTATGCGCTGACGGGCGAGCCGGTGCGTGGCGGACGGGTGCGCTTCCGCGGCTTCCTGAGCGTGCCGTGCACTGTCAGCTAGGCCGTGAACGAACTGCAGAGGTCCCGCGTCGCAACATCGTCGTCCATGTACAGCCTTCAAGCGAACGATTTCAGTGCTTGCGCGTTGACATTGCCGGGCGACAAATATCAACGGAGTGAGATCCATGCCTCTGCGATCCGTCCGCATTGCAATGGCGCTTATGCTGGCATCGGTTTGCGCTCTGCCTCAGGTGTCGCCAGCCGCCGAGGACACCTCAGGACAGCAGGCCTTCAACAATGCCTGCCGAACCTGTCACATGGTAAGAGAGGGCGACAACCGGCTGGGCCCCAACCTGCACAAGGTTGTCGGACGGAAAGCAGGGTCGATGCCAGACTATGGTTTTTCCAGCGCGATGAAAGAAGCCGGTTTCGTCTGGGATGAGGAGAGGCTCGATCGGTTCATTGCAAACCCAGACGAAGTTGTACCCGGCAACAGCATGAAGCCGTATGGCGGCCTCTCATCGAGCGAGGAGCGAAAAAAGATCATCGGCTTTCTTGCGCAGTCGCGATAACGCCGCACCCGCAGGCACCTGAGACGAAGGCACGGCGCCTACCCCTCACCTTATCGCGCGCGCCGACGCCAAGGCGCGTTCCACCGCCTGCGATACAATGACGGCCGAGCGTTCGTCGAGATGAACGCCGTCGGCCCACCGTAGCTCGCTCCGATTCACTTCGATGGAGAGCCATCGCGTCGAATCCGGAAACGCGGCGTGAATGATTTCGCGCGTGATCGCTGCGGCTCTCGAGCCTTCAATCGGCTCGGCATAAGGCAGCTCGAACAGGAACACGCGCGCCCCGCGTTGCTCCAGCAGCTGGATCAACTCCCCGATCCGCTTCGCGTTGCTTCGGGCGGCCGCGGTGGGATCCTCCGCATTGAACTGTTGCACCGCACGGTCCACGTAGATCCGGTTATCGAATTCGCTCGGTGGCTGCCCTATCAGCCGGTGCAGTTCCGGTGCGGCCTGCTGATAGGTCAACGGCGCGTGGTGTCGTTGCTCATAGGCGGCTACCGCCGCGCGCACCGGTCGGAAGAAAGGCGGTTCTGCGTCGCCGCGCGAGTAGCGCTCGACCAGCGCGGCATCGATGGGACGGCTGAGAACATTCGCCTCGACCAGAATGGTCCCGGGAAGCCGCGGCTGGTTAGCCACGATCTCGAGACCGGTGACCGGAGAGCCGCCCGCAAGCGCCAGGTTCCTCATCCTGGGCGTCGCAAAATATTCCTCCTTGAGGCGGAACGTGATCGAACTGCCGGTCAGCACGATGTCGGGCACCGGTTCGCGCAAGTAGCGGCTCAGGGTGATCAACGTGCCATCCCGCGTCGTCGTCGCCGGCATTTGCAGCCCGCTGCCGAAACGCGCGGTGGCAAAACCGCAGGCGATCAGAACGATCGTCGCGGCGACACCGCATTTCATTAACCACCGGGCTGCTGACATATGTTCTTCGACCCTAGAACTGAAAGTAGATGAACGACGTTTCGGGGCCGGCCTCCAAGTACATCAGCGCGGCCATCGATCCGTAGAGATATGGCTCCGCCCATCGAAGTCTTCCCTCGACCAGCCGACGGAGGCCGAGGTGCTGTATCATGACCGGCAACGAATAGAGCAGCGCCAGATTGTAGAACAGTTTGGTCGGGCTCGGATTGGTACTCGGGACAAACATGCCCGTAAGGTAGTTGAGCGCGTGCTGGAAATCCGGCAGCTTGAAGAATATCCAGAGCATGCTGACGCAGACAAAAACCACCGTCATCCGCGCCACCCGAAACGCCGCAAACTCGATCGAAGCCAGTCGCGACAGCAAGGGACGTTCGAGCACCAGCAGCAGGCCATGCATCAGTCCCCATGCAAGATAGCTCAGGCCGGCGCCGTGCCAGAGTCCGCCCAGTCCCATCACGATCATCAGGTTCAGATACGTCCGCATCGGGCCATGGCGATTGCCGCCGAGGGGAACGTAGAGATAGGTGCGCAGCCAGGTCGACAGCGAGATATGCCAACGCGTCCAGAACTCGGAGAATGAAGCCGAGACGTAGGGAAGATTGAAGTTGATCGGCAGCCGGTAGCCGAACAGAAGACCGAGCCCGATGGCGATGGCGGAATAGCCGAAGAAGTCCGCATAGATCTGATAGCTGTAAAGGAAAACCAGCAGCCAGCGGTCCTGGATCTGCAGCGTCTCATAGAGCGGGAAGCTCATATAGGACGTCATTTCGTTGAGGTTGTTCGCCACGTAGAGCTTGAAGAAAAATCCGGTGAGGATCCATCTCGCGGCCTCGACGAACGGAATGTGCTCGAAATATTTCGGCTGGATTTGCAGCATGAACATTTCCGCCCGCGTGATCGGACCCGATACGAGTTGCGGAAAGAAGATGATGTAGAGGAAGACGTCCGCCAGCGCCGGCGGCGTGGTTTTCTGCCGGGTCAGATCGACCAGCAGGCTGATGTTGTGAAAGACGAAGAATGAAATGCCGATCGGCAGCGGCAATTTAAGCAGGAAATCGAGCGGCGCGAAGCTGACGAGACTCGGGTACGCCGGATCGATGAACAGCAATTTGTATTTGAAGAAAGCGAGCAGCGCGAGGTTGAAGGCGATGCCGACCGGAAGCCAGATCTTTCGGTTTCGCAGCGCCAGGAGCAGAAAGGAGTGGGTTCCGAAAACCGCGACGGCCAGCAATGCAAGCAATTCCGGCTGGCCGTATCCGTAAAAGAACAGGCTGGCGACCACCAGCCACTGGACCTGAAAGGCTCGCAACGGCGGCAGGTAATACGCCGCGAACACGATCGCGGCGAAGACGCTGAACTGCCAGGAAGTAAAGGTCATGCCGCCCCAATGGTGATCGGGGAAGCTCTAGCATTTCGGCTTGGGAGGGCCTAGCCGAAAGCGCGCAGGCGGCGCGCACTACGTGTGATGCTGCCGCTATGGGAAGTTCAATTTCCTGCAGTGTTGAAACGGGAGAGATCGCAATCGCGTTCGGCGTATCTGACGCGTCGCAAACCGTCGCGGTCTTCGACCACGATTGGCCGGCAGCGCGCAGCCCAGGCGGCCTGGCCGGCTTCATCCGCTTTCAGATCTGCCGCCGACCGCGTTACGATCTTCACGATGCCGGGGCCGGCGACGTAGAAACTGGTTTGCTGGCTGGGAAGCGTCAACGCGCCGGAGGCAGCGGCCGGCTTGGCATCCGCTGCCGGTTTCGGCGCAGATGCGGCCTGAGCAGCATCTGCCGATCGGCCGTGATCCATCGCAAATTGGGCGGACGCCGAAGACATCGAAGCAACGACAACCGAGATTGCGATGTAGACGCGCATGGACACTACCTCTTGAAACGAATGCCGTCCGTCAGAATTGACCGACAGGCATTGAGGCGGTGTAAAGCGAGGTGACTAACCGCGCTGCAATTTGGTCGATAAAGGTTTAGCCGTTTTTCGGGCGTAGCAATGCGTCGATATTCGCCATTCTGATTGCTCATCGCCCGTCGCGAGGAGCAAAGCGCGATTACTCGCTGCGGCCGAACTCGCAGCCCCTGCGGGCGTATTGCAGGCGGACAACACCCTCATCGTCATAGGTGCGCCGCGGCTTGCAGTAGGCTTCCCACTTCTCGATGCTGGCCCGCTTTGCCCTCTCGTCTTCCAGCTCCTGCGCGGGGTTGCGCGCTGGATCATCGAGATAGGAAGTCGTGCACACCCTGCCGTGAAACTTGCTGTGGGTGCAGCGTTCGACGATCTGCCAAGCCTGCGCCGAGGTCGAAAGCAGGGCGAGGGTCGCAATTGCGTAGAGGATTTTCATGTTGCCGCTCATCGCTTCCCGGAGACGTTCTCCGTACGACGCAGGTAATGCCGTAGGCGGTTGAGGTGCAACGCTAACCCTTTGTTAAGCTAAATAGCGTCGACAAAGGTTAAATCCGGAACCCGAAATTTTTGCTTTTTGCTACCTTGTCTCAAACCGGTCGACCGTTCAGCTACGAGACAGCATCGTCCGCCGTTGACACAACGTGTGCGAAATCCGGACGGCATTCGTCAGACCACGGTCCGATGTCGCTCGATACATTTGCGCAAGACCTCATCCATCGGCCTTGCCCACCAATCGTTCGAGAAGATTTCGATTTCGCAATAACCGGCAAAACCCTGCGCTTCGACCGCGGATCGCACAGATGTGATGTCGATGACGCCATCGCCCATCATGCCGCGGTCGTTGAGGATGTCTTTTGTCGGCACCAGCCAGTCGCAGACGTGAAACGCCAGCAGGCGATCCTGGCCGGCGCGTTCGATCTGGCCCATCAATTCCGGATCCCACCAGATATGATAGACGTCGAGCGCGACGCCGAGCATGCCGCTGAGCCGCTCCGGGTCGAGCCGATCGCAGATGTCGAGCGCCTGCCTTGTGGTGTTGACGCAGGCCCGGTCAGCCGCATAAGCGGGATGCAACGGCTCGATCGCAAGCGGCACGTCTGCTTCTCTTGCGTATTCAAGCAATTCGGCGATGGCATCTTCGACCTGTGCCCGGGCCGCCGCGATGTCTTTTGATGGCGCGCTGCCGGGCCGCGAGTATTGCGGCAGGCCGCCGACCACGAGCACGATGCAGGGCGCACCCAGCGCGACCGCCTCATCGATCGCACGGAAGTTGTCGTCACGCGCCTCCATGCGGTACGCGGCGTCGGCGGGAAACATCCCGCCGCGGCAATAGCCGGAGAGATCCAGGCCGGCATCACGCACGGCGCGGACCGCGCGCTTGAGCCCGACGGCGGCGACCTGGTCGCGCCAGGGATCGATGGCGCGGATGCCGTGGCGCGCGCAGGCCTCGATGATCTCCACGAGGTCGCCCTGCTTGCGGACCGTTGCCGTGTTCAGCGACAGCCAGCGATGATCTCCGGAAAAGTCGCGCATCAGGCCTCGATGCCGCGGATTGCCAGCAATGTCTTCATGCGCCGCGTCGCCAGTTCGGGGTTGGAGAGCAGCCCAGCCTGGTCGGCAAGGCGAAACAGTTCGGCCAAATGCAGCGTCGAGCGCGTGCTCTCCTGCCCGCCGACCATGGTGAAGTGATCCTGGTGGCCGTTGAGCCAGGCCATGAACACGATACCGGTCTTGTAGAACCGCGTCGGCGCCCGGAATATGTGGCGCGACAGCGGCACCGTCGGCCCCAGCACGTCGTGGAAACCCGCCGCGTCGCCGGCCGCAAGGCGAGACAACGCGTAGGACGCAGCGGGTGCGATGGCGTCAAAGATGCCGAGCAGCGCGTGCGAAAATCCATGGTCGTCGCCGGCGATCAGTTCGGCATAGTTGAAATCGTCGCCGGTATACATTTTGACGCTCTTGTCGAGCCGCCGGCGCATGTCGATCTCGCGCTGCTTGTCGAGCAGCGAGACTTTGACGCCGTCGACCTTGGCCGCATTGGCGTTGATGATGTCAACCGCCGTGTCCATCGCCTTGTCGAGATCATGGGTGCCCCAATAGCCCGCCAGCGCCGGATCGAACATGTCGCCGAGCCAGTGGATGATCACGGGCTCGCGGACCTGGCCCAGCACGCGGCCATAGACCTTGGCGTAATCGTCGGCGCCGCGGCCGAGCTTGGCCAACGCGCGCGAGGCCATCAGGATGATGCGGCCGCCGGTCTTCTCTACCGCCTCGACCTGCTCTTCATAGGCGCGGATGACGTCGTCGACCGACGTCGCATCCTCCACCGCGAGATGGTCGGTGCCGGCGCCGGAGAACACCAGCGCGTTACCCTTGGCCTTCGCCGCTTTCACCGAGCGCTGGATCAACTCCAGCGAGGTCGGCCAGTCCAGCCCCATGCCGCGCTGAGCGGTGTCCATGGCTTCGGCGACGCCGAGGCCGAGGTCCCAGACATGCTCGCGGAACGCAATGGTGCGGTCCCAGTCGATCGCGGATGACAGCCATGGATCGTTATCGGCGAGCGGATCGGCGACCACATGCGCGGCTGAGAACGCCACGCGGTTGAGCGCGCCTGCAAGCTTCGCCGGAAATGTCCGGGACGCCGCCAGACGATAGGTTTCGATCGAACGATCCGCCGTCGGCAGTTTCAGCGACAGCGATGACATCGGCAGGACGGGCTTGTTCATGACCGGGCCTCCTCACACCTTGATCGGGTCGACGTCGATCCAGCGCCGCTCGCGCCAGCTCTGCAGCGCGCATTCGGCGAGTTGCACGCCCTTGGCGCCTTCCAGCAGCGTGTATTTGTAGGGCGCATCCTCGCAGACGTGGCGGATGAACATCTCCCACTGCTCCTTGAAGCCGTTGTCGTAGACGACGTTGTCGGGAACCTTCTGCCAGTCGGCATAGAAATCATGGGTGCGCTTCTCGTCCGGATTCCACACCGGCCGCGGCGTCGCCTGCCGGGCCTGGATCACGCAATCGGTCAGGCCCGCCACCGCCGAACCGTGCGTGCCGTCGACCTGGAAGGTGACGAGGTCGTCGCGATACACCCGCGTCACCCAGCTCATATTGATATGCGCGATCACGCCGCCCTTGAGACGGAAGGTGGCGTAGGCGGAATCATCGGCGGTCGCCGTGTACTTCCTGCCCTTCTCGTCGAACCGCTCGGGGATATCCGTGGTGCCGAGGCAGGAAACGCTTTCGACCTCGCCGAACAGATTGTCGAGCACGTAACGCCAGTGGCAGACCATGTCGAGGATGATGCCGCCGCCGTCCTCGCTGCGATAATTCCATGACGGCCGCTGCGCCTCCTGCCAGCCGCCTTCGAACACCCAGTAGCCGAACTCGCCACGTATTGAGAGCATGCGGCCGAAGAAGCCGGAGTCGCGCAGGAAGGCCAGCTTCTTCAGGCCGGGCAGGAACAGCTTGTCCTGCACCGTGCCATGCTTGACGCCGCGGGCGTTGGCGAGCTTCAGCACCGCGATCGCCTCCTCCAGATTGGTCGCGATCGGCTTCTCGCAGTAGACGTGCTTGCCGGCGTTGATCGCCTTGGTCAGCAGCGAGGGCCGCGCCTGCGTGGTGGCGGCATCGAAGAAGATCGTGTCGTCCTTGTGAGACAGCGCCTCGTCGAGATCGGTCGACCAGCGGTCGACGTTGAAGCGTTTTGCGAGGCGCTCGACCTTCTCCGCGTCGCGGCCGACCAGGATCGGGTCGGGCAGCATGCGGTCGCCGTTGGCGAGCAGCACGCCGCCCTGGTCGCGGATCGCGATGATGGAACGGATCAGATGCTGGTTGAGCCCCATGCGGCCGGTCACGCCGTTCATGATCAGGCCGAGGCGTTTGGTGGTCATGAGGTTTTCTCCAGGGGAATTCGTGTCGCCGGCGCAGCGGCCGCATCGTCGACCGGTCCGGATGAACGGAACTCGCGAAGCCGGGTATTATTGTCAGCGATCCCGTCAGGAGATCGCCGCCGTGGATCGGGATGCGATCCTTGCCCAGCCACGTACCGCTCCCTGATGGTCGTCTTTTCCGGGAAAAAATTAACCCGTTGGGTAAATACTGGCAAGCGGGTTTTGTGCAGCAAGATTTCCAATTCTCGTCGCCCTGGCGAACGCAGGGGCCCATACCCAGGGGACGTTGTGAGTTGAAAGGCGTCGACCACGGCCTTTCATCCGCCAGGCCGCGGCGTATGGGTTCCTGCGTTCGCAGGAACGACGGGCTACACCGGCTGATGCGCCGGTGTCCGCACGCCGGGCTTTACCGCCTTGCCGAAATCCGCCGTCGACTTCCCCGTCAGCGCCGCCAGCACCAGCGCCACCATGTGGGCGAGGCGCTGGTCCCGCGCCTGCTTCTTCAGGAGGTCGCGACCGAAGATGACGGAGAGTGTCGCGCTGTTGGAGAGGTAGAAGAAGCAGAGCCCGGCGATGGAAATATAGAGCTGCACCGGATCGACGGCAGCGCGAAAATCGCCGCTTTCCACGCCGCGCGTCACCACGGTGCGGATCATCTCGACGAACGGCGAGTGCATCGACTTGACCCTGGTGGAGCGCTTGAGGTGGCGCGCCTTGGCGAGGTTCTCGGTGTTGAGCAGCGCCAGGAATTCCGGGTTGCGGAGGAAATAGCTCCAGGTGAAATCGATCAGCCGTTCGATCGCCTCGGGCGGATCGAGATGTTCGAGATCGAGCCCGCGCTCCTCGGAACGGATCTTTTCATAGGCACCTTCGAGCACCGCGAGGTAGAGGTCTTCCTTGTTGCCGACGTGGTAATACAGCATGCGCTTGTTGGCGCCGGCAATGGCGGCGATACGGTCGACGCGCGCGCCGGCCAGGCCATGGGCGGCGAACTCCTGCTTGGCGGCCTCGAGAATGCGGATCCGCATCCCCTCGGGGTCGCGCTGCCATTTCTGAACGCGTTTTGCCTTGGCCAAAATCAGGCGCCCGGTGATTGCATCAGACAGGCTGTAGCATGCACGGTGCGCTTTGAGAACGAGGCGATGCTGGCCTTCTCCCTTCTCCCCTTGTGGGAGAAGGAAAAAGTCACGACTTCCCCGCCGATGGCTGCACCAGCAGCGTGGGCACGCCGCAGGTGCCGCTGCGCACCGTCATCACCCGCGTGCCCGGCTTGCGGCCGGTGCGGATTTCCGAAACGTCGACGCCGGCCTGAGAGAGCCGCGCATGGGTGGCGTCGATGTCGGCGACGCGCCAGCACAGGCCGCGCAGCCTGTCCTGCGAAATATCCATCTCCTTGCCCGGCCGGTGGCTGACCTCGACGATCAGGTCGCCGCAGCGGAAGAACATCAGCCGCCCCCAATCGGGATGTGAGCGGTCGAGCGCCATGTCGAGTCCGAGCCGGGCGCCATAGAGGGCGGCGGCGCGCTCCGGATCCGGCGTCGAGACCACGACATGGTCCAGCGCGGTGATCGACCCGGTCGTGGTCCGGACCGACAGCGGCCGCTCGCGGTCGCGCTCGAGGAAGAACAGGCGCACGCCGCGCGTGGCGTCCGTTGCCGCGCGCGTGCGCTTCCACGCCAGCGTCGCGCCGGAAATCGCGTCGCGGCTTTCGACCTCGGCGATCGGGTCCGGCTTCAGCGTCAGTCGGTCGAGCCGGCGATGCATTTTGGCGATGTCGCTGGTCCGGAAGCAGATGCTGGCGAGCCCCTCGCCCTGGGCGGCCAGCACGCTGCGAATCCGGTCCGCGTTAGCGTCCTCGCCGCGCGGGGCCATCAATTCCAGCGTCGTGTTGTCGAGGGTGAACAGCACCCGATCGGCGCCCTCGCCGCTGTTTTGCCAGGCCGGCGAACGCGCGAACAAGGCCTGGTAGGCGGCAGAGGCCGCGTTGATGTCGCCGGTGAGAACGACGACGTGGTCGAGGCTGGTGATCACGGGAACAGCCCTCGCGTGTTCTTGGCCGCGCGGACCTTCTCCACGCCGATCGCCATCGCCGCGGTCCGATGCGGGATGTTGTCCGCCTTGGCACGCTGCACCATGTGGTCAAAGGCGCGATCGAGGATGGCGTATTCACGCCGCGTCACCTCCTCTTCTTCCCAGAACAATTGCTGCAGGTCCTGCACCCATTCGAAGTAGCTGACCACGACGCCGCCGGAATTGCAGAGAATGTCGGGGATCAGGAACACTTCGCCCTGGCGTTTTTCCAGCACGAGGTCAGCGTCCGGCGTGGTCGGGCCGTTGGCGGCCTCGGCCAGCACGCGGCATTTGAGATTTTCCGCGACCCTGGCGTCGATCACCCGCTCCATCGCTGCCGGCACCAGGACGTCGCAGGGCAATGTGAGCAATTGCTCGGGATCGAAGGCGAGTTGGTTGGAGAAGCCGGCGATGCTGCCGTGCCTGCCCGCATGGTGCATCAGCGCGGGAATATCCAGTCCCTTCGGGTCGTGCAGCGCGCCGGTGTGATCGCTGATGGCGATGATCTTGAGACCGTATTGATGCAACTCCAGCGCCGCATAGGAGCCAACATTGCCAAAGCCCTGGATCACGGCGGTCGCGCTGCCCGGATTGATCGACAGTTCCTTCAGCACGCGCCGCGCAAGATAGGCGACGCCGCGCCCCGTCGCTTCACGGCGGCCGAGCGTGCCGCCCGACGAGACCGGCTTGCCGGTGACGATCTCGGTCACGGTGCGGCCCTGGTACATCGAGTAGGTATCCATGAACCAGGCCATCACCTGCTCATTGGTGCCCATGTCGGGCGCCATCACGTCGGTATGCGGACCGACGAAGGGAATCATCTCCTGCATGTAGCGCCGCGACAGCGCCTCCAGTTCTCGCCTGGAGATAGTGGTGAGATCGACATTGACGCCGCCCTTGGCGCCACCATAGGGCAGCCCGACCAGCGCGCATTTCCAGCTCATCCAGATCGCCAGCGCCGCCACCTCGCCGATGTCGACGGAGGGCGCGAATCGCGTGCCGCCCTTGGTCGGGCCGAGGGTGAGATGATGCTGCACCCGGTAGCCTTCGAATACCGCGACCGTGCCGTCGTCGCGGTGGATCGGGCAGGAAACGGTGATGGCCCGCTTCGGCATCAGGATTCGGCCGCGCTCGTCCATCGGAATTTCGAGATGGTTGGCGATGACGCCGAACTGGTTGACCGCCATGTCGAACACCGGACCGGAATAAACGGTCATCACTTCCCTCCACTTTTGCCGAACCGCCCGGAAACCCCGGCAGCCGTCAGCCGTTATACGGCAGTATGTTCCGATTCCGTAAGCGTCAGCCCGGTGGGGAAAGGCCCAAAGATCGGTCGCATTCTCCTCATACTCCCATTCCAAGCTGCAAAGACGGCACAGCTGCGAATAATTTCAGCGAATGCTTCCGATAACCGGTGCTAATGTACAGACGCCGGGCCGGGACCACCCCTTCAGCTCATGACGGAAAACGAATGCAGGCTCTCTTCATCGGACAGACCTATATCGACGTTACCTTCATCACCGACCACATGCCGACCGGCGACGAAAAGCACGTGGCCTCCGATTATGCGGTGTCGTTCGGCGGCAATGCCGTCACCGCGGCCTTCTGCTGCGCCAAGCTCGGCATCGTGCCTGACCTGATCGCGACCGTCGCCAATGACTGGCTTGGCCGCATGTTTCAAGACATGAGCGCGAAGTATGGAATCTCGGTCCATCCGCGCAAGGTCAACTCGTCATCGCTATCCTTCATCATGCCGAAGGACGGCAAGCGCGCCATCGTGCGCTGCCGTGACGACGAGCATATTCACCCGTTCCCGATGCTGAACCTGAAGGGCTGCCGCGCGCTGCATGTCGACGGGCACCAGCCGGATGCCGCACTCCACTACGCCAAACTCTGCCGTGAGGACGGGATTCTGACGTCGCTCGACGGCGGTGGCCTGCGCACCAATACGCACGACCTCCTGGAATTCATCGACGTCGCCATCGTCGCCGAGCGGCTGTGCGAGCAGATGGACAAGACACCGGAAGGCATGCTGGATTATCTCAAGAGCCGCGGCTGCCGGGTCGGCGGCGTCACCATGGGCGAACAGGGCCTGCTCTGGTATGACGAGACCGGAACCGTCCGCAAGCTGCCGGCGCTGCCGATCGCGCCCGAGCGCGTGATCGATACCAACGGCGCCGGCGACGTGTTTCACGGCGCCTATGTGTACTCATATCTCAGCAGCCCCTCGAAAGGCTGGCAGGAGCATTTCGAGTTTGCGCGCGCCGCCTCGACCTACAAGATCCAGCGCCTCGGCAACGAGGCCGGCTTGCCGACGCTCGCCGACATCGACGCGGTCAAGCAGGAATTCCAGATCGGGCGCAAGAAGGAATTTTGGGATTAGGATATGGGACGCGTCTTCGTCGCCGGCAGCATCAACATGGATGTCGTGGCGACCGCCGACCGGCATCCGAAGGTCGGCGAGACGGTCGCCGGCCAGTCCGTGCACTATTTTCCCGGCGGCAAGGGCGCAAACCAGGCGGTCGCCGCCGCCAAGCTCGGCGCATCGACCGCGCTGATCGGCCGGCTCGGTGCCGATGCATTTGGTCAGCAGCTGCGGACGTTTCTCGCCGCTGAGGGCGTTGATCTCACGCTCGTCAAGGACAACAAGGATATCCACACTGGAACGGCGATCATCACGGTCGCCGATGCCGACAACACGATCGTGGTCGTGCCCGGCGCCAACGCTTATGTCAGCACCGAGGATGTCGCAGCTCCCGTCCTTGCCCAAGGCGACATCGCCGTCAGCCAGTTCGAAATTCCGCTGCCGACGATCAGCGCCTTCTTCAAACGGGCGCGTGCGGCGGGTGCAACCACCATCCTGAACCCCGCGCCGGCGATGGCCTGCGACCCGGATTTGCTCGAACTCGTTGACGTCCTGGTCCTCAACGAAACCGAACTGGGATTTCTCGCCATCACAGAACTGGGGGATGACGACCCGCCTGCCCGCTTCGTGGAGGCGGCGACGCGCCTGCAAGCCGGTGCCAACACGATCATCTGCGTCACCCTGGGCAAGCGCGGCGTGCTCGCGCTTGTCGGTTGTGAAGCATCGATGATTGCCGGACGCGCGGTGAAGGCCGTGGATACGACCGGCGCCGGTGACTGCTTCGTCGGCGCCCTCGCCGCGCAGTTGGCCGGCGGCGCGGCGATCCACGATGCCCTCGCCTACGCCAATGCAGCGGCATCGATCTCGGTGCAGCGGATGGGCGCTGCCCCATCGATGCCGACGGACGCGGAGGTCTCGGCGGTTTTGCGTTCGTAGCCGGATACCACCGGCCTAACTCAGCGCGCTCTTCAGGTCAAAACCGGGATCAGCTGCTTGCTCGGGCGTGATCGAGCCGTTGGCGGCGAGCAGGCGACGTCCGAACATGTGGTCGCCGGCACGGTTGACCGACTCGATGCCGAGGAGTTGCCCGGCCTTGTAGCAAAACACCGAGAACGCGCCCTGCGCGCGATCGCCGCGCACGACCACGCGGTCGTAACCGGTGGTCAACCCCACCATCTGCAGCTTGTCCGGGCCCTGATCGCTCCAGAACCACGGCAGGCCGTCATAGGGTTTTACATCGCCGGTCAACCTGGCCGCAACGCACCGCGCGTGATCGGTGGCGTTCTGCACCGACTCCAGCCGCAGCGAGCCTCCGAACCGCGGGCTGTCATAGAGCGCGCAATCGCCGATCGCCGAGATATCAGGATCGGTAGTCAGCAAATGCGCGTCGACCACGATGCCGGCCGCCACCTTCAGCCCCGCCTCCGCTGCCAGTTCGACATTTGGCAACACACCGATGCCGACCACGATCAGATCGGCCCCGATGTGGCGCCCGTCGCTGAGGCTCACCCCTGTCACCTTACTGCCGTCGCTCTCGATGCCGGTGACCTGGACGCCGAAGTGAATGCGGATGCCGGCCGAAGTGTGCCGCGATTGAAAATATTCCGATATCTCGGCAGTCACCGCGCGTGCCATCACGCGCGGCGCAAGCTCGATGACGTCGACTTCGAGGCCCTTGGCGCGCGCGGTCGCGGCGAATTCCAGGCCGATGAACCCGGCGCCGATCACGATGACGCGTTGGCCCGGACTAATGTAGTCACGCAGGGACTGGCTGTCGTCGAGCGTCCGCAGGTAACGCACGCTGTCGAGGTTGGCATTGGGGATATCGAGCAGCCGGTTGCGCGCGCCGGTCGCCAGCACCAGATGGCCGTAATCGAGCGAGCGGCCGGAACCGAGCAGCACCTTACGCGCGGCACGGTCGATCGACATCGCCCGATCGGAGATCAGCTCGATCTTCTGATCCGCATAGAATTTTTCCGGGCGAAACATCAGGCTGTCGGGTCCGCCAGTCCCCTTCAGATAGGCCTTGGACAATGGTGGCCGCTGATATGGCAGGTGGCCTTCATCGTTCAGCAGCGCGATGCGCTCGGAAAAGCCGTGCTGGCGCAGCGACATCGCAAGCTGGAAGCCTGCATGGCCCGCGCCGATGATGACAACCGGTCCTGCCGTCATGGAAACATCCTACGTTCGAGCTCATGGGAATGACCCATGTTGCGTTCTCTCCACCGATTTCGGCTTGCCTGCCTCGTTCCCTGGAAGCGGCGCTCGTGTCCGCTCCGAACGATGACAGGCCCTATCTGACCTCATGGCGCGAGGCGACGCAAGCGCGCCGTCGTCCGGCTGGCAGCAGATATTTTGCAGGCCCGGCCTGGGATTGTCACCTGTTACCTTCTGCTATTTAAATACCGGCCCCGCTACTTGCCGAGGCTCAGCCATGCCGACATCCGATGATCCCGCCGCCCCCGCCCTGCTCCGGATCGAAGGTTCGATCGCCACCATCACGCTGAACCGGCCGGCGGCCTTCAATTCCATAAACCTGTCGATCGCGCAGAAGCTCGAGCAACTCGGCCTCGAGGTCGAGCGCAACGATGCTATACGCGTGCTTGTGATCGAGGGCGAAGGCCGCGCCTTCTCGGCCGGCGGAGACCTGCAGACCATTGGTGCTGCCGCCGCCAGCGACACCGTTGCGCCCGTGGTCGGCGAACTGCTGAAGCACTATCACGCCTTTATCGAGACGCTGCGGCGGATGCCGAAAATCGTGCTCTCCAGCGTCCACGGCTCCGCCGCCGGCGCCGGCATGGGCCTCGCTTTCATCACCGACCTCTGTATTGCCGCAGACGACGCCCGCTTCACGCCGGCCTATGCCAAGATCGGCGTCTCGCCTGACGGCGGCAGCACGGTCGGCATGGTCGGCACCGTCGGCACCCGCCGCGCGTTACAGATATTCCTGGCCGAGGACAGCTTTACCGCGCAGCAGGCCCATCAATGGGGACTGGTCGCACGCATCGTTCCGGCGGCGGAGCTGAAGACAGAGACGCGCAAGTTCGCAGATCGGCTGGCGCAGAACCCGCCGGCGGCAATTGCAGGCACCAAGTCGCTGGTTTATCAGGCCGCGGTCACCCCGGTGAAGCAACAGCTCGATGCCGAGGAAGAGAAGATCATCGACGCCATGCTAACCGAGGATTTTCGGGTCGCGGTGCAGAAATTTACCAGCAAGTCGAAGTGACGACTCGGAGCGCGCTGGGGTTCGCCTAATCCTTGCCTTGCCCGCGCATGAAATCGAAGTCGCAGCCTTCGTCGGCCTGCAAGATCGTCTCGTTGAACAAATGCGCGTAGCCGCGCCTGGCCCACTCCGGCGCGACGGCCGGTGCCAGCGCCGCGCGGCGTTTTTCGAGTTCCGCGGCATCCACCAGGAGGTCGATGCTGCGTTTCGCGACATCGAGGCGGATCATGTCGCCGTTCTTCACCAGCGCCAGAGGGCCGCCGACGGCGGATTCCGGAGTGATGTGCAGCACGATGGTGCCGAACGCGGTACCGCTCATGCGCGCGTCCGATATCCGCACCATGTCCTTGACGCCGCCGCGCGCCAATTTCTTCGGGATCGGCAGATAGCCCGCCTCCGGCATCCCGGGCGCACCTTTGGGACCGGCGTTGCGCAGCACCAGCACGTCGTCGGCGTTGACGTCGAGATCGGGATCGTCGACGCGTAGCGTCATGTCCTCGACGGAATCGAACACCACGGCACGGCCGGTATGCTGCAACAGTTTCGGGCTTGCCGCCGAATGCTTGATCACCGCGCCGCGCGGCGCGAGATTGCCGCGCAATATCGCCATCGCGCCCTCGGCCTTAATCGGATTGTCGCGCGAACGGATGACGTCCTGACCAGGCACGTCCTCGGCAACGGCGACAATCTCCCGCAGAGTCTGTCCTGTAATGGTCTTTGCATCGAGATCGATGAGGTCACCGAGTTGCGCCATCAGCTTCGGCACGCCGCCGGCATGATGGAAGTGCTCCATGTAGTGCTCGCCCGACGGCTTCAAATCGATGAGCACCGGCACCTCGCGGCCAAGCTTGTCGAATTTCGCGAGGTCGATCTTGTGCGGCGAGCGATGCGCCATCGCGGTGAGGTGGATCAACCCGTTGGTCGAACCGCCGATCGCTTGCATCACGACCTGCGCATTGCGGAACGATGCCTCGGTCAGTAACTCGCTCGGCTTTGGCCCCTTGGCCTTTGCCATGGCGGCCGCCACCCTGCCACTCGCCTCGGCCGAGCGAAACCGCTCGGCATGCGGCGCCGGGATCGTCGCGCTCATCGGCAGCGAGAGGCCGAGCGCCTCCGTGATGCAGGCCATGGTCGATGCCGTTCCCATCACCATGCAGGTGCCGACCGACGGCGCGAGCCGGCCGTTGACGGCTTCGATCTCCTCATCGTCGATTTCGCCGGCGCGATACTTTCCCCACAGGCGGCGGCAGTCGGTGCAGGCGCCGAGCACCTCTCCTTTGTGATGCCCCACCACCATCGGCCCGACCGGAATGACGACGGTGGGCAAGTCGGCGGAGATCGCGGCCATGATCTGGGCCGGCAGGGTCTTGTCGCACCCGCCGATCACAATAATAGCGTCCATCGGCTGGGCGCGGATCATTTCCTCGGTATCCATCGCCATCAGGTTTCGCAGATACATCGAGGTCGGATGCGAAAAACTTTCGGCGATCGAGATGGTAGGGAACACCATCGGCATCGCGCCCGACAGCATGACGCCGCGCTTCACCGCCTCGATGATCTGCGGAACGTTGCCATGGCAGGGATTGTAGTCGCTGTAGGTATTGGTGATGCCGACGATCGGACGATTGAGCGCGTCGTCGGAATAGCCCATCGCCTTGATGAACGCCTTGCGCAGGAACAGCGAGAAGCCAGCGTCGCCATAACTTGCCAGTCCCTTGCGAAGTCCGTCGGCCATTTTCCTGTTCCTTCTTCGAGGCTTCGTCGTTCCCGGCACCCGCATGAGGAGCCGGGGAACGACAATCATGATCGTCAGTATGGTTTTCCGGGCGGGTGCCGCAAGGGCGTATCACCCGGAATTACGGATCCTGCTTCCAGTTGACGATCCTGTCCTTGTCGCCATCGAACTCCATGCTGCAGAACGTGCCGCCCTGGTAGTAATCGCCGACCGGGTCCGGCTTCAGCTTGGCCTGCTCGGCCATGGCGTGTTCGAGGAAATCTTCCCCGCGACCGGTCGGGCGATAGCCGAGCTCGTAGGCGCGGTGGTTGTCCCACCAGGCACGCTCGTTGTAGGAGGCGCCGTAGAGAACCTCGAAATGAATATCGGGATGTTCGAGCCCGATGCGGCAGAGCTGCACCAGATCCTCGGGCTTCAGCCAGATCGAGAGACGGCGGTGATCCAGCGGCATCTCGCCGAAATTACCGATCCGCAGGCACGTGACGCTGAGCCCGTGCTTGTCGGCATAGAGCGCGCCGACCGCCTCGCCGAACACCTTGCTGACGCCGTAGCGGCTGTCAGGGCGCGGCGTGACGTCGGTGCCGATGCGGTGATGACGCGGATAGAAGCCGACCGCGTGGTTGGACGAGGCGAAGATCACCCGCTTGACGCCCTTGCGATAGGCCGCCTCGAACAGATTGTAGCAGCCGATGATGTTGGCCTGATGGATCTGATCCCAGCGGCCCTCGACCGAATAGCCTCCGAAATGCAGGATGCCGTCGACGCCTTCGCAGACCGCCTCGACCTGGGCGAGATCGGCCAGATCGGCCGCCTTGAACTGCTCACTGCTGGCCAGATCGGCCGGCGCTTTGAGATCGCTCAGCAGCAGGTCCGGATAGATCGGCGGCAGCAGCTTGCGCAAGGATGTGCCAATCCCGCCGGCGGCGCCGGTCATCAATATGCGTGGCATTTGTTTCCTCATCTCTCGACCGATTTGCGGTCATTAGCCGGGAATGATAGCAAACTCAAACGCCCAAGGAACGCCCAAGAAACGCACAAGCAACGCAACAACGAGAACAGCAAATGTCCGACGCCGCATCGCACTCAGCCGGCTGGCGCCCAGCCACCTATTATCCCGATCCGGCCATCCATGCCCTCGACCCCCGCTTCGAGAAATACTGGCTGAAGCTTTCGGCCGTCGAGCAGCTGACCACCGGGCTTCGCTGGGCCGAGGGACCAGTGTGGTTCGGCGACGGGCGCTACCTGCTCTGCAGCGACATTCCCAACCAGCGCATCCTCAAATGGGAGGAAGAGACCGGCGCGGTCAGCATCTTCCGCAAGCCTTCGAACTTCGCCAACGGCAACACCCGCGACCGGCAGGGACGGCTCGTCACTTGCGAGCACGGCGGCCGTCGCGTCACCCGCACCGAGTATGACGGCTCGGTCACGGTGTTGATGGATTCCTTCGACGGCAAGCGGCTGAACTCGCCCAATGATGTCGTGGTGAAATCCGACGGCTCGATCTGGTTCACCGATCCGGTCTTCGGCCTACTCGGCAATTACGAGGGCTACAAGGCCGAGCCCGAACTCGACATGAACGTCTACCGGATCGACGGCGCGACCGGCAAAGCGACCGTCGTCGCCGAGGGTGTGCTGGGGCCGAACGGACTCGCCTTCTCGCCCGACGAGAAAGTTCTCTATGTCATCGAGTCCCGCGGCGTGCCGACCCGCAAGATCCTCGCCTATGACGTCTCGGCTTCCGGCGACAAGCTTTCCGACAAGCGTGTGTTTGTCGATGCCGGCCCGGGCACGCCGGACGGCTTTCGCGTAGACATCGACGGCAACCTGTGGTGCGGCTGGGGCATGGGCGATCCCGAACTCGATGGCGTGGTCGTGTTCGCGCCCGACGGCGTCATGATCGGCCGCATCGCGCTGCCCGAACGTTGCGCCAACGTCTGTTTCGGCGGCGTGAAGCGCAACCGCCTGTTCATGGCCGCGAGCCAGTCGATCTACGCGCTCTATGTCAACACGCAAGGTGCGCCGGGCGGTTAGAGCGCGGCGCACCCGTGCAGCTCAACCCTTCTTCTCCGGTGCGGCGGTCTGCTTGGCGAGCGCGTCTTCGAAAGCCTTCTCCAGCGTCACCGCATAGGCATTGAACTCGCCGGGATTGACGAACGGATTGGGTCCGCCTTCGCGTAGCCTGGCGCGCTTATCCGCCATTTTGAACATTTCCGGGTGGGGCGCGAGCAGCACGTCCACCTTCATGTCCTTGGCCCGCGCGAACGTCTTGCGGTAATCAGCCACGATTCCAAAATAGGTAGGGTCGGCGCCGAGCCGGTTCAGCGCGACGGTGCCGCTGCAGAAAATGAGGACGGAGCGCGTGGCGTCGCCGTCCTTCACCGAGAACGCCCAGCTCGTGCATCCCGGCGAATGTCCGGGCGTTTCACGGGCGGTCAGCGTCACATTCCCGACAGTGACCGCCTCACCTTCGCGCACCGTGCGGTCGACCTTCACCGGCGGGAACGCTAGCGCCATGTCTTCCTCCGCTCCCGGATAATATCCACCCTCGAGCAACGACTTGTCGCCCTCGCCCGCAACGAGCCGGGCGCCGCTGGCCTGCTTCAGTTCGGCAAGGCCGCCGGTGTGATCGATGTGCGCGTGGGTATTGAGGAGATACTTGATGTCGGTGACCTTGAAGCCCAGCTTCTCGATGCTCGCCCTGATCTGCGACGTCGCCTCCGGCATCGCCGTATCCACCAGGATGTGGCCCTGTGGAGACGTGATCAGGTAGGACGCCAGGCCGTCGGTGCCGACGTAATAGACGTTGCCGATCATTTTGAACGGCTCGGTCGGCGTGTTCCATTTGACCTTGAGGGCAGCGATGAGATCTTTGGGGGTCTGGGCCCCGGCGACTGTGGTCAGCGAGATCAGCGCAACAAGTGCAACGGCGATTTTCTTCACGGCATCCTCTATTTTTTGTTCCGTCGTCGCGGTGTCGACCGACATTGACGCAGGATTCAACCTGACGATGATTCTGTCAAAAAAAATGCCGACCGCCTTTCGGCAGCCGGCATCCTTCATAATCGGCGCGAGCGCCGAAACAGTTTACGCGGCGTTGTAGCCGGCGACAGCCTTCACTTCGAGATATTCCTCAAGGCCGTACCTGCCCCACTCGCGGCCGTTTCCGGACTGCTTGTAGCCGCCGAACGGCGCGGTGCGGTCATTCGGCACGCCCTGCAGGTTGACATTGCCGGCGCGGATCTGGCGGGCGACGCGGCGCGCGCTTTCCACGGTATCGCCGGTGACGTAACCGGCCAGACCATAGGGCGTGTCGTTGGCGATCTTCACCGCCTCCGCTTCATCCTTGGCGCCGATGATGGTCAGCACCGGCCCGAAGATTTCCTCCCGCGCGATCGTCATATCGTTGGTGACATCGGCGAAGATGGTCGGGCGGACATAGAAGCCCTTATTGACGCCCTCGGGCAGGCCTGGACCACCGGCGACCAAGGTCGCGCCTTCGTCGATGCCCTTCTTGATGAGCGCCTGGATCTTGTCCCACTGGATACGCGATACGACCGGGCCGATGGTGGTGCCTTCGGCGCGGGGATCGCCCGCCTTGGTCTTGTCAGCGACGCCCTTGGCGATCGCAGCAACTTCCTTCATCTTCGACAGCGGCACGATCATCCGCGACGGCGCGTTGCAGGACTGTCCGGAATTGTTGAACATGTGCATCACGCCGCCGGTGACGGCCTTCGCAAGGTCGGCGCCTTCGAGGATGACGTTCGGCGACTTGCCGCCGAGTTCCTGGCTGACGCGCTTCACGGTCGGCGCGGCGCGCTTGGCGACGTCGACGCCGGCGCGGGTCGAGCCGGTGAACGAGATCATGTCGATGTCGGGATGCTCGCTCATGGCGGCGCCGACTTCAGGGCCGAGGCCGTTGACGAGGTTGAACACGCCCTTCGGCACGCCCGCTTCATGAAGGATTTCAGCGAAGATCAGGGCCGAGGTCGGCGTGAATTCCGACGGCTTCAGGATCATGGTGCAGCCGGCGGCGAGCGCGGGCGCGACCTTGCAGGCGATCTGGTTGAGCGGCCAGTTCCAGGGCGTGATCATGCCGATGACGCCAACCGGCTCGCGCACGACGACGGCGGAACCGATCGTCTCTTCAAAGTGGTAGTTCTTGAGAACTTCCAGCGTGGAAGCGATATGGCCGAGGCCGGCACCGGCCTGCAGGCGTTCGGCCATCGGCAGCGGCGCGCCCATTTCGTCGGACACCGCGGCGCCGATTTCCTTCATGCGGCCCTTGTAGATCTCGATGATTTTCTCCAGGAGCGCGATGCGCTCCTCGCGGCTGGTCTGCGAGAACGTCACGAAGGCGCGCTTGGCGGCGGCCACCGCCTTGTCGAGATCGGCCTTCGAGCCGAGCGCAACTTCGTACATCGCGTCTTCGGTCGCCGGGTTGACGACGGGGGTGGACTTCTTGACGACGGGATCGACCCAGGCGCCGTCGATGTAGAATTGCATGCGATTGACCATCGGAAACCTCTTTGTCTCGGAGCAATGGAGAATGGAACGGAAGCGTTCGGCAGGCATCCTTGCACGAAAGCCTGAGCGGTTGTACCCGCCATATGCGGGGCGCCGCGTTGCGGCAGGCGGGGGATATAAGATCAGGGATGCGACGCTGGCAAGGTGCTCGCTGTCGTCCCTGCGAACGCAGGGACCCATACGCCGTGTCCTGTCGTTTGGGGGTCGCGGTCAAATACCGCCTTAGACAACTGCTCCCTGTGGTTATGGGTCCCTGCGTTCGCAGGGACGACATCTGGCTGGCACCGCCCGCTCCCTCAAACCGCCATCTTGCGGTGCCGCACGGGCGCGCCCACCGTGAGGCTTTCGGCCGCATCGATGATGGCGTTGGCGTCGATGCCGTAGTGGCGGTAGAGGTCGCCAATGGTGCCGGTCTGGCCGAACTGCTCGACGCCGAGCGCCTCGACCCGATTGCCGCGCACGCTGCCGAGCCAGCCGAGCGCCGCCGGATGGCCGTCGATGACGGTCACAATGCCGCAGTCGCGCGGCAGCGGCGCCAGCAGCTTTTCGATATGGCTGAGATACTGGATGCCACGGCGCTCGCGCCGCAAATTCCGTGCGGCGGACCATCCGGCGTGCAGCCGGTCGGCCGAGGTTACCGCCAGCAAACCGACGTCGCGATGGCTCTCTCCGATCAGGCCCACCGCCTCGATCGCCTCGGGCGCCACCGCGCCGGTGTAAGCGATCACGATGTCGCAGTTCGGCCCCGGCTCGCGCAGCCAATAGGCGCCCTCGGTGATGTCCCGCTGCAGCTCCGGCCCCATGATGCGCTGCGGCTGGTCCAGCGTGCGGGTCGACAGCCGCAGATAGACCGAACCGCCCTCGCCGGCCTCGCGCTGCATGTGCCGGAACCCCCATCCCATGATCACGGCAAGTTCATCGACAAAGGCGGGCTCGAACGAGGCCAGCCCATCTTGCGCCATGCCGATCAGGGGCGTGGCGATCGACTGGTGCGCGCCACCCTCCGGCGCCAGCGTGATGCCCGACGGCGTCGCCACCACCATGAAGCGGGCGTCCTGGTAGCAGGCATAGTTCATCGCATCGAGGCCGCGCTCGATGAAGGGATCGTACAGCGTTCCGACCGGCAGCAGCCGCTCGCCATTGATCGCATGCGACAGCCCGAGCGCCGAGAGCATGATGAACAGGTTCATCTCGGCAATGCCGAGTTCGAGATGCTGTCCCTTGGGCGAATAGTCCCAGTTGAAGGTCGACGGGATCTTTTCCTGCCGGAACAGGTCGTGGTTTTCGGCCTTGGCAAACAGACCGCGGCGGTTGACCCAGGCGCCGAGATTGGTCGACACGGTGACGTCAGGCGACGTGGTGACGATGCGCGAAGCCAGTTCGCTGTCGCTGCGCGCGAGTTCGTTCAACACCAGGCCAAATCCCTGCTGGGTCGACATCTGCGCCGCGGGCTTGAAGGTGAGTTGCGGCGGTACGTCGATCGTAGGCGCGGTGAGACGACGACGGCCCTGCTGGTTGAACGGTGCGGCCGCCAGAAACGCGTCGAGTTCGGCCGGAGTTTGCGACAGGCCCTCGTACTTGTCCCATTCGTGGCCGGGGCGGATGTTCTGCGCGCTCCGCCATTTCTCCATCTGCGCCACCGTCATCAGGCCGGCATGGTTGTCCTTGTGGCCTTGCATCGGCAGGCCGACGCCCTTGATGGTGTAGGCGATGAAGCAGACGGGGCGATCATGATCGATCGCCTCGAAAGCCTCGATCATGCTGGCCATGTCGTGTCCACCCAAATTCGACATCAGCGCCAGCAGTTCGTCGTCGCTGCGGCGATCGATCAGTTGCGACACCTGCCCCTGGTCGCCGATTTCGTCCTGCAGGCGCTTGCGGAACGCCGCGCCGCCCTGGAAGCACAGCGCTGCATACATCTGGTTCGGACAATGATCGATCCAGCGCCGCAGCGCCTCGCCGCCGGGCTCGGCGAACGCCGCCTGCATCAGGCGGCCGTACTTTACGATCACCACCTCCCAGCCGAAATTGCGGAACATGGATTCGAATTTCTCCCACAGCCCTTCCCGCACGACGGCATCGAGGCTCTGGCGGTTATAGTCGACCACCCACCAGGTGTTGCGCAGGCCGTGTTTCCAGCCCTCCAGCAGCGCCTCGAAGATGTTGCCCTCGTCCATCTCGGCATCGCCGACCA
The DNA here is from genome assembly GCF_030413175.1 of Bradyrhizobium roseum. Taxonomy (NCBI): domain Bacteria; kingdom Pseudomonadati; phylum Pseudomonadota; class Alphaproteobacteria; order Hyphomicrobiales; family Nitrobacteraceae; genus Bradyrhizobium; species Bradyrhizobium roseum. The sequence continues at coordinate 5,608,126 of NZ_CP129212.1, forward strand.
GTGCGACCATCCGCCCCTCGGGACGGTCCTTCATCCAGCCATGCGCGGTGACGTAGTCCTGCACCAGCGACGAGAACAGGGTTTGGGCGACGCCGAGGCCGACCGAGCCGGTGGAGAAGTCGACGTCGTCGGCATCCTTGGTGCGCGACGGATAGGACTGCGCACCCTTGTAGCCCCGGAAATTTTCCAACTTGTCGCGGGTCTGGTGGCCGAACAGATACTGGATGGCATGGAATACCGGGCTCGCATGCGGCTTCACCGCGACGCGGTCCTGTGGCCGCAATACCGAGAAATACAGCGCCGACATGATGTTGGCGAGCGAGGCAGACGAGGCCTGATGGCCGCCGACCTTCAGCCCGTCCACATTGGGCCGGATATGGTTGGCGTGATGGATCGTCCACGACGACAGCCACAATGCCTTGCGTGCCAGCGCAGACAGTAATTCGAGGCGTGCGGGCTCGATGGGCATGGGGATGCTCCCTGAAAGGGTCTTTGGTTGTCGGATTTTACCCGTGGCGCCGTTTCCAGAATTCTCAATTTTGCGCGACAAACCGCCCGATACTGGGATAAAATCCCACAATGTTCCTTTAAATCGCGAGTTTATCCCAATGCCTGCCCTCGACGCCATTGACCGCAAGCTCCTGAGTCTGCTGCAATCCGACAGCCGCATGACCATGCAGGAACTCGCCGACAAGGTCGGCCTCTCGGTGTCGCCCTGCCATCGGCGGGTCAAACTCCTGGAACAGCGCGGCGTCATCACGCGCTACATCGCGACCGTAGACCAGAAATCGCTCGGGCTCCATGTCAGCGTCTTCATCTCGATCAAGCTGGCGCGGCAGAAGGAAGAGGACCTCAACCGGTTTGCGAAAGCGATCTCGAAATGGGACGAGGTGCTGGAATGCTACCTGATGACCGGCAATCGCGATTACCTGTTGCGCGTCGTCGCCGCCGACCTTTCCTCCTATGAGGCGTTCCTGAAGAACAAGCTGACGCGGCTCGACGGGATCGCCTCGATCGAGTCGAGTTTTGCGCTGAGCCAGGTGAAGTATTCGATCGCGCTGCCGGTGTAGAAGACCTTGGGCGGCGATAACGGCCGCATCCTCCGTTCATGCGGGGGATCCAGTACGCCGCGGCTTATCGGTTCAATCACTGCTGTCTCTGGAATACTGGATCGTCCGGTCAAGCGGACGATGACGAAAGCCGAATATTTTTACGCGAATGACTAGAGGGTTTTGAGTGATTTGCCCATCGTGCCGCAGGTGACCGCAAGAAGTTGCGCTTGCGCGCAGAGCAAATCAGTCCGCAGTCAACGCCACGGCTCGACGATGATCTTGGTGTGGACTTCCGGATTGGCGAGATCGGCGAATGCGGTGGCCACACCGTCGATGCCGACGCTGGCGGTCACCATCGAGGCGGCATCGACCTCGCCTTCCGCGATCAGGCGCAGGGAATACGCGAATTCCTCCGGCGTGTAGCCCAGCACGTATTGGACGTTGAGCTCCTTCAAGATGCCGAGCATGGGCTCGGAGCGGTCGGTTTCCATGCAGACGCCGACCACGACGATGCGCGCGTCGCGCGGCGCGCCCTCGAACACCTGCTGGATCAGGCCGGGAATGCCGACGCATTCGAAGATCAGCGCGGGCTTCAGCGCCGGCAGCAACGCCTGGAGCGGCGGGCGTGCGGCCTTCTCTTCCGGGGACATCTGGGCATGCTCGGCCCATGTCGCATAGGGCTGCGTTCGCGCGGGGTCGACGACCACGTCGGCGCCGAGCTTTTCGGCGAGCGCGCGGCGTGCCGGCGAATAATCGGCGGCGACGATCGGGTGCAGCCCCCTGATCTTCAGCGCCGCGATGACGGCGAGCCCGACCGGCCCGCAGCCGATCACCAGCGGCACCTCGCCGCCTTTGATGTCAGCTTTTGCCACCGCATGCACGCCGACCGCGAGCGGCTCGGTCAGCGCGGCGTGCGCGGCGGCGAGGCCGTTCGGGACCTCGAGCAGCAAGGCTTCGCTGAGCAGCATGCGCTCGGCATAGGCGCCGATATTGTCGTTGGAGTAGCCGATGCCTTGCGGGCCTTCCGCGGTCAACAGCGCCGGCAGCGAACAGACTTTTGTGCCGGGCTTGAACTTCTGCGTCGTGCCCGGGCCATAATCGAGCACCTCGCAGCAGAATTCATGGCCGAACACGACATCGCGGGAAAGGTCCATCGGCTTGCGGCCGGGGAAGTGTTTTGAAAGCTCGACCATGCGGTGCGCGTGCTTGCGCGCGTGCAGGTCGGAACCGCAGATGCCGCAGGCCAGCGACTTGACCAGCACCATGCCCGGGCCCGGCTTGGGCTCCGGCATCTGGTCGACGACAATTTCTCCATTGCGGAAAATGGCAGCGCGCACGACAATCCTCCCGGTGATTTTGGTGCACCTTAGCGCATCGACGGCCCTGATTGAAATCAGAACCATCGCACCGAAGCTCGGCGATGCGCGCAGACCGGATCAGGCGTTCGGCGACGACTCGCCGGCAACGGCCAGAAGCTGCGAGCGCCTGACGCGCTCGCGATGGGCGGTGTAGAGGCCTGACGCGACGATGAAGGCGGCGCCGGTGCACGTGTAGACGTCGGGGACCTCGCCGAAAATCAGGAAGCCGAGCACGGAGACCCACAGCAGCTGCGTGTAGGAGAACGGCGCCAGCACGGAAGCATCCGCATAGCGGAACGCCAGCACCACGATCCACTGGCCTGCGGTGGAGGCTATGCCGATGAAGATGCCGAAGGCGATGTCGTGCCAGGTCGGCGTCACCCAGACGAACGGCACCAGCGCCGAGAGGATGCAGACGCCCGCGATCGACGAGTAGGTCATCACGGTAATGGCGCGCTCGGTGCCGCTCATCATCCGCGTCATGATCAGCGTGCAGGCCCAGGCCAGCGCCGAGACCAGCGGAAAGAACGCCGCCGGATGAAACGCGCCTGTGCCGGGGCGCAGGATGATGATTACGCCGATCAGGCCGACGCCGGTCGCGATCCAGCGGCGCAGGCCGACCTTTTCGCCGAGGAAGACGATCGACAGCGCGGTGACGAGCAGCGGCGCGACGAAGCCGGTGGCGGAAGCTTCCGCGATCGGCAGGAACCGCAGCCCGGAGATGAAGAACAGCGACGAGGCCAGCACCGCCACACCGCGCATCAGCTGCAGGCCGGGTCGGTTGGTCGGCAACGCAAACAGCGGCGAGCCAGGCATCATCGCCGGCGTCATGATCAACGCAAACACCACGAAGCGAATCCACGCGATCTCGATCGACGGCAGGGTCGCAGACAGATATTTCGCGGTCACGTCCGAGATGCCGAGGAATATCGTCGATGCCAGAATCAGCGCGATGCCCTTGAACGGCCGATCGGCGCGCGCGGGCGCCTTGCGAACCGCGGACTTCTTTTCGGGCAAAGATACTGGAGCGCTGTCCAGCCTCGCGGCTGCGGCGGGGGGCGGTGTCACGGCAATCTCGAAGGCAGCAATTATCGAATCGGGCGAGGTTGCAAAAAACACCAATTCGCCCGACGCGACTAGGCCCGAAAACAGGATGCGGATATGCGCTGAGGGGGCAATTGCAAGGGTTTGTTAAGGCAAGAGCTTGCTCAAGTCGGAGTCCCCTACAGCATCGGCAGGCTGCGCGGCTTGGGCCCGCGCGGAAACGCCTTGTCGAGCGCGGCGATCTCGGCGGCATCGAGCGTCAGGTCGCCAGCGGCGGCGTTCTCGGCCGCGTGTTCCGCGTTGGAGGCTTTTGGTATCGCGAGCACTGACAGGGCGCGCGTGAGAAACGCCAGCGCGACCTGGCGCGGGGTTGCGTTATGCGCCCGCGCGATTGCCTGCAGCACTTCGCCGCCCTTGCTGCGCGCGGATGGAAAATCATTATGCCCGAACGGCGAATAGGCGACGACGGCGACACCGTGTTGCTCGCACCACGGGATCACCGCGTGCTCGATCGCGCGCTCCTGCAGATGGTAGAGCACCTGGTTGCAGGCGATCTTGCCGTCGCCCGCGACATCGCGCAGTTCGTCGAGATCGTCGGCGTCGAAGTTGCTGACGCCCCAAGAGCGGATCTTTCCACTCGTCACCAGCTGGTCGAACGCGGCCACTGTCTCCTCGAACGGATACGAGCCGCGCCAGTGCAGCAAATAGCAATCCAGATGATCGGTCTTCAGCCGCTTCAGCGAGCGCTCGCAGGCGGTGACGGTGCCGCGCCGCGAGGCGTTGCTCGGCAGCACCTTTGAAACCAGAACCAGATTTTCGCGCGGTAACCCCGCGATAGCGTCCGCGATCACAGGTTCAGCCTCGCCATACATCTCGGCAGTATCGATATGCGTCATGCCGGCTTCGATGCCGCGGCGCAGCGCAGCGATGGCAGCCGTGCGGTCGCCGCGGTCGAGATACCAGGTGCCCTGCCCGATCACGGATACGTCCGCGCCGTCGTTGCCGAATTTCTTCTGTTTCACGATCACCTCAACTTCTGACGATGCCTACCAGACGGCGGCGATGCAGCGGCAGGGCGTTCTCCGCCGTCTGGTCGCGCAGCCAATCGCGAAAGCTCGATATCTCCGGGCAATCCGCGGTGCCGGCCGGCGCAATCAGCCAGTCGCCGACGCCCGATCCCTCCGTCACGCGGTCGCAGCGGTAGCCTGGATGATGGCCGAGACCGCGGGCGATCAGAACATCCACCTTGCCCTCGACCAGTTCATGCAGTCCGGCGGGCTGCAGCACCCGCAGGCCGATTTCGGTATGGCTGGCGCGAAACTCCGCCAGTTCCAGACGGCGCAGATCGAAGCTGCCGTGCACGCCGAGCTGCAGCAGCACCGCGCCGACCGGCTTCAATTTTTCGGTCGCGTTGGCGATGCGGCGAAAGCCACCGGAAATCTCAGGCAAATAGGCCTGCCCGGCCTCGGTGAGGACAAGCTGCTTGTGCAGCCGCTCGAACAGGCGAACACCAAGACGCGCCTCCAGCGCCTTCACCTGCTGCCCGACGGCGGCAGGCGTCACATGCAGCTCATGCGCGGCAAGCTTGAAGCTCAGATGCCGCGCGGCGGCTTCGAAGGCGCGAAGCGCATTGAGCGGTGGGAGGATGTAGGTCATCGCCGCCCAGTTTGTCACTTATAGGCCCCGGCCTTGCAATAGATTTTCTTGCGCTGGACCGAAGGAACCATGCTTTGCGCGGCCATGCTGCCGCCAGTACGGTCCTGCTGCGGCGTTGCACGGGCCGACGCCGGAATTTGTCAAACAGGAGATAAGCCAAAATGGCGCAAACCGTCAGTCACAATCCCGCAACCGTCCATGCGCCCTCCAGCGGCTACAGCATGGGGCTTGAAGTTTCCCAGCATCGCCGGCTGCTGTTCGTCAGCGGTCAGGTGCCGGAAAACGTCGATGGCAGCGTGCCCGAAGGTTTCGAGGCGCAATGCGAGCAGGCCTGGCGCAACGTCATCGCGGTGCTCGAAGCCGCCGGCCTCGGCGACCGGCATCTGGTCAAGATCAACACGTTCCTCACCGATCGCAGCCAGGTCGCGGCCAACCGCACCATTCGCCGCAGGATGCTCGCGGGACACGAACCCGCGTCCACGGTGATGATCGCGGAAACCGTCGACGGCAAATGGCTGCTGGAAATCGAGGCGATCGCTGCTGAATGAAACGCAGCCCTGGGGGAAACATCTGATGAGTGAAATCCATCCTTTTTACGAGGCGCATCGCAGCGCGATGGTTGCGGCCATGCGCCAGCGTCTCGACCTTGCCGAAACCATGCTGCGCGAGCGCGCTCATCTTTCGGATATGAACAACCTCAGACAGGACGTGATGGACGAGTTCGAGATGGTGCTCGGCCAGATGCCGTATGTCGGCGGCGCGGCCAGTCGCATGAGCGACTTGTTCATGCGCTTGCTGGGCTTCATGGCGATCGGGCGCGTGCTTCGACGACATGGCGTTGCGCTGCCGATCATCGGCGAGATCGAGCGGGAAAGCTACAAGGCGCAATTATTGGCCATGCCGGAAGACGAACGGCTCGCTTCGGGACGTCAGTTCATGTCCCGCGAGAACCAATCCCTGATCCGCGAGCAGGCAGCAAGAAGCCTGGCCAACGAATATAGCGAGGATTTCGTCTACGATTTCGTCGAGCCGCTGCCCGGCGACAGTTTTGAATTCGGCATCGACTACAAGGCGTGCGGCTTCTGCAAATTCGCCGCGCGTCATGGCGACGAGGAAATCCTCCCGCACATCTGCGGACTGGATTTCGACGCCTACGCAACCCGAGGCATTCGCCTGGAACGAACCCAGACGCTGGCCGGCGGCGCCAGCCACTGCAATTTTCGATTCTCAGTGCACGAAACCTAGTTCGCTGCCGCCAATTTCTGCAGCCCGGGATCGCTCGTGCCGGTCTGCGCGATCAGGCGCTTGAGTTCCGGGATGCAGGAGCCGCAATTGGTGCCTGCTTTCAGCTTCGCGCCAATATCGGCGGCCGAATGCGCGCCGGCCGCGATGGCGTCGCAGATGGTGTTGCGGCCGACACCGAAGCAGGCGCAGACGATCGGGCCGACATTGGCGAGGCCGTCGGCCGATTTGCCCGACAGCAGCATGCGGCGCTGGTCGGGGCCGAGCGCATCGGCGGCAAACAGTCCCTTCACCACATTCCAGTCGCCGGCGTCCCGCGCGGGCCCGATGAACAGGCAGATTTCGATGCGGTCGTCATTAAAGGACGCCGCGCGATAGACGCCTCCGCCGAAATCCTTGTATTCGGCGAGGTCATGCGTCGCGATTGATTTGAGCCAGGATTGCCATCCCACCAGATCGGCGTTGTCGGCAATCAAATAGCCGTAGCCGCCATTGACGGCGACTCGGGCGCTCCAGGCGTGCGTCGGCAACGCCAGCGGCTTGCGCGACAGCGCGAAGCCACGGAATACATATTCGTACGGCGTGATCGATACCGGCGTCGCCTTGTTCTCGGGCTGGCCGGAGAACGGGTCGGTGATGGGGGCCACCAGCGAACCGACCCGCGCAGCGGTCGCGTTGGCCTCGCTCCAGTGGATCGGCGCGAACAGCATGCCGCGCTGCTGGCGTTCACTGACGACGACGCGCAGCGTGCACTGGCCGTAATCGGTGGTCACCCGCGCGAAGTCGCCGTCGGCGAGCCCGTTTCTCGCGGCATCGTCGGGATGAACCTCGACGAAGGGTTCCGGCAGATGCTGGCCGAGGCGCGGGCTCATCCCGGTCCGCGTCATGGTGTGCCACTGGTCGCGGATGCGACCGGTGTTGAGCCGCAGCGGCCGCGCCGCCGTGGTCTCGGTCCGCAACGCGGGGATTTCCGGCGCGATGAAACGCGCCTTGAAATCGTTGGCGAAGAAGCCGCCCTCGGCGAAGAAGCGCGCCTGCGGCCCGCTACCCTGCCGCACCGGCCACTGCACCGGCGCCATCGCGTCGAAATCGCCGTCCGACAGCGCCTGCAGCGCGCCGATATCGAAGTCGCGCACGCCCTCGTTCTCGAACGCCGAGAGCGACGCATGCTCGCGGAAAATGTCCGCCGCCGAGTTGAAGCCGAAGGCCGCGCCAAAGCCGAGGCGCCGGGCCACCTCACCCATGATCCACCAATCGGGCTTGGCCTCGCCCGGTGCGGACAGAAACGCGCGCTGCCGCGAGATGCGCCTTTCGGAGTTGGTCACGGTGCCGGATTTCTCGCCCCAGGCCTCCGCCGGCAGCAGCACATGTGCGCCCACGTCGACTGTGTCATTGGAGATGACATTCTCGGAAACGACGAACAGTTCGAGCTTCTTCAGGGCGTCGCGAACGGCGTCGGCATCCGGCAGCGACACCGCCGGATTGGTCCCCATCACCCATAGCGCCTTGATCTCGCCGCGCGCAATGGCCTGGAACATCTGCACCGCCTTCAGCCCTTCATGCGTGGCGATGCGCGGTGCCTTCCAGAACCGGCGCACGCGATCGATGTCGGGCGGCGTAAATCCCATGTGGGCGGCGAGCTGGTTGGCGAGCCCCCCGACCTCGCGGCCCCCCATGGCGTTGGGCTGTCCGGTCAACGAGAACGGCGACGCGCCCGGCTTGCCGATCCGCCCCGTCGCGAGATGGCAGTTGACGATGGTGTTGACCTTGTCGGTGCCCTGGGCCGACTGGTTGACACCCTGCGAATACATCGTGACGACGCGCGGCGTATTGGCAAACATCTGGAAGAATGTCGCGACGTCCTGCTCGGACAGGCCAGTCGCGAGCGCCGTGGCTCCGGCACTGCCGGCCATGCTGCGTGCGCGGGCGATCGCCTCGTCGAAGCCCGTGGTATGGCGTTCGATGTAATCCCGATCGAGCGCACCACTGTCAGCGAGGTGAACGAGCAACCCGCTGAACAGCGCGGTATCGGTGCCAGGCTTTAACCCCAGGAACAGGTCGTCATCGCCGACGGTATCGGTACGGCGCGGATCGATCACGATCATCCGCGCGCCCCGCTTCTGCTTGTTGGCCAGCATGCGCTGGTACAGCACCGGATGGCACCAGGCGGCGTTGGAGCCGACCAGCACCAGCAGGTCCGCCTCGTCGAGATCCTCATAGCAACCCGGCACCGTGTCGGCACCGAAGGCGCGGCGGTGGCCGGCGACGGACGACGCCATGCAGAGCCGCGAATTGGTGTCGACATTGGCGCTGCCGATGAAGCCTTTCATCAGCTTGTTGGCGACGTAATAGTCTTCCGTCAGCAACTGGCCGGAAAGATAGAACGCCACCGCGCCCGGGCCGTCGCGCGCGATGATATGCTGGAACCGGTGCGCGACGTGGTCGAGCGCGTCGCTCCAGGCAACCCGCTCCATGGTCCCCTTGCCGCAGCGGATCATCGGATAGAGCAAACGATCGGTGAGGCCGAGGGTCTCGCCGAGCGCCGAGCCCTTCGAGCAGAGCCGGCCGAAATTGGCGGGATGATCAGGGTCGCCGGATATCGCCGCCCCGCCCCGCCCGTCCGGCGTCGCCAGGATGCCGCAGCCGACGCCGCAATAGGCGCAGGTGGTGTTGACGGCGCGCAGGTCGGGATCGATGGCGGTCATGGCAGCAACCGGATCATGCGGCTTCGGAACGGATCGCGAGCGAGCGGCCGAACATCATGTCGGCGCGGATTCGCTGCGTGGGTTGCCGCGTTCGGATCAGTTCGAGATACCACAACGCGTCGGCGACATCGCCGATCAGCACCGCACCGGTCAACCGCCCGCCCGAAATCACGAGTTTCTTGTAGGTGCCGTGGTTGATATCCGACAGCACGATGCTTTCGCTGCCGTCGCCGCCGATGAAATCGCCGGCCGAGAACACGCTGACGCCGGAAACCTTGAGGTTGGTCGCAACGACACTGCCGGCATAGCAAGCCTCGCGCCCGGCGAGATGCCGCGCCAGCACCCGCGCCTGCTCATAGGCCGGCTCGACCAGGCCGTAACAGATGCCGCGATGCTCGGCGCATTCGCCGATCGCGAATATGTCCGTCGCGCCCGTCTGCAGATGGTCGTCGACCACAATGCCGCGATTGACCGGGATGCCGGCGCCCTTGGCCAGCGCGATATTGGGCCGGATGCCCGCCGCGAAGATCACGGCGTCGGCCGGAATCTGGCGGCCGTCCGCCAGTTCGACGCCTTCGACGCGCATTGTGCCGTGAATGCGCGCGGTGTTGGCATTGAGCCGGATGTCGATCCCCTTACGCTCGACGAGGGATTTCAGAAGCTCGGCCGCGGGCGCGTCGAGCTGGCGTTCCATCAGGCGGTCCATCAGATGTACCAGGGTCACTCGGGCGCCGGCCTTGGCGAGGCCATACGCCGCTTCGAGGCCGAGCAATCCGCCGCCGACGACCACCACGCGCTTCTTCTGCGCCGCCAGCGTCAGCAGCAGATCGACGTCGCGGCTGTCGCGGAACGTATGAACGCCGGCGAGGTCGGCGCCCGGAACATTGAGCCGCAGCGCCGACGACCCCGTGGTCAGCACCAGCTTCGAAAACGGAATGCTCTCATGATTCTCGATCTTGAGTTCGCGGCGGCCGACATCGATCTCGGTGGCCGTGCAGCCATATTTCAACGTGACGCCGCGGTCGCGCCACCAGGAGGCCGGTCGAAGCTCGATATCCTGCGAGGTGGTCTCGCCAGCCAGCACCGACGACAGCAGCACACGGTTATAGGCGAGCCGCGGTTCGTCCCCGATCACTGCGATGGCATAGCGGCCCAGCGCCGCCTTGGCCAGTTCGTCGACCAGACGGGCAGCGGCCATGCCGTTGCCGACGATTACCAACGGCTCGCTCATCGCGTATCCTCACTCAGCGGCTTGAGCGCCGCCGTAGGCTTCGGAGATCATGTAACCGGACAGCGTGCCGTAGGCGGCGGTCCAGGCTTCGGCGACGTCGGGCGTCCAAGCCTCGCCGAGCCCCTTTTCCAGCGTCCACAGCAGCGCACCGCCGACGACGGGATAATGCTCGGGCTTGGCGCCATAACTGACGTGACGCTTTGCCAAGGCGCTGGCGGCCGGCAACACCGAATCGAGATCGCTCAAGCCATTGACCACCACGGCCAGGGTTCCCATCAGCTTCTTGCGCTGCTCGGTCATGTCGTCGGGAAACATCGCCTTGACCGGGGGAGCGACTTCGAACAGGCGATCGTAGAACAGCACGGCGGCCTGTTCGGAGATCGGAGCGACCTTGGCGAAACTCTGCTGCACGAGACTGACTTGCTCTGGTGTCATCTTGCTTCGTTCCTTTTCCGTCGTCATGCGCGGGCTTGACCCGCGCATCCATCCTCAAAAAGACCCTTTTGCGCTTCCGATGGATTGCCAGGTCAAGCCCGGCAATGACGAAAGTGCGAAACCTCAGGCCGCCTCGACGAAGCGATGCCGCTCATACAGGAATTCCAGCACGCGCTGACGGCACTTGAGGTAGCCGGCGTTGGTCGCAAGCTCGAGCCGCTTGCGCGGCCGCGCCAGCGGCACATCGAGCACCTCGCCGATCCGCGCGCTCGGGCCATTGGTCATCATCACGATGCGGTCCGACAGCAGCACGGCCTCGTCGACGTCATGTGTGATCATCAGGATGGTGTTGCCGAGCTTCTGGTGCAGCGCCATCACCGAGTCCTGCAGATGCGCGCGGGTGAGCGCATCGAGCGCGCCAAAGGGCTCGTCGAGCAGCAGCACCTTCGGCTCCATCGCCAGTGCGCGCGCAATGCCGACACGCTGCTTCATGCCGCCGGAGATTTCGGATGGCCGCTTGTCCTTGGCGTGCGCCATCTGCACCAGATTCAGATTATGCATCACCCAGGCGTCGCGCTCGGCGCGGGTCTTGGTCGACGAAAACACCTTGTCGACGCCGAGCTTGACGTTTTCGTAGACGGTCAGCCACGGCAGCAGGCTGTGGTTCTGGAACACCACCGCGCGGTCCGGCCCCGGCGAATTGACCTCGCGGTTCTCCAGCAGCACGCAACCCTGCGTGCAGTCGGTGAGGCCGGCGACGATGTTGAGCAGGGTGGATTTTCCGCAGCCGGAATGGCCGATGATCGAGACGTATTCGCCCTTCTCGATCGTCAGGCTGATGTCCTTCAGCACCTCGGTCGAGGCGTTGCCGCGGGTGAACGTCTTGTCGATGTGATCGAGCTTCAGATAGGCCGGCATGACATTCTCCTCAGTTCAGCGCGGTGCCGCGGGTCACGATCCTCGCCAGTCCCGCAATCAGGCGGTCGAGCACGAAGCCGATGATGCCGACATAGAACAGGGCCAGGATGATTTCGCTGATGTGCGAGGAGTTCCAGGCGTCCCAGATGAAGAAGCCGATGCCGACGCCGCCGATCAGCATTTCCGCTGCGACGATGGCCAGCCACGACAGGCCGATGCCGATGCGAAGACCGGTGAAGATGTAGGGCGCCGCCGCCGGGATCATGATCTTCCAGAAGAACTCCAGCGGATTGAGCTGCACGACCGCCGCGACGTTGCGGTAGTCTTGCGGGATGTTGCGGATACCGACCGCGGTGTTGATGATGATCGGCCAGATCGAGGTGATGAAGATGACGAAGATCGCCGAGGGCTGGCCGTCACGGAACGCGGCCAGCGACAGCGGCAGCCAGGCCAGCGGCGGAATGGTGCGTAGCACCTGGAAGATCGGATCGAGCCCGCGCATCGCCCAGACCGACTGCCCGACCAGCGTGCCCAGCGCGATGCCGGCGATCGCGGCCAGCGAATAGCCCAGCGCGACGCGCTGCAGCGAGGCGGATAGATGCCAGAACAGGCCCTTGTCGATGCCGCCGCGATCGAAGAACGGATCGAAGATCAGTTCCCTGGTTTCGGTGAATACGCGCGACGGCGGCGGCAGGGTCGAGCCGGTACGACGGCAGACCAGTTCCCAGAACAGCATCAGCAACGCGACAACGATGAGCGGCGGCACGACCCGCACCGCGGCCTCCCTCGCCATCTTGATGTACTTCTCGGTCCGTGGCGCCAGCTTTGGCTTCATCGTCACTACCGGCGCTGCCATCGCCGGCGAAGTGACCGGAATTGCCGTCGCGGTGGCTTCGCTTTTCATCGCATGCATCGACATCGAAATTGTATCTCCGCGTTTCAATGAGCGGGCCGCACGCTTGCCGCGCGGCCCGTTTGGATCAGACTTCAACACGCTTGATCGACAGCGACTTCAGATAAGCGGACGGATTCTCAGGGTCGAACACCTTGCCGTCGAAGAAGGTCTCCTTGCCGCGCGAGGTGGAGGTCGGAATATCCGTAGCCGCAACCCCCATGGTCTTGGCGGCTTCTTTCCAGAGATCCTGGCGGTTGACCTTGGCGATCAGCGCCTTGGTATCGAGGCCAGCCTCGTATTTGCCCCAGCGGATGTCCTCGGTGAGGAACCAGAGATCGTGGCTCTGGAACGGATAGGACGCGTGATCACGCCAGTATTTCATGATGTGCGGCGAGTTCTCCACGACCTTGCCGGGAATGCCGTAGTCGAACTTGCCCGCCGAACGATCGTAGACGTCATCGACAGGGCAATTCATCCATTGCCGCTTGCCCATGATGGTGGCGAGTTCCTTCTTGTTCTCAGCCTTGTCGGCCCATTGCTGCGCCTCCATCACCGCCATCAGGATCGCCTGAGCAGCCTTCGGATATTTGTCGACCCAGGCCGCGCGCATCCCCAATGATTTCTCGGGATGCTTGGCCCAGATTTCGCCGGTGTTGACGGCGGTGTAGCCGATCTTCTGGTTGATCAGCTGCAGGTTCCACGGCTCGCCCACGCAGAAGCAGTCCATGGTGCCGACCTTCATGTTCGCGACCATTTGCGGCGGCGGCACCACGATGGTCTCGATATCCTTGTCAGGATCGATGCCACCGGCGGCGAGCCAATAGCGGATCCACAGATCGTGGGTGCCGCCCGGGAACGTCATGGCGGCCTTGACCGACTTGCCTGCGGCCTTCTTCTTTTCAAGCGCGACCTTGAACGGCGCGGTGTCGACGCCGAGCTTGAGGTCGGCATATTCGTTGGAAACGGAAATGCACTGGCTGTCGAGATTGAGCCTGGCCAGGATGTACATCGGCGTCGGCTGGTTGTTCTGCGTCACCTTGCCGGACGAGATCAGGTAGGGCATCGGCGTCAGGATGTGCGCACCGTCGATGCCGTTGCCTTCCGAGCCCAGCACGAGGTTGTCGCGGGTGGTGCCCCATGACGCCTGCTTGGCGACCTCGACGTCGGGCATGCCGTACTTGGCGAACAGCCCCTTGTCCTTGGCGACGAACAGCGGCCCGGCATCACTCAGCGCGATGAATCCGAGGATAGCCTTGGTCACTTCCGGTCCCGCGCCTTGTGCGAACGCGCCGGCGGGGAAATTCAGCCTGGCGGCGGCGAGCAATGCCGCCGTACCGCTAGCCGCCTTCAGGAGCTGGCGGCGACTGAAACCACGGCGCGAGGTCGGGGTGGTGGGTTTCGTCATGAGCATCGTTGTCCTTTGGGTCAGTGCTTAAACGGGCCGTCCGATTGGGTCGCCGCGCTGGGCGCAGAAAGGCGCGTTCCAGGAAGGCCCCGGAATGGCGGCGGTCACAATTCGGATGAGTGGTCTCGAGGGACGGCTTCAATGGCGTCAGCACAAGCCATTCAAGCTTCGTGCCAAGCGTTCAACGACGAAAAATACCCAGTAATATCAATCAATTAAATGCAAGTTGCGGCAAACCATCGCGACGCTTCCGGCACCGTTATTCGCATTCAAAATTTGCGATTCGCCCAAATCTTGTGCGGCGCACAAGATTTGGGCATGCCGAAGAATCGGTGTTTCAGGCGTCCTCGGTCGCCTTCGCCATCATCGGTTTTGGCGCGCTTCCGTCGCCGGGTTTCATGCGGAATTCGTAGGTCATGAGGTGCCAGGGCCCGGCCGCCGGCTTGCCGTCCGGCATGGTCGGATCGCTGCGTTTTTCGATCTTGGCGACCAGTTCGTCCTTGACCCCGAACACGACGTCGGAATCGAGGTATTTGTCGCCGTCCATGAAGACGTGCGTGATCAGCGGCTGGTGGCCCGGTGCGGCGACCAGGAAATGCACATGGGCCGGCCGCATCGCATGCCGGCGGGTCTGTATGATCATTTCGCCGACCGGACCATCGGTCGGAATCGGATAACTGCACGGCAGGATGGTCCGGAAGAAGAATTTTCCATCGGCATCGGTGATGAAGCGCGCCCGCGACGATGGCCCCTCCGTCGCATAGGCCGGCTTCTGGGAATCGTAGAAGCCATCGTCATCGGCGTGCCAGACGTCGACCGGCACGCCAGCCAACGGCTCGCCCTTCACGTCGGTGACGCGGCTCTGCACGAACATCCGCTCGCCCGGCAGAGTGGCCGAGATGTCGGCACCATGCGGCGTCACCTTGTGCTCGCCGACATAGAACGGGCCCAGCACGGTGGTCTCGGTCGCGCCTTCGCGCTCCCGGTGGTTCACGGCATCGACCAGCATCGAGACGCCGAGCACATCCGAGAGCAGGATGAACTCCTGACGGATCGGCGTGCATTTCTGCCCGGTGCGGGTCAGGAAGTCGATTGCGTATTCCCACTCCTCGAAGGTGAGATCGGTCCGACGGACGTAGTCGTGCAGCGATTTCACCAGTTCCTGCATCAGGAATTTGGCGCGCGGATCCGGCGTGTCGTCAAAACTGCGGATCACGGCGGCGGTCAGTTCGGTCTCGCTGAATTGGCGCATTTTTCTGTCCTGCGGGATAAACGAAGGCTGGCGTCACCCTATACCAGCGCCCCGTGCCGGGTAAGCGCCGCTGGTTGGAACGGAGCACACTTTTCGGCTATCAAAGCTGGGTCATCCAGCCGGAGATCAGCGCCGATGTTAGCCCCTGCCCCCGCCTCGCCCGAATCCGCCGGAATGTCCAAGGCGGCGCTCGATCGCCTCGAGAATCACCTGAAGCAGCGCTATGTCGATGCCGGCCGCTTCCCGGGAACGCAACTCCTGATCTATCGGCGCGGCAAGGTGGTTCATTCCACCGTGCAGGGCTTTGCCGACCTCGAACGCAAGGCGCCGGTCAAGGACGACACGATCTTCCGCATCTATTCGATGACCAAGCCAATCACGAGCGTCGCCTTCATGATGCTGGTCGAGGAAGGCCGCGTCGCGCTCGACGAGCCCGTGCACAAATACATTCCCGCTTGGAAAAATCTGGGCGTATTCGCGGCCGGCACCTATCCGGCGTTCCTCACCCGTCCGCCAACCCGGCCGATGCTGATCGTGGACCTGTTGCGCCATACTTCCGGGCTTACCTACGGCTTCCAGCAGCGCAGCAATGTCGATGCCGCCTACCGCGAAACCAAGATCGGCGAAGTGATCAAGGCCGGCTCGCTGCAGACCATGATCGACGACCTTGCCAAGATCCCGCTGGAATTCTCCCCGGGCGAGGCCTGGAATTATTCCGTCTCGACCGACGTGCTCGGTTATCTGGTCGGCGTCATCAGCGGCAAGCCGTTCGAGCAATTCCTCAAGGAGCGCATTTTCGATCCGCTCGGGATGAACGACACCGACTTTTTCGTGCCGAAGGAAAAGGCGCATCGTTTCGCGGCCTGCTATTCGGCCGGCGTGCAGATCGGCATGACGGCCGGCGAGGCCAAATTGACGCTGCAGGACGACCCGGCCACGAGTTCGTTTCTGTCGCCGCCTTCGTTCATTTCAGGCGGCGGTGGCCTGTGCTCGACCACGGCCGACTATCTCACCTTCTGCCGCGCGCTGCTCAACGGCGGCGAACTCGACGGCGTTCGCCTGCTCGGCCCGAAGACGTTGAAGCTGATGGCGTCGAACCATTTGCCCGGTGGCGTCGACCTGCCGGCGATGTCGCGCTCGCTGTTTTCCGAGGCGGCCTACAATGGCATCGGCTTCGGCCTGGGCTTCGCCGTCACCATGAACCCCGCACAGACAATGATCGCCGGCAGCCCCGGCGAGTTCAACTGGGGAGGTGCAGCGACGACCTCGTTCTTCATCGACCCGGCGGAAGAGCTGATCATGATCTTCATGACGCAGGTGCTGCCGTCGAGCGCCTATCCATTGCGGCGCGAGTTGCGCACCATGGTGTACGCCGCCATCACCGACAGCAATCTTTGACGCCGGCCCGTTCGGCGGCACCAGGCCGCCATGGAACCTGGCCTGCAGCCCCGGGGCGGGGCTTGCACCGCTGTAATATGCTTGGCGCAATTCCGCCGCATCTCCTATGCTCGCCGCACGTCGCGCCGATCGGGAATTTCCTTGCCAAAGCTCTCATTGCCACTGCGTCTCGCCCTTCTGGTCGCGGGAACTACGCTCCCGCTGATCATTTTCGCGGTCGGCATCGTCTACAATAATTACAAGCAAGACCGGCAGAACGCGACGCAACGGGTGCTGGAAACCGTCCGCAGCATCCGCCTCGTCCTCGACGCCGAGATGCTGCGCATGACCGGTGCGCTTCAGGTGTTGTCGCTGACGAATTCATTGCGCGACGGCGATTTCAATGGCTTCCGCCGGATCGCGCGGGGTTTTCTCGATCAATATGGCGAAGGCGGGGTCATCCTGGTGGCCAACCGCGACGGCCGGCAGGTGTTTTCCTCGGTCACGACAGATGCGACGAGCCTGCCGCCGCGGAACAACCGCGCCATCGTCGACAAGGTCTTTGCCGAGAAGAAACCGGTCTATTCCAACCTGTTCGTCGACGCGGTGAAGAAGCGCCTGATCGTGACCGTCGAGGTGCCGGTCTTTCGCGATGGCGAGATGATCTACGACATCTCCTTCAGTCCACCGATCGAGATTTTTCAGGCCATGATCGAGCAGCAGCAGCCGAGCAATGACTGGACGATCTCGATCTTCGACGGCGAAGGCACCAGTTTCGCGCGCGTGCCGAACCCGCAGGAAACCGTCGGCAAGCGTGCCTCGCCCTCGCTCTATGCGCAGATGTTCCAAAATCCCGAAGCCACCATGGCGACGATATCGCTCGAAGGCGTGCCGCTGATCACGAGCATAGCCCGCTCCTCGCTCACCGGTTGGACCGTTGCCGCCGGGGTCGCCGAAAGCTCACTGGTTGCGCCGCTGTGGCGAAACCTCGCGATCACGAGTGTGATGGGCGCAGCGCTGCTGATGGTCGGCCTCGCCTTTGCGGTGCGGATGGCGACCCAGATCGCCCGCGGCGAGATGCTTCACAATCTCCTGATCGAGGAGCTCAACCATCGCGTCAAGAATACGCTGGCGGTGCTGCAGTCGATCGCCACCCAGACGTTCCGCAGCGCCAGCCGGACGGAGCGCGAAAAGTTCGAGGGCCGGCTCGGCGCGCTGGCCGAGGCGCACAATCTGCTGAGCCAGGAAAAATGGCAGGGCGCGGAGCTGCGGGAAGTGATTGCGCGGGTGCTGCGGCCCTACCTCCTCAGCACTCCCGAGCGAATGCGGATGTCCGGGCCTCGGGTTCCGCTGTCGCCTCGGCTCGCCGTGGTGTTGTCGATGATCGTGCACGAAATCGCGACCAATGCCGCCAAGTACGGCGCGCTGTCGAATGACACCGGCACCATCGCGATAGATTGGGAGATCATCGAGGAAAGCGACCGGCGCAAGCTGCGGCTGATATGGACCGAGGCCGGCGGCCCGCCCGTCACGGCGCCGGTGCAGCGCGGCTTCGGCTCGCGGTTGATCGAGCGCAGCACGCGCGACCAGCTTGGTGGCGAGGCGACCGTCGATTTCCTGCCGCGCGGCGTCGTCTATACTGTGAGCTGCGCGCTCGACATGGAGGAATAAACCGATACGGAGAGCGTTATTTCAACATCTCCGGCACGATCAGCCGCGGCAGGAACAATGACACACTCGGCCAGATGATCAGTGCGGCCAGCACCAGCAGCATCGGGATCAGCATGATCACCGTGTCCTTGAGCGCGTAGCGCAGCCGCACGCCCGCAATCGAGCAGGCGATCATCAGGCACAGGCCGTAGGGCGGCGTCACCAGCCCGAAGGCCAGCGACACGATCGAGATGATCGCAAACTGTACGGGGTGCAGGTCGACCGATTTCGCCAGCGGTTCGAGCACGGTGCCGACGATGATGATCGCCGGAATGGCGTCGAGAAAACACCCCACCACGAGGAAGCAGAACGAGATGAAGAAGCCGGCCCCGATCGCGCCCATGCCCCAGGTCGAGACGTTGGCCAGCAGTTCCTGCGGAATCCTGTAATAGGCCAAGAGCCAGCCGAAGGCGCTCGCGGTACCGATGCAAAACAGCGCGACGCCGGCGAGACGGCCGGTGTCCAGCAGCGCCTTGTAGAGCTGGCGCGCGCCGGTTTCGCGGTAGAAGAACGTCGATAGCGCAACGGAATAGAGCACTGCGACGCATGCGGATTCGGTCGCAGTAAACCACCCCAGCAAAATGCCGCCGACAATGATGAACGGCGTCGTCAGCGCCGGTATCGACCGCAAGATCGCCCACCACATGTCCCGCCAGCTATCCTTCGGATAGGTCGGATAGCCGCGGCGCACGGCATAGACATGCACGGTCGCCATCTGTGCGCCCGCGATCAGCAATCCCGGCACAATGCCGGCGAGGTACATCGCGGCGATCGAGGTCGAGATCAGCCCACCCCATACGATCATCAGAATCGAGGGCGGGATGATGACGGCGAGCACGGCGGAGACCGCCGTGATGGCGATGGAGAACGAAAGATCGTAGCCCTCCTTGGTTTGGGCATCGATGAAGATCTTGGACTGGCTCGCCGCGTCAGCGGTGGATGAGCCGGAGATGCCGGCAAAGAACACCGACAGCACAACATTGATCTGCGCCAGCGATCCCGGCCAGTGACCGACCATCGAGCGCGACAACGCGACCAGGCGGTCGGTGATGCCGCCGATGCTCATCAGGTTGGCAGTGAGAAGAAAGAACGGCACGGCGAGCAGAATAAACGAATTGTAGGCGTTGAAGGTCTCCTGCGCGAGCGTCATGATCGACAGGCGCGGCTCGATCAAAAGGACTGGCACGCAGGCCAGGCCGAGCGCAAAGGCGACCGGTACGCGGAAGATGAGCAGGCCGACGAAGACCCCGAACAGGAGCATGGCGGCCTGTCCGGCAGAAAGAACATTGCCGCTCATCGTCTTGCCCCAAACAGAATCCGCGCCTCGTCGAGAATTTGTTCACCCGCAAAAACGATCCACGTCACGCCCGCCGCCGGCCATGCGACGTGGATCATCCAGAGCGGCAGATCCGCCAGTTCCGACGTCCGGTTCCAGGCGAACCGCGTGAATTCGAGCCCGGCCCACACAAACACCACCGCCATCGCCAATATGCCGAGCCGAGCCATTATCCGCACGACGGCCTCACTCCGGCGCGACAGGTCGGGCCAGACATCGACCTCGAAATGCTGGGACTCCCTGATGCCGACCATGGCGCCGATCATGATGGTCCAAATGAACAGGAAGCGCGCCATCTCCTCGGTCCAGATGTAGGAGGGAATGAGCGGCGTGTAGCGCGAGATGATCTGCAGCGTGACCGGAATGACCAGGATGCCGACGCAGGCGGCGAGCAGCATTTCCAGTAATTTGGCATAGGCCGCCGTCGCTCGGCGCCACAGCGACGGGTTTGGCGGCATCGACACTTCAGTCATGAAAGCTCCGGGAGATAGCGATCATGGAACGGGGCAAGCCGTCCGGCTTGCCCCGTTCCCCGCCGCGCGGCGTAACGGTCCTCAGGCGACGTTGATCTTCTCGAAGATGCCTTCGGCACCGATTTCCTTGGCATAAGTGGCCATCACGGGATCGGCGAGCTTCTTCATGGCGTCGCGCTCCTCGAACGGGACGCGCTTGAGCTTGCCGGCCTTCTCCAGCGTGTCGAGCTTGACGACCTCCTCGCTCGACTCCAGTTGGCGGCCGTAATCGCCGGCCTCCTTGCCGGCCTTCATGATGGCGTCCTGCAAGTCCTTCGGCAGGGTCTTCAGCGTCTTCACCGAGAAACAGATCGGCCGGATCGACACCGCGTGCTGGGTCAGGTTGAGATGCGGCGCGACCTCATAGAACTTCATTGCCTCGACGCCGGCCGCCTCGTTCTCGCCGGCCGAGATCACGCCGTTCTGAATGGCGTTGTAGACTTCATTGTAGGCGATCACGGTCGGACTCATACCGACGGCTGCGAACGTCTTCGACCAGATCGGCGCGCCCTGTACGCGGACCTTGAGACCCTTGAGATCGGCGATATTCTTGAGCGGCTTGTTGGCGAAGATGTTGCGGATGCCGCCGCCGGCATAGCCGATCAGAACCACTTCAGCCTTGGCTGCGACCTCGTCAGCGATTGGCGCCAGAATGTTGGCTTCGACCACCTTGTTCATGTGCTCGATGCCCTTGAACACGAATGGTGCGTCGATGAACGGCGCCGCCTTGGCAAAAGTCGACATGTGGGCCGGCGATACAATGCCGTAATCGACCGCCTTGCCCTGCGACATGTACTCGAAATACTGCTTTTCGAGCCCGAGCGATGAATTCTTGTGCAGCGTGAAATTGATCGGCTTGCCGTAGTACTTCTTCACCAGTTCCTCGAACCGGATCAGCGCCCTATTGAAGGCGTGATCGTCGTTGAACTGCACGGCTCCGTTGAGCGTGACGGGCGCCTGCGCCCGCAGGATCGATGGCATCCCCAATGTGCCGGCAGCCGCGGTCGCACCAAGGCCGGCAAGTACGGTTCTTCGCTTCATGGCGTTTCTCCCCTGCAATGCCCGTCCCTTGTAAGCGGGACTTCGGCGTGGCCGTGACGCGGCCACTGTTGTAAAGCGTATGCAAAACAGCGCCGCTGTGGAAGCCAATTCAGGCAATACCCTGGGGCTAATCGGCCGCAGGCAGGAGGCCGATGATTGCAATCATTCCGGCAAATCCGAACCGCAGCACATCGTCCAAGCCGGCGTCCCCTTCCGCAGCGGCGTCCATCGCGACCCGGCCGGCCCATCGGTGGCCTCCGCAACATCCGTGGCTTCGACCTTGCCGGCAATGGCGTGCGGAGGGCGCCGCTTTAGCCAAAAATGCTGGGCGACATCCGATTCCTGCCCCGCCTCCGGCATTAGGCGGCCTGCGAGATCCGCCGATTACCGGATCTTCCCGCCACAGATAGTCCAAAAACAAGACTGAACTTTGCTGCATTGTGTCAGACATCATCTCGCGCGGGCATTTCACAAAAATGCTCGCAGCTGTCGCGCCCGCATGCGCTGTGTGAGCGATCGCGTCTTGGCCGGCACCCCCGTAAAAATCCGGGGGTGGATCGCGACCTAGTAAGCATGCTGACTAAAATCTGTGACCTTTGAACTCGCGGTGGTTGTGGTTTGTCGAATATTTTGTCAAATATAGCGGGCGGGGCTTTTTCGAATTTTCGCCCCGGGCGCCGGCAGCTCTAGGTGGTTGGCGGCGCCGGTATCGGAGTGCTTCCCATGCGTGTCTGCGTTCGGTTAGCGTTCCGAGACATCTCAGGATTCCTGAGGTTCTCATAACCTCACGTCTCGAAGTGACTTTGAACACGGCAGATACAGAAGAAGCTCTGACCAATTTTTGCCAGGGTTTCCCGATTGAAGGACGGTAAAACCAGAATGAACAGATCAGCAGCGAAGAAAATGAAGCAGCGCAGCGCCGGCAAACCCGATATTGAATTGGGCAAGCGGATTCGCCTGCGACGTGTGGAGCAGAAAATCTCCCAGGCAGAACTCGGCGACAAGCTCGGCGTCAGCTTCCAGCAAGTCCAGAAGTACGAGAAGGGCGTCAACCGCGTCGGCGCTGCCCGTCTGCAGCAGATCGCCACTGCGCTCGACGTTCCGGTCACGTTCTTCTACGACGGCGACGGCAAGGCCCGCGAAGTCGAGAGCCTTCTATTCCTGGACAGCGCGTTCAGCCTGCGGCTGCTGCGTGCCTACAGCAAGATCAAGGACCAGACCGTTCAGCGTCAGCTGGTGTCCCTGATGGAATCGATCGCGGCCAACGAAGGCTAAGCACCTATCGCGCCTTGATCGCAGCACCGCGGACCCGTTTCAGTTGCGCGAGAAATCGCCGGGTAGCCTGTTGCTGCGCTAGGCCTGATCTTGATCTGCCGGGAGATCAGCGCATCGCCGCCGCCGCTGACAATTCCGGTCAATCGCGACAACCAAGTCCTGAATAGATGGCCTCGCAAGCGCGAGGCATTAAAGCCATTCGCCGAACAGGGTTCCGCCGAGCACGCGCACCTTCCATTTTTTCCCGATCCGACGCCGACGTAACTGCAAAGCCCTCCGACTGTAAAACTGCCATCGACCCGGCCCGGACGCCCCCTTGCCGGCGGCGGGCGAAACGTTCCTTCGCCTCGCTCCGCCCGGACACGCCTTGCGAACGGGCCAAGATGCGCAACTGGATCCGGCACGTCGACGGGTTGATCGGCAATCTGATCATCTTCAACTGGCAGCACCATCTGGCCGACCGCGTCGCAATGGTCGGATCAGGAACTCGCCGAGACGCTGAAGAACATCCCGATCAAGCAACGGCAGGAGGCCTGGCTGCGGGCCGCGCGAACCCTGTACCGAGGAGGAGCGCGACGCGGCGCGATCCAGGCTGGTCGCGCTGCTCGACGAGATGGAATGGGCGCTCGAGACCTCCGGATGGCCGGTGGGCAAGGCCTAGTCGACCGCCGGCATCGTCGCGGTCCCCTTCGTCAAGCGCATCGACGAGGAGATCGCGCCGGATGAAACCACCGAGAAGAAACATCCACGCGTTGCTGCGTGGTGGATTAGACTGAAAGCGCGACCGACTTACGCCCAGGCGAATTTCGGCCCTTTCGTTGATTTCTGAACCGGACTGGATACCTCGATGCTGGACACCCCGAACAACGCCAAGACCTCGCATGCCGACGGCAAGATTCTGCAAGCCGTCAGCGACGGCGTCGGCGTCATCACCTTCAACAACCCCGACAAACGCAATGCGATGTCGCTCGAGATGTGGGAAGGTCTTGGCGAGGCGCTGACCGCCCTCCGCGACAATCCCGATGTGCGCGTCGTGATCCTGGTCGGCGCCGGCGACAAGGCGTTCGTCTCGGGGGCCGATATCAGCCAGTTCGAAAAGACCCGCCACAATGCGGCAGCCTCGGAAGAATATTCGAAACGCAGCGAGGCGCAGCGGGCGCTACTGGCGAGTTACCCGAAGCCGACGATCGCCTGCATCCGCGGCTTCTGTCTTGGCGGCGGCATGCAGGTCGCGATGCTCACCGACATGCGCCTCGCCTCCGACAACAGCCAGTTCGGCATTCCCGCCGCAAAACTCGGAATCGCCTACGGCTATGACGGCCTCAAGCATCTGGTTTCGCTGGTCGGGCCATCCTGGGCGCGACTCATGATGTATACAGGGATGCGGATCGATGCTGCGGAAGCGTTACGGATCGGATTGGTCGACCGCATGCTGCCGGACGTGGAATTATGGGACGCCACGATGGAGATCGCGCGCACCATCTCCGGCAACGCGCCGCTGGCGATCAAGGCCGCCAAGATCACGATTGCCGAAGTCTTGAACGACGAAAGCAAGCGCGACATGGACGCGATCAAGAAGATCGGCATGGCCTGCATGGACAGCGACGATTTCCGTGAAGGCCGGACGGCCTTCATGGAAAAGCGCAAGCCGCAGTTCAAGGGGAAGTAAATCGGCTTTCGTCATGGCCCGGCTTGTCCCGGCCACCCACATCTCACGTTGCCGAAGCACCAGACGTGGATGCCCGGCACAAGGCCGGGCATGATGGCGAGTTGGTGTTACAGCGCCGCCAGCACCGCCCTTGTGATATCCGCGGTGCCGTTGCTGCCGCCAAACTCCATCGGCTTGATCGCTCCCGCATAGGCCTTGTCGACCGCGCGTTCGATGCGCTCGCCGGCTTCGGCCGCGCTTTCCAAGCCGTGCTTGTCGGCGAGCCAGTCCAGCATCATCGCGGAAGACAGGATCATCGCGGTCGGGTTGGCCTTGCCCTGCCCCATGATGTCAGGCGCGGTGCCGTGGCAGGGCTGGAACACGGCGTAGCGGTCGCCGATATCGGCTGAGGGAGCCATGCCCAGGCCGCCGATCAGGCCGGCGGCAAGGTCGGAGAGAATGTCGCCGAACATGTTCTCCGTCACCATGACGTCGAAGTCCCAGGGACGCTTCACCATCATCAGCGAGCAGGCGTCGACATAGACCCGGTCGGTCTTGACATCGGGATGCCGCTTGGCGGCTTCGTCGAATATCCCGCGAAAGAACGCGAACGCCCTGAATACGTTGGCCTTGTCGACGCAGGTCAGGCCGCCATGGGTCTTGCCGCGCGCCTTGCGGCGTTCGGCGAGACGGAACGAGAACTCGAACAGCCGCTCCGAGGTCTTGCGCGTGATCACCAGCGTCTCGCGCGCCTCGGTGTCGGTCACCACGCCCTTGCCCATCGAGGCGAACAGGCCTTCGGTCGATTCCCGGATCAGCACCAGGTCGATGCCGCGCTTGTCAGCGCCGACGATCGGGCTCGGCACGCCCGGAACGAGCCGTGCCGGACGCACACCGGCATAGAGGTCGAAGTGGAAGCGCAGCTCAATCTGCGGCGCAATTTCGGTGTTATCAGGGTAGCGCACTGACGGCAGGCCGCAGGCGCCGAGCAGGATGGCGTCCGCTTCCTCGCATAACCGGATCGTCGAGTCCGGCATCGATTTGCCTGTCGCCAGATAATTATTGGCGCCGGCAGGGGCATCGGTGAAGCGGAATTTGAGGTCCGAGGTTGCTTCGATCTTGCGCAGGACTTCCAGCGCCGGCGCCATCACTTCCGGGCCGATGCCATCGCCGCCGAGCACGGCGATGTGGAGGGCGTTGTTTGCGGACATGGGGAATACCTTGAAAGACAGAAATTAGGTACCGTCATTGCAAGCGAAGCGCAGCAATCCATTTCACGGCACAACGGATGGATTGCTTCGCTCGCAACAACGGCAGCAACAGCGAGCGCTACGGCGTCAGCACCGCGCGGCCGACGAGCTTGCCTTTCTGCAGGTCCATCAAGGCTTCATTGGCTTTCGCCAGCGGCATCGTCGTGACCGGAATCGGCTCGATCATCTTGTTGCGGACGAGGTCGAGCAGTTCCGCGGTTTCGCGCAGATTGCCGACATAGCTGCCCTGGATCGTGATCGCCTTGATCGGAATCAGCGGCAGTGCCCACGGCGCGCCGCCGCCGAACAGGCCGACGATGACGAGCTTGCCGCCCTTGGTCAGGCAATCGAAGCCGAGTTGGGTGGTCTGCGCATTGCCGACGAGATCGATCACGGCGCGAATCGGTCCGCCGGCCGCCTTGGCCAATTGCTCCAGCGCATCCGGCGCCTTGCCGTCGACGGTGGCGAGCGCCCCGGCGGCTTCCGCGGCCTCGCGCTTGCGGGCGTCGATATCGACGACGATGGCGCCCTTGCCGCCCATCGCCTTCAACAGCGAGAGCGCCATCAGGCCCAGCCCACCGGCGCCGAAGATGACGATCGGTGAATTGAAGGCGAAGTCCACCTTCTTCAGCGCGCTGTAGGTGGTGACGCCGGAACAGGCATACGGCGCCGCCGTGACGGGATCGAGCCCTTTCAGGTTCAACAGATATTTCGGATTCGGCACCGTCATGTAATCGGCATAGCCACCATCGCAATAAACGCCGAGCGAGTTCGGCTTGACGACGCACATGTTCTCGTCGCCGCCGACGCACGTCGCGCATTTGCCGCAGCCGAGCCAGGGATAGACCAGCGCAACGTCCCCTACCTTGAGGTCGCCCTTGTCGGCGGCGGAGGCGTCAGGTCCGAACGCCACCACCTCGCCGACCGTCTCGTGTCCCATCGTGCGCGGCAGCGACACGCCGCGGTCCTTCAGCGACAGCGGCTTGCGGCCGTGGCCGAGATCATAGCCGCCTTCCCAGATGTGAAGGTCGCTGTGGCAGACGCCCGCCGCCTTTACCTTGATCAGAACCTGCGTGCCCGTCGGCTGCGGCGTCTCCTGATCCACCTCTTTCAGCGGTGCGTTGAACTCGGCGACCTGAAAGCTCTTCATCGCTTCTCTCCCGTGATTCTTGGTCTTGGACGCAAACACTCGGGCGGACACTGCCACGTCCATCCCATCGAGACAAACGCTGCCGGTTCTCCGGTATTCAGATCAGCGGATGATGGCACGCCACGAACTGATCCGGCGCCACCGCGCGCAGTTCGGGCATCTCGTCGCGGCATCGCTGATCGGCGCGGGGGCAGCGGGTGCGGAACCGGCAGCCGGACGGCGGTGCGATCGGCGATGGCGGCTCTCCGACCGGCACGGTCTCGGTGGGGCGGACGTCGGGGTCCGGCACCGGGATGGCCTCGATCAGCAGCGCGGTATAGGGATGCGCCGGCCGGGCGAAGAGCTGTTCGGAGGGGCCGACCTCGCACAATCGGCCGAGATACATCACTGCCACCCGGTCGCTCACCGCCTTCACTACCGCGAGGTCGTGCGCGATGAACAGCAGCGTCAATCCGAAGCGGCCCTTCATCTCCTCCAGCAGATTGAGGATCTGGGCGCGGATCGACACGTCGAGCGCGGATACCGGCTCGTCGCAGACGATGAACTCCGGATTGAGAATGAGAGCGCGCGCGATGCAGATGCGTTGGCACTGCCCGCCGGAGAACTCGTGCGGCAGCCGCCCCACGACCAGGTTCGGGTCGAGCCCGACCGCGCTCAGCACCTCGTGGACCTGTTGCTCGCGCTTCCTGGGATCCTTGACACCCGCAATCACCAGCGGCTCGGCGACGATGTCGCCGATCTTGCGGCGCGGGTTCAGCGAGGCAATCGGATCCTGGAAGATCAGTTGCACGCGCCGGCGCATCTGGCGCAAGGCATCGCCCTGCATCGTCGTGAGATCATGACCGTCGAACAGGACCCGCCCCGAGGTCGGCCGCCGCAACTGCAGCACCGCGCGGCCCAGCGTCGATTTTCCGCAGCCGGATTCACCGACCAAGCCCAAGGTCTCGCCGCGGGCAATCTGCAGGGATACGCCGGACACGGCATGAACGATCTTGGCGCCGACGGGGTATTCCACCACCAGATCGTCGACGTCGAGCAGCGGTTCATTTGAAGCGACCGACACAGCTTGCAGCATCATGCGCCGGCCTCCGCATGGATTCCGATCGGGTGGAAACAGGCGTACTGATGTTCGCGGGATTCGGCTGCCGTCAATGGCGGCTTCTCGACCCGGCAGCGGGCCACCGCGTAGCGGCAGCGCGGCGAGAACGAGCAGCCGTGCAACGGCCGGGTTGGATCGGGCGGACGCCCGGAGATCGCCGGCAGCGGCGTGTGCGGCGCAGTGTCGAGCCGCGGAAGGGCGGCGAGCAGCGCTTCGGTGTAGGGCATCCGCATTTTCTTGAACAACGCCGGCGTCGGCGCACGCTCGACCACCCGGCC
This sequence comes from Bradyrhizobium roseum, assembly GCF_030413175.1. Lineage (NCBI taxonomy): Bacteria > Pseudomonadati > Pseudomonadota > Alphaproteobacteria > Hyphomicrobiales > Nitrobacteraceae > Bradyrhizobium > Bradyrhizobium roseum. The sequence goes on from NZ_CP129212.1 coordinate 5,635,995, forward strand.
GGCATACATCACGGCGACTTCATCGGTACGGCCGGCGACGACGCCGAGGTCGTGGGTGATCAGGATCATCGCCATGTGCCGACGGCGCTGCTCGCGCGCCAGGAGATCGAGGATCTGCGCCTGGATCGTCACGTCGAGCGCGGTGGTCGGTTCGTCCGCGATCAGGAGCTTTGGTTCGCACGACAGCGCGATCGCGATTGCCACGCGCTGCCGCATGCCGCCGGAAAGCTGGTGCGGATATTGCGCCAGGCGCTGCTCGGGCGCAGGGATGCCGACCGCTGTGAGCAGTTCGACGCTGCGCCTGGTTGCAGTGGCATCGTCTAGTTCGAGATGCTCCTGCAGCGTCTCGATCAATTGCGTGCCGATCGTGAGCACCGGATTAAGCGAGGTCATCGGGTCCTGGAACACGACCGCCAGCGAACGTCCGCGCAGCTTGCGCAGTTTCTCCGGCGAAAGCTTCAGCAGATCCTGTCCGTCGAACATCACGCGGCCGGAGAGCTTTGCCTTTTTCGGCAGCAATTGCAGGATCGCCCGCGACAGCATGGTCTTGCCGCAGCCGGATTCGCCGACGACGCCGAGCGTCTGCCCCGCGCCTACCGTGAGGTTCACTTGATCCACCGCGCGCAGATTGCCGCGCGGGGTCGGCAGGTCGACCTGGACGTCCTCGACCGAAAGCAGCAATTTATCGGTCACAGCGCACCCTGCCGTGGGTCGGTCAACGCGCGCAAGGTGTCGCCGACCAGATTGAAGGCAAGAACCGTGAGGAACATCGCTGCAGCCGGCAGGAACGCAAGCCGCGGCGCGACCTCGAGGCTTTCGCGCCCCTCCCCGATCATGCTGCCCCAGCTCGATATCGGCGGCGGAACGCCGAGGCCGAGGAACGACAGCGAGCCCTCGACCACGATGATGACGGCGACGCCGAGCAGGAAGAACGCCGCCAGCGGCAGCATGACGTTGGGCAGCAACTCGCGCAGCAGGATTCGCGCATGCGTCGCCCCCAGCGCCTGGGCCGCGATCACGAATTCTCGCCTCGCCAGCGTCAGCGTCGACGCCCGCGCCACCCGCATGAAGGCGGGAACGCTGAGCGCGCCTAAGATGAGCGTGAGATTGAAAGTCGACTGGCCCAGATAGGCAGTCACCGCCAGCGCCAAAACCAACGGTGGAAACGCCAGCAGCACATCCATGCTGCCGACCACCAGCGACTCGAACCGGCCTCCGAAGTAGCCGGCGAACATGCCGAGCGCGCCGCCGAACACCAGCCCGATCACGGGCGCGCACACGCCGACTACCAGCGATATCCGCGCGCCAAAAATCAGGCGCGACAGTTCGTCGCGGCCGAGCCCGTCGGTGCCGAGCCAATGCTCGGCCGAAAACGGCGCTCGCCGCTCCAGCATGTCCATATCGGTCGGGCTCGGCAACGGCAGAACGTTTGCAAACACCGCCAACGCGCACACGAACACCAGCCAACCGATCGCGGCCCAGAACAGAATGCCGAGACGCCGGCCCTTGCGCGCAGGCTGCGTGACCGCCTCCTCCGCAACATCGAGTTCAAGCGTGGCCATGGCGAATCCTGGGATCGAGAACGGCGTAGAGAAGATCGACGATGAAGTTCATGATGACGAAGCCAGCGCCCACCAGCAGCACCACCCCCTGCAGGATGATAAGGTCGCGCGTCAGGATCGATCCGATCAGGAGCCGCCCGATGCCCGGCAGGGCAAAGATCGTCTCGACGATGACAGCGCCGCCGATGAGCCGGCCGATATTGATGCCGGTAATCGTGACCAGCGTCAGCGACGACGGTTTTAGCGCGTGCACGAACAGGATGCGCGAAGCCTTCAACCCCTTGGCCTTGGCCAGCGAGATGTAGTCTTCCTGCAGGGTTGCGATCATGTCGGATCGCAGCACGCGCATGATGCCGGGCCATTCGGCGAGCGCGAGCGTCAGCGCCGGCAGCACCATGAAGCGCAGGTTCGCCGCCGGGTCTTCGGTAAAAGGCACGTAGCCGGTCGCCGGCAGCCAGCGCAGCTCGACCGCAAACAGATAGATCAGCAGGATCGCCGACAGGAACGTCGGGACCGACAGCATGCCGAAAGCCGAGCCGGTCATGAAGCGGTCGAACGGTCCGCCGCTACGCGATGCGCAGATGATGGCCAGGGGAACGCCGATCGCCAGCGCGCCGACCTGCGCCAGCAGCATCAGCTCGATCGATACCGGCAGCCGCTCGGTGACCGCCTGCAGCACCGTCTGGCCGGTGCGGAACGAACGGCCGAAATCACCCTGCATCACATGGCCGAGCCAGCTCAGATAGCGCCACCAGATCGGCTGGTCCAACCCCATGTCACGACGCAACGCCGCCACGTTCTCAGGCGTCGCCTGATCGCCGAGGATCGTGTAGGCGAGATCGCCCGGCAGCAGCGACGCGATGGAGAACGTCAGCAGCGAAACCGCAATCAGCACCGGCACCAAATACAGGAGCCGTCGTGCAACGAAGAACGCCATGGGCGGCTATTCCTTCCAGGCGCGCGATACGTCGATCACCCCGCTATACATCTTGGGCAGACCCTTCAGCTTCGCGCTGGATATCGCATAGTAGGTGTTCTGGAAGGTCCAGAACCAGATCGCCTCCTTGTTGATCAGCCGGGAGATTGCGCAATAGTCGTCGATACGCTGGGCCTGATCCGGCGTGTTGCGGGCATGATCGAGCAGCTTGTCGAGCTCCGGATTGGAGTAGTTGGCAAGCGCCACCGGGCTTCCGGTCTTGAAGTTGGAGTACATCTGCGTATCGGGATCGGCCAGATCGACGATGCGCCACGGCGTCAACTGGAACTGGCGCATGAAGGCGCGCGGCGGAATCGTGGCCTGGTCGACCTGCTCGATCTCCATGTTGATGCCGGCCCGCTTCCACAATTGCTGCAGCACCTGGCCAACGGTCCGCCCACGGGGCGTCGCCGTGACAAGCATCTTGAACTCGACGGGCTTGCCGTAATCCTTGATCAGGGCCTTGGCCTTCTCGAGGTCTTCAGGAAGTGCGCCGTCGTCCTTGCACTTGACCCAGGAGCCATCGCCATAGGGATTGCTGGCCGGCCTGGCGAGACCATTGGTAATCGCCTGCGACATCTTCTTGCGGTCGAGCGACATGACCACCGCCTGGCGAACGCGCACGTCGTCGAACGGCGGCGTCTTGGTGTTCATGGCATAGACCGCAGCCCCCGAGCCGACGTAGCTGTGCACGGTGAGCTTGGAGTCTTTCTGCGCCTTCTGGATGTTGTCGGCGGAATATTCGTCGTCCCAGATCAGGTCGACCTCGCCGGATTGCAGGCTCGCGAATCGCGACTGCGCGTCGGGCAGCGGCTTCAGCGTGATGCGGTCCAAATATACCTTGTCCTTGTCCCAGTAGTCCGGGTTCTTCTCCAGGATCATGCGATCGCCGGCGGTCCAGGATTTCAGGATGTAGGGACCGGTGCCGACGGGATTGCGGTTGTATTCGTCGCCCTTGGCCTTCCAGGCTGTCGGCGAGTGAACGGCCTGGTTCTGGCTCGCGTAGGAGATAATTGCGGGGAAGTTTACCGATGGGTCGTTGAGATTAAAGACGAGTGTCAGTTCGTCGGGCGCCTGCACGTCCTTGATGGCAGAAATATAGAAGGCGCAACGGCACTTGTTGGCAGGATCCTTCTGCCGGTCGAAGTTGGCCTTGTAGGCTTCCGCATTGAAGGGCGTACCGTCGTGGAATTTGACCCCGGGACGCAGCTTGAAGGTCCAGGTCTTGAAGTCGTCCGAGTGAGACCAGGACAGCGCGAGCTTGGGCTGCGGCTTGCTGTTGGCGTCGAGCGTGGTGAGCGTGTCGAAGATCGCGGAGGATGCCGTCAATGCCGCCGTGTCGTAGACGCCGACCTTCAGCGGATCGAAGCCGGGAATATCGAGTTCGAGGCCGACGGTGATGCTGCCACCCGCCTTCTGCGCGCTGGCAGGCATGACGGACAAGGCCACACCAAATCCCGCCACAAGAAATATGCGCGCGAGCGCGCTCGAACGGTTGGCCGCCTTCATGGATATTCCCTCCGATGTGTCGTCCGTCCGGTATTCCGGATCGTGATCGCTACGGTAAGATTGTCTGGAATTTCCGTCGCGGGCAAGGCCGTTTACAGGCTGCGGATGAAAACGCCGCCGCAGCCTGATGTTTCGCTATGCGGAGCGCGCCGTCAGCCGCGCGCGGTAACCGCCGCCTTGCCGGCGAAGGCTGCGATTTCGTCTTCCGACAAACCGGTCTCTTTCAGGTAGGCGCGCGTATGTTCGCCGAGCGTCGACATGCGCGGGGCCGCCGATACCTTGGCCCCCGACATGCGGAACGGCAAGTTGAGTACCTTGAAGGTGCCGCCGCCGTCCTCGACCTCGGTCAATGCGCCTCGATGAGCGATCTGCGGATCGCCGAGCGCCTCGGCGACGGTGCGGTAGGCCGACGAAGGCACGCCGCGCGCGTTGAGCGCGGCGAGGCACTGCGCGGTGGTGACGGTGCGCGACCACGCCTCGACGCCTTCGATCAGGCTCACCCAGTTGTCGCGGCGGTCGGCATATTTCGCAAAGCGCGGGTCGCTCACCCATTCCGGGTGACCGATCACCTGCATCAGGCTCTGGAAAGTCTTCTCGCTGGCGATCGCCATCATCACATAGCCGTCGGTCGTCTCGATCGGGCCGAACATCGGCCGTTGCGTCGGCCTCACCTCGAATTGCGACCACTGCAGTTCGTTCAGCGTCAGGCTCAGCATCGATTCCAGCATGGAGACGTCGATGTGCTGGCCCTGCCCGGTCGCGTTGCGCTGATAGAGCGCCGCCGAGACGGCGCCGAAGGCGTAAACGCCGGTGAGCACGTCGGCGTGATAGATGCCGCAATAGTCCGGCCGGCTGCGGCCCGGCTGGTACGCCAGGTGCGCCATCTCGTAGCCAGAAGCCGCATGGATCACCGGCGCATAGGCCGGCAGTTCCGCCGACGGCCCGGTCTGGCCATATCCGGAGATTGAGCAATAGATCAGTTTGGGGTTGGCCTCATGCAACGAGGCATAATCGAGCTTCAATCGCCGCATCACGCCGGGCCGGAAATTCTCCACCAACACGTCCGCGGTTGCGACCAGCCGGCGGATCGCCTCCAGCCCCTTGGGCGACTTCAAATCCAGCACCAGGCTGTTCTTGCCGACGTTGAGCTGGCCGAAAGCAGTCGAGCAGTTATTCCGGACCGGCGGGCGGGTCCGCATCGTCTCGCCTTCCTCGCTTTCGATCTTGACGACCTCTGCTCCCATATCGGCAAGCATTCGTGTACAATGCGGGCCGGCGATGGTGGTCGAGAAATCGAGGACGCGCAGACCGGCGAAGCAGCCTGTCAAATTCCTCTGATCATTGCCGGCTATGTTCATTTCGTAACGCTCCTTCGGCCTTTGCGGCCCTTGGTCTTGTTGGCGGTCGTGACCCTAAATTGCGCGCCATCGACAGGGAAGTCATTCGCTTAGGAACCGACCGCACGGAGCGCGCGTTACATCGATGGGAAGTTGGACCCGTTCTTGCATCGGGTTCTTCAGACGTAGTTTCCCTTGGTTTCCTTACGGCGGCTGCGAGGACGTTTCCCTTGAGGGTCTTGTTCGTTACCACGGAAATGGATGATTTCATCCGGGTTGGCGGTCTCGCGGCAGTTTCCGCCGCACTACCCAGAGCCTTACGGCGCTGGAGCGATGTCCGGATCATGCTGCCGGGATACCGGGACGTCGTTGAGCAGCTCACACACGTTGAAATCGTTGGCGAATGTCCTGCTTTGGCGGAGATGCCGTCCTGCCTTCTAGGGCGGGCGTCCACCCAGGATGGACTGCCGGTCTACGTGCTGCTGTGCCCACAACTCTACGATCGGCCGGGCAATCCCTATGGCGACGAATCAGGGCAGGACTGGCCGGACAACGATGTCAGGTTCGGCCGTTTCGCTTCTGCGGCGGCCGAACTTGCCGCAGGCAATCTGGACAAGAATTGGGCAGCGGACCTCGTCCATGCCAACGACTGGCAGGCCGCGCTGGCGCCCGCCTATCTGGCGTGGCGCGGCTCGAAAGTTCCCTCCCTCCTGACCATCCATAACCTGGCCTACCAAGGTCTGTTCCCGCCGGACTCGCTGCGGCGGATTGGAGCGCCGGAAAGTTCCTTCCATATCGAGGGGCTGGAATTCTACGACCACGTATCGTTTCTGAAGGGCGGCCTGGTCTACGCCTCGCACCTGACCACCGTCAGCGCCACCTATGCCAAGGAGATCACGACCCGCGAACTGGGCTGCGGCCTCGAAGGCCTGCTGCAGCGCCGCTCCAACGCATTGGAACTGACCGGCATCCTCAACGGCATCGACGAAAGCTGGGATCCCAGCGCCTGTGCGCAACTGGCGCAGACGTTTGCCCCGGGGGACTGGGAGGGCAAGCAGGCGAACGCCGATTACGTCCGCAAGCAGTTCGGCCTGGCGCTGTCGCGCGGTCCGCTATTCGGCCTCGTCGCCCGGCTGGTGCACCAGAAAGGCGTCGACCTCGTGCTGTCCGCCGCCGACGAAATCATCGAGGCCGGCGGCCAGATCGTGGTGACCGGAAGCGGCGAGCCGCAGATCGAACAGGCACTGGTCGATGCGCACCGCCGCAGACCCGACGCGATCGGCGTTGTGATCGGCTTCAACGACGCGCAAGCACGGCGGATCTTCGCGGGCAGCGACTTTACGCTGATGCCGTCGCGGTTCGAACCGTGCGGGTTGAGCCAGATGTACGCGCAGCGGTTTGGGTCGCTGCCGATCGGGCACCAGACCGGCGGGCTGGCGGAGACCATCAAGGATGGCGAAACCGGCTTCCTGTTTTCAAAACCCTCAACGGAGTCCTTCCTCGGCGGCGTCAGACGTGCATTCGACGCCTTCGGGGCCAAGGACCGCCTCGATGCGATGCGGCGTAGTGCAATGGCGCGATCATTCAGCTGGGATCTGTCGGCAGCCTGTTACAGCGCGCTGTATCGCAAGACGATCGCGCCTTCCATCATCGCTTGATACGTCTATTCCGGTGTCCGCCGCGTCTCCGGCATGAACAGCCAGATCACCGTCAGGCCGAGCGCTGCGATGCAGGCCAGTCCCATGAAGGCCGTGCTGCTGCCAAAAGTATCGCTGATATAGCCGGCCAGCACCGTACTCAGCGACGCGCCGATGCCAGTCGCGGTTCCGACGATGCCCTGTGCGAGACTGAAGTGGCCGCTGCCGAATGCGACGTCAGCGACGATCAGCGGTACCATCACGCTCAGCACCGCTGCGGTAATACCGTCGAACACCTGCACCGCGACCAGAAGATAGGGATCGCTCACCACCGAGAACAGCAGACCTCGGATTGCCAGCGCGCCGAACGCCAGCAGCAGCAGTGGTCGCCTGCCCCAGGCTTGCGCCTTGCGGCCGACCGAGGGCGAGGCCAGCGCCACGATAGCCTGCGGCACGATGATACAGGCTGCGATCAGCACCGGCGCCCATTGGCTCGATCGCGTGGTGACAACGCCGGCCATCAGCGGCAGCATGGCGGCATTCGCAAGCTGGAACAGCAGCACGCCGCCGGCAAAGATCAGCAGCGGGCGCTGGCGCAGCAGGTGGAATACGCTGGTGGCTTCCTGATCGGGAACCTCGCGCACGACAGCACCGTGGCTTTGCGCCACGTCGATTTCCTGCTCGCGGATGCGCGAGAGTGCCAGCAAGGTAGGAATCACAAGCAGGAAGGTGACGATAAACACGGCCTGGTTTGACAACAGGTAACCTGTCGCCCCCATCAGCGCCGCCGCCGAACCATTGCCGAGCGACGCGAAACGCGCGTTACGTCCCAGGCGCTCTCCCATCGCCAGCGGCCCGACCAGACCAAGACTGATGGCCGCAATCGCCGGGCCCAACACGCAGCTCGCCAGCGCATGCAAAATGGCCGCTGCCGTCACCACCGGAAAGATCGGCCATAATGCATAGGCCAGCGCGGCGCAGCCGATGGCGGAGACGGCGAGGCCCGCCACCAGCCGCTCCGACCGCGCGGCATCGACGGTCGCGCCGCCCGGCATCTGGCCGAGCAGGCCGATAATGCCGCCGATCGACAGCACGAAGCCGATCTCGACCTGCGTCCATTTCTGCGTGGTCAGATAGACCGCAATGAACGGACCGAATCCGGTCTGGACGTCGGCGAGGAAGAAGACGAACCAGTCGAGGCCGCGCTGACTTTCGCGAGACGGCCTTGGCTTGCTCCCCGGCGCGGGCGGCAGCGGCACGATATTGCCTTGCCCGTCGGATCGCCCGTGGCGACCGTCGTCAATCCGATTGAACGATGGGGATGGACGGGCCACCAGGCTGCAACTCCTCATTCTTGGTGTGATCTCGGGGCAAACGCTTGGCGTTCGTCCCGATGAAACCCGCTACTCGCATTGCCGGATTGTGCTTATTTGTCGAAATCCCACGGCTGCAGACGACCGGCCGCACCAAGCACGATGACCGGCGCGTCCTCCTTGTATTCGGGCGCCGCCGAGACCTGCGCCTTGGTCAGTTCGAGCGTAATGCTGTCACGCTTGTTGGAGACGCCGCCGAAACGCAGCGCGCTCCATTCGACCACGATCTTCCGGCTGCCGACACCGAGGAAGCCGCCGAAATCGATCACCGCAGCGCGAACATTGCCTTCACGATCCACGATCGCATCGACGATGCGCCCCATACCTTCGTTAGCCGCGCTGCGAACTTCGCGGCCCAGAATGCCATGGGCATCCCGGGCGCCAATCACGGTAACCGAGGGCGGTGGTACAGGTTCCTTGGTGGCGTCAGGCGGCGCGGTTCGAGTCCCCTGTGTCGTGCCGGCGTCGTCCGCCGCTGAAGCCGCCGGGCCGCCGGCCAATCCAGCGATCAGAAACAGGATGAGAATACCTATGCGCATGAGTCCTCCTGACTTTCGAATCATGAGCCGCGCATGGCTCCTAATGCGTCAATACGATTGACACGTGAATCTGGCCGCGCGTTCGGACCACCTCGAGCGAGACTTCGTCGCCATGGCGACGGACCCGCAAGTCGACGCTGGACGGCCCAAGCCGCAGATCGCGCAACAAGACCTCATTGAGAAATTCCGGCAGATGCGGATCACGCAGACGGATCTCGCCGCGCGCGGCATCGAATTCTAGACCGAGGGCGGCTTCCAGCAGGCTGAACGGCGTAGCACTGGCCCAGGCCTGCGGCGCGCAGGCGACGGGATAGAGCACCGGTCCGCGATGCCTCTCGCGGCGGAATCCGCAGAACAATTCCGGCAGCCGTCGCAGGTCCATATAGCTCGCGGTATCGAACAGCCCCCTGAACAGATGCGCCACCGAATGCTTCAAGCCGTAGCGCGCGAAGCCGAGCGCAATCAGCGCATTGTCATGCGGCCAGATCGACCCGTCATGATAGGACATCGGGTTGTAACGCGCTTCGCCGCGCGCAACTGTGCGGATGCCCCATCCCGAGAAGAATTTCTGGCTCATCAGATCGGCCGCGACGCGCCGTGCCCGATCGGTGCTGACAATGCCGGTGAAAAGAAGCTGACCGGCATTCGAAGTCCGCACCCTGCACGGCCGCTTGGCGCCGTCGAGCGCCAGCGCGTAAGTGCCGAGTTCCTCGCACCAGAAAGCCTGCTCGAAGCGCTCGGCCAGCAGCAATGCCGCGGATTCGAGCTGGGCCGCCTGCTCGATCAATCCGAGCCGCCGGGCGCAGCGGGCTGCCAGCCGCTTGCCGGCAAAGACATATCCCTGGACTTCCGCCAACGCGATATAGCCCTCGGCGAGCTGTCCGTCGGCATGGAAGATCGCATCGAACGAATCCTTCCAGCCCTGATTGGCGAGCCCCTGCTCGGTGGCGCGCTGGTACTCGACAAACCCATCCTTGTCGGGGTCGCCGGGACCGTCGATCCATTGCAATGCGGCCTCGATCGCCGGCCACAGTTCGGCGAGCGTTTCTTCGTCACCGGTACGTTCGACATAAAGCCCGGCCAGCAGGACAAACAGCGGAGTGGAATCCACGCTGCCGTAATACTGCGCGAACGGCACCTCGCGCAGCGCGGCCATCTCTCCGCCGCGCATCTCATGCAAAATCTTGCCGGGCTCGGCGTCGGCGCGCGGATCCGTGGTCTTGGCCTGGAAGAAGGCGAGCCGGCGCAGCACCCCCTGCGCGATGCGAGGATCAATCCACAACATCTGAAGCGCCGTGATCAATCCGTCGCGGCCGAACGTGGTCGAATACCAGGGAATGCCGGCATAGGGGTATCGGCCCTGCGGCGTTTCCGTCATCAGCATGTTGAGGTCGGCCATCGCCTGGCACAGCACCTCGTTGAAAATGTCGTTCGACGTCTCGATGCTGGCCGCACCCGCCGTCGAGCGCCGCATCTCGCGCCGGTGCGCCAGCAGGCCACGAAAGAACGGCGGCGGCTTTTGCATGATCGGCTTGTTGCAGGATACCGTGACGAAGATCGCGGTCGACTCCTGCGGCGCCAACTCGAAATGAAACGTTGCCGAGTGGGTGGCGAGCCGGGTCGGCTGCGGCTCGAAATGCAGGGCCGTGATGCGGGTCTGACCGTCGAGCCCGCCATATTCGAGCACGACGTCGGCGGGGCCGAGCAGCCGGCTGGATCCTACGCCCCGGCGCGAGCGGCGCTCGCCGCGCACCTCGAACAGATCGGCGAAATCATTGTCGAACAGCAGCGTCAGGTCGAAGCTTGCCGGCCGGTCGCCGTGGTTCTGCAAGGCGATGCGCTGGTAGGCTGTGCCACGCCACAGGAAAATCGAGCGCACGATGTGCAGCGTATCTTTCTGCAGCGCCAGTCGGCCGTTGTGGTACACGTCGGAGTTGGTGAGGTCGACGGTCAGCGCCGAATTATCGTCGCGCAGATTGGAGCCGAGCAACAGCGGCTGGACCTCGTCGAGCACCATCTCCAGCCGCGCCAGATAACGGGTGTCGGCGTTGAACAGGCCATCGGGCCCGCCGGCAGAGGCGCCGATATCGCCGTGGCTGTCCAGCACAATAAATGTGTCGTCGTGCTTGAGCGAACGACGCTGCCGCGTCGCCGGGCCCGTCATCGGAATGTAGAACGGCGATTCCGTGACGTGTTCAGCATCTTCGACGCTGGCCAGGTGAGTGACTTCCGCCGTCATTTGGACCTCAAGCGATTTTCTCGCGTTGCGATTGACGCATTGGGACGCAAACGCTACCGGAGCGGATCAGGCCGCATGACTGGCGAGCCGTCCGATCTCGCGCGCAACCAGTTCGCGGTACGGCCCCCTGCCCTGCACAAGGATATCCGGCGGCCCGTCCTCGATGATCCGGCCGCCCTGCAGCACCACCACGCGATCGAAATTGCGCAAGGTCGCAAGCCGATGGGCAATCGCGATCACAGTGCGCCCGCGCATCAGCCGTGACAAGGCCTCGCGGATCGCCTCCTCCGACTCGCCGTCGAGCGCGGCGGTCGCTTCATCCAGCAGCAGGATCGGCGCATCCTTCAGGAACGCCCTGGCAATGGCGATACGCTGCCGCTGCCCGCCGGAAACCTTGATCCCGCGATCTCCGACCATGGTATCCATGCCTTCAGGAAGATTCTCGATGAAATCGCACCGCGCCGCGATCGCTGCACGCAGCACCTCGTCATCCGTCGCGTTGGGCCGTCCGTAGCGAATGTTTTCCATGATCGAGCGATGGAACAGCGAGATATCCTGCGGCACCACCGAGATCGCCTCACGCAGGCTTTGCTGCGTCACCCGCGATATATCCTGGCCGTCGATCGTAACGTTGCCGCGCTGGATATCGTAGAAGCGTTGCAGCAGCGCAAACAAGCTTGACTTGCCGCCGCCGGAATGACCGACCAGCCCGACCCGCTGTCCGGGCTGAATGCGCAGCGAAAACTTGTCGAACACCTGGGCGCCGCCCGGGTAGTGAAATGAGACATTGTTGAAGGCTACCGCAGCGCCGCTGCGGATCAGCGGCTCTGCCTCTGGGTGGTCCTTCAACTCGTGCGGCAGCAACAGGGTCGCAATGGCTTCCGTCATCCGGGCGACGTGCTGCGTGACATCGACCAATGCCACGGCCAGGTCGCGCGTCGCGCTCAGGATCGACAGGCCCAGCGTGCAGACCAAGACGACGTCGCCGGTCGTCGCACCGCCCTGCTGCCAGAGCGTGATGGCCCACGCCAGCAGCGCGATCGTCAGGACAATCGTCACGACAGCATGAAGCAAACGCAGTTTTTCGAGGTAGCGCAGGCTGCGGCCTCTGGCGTCGAGTTCCCGACCGACGGTGGCGTCGAAACGGTCATGTTCGTAGCTGAGGCCGCAAAAGGCGCGGACCAGCGGCAGGTTGCTGATGACGTCGACCATCTCGCCGTCGACTGCAGCTGCCTTGTCGGCAAACTCGTCATGCAGCGGCTTGCCCGCCGCAGCGAGGCGGAACATCGCCAGCAACATGATGCCCGCGATGACGATCAACCCGGCGGACATCGCAAGACTGACCGTGCCGATCAGGAGAATTGCCGAAACGGTGGCGATGCAGGGCGGCAATACATTCCAGACGAACATGTTCTCTACGGTGAACACCGCGTTGGAGGTCGCCGTGATTCGGCTGGTCAGCATGCCCGGCAGGCGGTCGGAGAAATAACTGGGGGCGTGGCCTGTGAGGTGGCGGAACATGTCGCGGCGTAGATCGCCGGTGACACCGACAAAGGTAAAGCTCGCTGTCCAGCTCGCAACCCGCCACAAGAGATTGTCTGCCGCGATCAGCAGCATGAGAAAACCGAATGCCAGCCATACGCCGTTGGCGTGTGATGCGCCTGCTGTCAGGCTGTCGACCAGGTTCTTCACGCCGTACTGCGTGCCCACCGAACAGGCAACTGCTGCCACGACAGCAGACACAATGATTACATGCGCCGCACGACGCCGACGCAGATAGCGCAGGACAAAAGAAAACGGACGCCGCGCATATCCAGAAAGAGTGTCCATGAGTTCCGCAAACCTGTTGAGGGTGAATGAGAATCCCTAGCGTGCATCGCACACGATGACGTGAAGAATGCCGCTTCGGGCTTCATGCGCGTGGCCATCACCCCGCAACAATTCTGCAGCATCGAGACAGCCGTACATTTGTTCGCGCGAGATGGCATGAGCAAGACAGCCATGTGGAGGAAGCAAGATGAACTAATCAAAGGAACTTCGCAGATGCGGGAACGTTCCCGCTACGGGCACGGCGGTGTCGATCGAGGGCTGAGGGCTCAGTTACCAACATTCCACACAGGAGATGCAAACATGCGCATCGCGCAGGTCGCCCCGCTCACGGAGGCTGTTCCCCCCAAATTGTACGGCGGCACCGAGCGGGTGGTGCACTGGCTTACCGAGGAACTCGTAGCGCTCGGGCATGATGTCACGCTGTTTGCCAGCGGCGATTCAATCACTTCGGCGAAGCTCGACGCCACATGGCCGAAAGCGCTGCGCCTCGATGGCTCCGTGCGCGATCCCAATGCGCTGCATATGGTGATGCTGGAGCGTGTTCGACAGAAATGCGACGATGAAGAGTTCGATTTTCTGCACTTTCATCTCGACTACTATCCATTTTCGCTGTTCTACCGGCAGCCGACGCCGTTCCTCACAACGCTGCACGGCCGGCTCGACCTGCCGGAGCACCAGCCGGTCTTCAACACTTTCTCCAAGGTTCCGGTGATCTCGATCTCCGACTCGCAGCGCCGGCCGGTACCGCAAGCCAACTGGGTGCGCACCATCCATCATGGACTGCCGGAAAATTTGTTGACGCCACGGCAGGTGCAGCCGTCCTATCTCGCCGTGCTCGGACGCATCGCCCCGGAAAAAGGCGTCGACCGCGCCATCCGGATCGCGACGCGATCCGGCATTCCGCTCAAGATCGCGGCCAAGGTCGACCGCGCTGACCAGGATTATTACGACGAGTTGATCGCTCCGATGATCAAGGCCAGTCCGCTGGTCGAATTCATCGGGGAGATCAGCGACCGCGAGAAGCCTGATTTCCTGAGTGGCGCGATCGGCCTTCTGCTGCCGATCGACTGGCCGGAGCCGTTCGGCCTTGTGATGATCGAAGCGATGGCCTGCGGCACGCCCGTGCTCGCCTATAACCGCGGATCGGTCCCCGAGATCATCGATCCCGGCCTTACCGGCTTCATCGTCGAAGACGAGACCAGCGCCGCGGCGGTGATCGACCGTCTCGCCGCGCTCGACCGGACCGCCATCCGCAAGCAGTTCGAGGCGCGCTTCACCGCGCGGCGCATGGCGCTCGATTATCTTGCGGCCTATCGCAGCCTGAAAGAGCGAGCCGAGCCGCGGATGAAACTCGTCAGCAGCGCGGAGTAGATTGCGATCAGCCCGCTTTCACCGTCATGGTGGGCCTCGTCCCGGCCATGACGGCGATTTCAACCGACCGCCATCCGTTTCGGCTCCACGATCTCGAACATCCGTGGAAAATCATCCATCAATGCCATCAATTCGGCCAGCCGCATCGGATTGCCGACGACCGCGATTTTTCCGGAAGCGACCGCTTCCGGAAACGTCGTGAGCTTCGCGATCACTTCGTCCAGCACGCCACGCGCGAGCGCAAAACCGGCATCAGCGTCGGTGGCTTGTGCGCCAGCGGCATAGGTCAGCGCACTGTTCTCCAGGTTGAGAACAAAACTCTCGTTTGTGTCGGTGAAATTCCAGTTCAGCACGATGCGCTTGCCCTCGGCCTTGGGACCGTTCAGTCGCACGCCGAGCACATCCCACAACTGCTCGGTGCGAAGCGCCGCCAGTGTCTCGCGCGGCATCGTCGAGCGCGGCGGCGCCTTGGGCATGCCCTGCCGCAATTCCTGCGCGCCGAACAGATAGGCATTGCGCCAGGTCGAGCTTTCGGAGGCATAGCCGAGTTGCTCGAACGTATCGGCGAGCATCGCGCGCGCCGCCTGGTTGTCAGGCTCGGCGAACACCAGATGACTCACGGCCTGCGCGACGAAGCGGAATTCGCCTTTGGCAAAATCCCCGGCCGCGCGCGACAGGACCGCCTCGGCGCCGCCCATGTACTCGACATATTTCTTGCCTGACGCCACCGGAGGCAGCGGATCGAGATTGACGGGGTTGGCGTCATACCAGCCAAGATATTTTTGATAGATCGCCTTCACATTGTGCCGGATGTGGCCGTAATAGCCGCGCCCGTGCCAGGCGCCTTCGAGGCTCGCCGGCAAGCGGATGGTTTCGGCGATTTCGGCTGCCGTTAGGCCGTGGTTCATCAGGCGGATGGTCTGGTCATGCGCAAATTTGTAGAGATCGCGCTGCTGGCGGATCATGGTGTCGATCCGCTCCTGTCCCCAGACCGGCCAGTGATGCTGGCCGCACATCGCATCGGCCTTGCCGCCCCACATCTGCAGGGCTTCGCCGAGATATTTTGACCACGCCAGCGCGTCGCGCACGTCGGCGCCGCGGAACGGCAGCAGATTGTGGAAATTATGGGTGCAGTTCTCCGCGAGGTTCAAAAGCTTGTAGCGCGGGACGAAGAAATGCATCTCCGCCGGCGCTTCGCTGTTCGGCGCCATCTGGAATTCGAACTCCACGCCGTCGATCGTTCGCCTGTCACCGGTTGATATAATGAGATCAGTCGGACGCAGCAGCGCGACTGCGCCCGCCGCCATGGTCTTGCCGAGCCCGCAGTCGACCTGCCCGCGCACGCCCTTGGCAAGGAACGGCCCGAACTGATATTGGGCGCGGCGCAGCATCGCCGGCCCAGCAATGATGTTCTCGGATACGGCGTGCTCCATGAACAGGTTGGGCGCGATGATCGGCACCTTGCCGCTTCCGAGCGTTTCGTCGTCGAGCACGCCGCGCGCACCGCCCCAATGGTCGGTGTGGGTATGGGTGAAGATGACGGCGGCGACCGGCCGCTTGCCGCGGTGCTGGAAGTAGAGCTCCATCGCGGCTCGCGCCCCCTCGATCGAGGTCAGCGTATCCACCACGATGACACTGCGCTCGCCCTCGATCAGCGTCATGTTGGCGATGTCGAGCCCGCGCACCTGGTAGACGCCGGGCACCACCTCGAACAGGCCGTGGTGCATGTTGAGCCGCGCCTGCCGCCACAGGCTGGGATCGACGGTCGGTGGCGCCTGCTCGGCGGAGAGGAAGCCGTAAGGCTCCAGGCTCCACACCACCCGGCCCTGCGGCGACATGATCTTCGCGTTTTCCAAGGTACCGAGAAAGCCGCGGGCGGCGTCGTCGAAATCCCTCACATCGGAGAACGGCAACGCTTGCAACGTCGCCGCATGCTGCGCGATGACAGAAGCCGAAGCCTCCTTCGGTGTTTCCGTTGTGGCCGGTTGGCTCATTGTTCTGTACTCCCTTGCGCAAACAATAATCGGAACGACGTCAGCGGAACTGCAGCCCCTCGAACCGGCCGCTGTTGCGCCATGCGTCGATATATTTGAAGTAGGCCATGGGCCCGGCCGGATGACCGACATTGAGCTTGGCGGCCGGACCCGGCTCTCGTCCTTCATTGTTGTAATAGCCGGGCGTGCAGTCGGGCGAGCCGATCATGCGGCCGGCGCCGGTCAGCAGCAGCTCGACCCAGCGATCTTCGGCTTCCCTGCTGACTTCGATTTCCTTGAAGCCATTCGCCTGGGCATGCCGAACCGTCAACGCAATCGTCTTCGCGGCCTCGGTCAAATTATGCGGTACGTTGGAAATCAGGTTGGCGCCCTGCGTCGGCTGCACGAAGAATGCATTGGGAAAGCCGTGGACGTGAATGCCGTGTTTAGTTCGCATGCCCGACGCCCAGTAGTCCGACAGCTTGACGCCGCCGCGGCCGGTCAGGTCGAAGCCGGCGCGCCGCTTGTACTCGGTGCCGACCTCGAATCCGGAGGCGTAGATGATGCAGTCGAGCGGATACTCTCTTCCCGCGACAACGATGCCGTTCCCGGTGATGCGCTCGACACCCTTGCCGTCGGTATCGACGAGGTACGTACCCGGTGTATTGAAGGCCTGCAGATACGCGTCATGGAAGCACGGCCGCTTGCAGAGCTGGCGATACCAGGCTTTCAGCTTCGCGGCCGTCTCGCGGTTGCCGACGATCGCATCGACCCGGGCGCGGATTTCCTCCATTTTCTCGAAATCGGAATCCTCGAATGCCGCCAGCATGTTCGGCGGGGTGCGCTGCTCGCGCGGAAGGTCCATGATTTTGGCGCGGATGCGCCGCGACAGATCGGTCCAGCCATCCTGCACCAGATCTTCCTCCGCCGAGCCGCCGGCCTGGTTGGCCGTAAAATTCTCCAGCCAGCGCTGTTGCCAGCCCGATGTCGCGATCCCCGCAAACCATTCCGGGTCGATCGGCGCGTTGGCCCTGACATCGACGGAGGACGGCGTGCGCTGAAAGACGTAGAGCTCCTTGCAGGCGCGCGCGAGATGCGGCACGCACTGCACGGACGTGGCGCCGGTGCCGATGATGCCGACGCGCTTGTCGGCCAGCTTTTCCATCAGCGCGCCCGACGGATCGCCGCCGGTGTAGGCATAGTCCCAGCGGCTGGTGTGGAAGGAATGTCCCTTGAAGGACTCGATGCCTTCGATGCCGGGCAGTTTCGGCACATGCAGCGGCCCGGTGCCCATGCCGACGAACTGCGCCGTGAAGGCATCGCCGCGATTGGTTTGGATGGTCCAGCGCGACTTCGCTTCGTCCCAGTCGAGACTCACGACCTCGGTGTGAAAAAGTGCGTTGTCGTAGAGGCCATATTGCTTGCCGATGCGCTGGCAATGCGCGAGGATTTCCGGCGCGTGCGCATATTTCTCCGACGGCATATGGCCGGTTTCTTCGAGCAGCGGCATATAGACCATCGACGCCGTATCGCATTGTGCGCCGGGATACCGGTTCCAATACCAGGTGCCGCCGAAATCACCGCCCTTCTCGATGATGCGGACGTCCTTGATGCCGGCTTCGGACAGGCGCGCCGCAGTGGCGAGCCCGGCAAAGCCGCCGCCGATGAAGGCAAAGGTGACGTGGTCGGTCTTCGGATCGCGCGGCGTCACCGGCGTATAGGGATCGTCGAGATAATGCGCGAGCTGGCCGGCGACGCGAAGATACTGGTCGTTGCCGTCAGGCCGCAGGCGCTTGTTGCGTTCCTCGAGATATTTTTCACGCAAGCGTTCCTTGTCGATCGCTGCGTTTTGTGTAGCCGTCGCCTGTTCCGTCATCGTCATCCCGGGCGTCTTTCAGAGATAGAGAACATGCCTGTCATTAGCACGCTCAGGATGGGTGCGCAGACAGATAGGGTGAATTTTCAATCGACCAGGATGGCATCGGCTCCATGCGAAAGATCTGCCGCAGGTGTACCTCATCCGGACCGTCGCCGATCCGCAGCAGGCGTCCCCAGGCCAGCGCCTGATGAATTGGCGTGTCGTCGGAGCCGCCCATCGCGCCGAACACCTGCATGGCGCGATCGGCGATCCGCTGCAGCATCGCAGGCACCGCCACCTTGATCAGCGAAACGTCGCGCCAGGCGTCCTGATGGCCGGCTTGGTCCAGCCGCCAGGCGCAACGATAGGCGAGCAGCCGCGCCTGCTCGAGTTCGACGCGGGATTCAGCGATCCAGCGTTGCACGGTGTCGTACTGGATCACGGTGCGGCCGAAGGCGGAACGCTCCGACGAACGCACCATCATCAGTTCGATCAGGAGTTCGCATAGCCCGATCGAGCGCATGCAGTGATGGATGCGGGCCGGCCCCAGGCGTATTTGCGCGACCCTGAAGCCTTCGCCCTCGGCGCCGAGCAGATTGGCTCGGGGCACCCGCACATTGTCGAAGGCGAGTTCACCGATCGGCGCAACGTGGTCCTCGCAACCCATCCAGCGCAGCCGCCGCACCAGGCGGACGCCCGGCGTCTCCATCGGCACGATGATGCAGGAATGGCGGCCGGTGCGGTCCGCCCCGGCATCCGTCACGCCCATCACGATCAGAAAACTGCATCGCGGGTGCGCCGCACCGGTGATGAACCACTTTCGTCCGTTGATGACGTAGTCGTCGCCGTCGCGGACCATGCGGGTGGCGATATTGGTGGCGTCGGATGACGCCACGTCCGGCTCGGTCATTCCGAAGGCCGAACGGGTTCTGGCTTCCAGCAGCGGCCGCAGCCAGCGCGCCTTCTGCTCCGGCGTGGCGCAATTCTGCAGCGCGATCATGTTGGGCACGTCGGGCGCCTGGCAGTTGAAAACTTCAGGGGCCCAGAACAAACGGCCCATGATCTCGGCCAGCGGCGCATATTCGAGATTGGAAAGTCTTGTGCCGGGCTCGTCCTCGGCCAGTTCGGGAAGGCCGAGATTCCACAGCCCTGCCGCCTGCGCCTTGCGCTGCAGGTCACCCATGAAGGGCGGGACCTCCCTGTTGGCCATGTGCACAAGCCAGACGCGATGGCGCGGCAGCACTTCGTGATCGAAGAACCCCTGCAACTTCTCCAGCCATGCTTCCGACCGACCGGAAAGATCGAAATCCATCTCCGCCCCTCTCTCTTCCTTTTTTAAGGAACCTAAGCAAATGTCGACATGATTTGCAAATTCATTTCGATATATTGACAATATTACTGATTCTGACCAATCATAGCGCCATGACAACAACCGCCGCCGCCGCCGCCGCCAAGGCGGACGACCAAGCCGATCCCTCCTTTGCAACCACGCTCGCACACGGGCTCGCCGTGCTGGCGGCCTTCCGCAATCGCAGTGGGTCGCTGTCGAACGCCGATCTGGCGCTGCATACGGGCCTGTCGCGGCCGACGGTGTCGCGGCTGACCTACACGCTGGCGCAGCTCGGCTATCTCAAGCGGGACGCCAAAGGCCGCTTCCAGCTTGGCCTCGGCATCCTCGCCGCCGCCTATCCGGTGCTGTCGGCGCTGAAAGTCCGGCAATTGGCGCGGCCGCTGATGCGAGATTTCGCCGCCTATACCGGCGGCACCGTCTCCATCGCGATGCCGTTCGGGCTCGACTTTATTTATGTTGAAACGGTGCGGACCACCGACGCCGTGACACATCTGCCGGATGTCGGCTTTGCAAGCTCGTTGGCGCCGACCGCGGTCGGTCGCGCACTGCTCTCGCTATTCAACAAGGAAGAGCTCGACGCCTATGTGACCGGTGTGAAGGCCGAGCGGCCGGACGAAGCCGACTATGTGCAGGCGCGGACGCTGCCCGATGTCGAGCTTTGCAAGGAGCGCGGCTTTGCGATCTCGCTCGGCGAATGGCGGCGCGAGATTTTTGGCGTTGCCGCCCCGCTGTACCGCACGGCTTCCGGCGAATGCCTTGCCGTCAATTGCGGTATCCCGTCGTTTCGTTTCAACGCCGAACAGATCGAGCGCGAATGCGCGCCGCGCATGCTGGGCCTCGCTCGCAGCATCCGTTCGTTGGTCGCCGGCGACTGAATACCCCCGGAAGAGGGGCAAAAAGGCGCATCGCTCGACCGGTGCGCACCATATTGGGAGGGAAGAATGAGCCGGATCAAAGCCGTGCTGGGCCTTGCCGTGGGTATCGCATGGGGCGCGGCGATGCCGATCGGCACTGCCGCGCACGCGCAGGCCAGTTACCCGAACCGACCGATCCGCATCATTGTCCCCTACCCGGCCGGCGGCATCGTCGACATGGTGGCGCGCGCCGTGACCGAACAGATCGGCCGCGACTGGAAGCAAACCGTCGTCATCGAGGCGAGGCCGGGCGGCAACAGCAACATCGGTACATCGGCGGTGGCGCGCAGCGAACCCGACGGCTACACATGGCTGGTGACCGGCCCGGCCGCGTTGGTCAACCCAACGCTCTATAAGGACGCAGGGTGGGACGCGCTGAAGGATCTCAGATGCGTCGGCCTCGCAGTCTGGAATCAGAGCGTCGCCCTGGTTCACCCCTCGATGCCGGCGACGACGATCAAGGAATTCGTGGAGATCGCCCGCAAGAAACCGGGCGAACTCAATTTCGGCAATCCCGGCACCGGCTCCTCGATCGACCTGAGCGCGCAAAAACTGTTTCAGGCCGCGGGCATCAGGCTGACCAATGTCGGCTACAAGGGCCAGCCGCAGGCCCTGATCGACCTGATGACCAACCTGATGCACTTCGAGATCGTCTCGCTCGAACTGGCCCTGCCGCACATCAAGGCAGGCAACGTGAAGCCGCTCGCCGTCATGACCGACAAGCGCGTCGCCGACCTGCCGGATGTCCCGACGATCGCGGAGGCCGGATTTCCGGAGGCCACCTACGTGCCCTGGTACGGCATCTACGTTCAGGCGGGAACGCCGGCAGCCATCGTCGAAAAAATCAACGACGGCATCAACAAGGCGCTGCAGAACCCGGACGTGCAGCGGCAGCTCGCGGTCGCCAACATTCCGGGCAAGCCGATGCCGCTTGCGGATCTGGCCACGCTGATGAAAGCCGATCACGAGAAGCTGACGAAGGTGATCGCGACGTCCGGGATGGCGTTACAGTGATTTGATTGGTCATGGCCGGGCTTGTCCCGGCCATCCACGTTCTTCCAAGTCTCAGCCAAAGGTGTGGATGCCCGGGCCTTCGCCTCGCCGAAGGGGCTGCGGCCCCGCAGGCGGGTCAAGCCCGGGCATGACGAGAAGCGAGACTCCGTTACTTCTTCACCTTGCTGGCGTCCATCTTGACGTCCGTATCCAGCATCTTGACCGAAAACGCCGTGTTGACGTCGAACGGCTTTTCCATGCCGAGATAGGTCTGCACCAGTTCGTAGTCCTTCTTCATCCGTTCGGCGTCGATCCAGCCCAGCGCCTTGGTGGTGGTGAATTCGTCGGTCATCAGGAACTTGATGCGTTCCCACTGGCGCTGCTGGTTCTCCTTGTCGAGACCGGAGGCCTGGTCGAGCAGTGCCTTGAGGCAGGGCGCGACGTCGGCGACGCAGGCGGCATAGGCTTTCTGGGTGATCTTGACGAACGCCTCGACCAGCTTCGGGTTCTTCTCCAGATACGCGCCGTTGACGATCAGCGAGTTGCCGTACGGGTTGAGCCCGATATCCTTCCAGTTGACGAAGCCGAGGTCGGAGCCGAACTCGATCACCTTGAGATCGTGCTCGTTATAAAAATCGCTGATGATATCGACGGTGTGGCTCTTCAGGGCCGCGATCTTGGCGGTCGGTCCGACATTAACAAAACTTACGGCGTCGGGCGCGATGCCCGCGGCCTTGGCGAAGGCCGGCCACATCACCCGCGAAGCATCGCCGGGCGGGTTCCCGATCTTGTGATTTGGAAAATCTTTTGGCCCGTTCACGCCGTAGCTCTTAAGCCAATAAAACGTCTGGCCGGTATTGGCGTAGATGCTCATCAGCGCCACCGCGTCCGCACCCTTGCTCTTGGCCACCAGCATGGTCGCGAGATCGGCGATACCGAACGGCGACCCGCCGGATCCGACCTTCAGCGACGAAACACCGGAACCCTTGCCGACCTCGATGGTCAGGTCGATGCCGGCTTTTTCGTACCAGCCCTGCGCCTTGGCATAATAGAAAGGTGAATGGTCCGCCGTCGGCGTCCAGTTGAGGATCAGGTTGACAGCCTCGGCAGCCCCGCAGGGTGCCACCGGTAGGGCCAGCGCCAACGCCAGTCCCGCAATTCGCAACCCACTCATGGTAACCTCCTCGTTTGCAGCCGAGCTTGTCGCCGCGCGCCGGTGACGCTACCAATGCAACTCGGGACTAGACGAGTTGTCAACTATTTGGTTGGAAATGCCTAAAAAACGATCTGACGGCAAAAGGCCTCAGCGGCGAGATCCCGTCGCAACCCGCAAGAAGTTGATGACGGCGGCGCGGCGCGAATTCGCCAGCAGCGGCCTTGCCGGAGCGCGGGTCGACGAGATCGCGGCGCGTGCGGGCGTCAACAAGCAGCTCGTCTATCATTATTTCGGCGACAAGGACGCGCTGTATCTGGCGGTACTGGAATGGGTTTACGAGGAAATCCGCGCCCAGGAGCGCAAGCTCAATCTCGAGGGGCTGCCGCCCGAGAAGGCGATCAAGAAGCTGATCGAGAGTTCCTTCGACCATCTCGCCGCGCATCCCGACTTCATCGTGCTGCTGAACGACGAAAATCGCGGCGGCGCCCGCCATGTGCGCGGCTCCCGCAAGCTGGAGGCGATGCATTCGCCGCTGGTCAGTCTGGTTTCCACCATCCTCGGCCAGGGCGTCAAGGCAGGCATATTCCGTAAAGGTATCAACCCGGTACACCTCTATATTTCGATTGCAGGCCTCAGCTACTTCTACTTTTCGAATACGCCCACCCTGTCCGCGATCTTCGGAAAGGACCTGTCGAGCCGGGCCGCCCGGCAGGCCCGCCGCAGGCACGTCGTCGATCTGGTGATGCATTCGCTGCGGCCTTAATCAACCAGATGGTTGATTAGTGAGGAAGGCCGCGATAGATTGTCGCCACGCAGCCGGGGGGGCTTAGCCAAGGGAGCGCACGGTGTTGAGCGGCGACGGTGGATCGGTACGGTCTTTCGCGATCATCCTGATCGTGCATCTGGCCGTGATCGTGCTCTGGCAGGTGCTCGTCGATGCCTTCCAGGTGCCGAAATTCATCCTGCCCTCGCCGCTTGCCACCATCAAGACGCTGGCCTCGCCCAACTATGCGTGGCTGTACAACCTCGCCGTGACGGCGGTCGAAATCCTCGGCGGGTTCTGCCTTGGCGCGCTGGTCGGTGTCATGCTGGCCGTGTTGTTCACCTGGTCGCCGCTGATCAGCCTGTTGCTGCTGCCGCTGTTCGTGACGCTTAACATGATTCCGAAGGTCGCGCTCGGGCCGCTGTTCATCGTCTGGTTCTCCTACGGCATCTTCCCGAACATCCTGATCGCGTTTTCGATCTGCTTCTTCCCGATCCTGCTGACCACGGCACGGGGCTTAAGCGAGGTCGAACCGGATCTGCTCGACCTTGTGAAATCGCTGCGCGGCTCGCGCTGGACGCTATTCCGGAAAATCCAGCTTCCCGGCGCGCTGCCTTACGTATTTTCCGGCATGAAGGTCGGCGCGATCCTGGCGGTGGCCGGCGCCATCGTCGGCGAGTTCATCGCCTCCGAGCGCGGGCTCGGCTACCTCATGATCCAGGTGCAGTCCTCGCTCGACACGCCGGCAATGGTGATGGCGGTGGTGCTGCTGACACTGCTCGGCGTGGCACTGTATGGGCTCGTGCTCGGCCTCGAACGGATGTTCGTCGTTCGCGACATCCGGTTGCAATAAGAAGACAGGAAAAACATGCTGCTGACGCGCGACAACCTGCCCCAGACGATTTCGGACATCGCAGCGCTCGACGACCTGCTGTGCCGCCCGAGCCAGGCGCTGATTGACGATCTCCGCAAGGTCGACGGCGACATCATGGTCCTGGGCGTCGCCGGCAAGATGGGGCCGACGCTGGCGGGTCTCGCCAA
Source organism: Bradyrhizobium roseum (assembly GCF_030413175.1). Lineage (NCBI taxonomy): Bacteria > Pseudomonadati > Pseudomonadota > Alphaproteobacteria > Hyphomicrobiales > Nitrobacteraceae > Bradyrhizobium > Bradyrhizobium roseum. The sequence goes on from NZ_CP129212.1 coordinate 5,660,417, forward strand.
GGCCGCCGCGCCGGAACGCCGCGTCATCGGCGTCGCCCGCTTCTCGGATCCCGCCGTCGAGGACTGGCTGCAGGCGCGCGGCATCGAGACCATCCATTGCGACTTGCTCGACGAGGACGCCATCAAAGCGCTGCCGAAGGCGCCGAACGTCGTGTTCATGGCCGGGCGCAAGTTCGGTGCCGAGGGCGACCTGTCGCTGACCTGGGCCATGAATTCGCACGTCCCCGCGCTGGTCGCGCAGGCTTTTGCCACGTCGCGGATCGTCGCGTTCTCGACCGGCTGTGTCTATCCGTTCGTGCCGGTGGATGGCAAAGGCGCGAAAGAGGACATGGCGCCCAACCCACCTGGCGAATACGCGCAATCCTGCGTCGGGCGCGAGCGCATGTTCGAGTATTTTTCGAGAAAGCATGCGACGCCCGGACGGCTGTTCCGGCTCAACTACGCGATCGACATGCGCTACGGCGTGCTGCACGACATCGCCAGCAAGGTGCTGCAGGGCAAGCCGATCGACGTCAGCCTCGGCCATGTCAATTTCATCTGGCAGGGCGACGCATCCGCGCAGGCGCTGCGCTGCCTGGCGCATTGCGAGACGCCAACCTCGCCGATCAATGTCAGCGGCCACAAGATTCTCGCCGTGCGCGATCTCGCCGCAAGATTCGGCCAGCGGTTCGGCCGGGCGCCCGAGATCGTCGGCACGGAAGAGCCGACGGCATGGCTCACCGATACCTCGCAGGCGGTAAAGCTGTTCGGCCTGCCGATCGTCGATACCGAGCAGCTCATCAGCTGGACCGCCGACTGGGTGTCGCGGTCGATGCCGAGCCTTGGCAAGCCCACCAAATACGAGGTGCGCGATGGCCGCTACTGAGCCGGTCGGCATCGTCGGACTCGACGTCGACGACGCGCAGGCCGTAATGATGTTGTCGACCGAAGCGGGCTGGAACCAGAACGAGGCCGACTGGCGCTTCTTCCTGAGCCGGGGCGCTGTGTTCGGCATGCGCAACGGCGCGCGGCTGGTCGCGACTGCCGCGCTGCTGCCCTACTCCGCGGGCAATGCCTGGATCAGCATGGTGCTGGTGACCGCGGACTTCCGCCGCCGCGGCATCGCAACCAAGCTGGTCGATGCCTGCCTGAACGCGGCGGCAAGGCGGGGTCTCACGACCTGGCTGGACGCAACACCGGACGGTGCCGCCGTGTACGGGCCGCTCGGCTTCGAGCCGACGCTGCAATTGCGACGGCTGCGGCTGACGAAGCCGCAAGACACCGGTACAATACCCTCATTATCAGACGGCAACCTCGACGCTTTGGCGGCACGCGATGCCGGCGCCATGGGGTTTGACCGCAGCACGTTGTTGGCGGAATTTTCCGCGCGCTCGGGCTCGCGCATCGTGTCTGGCGATCGAGCCATGGCGCTCATCCGCGATGGACGCACCGCGCGTCATATCGGCCCACTGCTGGCCGATCGCGCCGATCAGGCGCTCGCGCTGGTCGATGCCATCGTCCGCTCCGAGACGGGGCCGTGGCTGATCGATGCCGTCTATTCTCAGGAAGAGTTCCTAAGCGGCCTCGTCGCATTGGGCTGGACTATCGAGCGGCCGTTTCAACGCATGCGCTTTGGCCCGGCAGCCATTTCCCCCGTGCAACCGCCGTTCGCCGTCGCCGGCCCGGAATTTGGATAGGACGTACCGTCATGCATCATAGCAAAATCAAGGCCGACGTTCGGAAGTTGATCGCCGACGGCACGGTACTCCCCGCGCATCCGCTGGCGCTCGACGCCAACCGTGCGCTTGATGTCAGGCATCAGCGGGCGCTGACTCGCTATTATCTCGACGCAGGCGCCGGCGGGCTGGCCGTCGGCGTCCACACCACACAATTCGCGATCCGCGACGTCGGACTGTACCGGCCGGTGCTGGAGCTGGCGGCGGAGACCGCGGCTTCATGGACCACGCGGCCGGTCGCGATGGTCGCGGGACTCGCCGGTCCGACACCGCAAGCTACAGCCGAAGCGCAAACCGCACGCGGCATCGGATATCACGCCGGCCTGCTGAGTCTTGCCGCGATGAAGTCGGCATCCGAGGACGAGATCATCGCGCATTGCGAGGCGGTGGCGCGCGAGATCCCGCTGGTTGGCTTCTACCTGCAGCCGGCGGTCGGCGGCGTCGTCCTCAGCGCCGATTTCTGGCGCCGCTTCGCTTCCATCGACAACGTCATCGCCATCAAGATCGCGCCGTTCAACCGCTACCGGACGCTGGACGTGCTGCGCGGCGTGGCGGCGGCCAACGCGCTCGGCCGCGTCGCGCTCTATACCGGCAACGACGATCACATCCTGCTCGACCTGATGCTGCCGTTCGATCTGCGCGACAAGGGCGTCACCACCCGCGCGTATTTCAAGGGCGGTCTCCTTGGGCACTGGTCGGTGTGGACCGCGAGCGCGATCAAGCAGTTCGAGAGGTGCAAAGCCGCGCGCGGCAAGGACACCCTGCACGCGGACCTGCTGGCGCTCGATGCCCGCGTCACCGACTGCAACAGCGCATTCTTCGACGTCGCCAACAATTTTCACGGCTGCATCGCCGGCTGCCATGAAATCCTGCGGCGGCAGGGATTGATGCAGGGGTTGTGGTGTCTCGATCCCGCCGAGGGGCTCAGCCCCGGACAGATGCAACAGATCGACCGCGTCTGCCGCGAGCACGCCGATCTTTCCGACGACGCCTTTGTGAAAGACAACCTGCAGAAATGGCTGGCATGAGCGCCGAAGAGCCCTTCATCAGCCTTCAGAACGTCCGCAAGGTCTATCGATCCAAAGGCGCGGAATTCCTCGCCGTCTCCGATGTCACCATGGACGTCAGGGAAGGCGAGCTGGTTTCGCTCGTGGGCCCGTCCGGCTGCGGCAAGACTACGGTGCTGAAGATCCTGGCAGGGCTGCACGATGCCGATGGCGGCACCATCAAGATCGGTAACTCAAAAACCCCGTTCGACCCGGCCCGCGATATCGGCATGGTGTTCCAGCAGGCGCTTTTGCTGAAATGGCGGACCATTTTGGACAACGTGCTGCTGCCGGCCGAGATTGTCGGCCTGCCGATGAAGGCCGCGCGGAGCCGCGCCCGCGATCTGCTCAACCTGGTCGGCCTTGCCGGTTACGAAGACAAATATCCGCAGCAATTGTCCGGCGGCATGCAGCAGCGGACCGCCATCGCCCGCGCCTTCATCCACGATCCAAGGCTGATCCTGATGGACGAACCGTTCGGCGCGCTCGACGCGCTGACCCGCGAACAGATGAACCTCGAAATGCTGCGGATCTGGCGCGAAAGCGGCAAGACCATCCTGTTCGTGACGCACTCGATCCAGGAAGCGGTGTTCCTCGCCTCGCATTGCGCGGTGCTCACCGCCGGCCCGGCACGCATGGCCGAGTATTTTCCGATCGAACTGCCGTTCCCGCGGGACTTGCCGATCAAGACGACCGAAGAATTCGGCGCCTATGCGCGAAGGATCTATGCCAAGCTAGGAATAGGATCGGCGAATTGAGTCACGCGGCGCGCTGGCGGCTGCGATCGTCATCCGCGACGCCCGGGTCGGCCGCAAAGACGTAGCCGCCGCGCCGCTCCTTCGCACGATACAGCGCCGCATCGGATCGGGTGAGCAGCGCCTCGACGGTCCTGCCGTGGTCCGGCGACAAAGCAACGCCGATGCTGGCCCCGATAACGATCTCATGATCGCCGACCCGATAGGGTGCGCTGATTGTCTCGAAGATCCGCTGCGCCATGAGTTCGGCATCGCCGCGGCACTGCGGCGCCCTCTGAATCACGATGAATTCGTCGCCGCCCATGCGGACGACGAGGTCGGAGCTGCCGGCAATCGACGACAACCTTGCCGCCACCTGCCGCAGCAAGGCGTCCCCGACCGGATGACCAAAGCGGTCATTGGCGGTCTTGAAATGATCGAGGTCGACGGCATGGACCGCGGCCAGAGCGCTGCCGTTTCCAGCGACGATCTCCGCGAGGTCCGTGCCGAGCACGGATCGATTGAGCAGGCCGGTCATGGGGTCGATACGCGCGAGCTGTTCGAACTTCCGCTTCATCGACATCTGGTTCAGCGTGTTTTCGTACGACAAACGAACCATCTCGAGGCCGGCGGCGACATAGACCAGGATCATGAAACCCAACGCAATATGCGGGGCATCCGACGCCTTCATGAAGGTTGCAGCGACCAGAGGCAGGCCTACGGCCGCGAAACCCAGCAATGCCACCACCGGCCGCAACGACAGCCGCGCCACGATCCCCGCGCTGAAGCCGAAGGCAATGCCGATCGCCATCACGAGGCAGATCGCGTCTCCGACGAACAAACTACGTGCAGCAAACAGCCCGATGATCAGCGCCGTGGTGAAACTGCCCGCCGCATAGCGCCACTCCCAGACGACGGCTTCGGCCCGATCGCGCAGCGGCCTCCGGCGCGTTTCGTTACGGAACGCGAGCACGCCGAACAGCCTTATGGCAGCGACGACAACGCCGGCGACCGTCAGCGCCGCAGAGAGGCGGTCGCCGGTCTCGCTGACCGAGATCGCGCCGACGATTCCCTGGCAACCGCCGGCAACCAGGATCGGGACGGTGGTCCCGTAAAGATTGCCGATAACTTCCAGATAGACGGCATCGGAGATCGACGCAGCGCCAGACTTGAATCTCCCGAACGGCATGGTTTTCCCCCGATACGCCGGCAACACAATACCGGCGACGCGTAAAGGCATCGGGGTCCGAATTGCTAAAATTGCATCGATTCCAAGGCAGCCAAGGTGCCATCAACCGCGTCTCGGGGGACGCCGCTAGAGCGTTTCATGTTTTTATGGAAGCGTATCCGGCATTGACGAAATAGTTGCTGCATTCGTCGGACATGACGCTTCTGACGAGGTGGCCGATGTGGTCGCAGGCGTCGTCGATCGTGCGTTTCTGTGCGATGCGCATCCAGTGCTTGATCTTGGCAAAGACCTGCTCGATCGGGTTGAGGTCGGGTGAGTACGGCGGCAGGTACCACAGCCTGGCACCGGCTTTCTGGATCATCTGACGGACGGACGGCGACTTGTGGCTACCGAGATTGTCTATCACGACGATGTCGCCCGGCCGCAGCACGCGAACGAGTTGCTGTTCGACATAGGCGCGGAAGCTCTCGCCGTTGATCGGCCCATCGAACACGCAAGGCGCAGTGAGTCGGTCACAGCGGAGCGCGCCCAGGAAGGTCAGCGTTCGCCAGTGGCCGTGCGGCGCAAAGCCGCGCAGCCGCTCACCCTTGGGCCCCCAGCCGCGCAGCGGGGCCATGTTGGTCTTGATCCAGGTCTCGTCGATGAACACCAGCCGGCTTGGATCGAGGCGATCCTGTAGGCTATGCCAGCGCTGCCGCCGCCGCGCGACGTCGGCGCGGCCCTGCTCAAGGGCGAACAGTGTTTTTTTTGAAGCTCAGACCCTCGCGTCGCAGGAACGTCCACACCGCGTGGTGCGAGACCTTCACGCCTCGTGTGGCGAGTTCGTCCTTCAGACCGTGCAGCGTCAGATGTGGCGTCTGGCTGATCCGCTCCGCGATGAACGCCCGATGCGGCTCCAGAATCGGCTTGCGGTGCCCGCCCATCTTGCCCGGAGCCACCGAACCTGTCGCGCGATAGCGTTGGCGCCACTTCACAACGGACGACACCGCAACATCGAACCGGGCCGCCACAGCATGGCAACTCTCGCCGGATTCCACCGCCCTCACGGCTCGTTCACGAAGATCGTTCGAAAGAGGTCGGACCATTCGATGCTGGCCTCCGATCCAGCCAGCATCTTGAATCACAAACCGCCCCCCAACGGAATCCCTCCCGATTCAATCAATCGATGAACCGCTCTATTCGTAAGCCGACGGCCCGGTGTCGCGATAGGCCCACAGGTATTCGCGCGGCAACGAGACCGGCGCCTCGACACCAACCTGATGGCGCGAGGCAGTCCCGAGTTCGATCACCTCGAGCCGCGTGCCGAACAGCTCGATGCCGTAGGCCGTTTGCGTGCCCTGGTAGCGGCGGTCGAGGACCTTGGCGGGAAACGTGTTCGCGCCGTCCTGCCGCCCGATGGTGATGTTTTCCGGCCGCAGCGCCACGCGCACTTTTTCGTCCGGCGTCAGCCGGTGGAACAGCGCCACCTCGCCCCGCCGCCCCTCGCCGAAATCGACCGTGCCGAACTGGCCGTTGCGCGACACCAGCGTTCCCGCGAGCTCGTTGGTGGCACCCGTGAAATTGGCGACGAAGAGATCCGCCGGCCGGTTATAGATCGCGTCAGGCGTGTCCATCTGCAGCAGCTTGCCGTCGCGCATCACGCCGATGCGGTCGCCGAGCACGACGGCTTCCGCCTGGTCATGGGTGACATACAGCGCGGTCATCCCGGTCTGCTTGAAGATCACACGAAGATCGTCGCGCAACCGCAGGCGCAGCTTGGCATCGAGATTCGACAGGGGCTCGTCGAGCAGCAACAATTGCGGCCGGTAGACGATGCTGCGCGCCAGCGCCACGCGCTGCATCTGGCCGCCGGACAACGCGACCACCGGCCGTTCGGCGTATTCCGAGAGACCGACCAGCTTGAGCGCTTCGTCGACCTTAAGGCGGGCGTCATTGCGCGAAAACTTTCGGTGCTTGAGCGGATAGACCACGTTCTGCCGCACCGTCATGTGCGGCCACACCGCATAGGACTGAAACACCATCCCGAGCTCGCGCGCACGCGGCGGCACCAGAATCCCGCGTTCGGGCGACGAGACCACCCTGCCCGCGATGCTGATCTCGCCCGAGGTCGGATGCTCCAGCCCCGCGACGCAGCGCAGCGTCGTGGTCTTGCCGCAGCCGGAGGGGCCGAGCAGAACCACGATCTCGCCGGCCGGCACGGCGAAACTGACGCCGTCGATCGCCGGCCGGCCGATCGCGAACTGCTTGCGCAGGTCGGTGACTTCGAGGGTTGCCGTCATGAGCGATCCTTCTTCACACGCGCATCGCTCACTGCCGATAGCCGAAGGTCTTGTCCCACTCCGCCACCCAGGTCGCCTGAAGCTTCACATAGTCTTCGAACTTGGGGTACCAGACCTTGACGACCTTGGGGTCGAAGCCTTCCGGATAGGCCGGCGGCTCCTTCAAGGAAGTGAGATTTCCGAGCTCCTTGATCATGAAGGTCTGCCCTTCCTTCGACAGACACCAGTTCAGGAACAATTTTGCTGCGTTCGGATTGGCGGCGGTTTTCGGAATGCCGCTGGCATAGGGATTGACCGGCGCACCCTCCGGCGGGAAGAAAATCCCCACCGGCGCGCCGTCCTTTTTCTTCTGATAGATCACATTGTAGAGCAAGGGACCCATCGCCACTTCCCCGCGAACCAGCGAGTCCGCCATCGGCGCGCCCGACGGATACAGCACCGGGCGGGTCGCAGCCTGCTTCTTCCAGTAATCCTCGCCCAGCACCTGGCGCTCGAACATGATACGGGTCCAGGTGGTGCCGCCGGATTGCGCGAACACCTGCCCCGTCAGCTTGTTGTATTCGGGCTTGGTCAGATCCATCCAGCTTTTGGGGGGATCCTTCACCAGTTCGGTGTTGTAGGCGATCGACCACGCGATGGTGGCGCGCGGCCACAGCTTCTTGGAGATCAGCGCGTCGGGATTGTAGTCGGCCGCATTCGGCGGCGTATAATCCTGGAACATATCTTCCATCGGCAGCATCAACCCCCGGTCGGAATGATCTACGACGTCGGCGATCAGCTTGCCGGCTGCAGCTTCGGTCCTGACCCGGGTGATCAACTGGCCGCCAGGCGCGCGCACCATCTCGACCTTGATCTCGGGAAAGCGCTTGTTGAACTGCTTGATGACCAGTTGCTCGACCTCGGCGAAGTTCGCCGTGTAGAACACCAGCTTGCCTTCGGCCTTCGCGGCGGCGATCAATTCGGGCGGACCGAACTCCTGCGCCTGCACCGGAAAAGCGCCCGATATCAAGCCCAGAACGGCGGCGCCGGCGATGGCGACGGTTCTCGCGAAGATTTTTCTGTTCACAGCGTATCCTCCCTTTGTCTTCATTATCCGGTGCGGGCGACGCTGCCCTGCGCCGACCCCTGCGACAGCCAGTTGGCGCCGCCGATGAGAACGCCGAGCAAAATGGTTTGCACGATGCTGAAGGCCGCGGTTTTTCCGATATTGCCGCCCTCGTAGTAGTCCAGCAGCAGCACCGACATCACCATCGTGTTGCTGGTGTAGAGAAACAGCGACGAACCGAGTTCGCGGATCGCCAGCACGAACAGCAGCGTCATCGACGCGATCACGCCCGGCCGCGCCAGCGGCAGCACGATCGTCCGGATCGTCTCGAGCATGCCCTTGCCGCACACCCAGGCGGCTTCCTCGAGCTCGCGATGAATCTGCATGAACGAGGTCGACAGCGACTTGACCGTGTCAGGCATAAATCGCGCGATGAACGCCAGCGCCAAAATCCAGATCGTGCCGTAGAGGCCGCCGGGAATGCCGATCCAGGCCCAGAGGTAGGCGACGCCGACGACAAGGCCGGGGATGGCAACCGGGACCGTCGAGATCAGGTCGATCCAGAATCGGCCGGTGACTCGGGTGCGGTGAATGGTGTAGCCGATCGCAAAAGCCAGCGCGCCGCCGACAACCGCGGTGACCACACCGACCTCCACCGCATTGTAGATCGACCGCAACGTCAGCGGGTTGTCGAAAATGCTGTAGAAATGCATCAGCGAGTACTGCCGCATGTCGAACAGGCTCGCGGCGTCCCGGATGAACATGAACTTTCGGAACGCCGCAACGATCAGCGCCAGCGACGGCAGCACCACGACGATCAGCAAATAGACGATGCCGAGGCCGAAGGTGAACCAGCGCCAGCGCCCGAGGTCGAGACTGCGCGGACGAAACGCCTTGCCGGCGACGGTGGTGTAGCTGCGGCCGCTCAAGACCCTCTGCTGCAGGAATACAAGAAGGCCGGTGACGACCATCAGGATGATCGCGACCGCAGCGGCGGTGTTGTAGAGCGGCGGCGACCAGTTCGTGAGCTTGAAGATGTAGGTGGTCAGCACCGCAAGGTTGGTCGGCGCGCCGAGAACCGCCGGAATGCCGTAAATGCCGAGCATCACGATGAACGACAGCAGCATGCCCGAGACGATCGCCGGCATGATCAGGGGGAACGTCACCGTGAACAAGGTCGCGAACGCGCTGGCGCCGGAAATCTCGGCGGCCTCTTCCAGGCTCGGGTCCATGTTGCGCAGCGCCGACGCGGTGAACATGTAGACATAGGGCGCGTAGTAGATGCCGAACACGAACACCAGGCCCCACATCGAATAGAAATCGACGCGCCAGTCCAGCCCCACCCATTTGAACATGGTGTTGATCAGGCCGGTCTTCGGCGACCCCAGGATGGCCCATGCGACGCCGGCAACCAGCGGCGGCGCAAACAGCGGCAGGATGCTGGCGGCCGCGATAAACCCCTTGAACGGCGTATTGGTGCGGACGACGATCCAGGAGAACAGCAACCCGATCACCACGGCAATCAGCGTACCGCCGCCGCAGGCGATCATGGTATTTGCCAGCGCCTCGGCGACATTCGGGTTCGCCAGCACGGTCACGAAGTTCTTGACCGAGAGGTGGCTGAGCGAGATGCCTTCGACCACCGGATTGGTGTCGGTGAGCGCACCGAGCAGCAGCATCAGGATCGGATAGATGACGAGAAAGCCGAGAATCGCCAGCAGGAACGTGACCCACAAGCCGCCCCACGCACGCTGCCCCTCACTGACGCTACGCACGACTTCGCTGCGCCGGCTCGTCTGTCCGTTCAACGCGCTTCCCCCTCGGTGACCGTCTTTTTATGGAATTGCGATCACGATGCGCGGCAAGCCTAGTCGATTGCGACGCGCGCGGAAAGGTATCCGAGAGTCGGCGCGCGGATATGGCGCGGAGAGCACGTTTTCTCCGATGTGCCGCTGTTCCTTCGCATATGCATCATGCAGCGCTGTGTCTGTGGCTTGCAGCGCGTCCGTAGTACACGCCGCCATGGGCACGACCGCCCTTGGCGTAGAGAGCCCTGATTGGATGTCACTGGATACAACCGCTGAGCCGCCCGCCCCCGCGCCCATCGACGGCCTGCCCCCGGATCTCCGGCGCTGGGCGGTTGCGGCGATCTTTACCGCGCTGGCACTGGCCTCGCTGGATACGGCGATCGCCAACATTGCGCTGCCCGCCATTGCCGCCGATCTTCATGTCAGCCCGGCCGACGTGGTCTGGGTGGTCAACATCTACCAGATCGCGCTGGTCGCGACCTTGCTGCCGCTCGGCGCGCTCGGCGAAATCGTCGGCCATCAACGGATCTATATCGGCGGCCTGCTGCTGTTCACGCTGGCCTCGCTCGGCTGCGCCTTCGCATGGTCGCTGCCCAGCCTGACGGCGGCCCGGGCACTGCAGGGATTGGGCGCCAGCGGCATCATGAGCGTCAACGCGGCGCTGGTTCGCTTCGTCTATCCGACCCATATGCTCGGACGCGGCTTCGGCCACAACGCGCTGGTGGTCGGAACGGCTTTCACTTTGGGACCGACCATCGCCTCCGCGATCCTTTCGATCGGAACCTGGCCGTGGCTGTTCGCCATCAATATTCCCTTTGGCGTGATCGCGATCTGGATCGGCCTGAAGACCTTGCCGAAAACGCCGCGGGCGAAGCACGCGTTCGATTTCACGAGCGCGGCGCTGACCGCGAGCTGCCTCGGTCTCTTTATTGTCGGCATCGGCAGTGCGGCCCATCAGGCCCCTCCGGCGCTGGTCGGACTGGAGCTTGGCGCGGCCTTGCTGCTCGGCTGGATCATGACCCGCCGGGACGCCGCCCACCCGGCGCCGATGCTGCCGATCGACCTGTTCCGGCGGCCGATGTTCGCACTGTCGGCGGCCACCTCGGTGTGCTCCTTCGCGGTGCAGGGACTGGCGTTCGTGTCGCTGCCCTTCTACTTCGAGGACGTGCTGCACCGGTCGCAGGTCGAGACCGGCTTCTTCATGACACCCTGGCCGCTGGTCGTGGCGATCATGGCGCCGATCGGAGGCCGGCTCTCCGACCGTTATCCGGTCGGCATCCTCGGCGGCATCGGCCTGGTGCTGCTGGGCATCGGCATGGCGCTGCTGGCGACGCTGCCGCCGGACCCAGGCACGGCCAACATCGTCTGGCGCACGGTGATTTGCGGGATCGGCTTCGGATTCTTCCAGACGCCCAATTTGCGGGCACTGATGTCGAGCGCGCCGCCGCATCGCAGTGGCAGCGCCAGCAGCATCGTCGCGACCGCCCGCCTGACCGGACAGACGCTCGGCGCGGCGCTTGCCGCCTTGTGCTTTGGCCTTGCCGGCCATGATGGCGCGACGCTTGCATTGGCACTCGGCGCCGGCTTTGCTGCGCTCGGCAGCGTGATGAGCTTCCTTCGGCTGACTGTGGGTACTCCGCGCAATACATGACTGTCATCGCCCGGCGGCGATCGGGTCGATGGATTTGGAGGACGAGTTGCGACTACTCAGTATGCTGGCCGGCGCGTGTCTCCTGCTGTTTCCGGCCGCCCTTCAGGCCCAGACCGTCTGGGACATGCCAACAGAATATCCGCCAAACGCGATGCCGGGCGTTGGCCTGACGGCCTTCACAAAACACGTCGCCGAATCCAGCGCAGGCAAACTCGAGATCAGGCCGAGCTTTGACGCCAAGGCCGGCATCAAATCGGCCGGCATGCTCGCCGCGATCGCCGACGGCCGGGTGCCCGCCGGCGATGCCTTTGCCGGCGCGCTGGAAGCCGAAGACCCGATCTTTGCGCTGCCTTCGCTGCCCTTTCTGGTAACGTCGACCGCCGACGCCAAACGCCTTGCCGAGATCGCGCGGCCGCATCTGGCGACGGCGCTGCAGAAGAAGGGCCTGCGGCTGCTTTATCTGACGCCGTGGCCGCCTTCAGGCATCTGGTCGAAGAAACCGCTGACGTCGCCGCCCGACCTCGCCGCGCTCTCCATTCGCACCTATGACAAGACCTCAAGCGAAGTATTCCTGAGCGTCGGCGCCAAGGCCGCATCGATCAGTTTCGCGGACACGATGCCGAAACTGGTCGACGGCAGCATCAACGCGGTGTTGTCGTCGGGAGACGGCGGCGCCGGCCGCAAGCTTTGGGAGTATCTGCCCTGTTTCAGCGAAATCACCTATTCGCTGCCGCTTTCGATCGCGAGCGTCAATCAGGCGGCCTATGACGGTTTGAGTCCGGACACGCGCGCCGCGGTCGATGCCGCCAGCCGTCACACCGAGAGCGAATTGTGGCGCGCGCTGTCGACCCGGCTGGAAGAGAACTATCAGCGTATGCGCCAGAACGGCGTCGCGATCGATTCAAATCCCGAGCCGTCGATCGTTGCAGCGCTGCGAACGGGGGCGGCGGCGGCGCAGCGCGCCTGGTGCACCCGCTCGGGGCCCGTCTGCGCCGAGATTCTTGACGCCTTCAAAGCCGGCAAACCATAGCGCGCCAGCCGGTCGGTGCTGGACGGACATGACAGCCATGCCGGCGCACATGCCATGCAACACCGGCGGGCCGGCTTTCATCCTGAGCGCTAACGCATTTTCTTGATTTGAACTATTCCAGATCGCAGGCCATCTTGCCGCCCGCAGCTCTCTCGGTGGATTGAGCGAACAGGGGATACGCGATGGCAAATCTCACGATCAACGGCAAATCAATCAGCGTGGACGTCGAAGACGACACCCCGCTCCTTTGGGCAATCCGGGAGAACGTCGGACTGACCGGAACCAAATATGGATGCGGCATCGCACAATGCGGCGCCTGCACCGTGCATGTCGACGGGGTCGCGATGCGCTCCTGCGGCGTCACGGTCAGCGAAGCCGCCGGCAAACAGATCACCACCATCGAGGGGCTCGCCAGCAATGGCGCCCTGCACAAGGTGCAGCAGGCCTGGGTGGCCAACGACGTGCCGCAATGCGGCTATTGCCAGAGCGGCATGATCATGGCGGTCGCCGCCCTTCTCAAGGAGAAGCCGAAGCCGACCGACCAGGACATCAACGAGGCCATCACCAATATCTGTCGTTGCGGGACCTTCCAACAGGTCCGCGAGGCAATCCACGCCGCAGCGAACGCCTGAGGAAGACGCCATGAACAAGCACGTCATGCCCAAGCTCACCCGCCGCGGTTTCGTGATCGGCACCGCTGCGACCGGCGCCGGTCTGGCCATCGGCCTCGATCTTCCCTTTGGCGGTCCGACCGTGGTCCGCGCCGCCGACGGCTCGCCCGAGGTCAATGTCTGGGTGGTGATCCGCCCCGACAACACTACCGTTGTTCGTATCGCCCGCTCGGAAATGGGTCAGGGCACCCTCACCGGCCTCGCCCAACTCGTCGCCGAAGAGCTCGAATGCGACTGGTCAAAGGTCGTCACCGAGTATCCGACTCCCGGACAAAGTGTCGCACGCAAGCGCGCCTGGGGCGATTTCTCGACCGGCGGCAGCCGCGGCATTCGCACCAGCCAGGAGTATGTCCGCAAGGGCGGCGCCACGGCGCGCGTGATGCTGATCCAGGCGGCCGCCAACGAATGGAAGGTGCCGGCCTCGGAATGCACCGCCGCCAACAGCGTCATCACTCACACGCCATCGGGCAAGACCACGACCTACGGCAAGGTGGTGGAGGCCGCGGCGAAGCTCGAGCCGCCGGCGGACGTCAAGCTGAAGGATCCCAAGGACTGGAAGATCATCGGCAAGGGCGTCAAGCGGCTCGACACCGTCGACAAGACGACGGGAGCGATGATCTACGGCGCCGACGTCAAGCTGCCCGGCATGCTCAACGCCGCGATCAAGGATTGCCCGGTGTTCGGCGGTAAGCTGAAGAGCTATGACGCAGCCAAGGTCATGGCGATGAAAGGCGTCAAGAAGGTCGTGCGCGTCAGCGACAGCAGCGTTGCCGTCGTCGCCGACACCTGGTGGCACGCCAAGACCGCGCTCGATGCGCTGCCGATCGTCTGGGATGAAGGCGAGAACGCCAAGGTCTCCAGCGAGTCGATCGCCAAATGGCTGGCCGAAGGTCTCGACAACGCCCAGCCGGCCTATGTCGGCAACCAGAACGGGGACGCCAAGGCCGCGATTGCCTCTGCCGCCAAGAAAGTCGAAGCGGTCTACAATTATCCCTACCAGAACCACGCCCCGATGGAGCCGATGAACGCGACGGCGCTCTATACATCAGACAAATGCGAGGTCTGGTGCGGCACGCAGAACGGCGAAGCGGCGTTTGCCGCCACCATGGAAGCGTCAGGCCTGCCGGCCGAAAAATGCGAAGTGCACAAGCAGATTTTGGGCGGCGGCTTCGGCCGGCGCGGCATGACGGATTATGTCCGACAGGCCGTTCTCATCGCCAAGGAGATGCCGGGCACGCCGGTCAAGCTGCTGTGGTCGCGCGAAGAGGACATGGCGCAAGGCAAGTTTCATCCGGTCACGCAATGCAAATTGACCGGCGCCTTCGATGCCGACAACAATCTCACGGCGCTGCACGTGCGATTGTCCGGCCAGTCGATCCTGTTCTCGGTGCGTCCGGCGGCGCTGGTGAACGGCATGGATCCGGCTGCGTTTCAGGGATTGAGTCCGTCCGGCGACGCCGCGATCGGCTATTCCGTGCCGAACCTGCTGGTCGAGCATTCGATGCGCAACCCCCACGTTCCGCCGGGCTTCTGGCGCGGCGTCAACGTCAACCAGAATGCGATCTATATGGAATGCTTCATGGACGAACTGGCGCAGTCGGTCGGCCAGGATCCGGTGGAATTCCGCCGCAAGCTGATGAGCAAGCATCCGAAGCATCTTGCCGTGCTCAATGCCGTGGCCGAGAAGATCGGCTGGGGCAAGCCGCCGCCGCAAGGCATCTATCGCGGCATTGCGCAGGTGATGGGCTACGGCAGCTATGTCGCGGGCGCCGCGGAAATCTCCGTCACCGAAGGCAACAAGATCAAGGTGCATCGCATCGTCGCCTCGACCGATCCGGGTTATGTCGTCAATCCGGCGCAGGTCGAGCGGCAGATCGCGGGCTCCTTCGTCTATGGTCTGTCCGCTCTGTTCTACGGCGGCTGCACGGTGAAGGACGGCAAGATCGAGCAGACCAATTTCGACACCTACAACTCGATGCGCATCGCCGAGATGCCGAAGGTGGAATGCGTCATGGTGCCGAGCGGCGGCTTCTGGGGCGGCGTCGGCGAGCCGACCATCGGGGTTGCCGCACCCGCGGTGCTCAACGCCTACTTTGCCGCCACCGGCAAACGCATCCGTTCGATCCCGTTGCGGGACCAGAACATCACGTTCGCCTGACAACAACGGACGGCGGCCTCACCTCGAGGCCGCCGCTCTCTTATCGCGAGGTCAGCTAAATGAAAACGCTGCGTACCGTTACCGCGGTTGCGACGGTCATGGCGTCCAGCCTGCCGGTGCTTGCGGCTTCCGAGCCGCCGCCCGGCGCAGCATCCTGCTCCGGCTGCCATTCCGCGAGAGCAACGGACTCATCCATCCCGCGGCTGTACGGCCGCAGCGCTAATGAGGTCATGACCGCGATGACCGGATTTCGCGACGGCTCACTTCCCGCCACGGTCATGAACCGCATCGCCAAGGGCTTCTCCGACGACGAACTGCGCGCAATTGCGACGTGGCTCGCGGCACAAAAATGAGGAGCGCAGCATGAGCCGACGTATCAGCCGCCGGGAGTTCTGTGGCGCGGGCGTAGCCATGACGGCACTGGCGTTTCCGCTGCCAGCCTTCGCCCAGGCGGCCGCGCGTGTGGTCGTGATCGGCGGCGGCTTTGGCGGCGCGAGCTGTGCACGGACGCTAAAAGCGATCGAACCGAAACTGCAAGTCACGCTGGTCGAGCCGAACAAGACCTTCACCGCCTGCCCGTTCAGCAACACTGTCATCGCCGGCCTTCGTTCGATCGAGGCGCAACAATTCGGCTACGACAAGATCGCAGCCGGTGGCGTGACCGTGGTGGCGCAGGCAGCAACGGCGATCGACGCGAGGGCGCGGACCGTCGGCCTCGCCGACGGCACGTCGCTAACCTACGACCGGCTGGTGCTGTCTCCCGGAATCGATCTGCGTTTCGACGCGCTGCAGGGCTACGACGAAGCCGCAGCTGCGAAGATGCCGCACGCCTGGAAAGCCGGCGAGCAGACGCTGCTGCTGCGCAATCAATTGGAGGCCATGGACGATGGCGGCCTGGTGGTGATCGCCGTTCCTGCCAATCCCTTCCGTTGCCCGCCGGGACCTTACGAGCGCGCCTGCCTGATTGCGCATTATCTGAAGACCAAAAAGCCCCGCTCGAAGCTGCTCATCCTCGACGCCAAGGAGACCTTTTCCAAACAACGCCTGTTCCAGAACGCCTGGAAGGAGCTCTATCCGGGAATGATCGAATGGGTATCGCTGTCGCAGGGCGGCAAAGTGAACGCCGTCAATCCTGCGACCAACACGCTGATCACCGATTTCGGCGACCACACCGCTCACGTGGCCAACGTCATTCCGCCGCAGCGGGCCGGCCGCATCGCGACGATCGCCGGCGCGACCGACAACACAGGCTGGTGCGCGATCGATCCGGTCACCTTCGAATCCAAATCGGCGCCCAACATCCATGTCATCGGCGACGCCTGCCTCGCCGGCGCCATGCCCAAATCGGCATTCTCGGCGAATTCACAGGCCAAGACCTGCGCACGCGCGATTGCCACGCTGTTGTCAGGCGGATCGCCCGCCGCACCAAAACTGATCAATACCTGCTACAGTCTGGCAGCACCCGACTATGGGATTTCGGTTGCCGGCGTCTACCAGCCGAAGAACGGGCTGCTGGCCGACGTCGAGGGCGCCGGCGGGGTCAGCCCGGCGGATGCGTCACGCGAGTTCCGCGCGCGCGAGGCCGACTATGCGCAATCCTGGTTTTCGACCGTGACGGCGGAAGTCTTTGGCTAATCGCACGCATCGCATCTGGGGCCCGGTCCTTGCCGGGGCCCTGTTCGCCCTGCCCGGTTTCGCGACCGCGGAAGACCTGAGCAGTTATGCCGTCATCGACGGTGCCATTCCGCGGTCGCTGACGGGCATGGCCGGCGATGCGGCGCGCGGCCGCGCGCTCGTCGTCGAACGTTCCAGCACTTGCATCCTCTGCCACAGCGGCCCATTTCCCGAACAGAAATTCCAGGGCGACCTCGCGCCTGACCTTTCCGGTTCCGGCAGCCGTTCGTCCGAGGGCCAGCTCCGGCTGCGGCTGGTGGACGCGTCCCGTCTCAATCCCCCGACCATCATGCCGTCTTATTATCGCGTCGACGGCCTCGACCGCGTCGGGACGCCATGGCGCGGCAAGCCGATCCTGTCGGCGGAACAGATCGAGGATATCGTGGCGTATCTTGTGACGCTGCGCGAATAGGACGACATGATGCAGCAACCGCCCCAATCCTCACGCCGCCAGTTCCTCGGCCTCGCCGGTAGCACGGCCGTGCTCGGCGCCATCCCGGTCGTGACCGTTCGCCCCGCCGAGGCGACGCCCGCGATGCTCGTCTCCGCGATCCGGAGCGTCACCGGCGGCGCGGCGGTGCGGACCGGAAAGGTCAAGGTCGACATCCCGCCGCTGGTCGAGAACGGCAACACCGTTCCGATGACGGTCAGCGTCAACCACCCGATGGCCCCGGAAGATCACGTCCGCAGCATCCACGTCTTCAACGAAAAGAACCCGCAAGCCAACATCGCCAATTTCCATCTCGGCCCGCATAACGGCCGCGCGCAGATCTCGACCCGCATTCGCCTCGCCGACAGCCAGCAGATCGTCGCGATCGCAAAGCTTTCGGACGGGTCGTTCTGGTCGGCCAGCGTCGATGTCGTGGTGACGCTCGCGGCCTGCACCGAGGATGTGATCTGATGGCCGCCGCACTGATCAACGTTCCGGCGAAAGCCAAGCGCGGCGATATTATCGAGATCAAGACGCTGATGTCGCATGTCATGGAAACCGGCTATCGCCATATGGCTTCAGGCGAACTCGTTCCGCGTGACATCATCACAAGCTTTACGTGCCGCTTCAACGGATCGGAGATTTTCCGCGCCGACCTGTTTCCAGCCATCTCCGCCAACCCCTTCATCACCTTCTTCACGACGGCGACCGAGAGCGGCAAGTTCGAGTTTGAATGGACCGGCGACCACGGGTTTTCCGAAACTGCATCCGCTTCGATCACAGTCGAATGAGATTCGTAGGCGCCATAGCCGTCGCGCTGCTGATCGCGGTCCCGGCAATGGCCGCCGAAATCCCGCCTGCCGAACGCCGCTCCGGCTACGACTTCATGAAGCCGGACACCAAGGCGATGCAGGATGAGGATACCGCCAACCCGGGGATGCTCTGGGTGCTTGAGGGCGAAAGCGTATGGAAGCGCAAGGTGGGCTCCGCCGGCAAGGCCTGCGCCGATTGCCACGACGATCCCCGCACCAGCATGAAGGGCGTGGCCGCGCGCTACCCCGCCTTCGACAAGACAGCCGGCCGCCCGATCGACCTGGAGCAGCGCATCAATTCGTGCCGGACCAACCAGCAGCAGGCGACGCCATTGCCTTTCGAGAGCCGCGATTTGCTGGCGCTCACGGCCTTTGTCGCGCGACAGTCGCGAGGCGAAAAGATCGAAAGCAGCACCGACCCGCAACTGGCGCCGTTCATCGAAAAGGGCCGCCAGCACTATGTGCGACGGCAAGGGCAGCTCAATCTCGGCTGCACCAACTGCCATGACGATAATTGGGACAAAAAGCTCGCCGGCTCTGCGATCACGCAGGGACACCCGACCGGTTACCCGCTCTACCGGCTGGAATGGCAATCGCTGGGCTCGCTGCAACGGCGCCTGCGCGCCTGTATGTCAGGCATCCGGGCACAGGCCTATGACTACGGCGCGCCGGAGCTGGTCGAACTGGAATTGTATCTAATGTCGCGGGCGCGCGGCATGAGAATGGAAGCGCCGGCGGTGCGGCCTTAGGGCGGTGCGAAGGATGGGTTGAGCTCTTCGCGAAACCCATCATCCTTCCGCACATGTGATTGATGGGTTTCGCGAAGAGCTCAACCCATCCTACCTTATCGCGATTTGAGCGACTACCGCTCCGCGAACGCCTTCTCGACCACGAACTGCGCCGGCTCGCCGTGATTGCCTTCGACGAATCCCTTGCCGCCCAGCAGCGCACGCGTGTCCGTCACCAGCGCCGGGCTGCCGCAGATCATGACGCGGTCATGGACGGGGTCGAGCGAGGCGAGGCCAATATCAGCGAACAGTTTTCCTGAGTTGATCAGGTCGGTGATACGGCCGCGGTTGCGGAAGGGGTCGCGGGTCACGGTCGGGTAATAGACCAGCTGGTTGCGGATATATTCACCGATCAGCTCGTCGTTCGGCAGCTTCTCGGTGATCATCTCGCCATAAGCGAGTTCCTTGACGCGGCGGCAGCCGTGCAGCAGCACCACCTTCTCGAACCGCTCATAGGTCTCGGGATCCTTGATCACGGAAAGAAACGGGGCCAGGCCCGTGCCGGTGCCGATCAGATAGAGGTTGCGGCCGTTCTCAAGGTTATCGATGACCAGCGTGCCGGTGGCCTTGCGGCTGACGATGATCTCGTCGCCCTGCTTGAGGTGCTGGAGCCGCGAGGTCAGCGGGCCGTCCGGCACCTTGATCGAGAAGAACTCGAGCCGGTCCTCGTAATTGGCGCTGGCGACCGAGTAGGCGCGGAGCAGCGGCCTCTCGCCGACCTTGAGCCCGATCATGGTGAATTCGCCATTGCGGAAACGGAACGAGGGATCGCGCGTGGTGGTGAAGCTGAACAGCGTATCGGTCCAGTGATGGACGCTCAGCACGCTTTCCTGGTTGAAATTGCTCATCGCACCGTTCCCAGGCCGATTGACCGGCCGCATCATTCGTATACGATCGTTCGTATACGAATGAATAATCCAGCTTGATCCGATCGTCAAGCCGGGCAGAATGTCCGCCGAAGGCATTGAACCAAAAGGAAAAACCATGGCCCACGACGCACCCCAGGCGACCGGTCCCAGCAAGCTGGTGATCCGCAATATCGGGCTGCTGCTGTCGGGGGCGCTGGAGAAGCCGATCCTGGACGGGGACACGATCGTGGCCGAAAACGGCAAGATCACCGCGATCGGCCGCTTCAAGGACGTCGACACCGAGGGTGCCACCACGATCGTCGATGCCAACGGCACCACCGTCGCCCCGGGCCTGATCGACAGCCACGTCCACCCGGTCGCCGGCGACTGGACGCCCCGGCAGAACCAGACCAACTGGATCGACAGCTATCTGCACGGCGGGGTCACCACCATGATCTCGGCCGGCGAGGTTCACATGCCCGGCCGCCCCCGCGATGTCGTCGGGTTGAAGGCGATGGCGATCTTTGCGCAGCGCGCGTTCTGGACCCTGCGGCCTGGCGGCGTGAAGGTTCATGCTGGCGCGCCGGTCATCGAGTGCGAGATGGTCGAGGACGACTTCAAGGAATTGGCCGCGGCCGGCGTCAAACTGCTCGGCGAAGTCGGCCTCGGCGGCGTCAAGGACGGGCCGACGGCACGGAAAATGGTCGGATGGGCGCGCAAGTATGGCATCCAGAGCACGATCCACACCGGCGGCCCCTCCATTCCCGGCTCCGGCCTGATCGACAAGGACGTGGTGCTGGAAGCCGACACCGACGTGGTCGGCCATATCAATGGTGGCCACACCGCCCTGCCCGACGACCAGATCCGCTGTATCTGCGAGGGTTGCAAGCGTGGGCTGGAACTGGTTCACAACGGCAATGAGCGCTCGGCGCTGTTCACGCTGCGCATCGCGCGCGAGATGGGCGACCTCAACCGTGTCATCCTCGGCACCGACGCGCCGGCCGGCTCCGGCGTGCAGCCGCTCGGTATCTTGCGGATGGTGTCGATGCTGTCCTCGCTTGGCGACCTGCCCGCCGAACTCGCGTTCTGCCTGGCAACCGGCAATACTGCGCGCATGCGCGAGCTCGATTGCGGCATCATCGAAGTCGGCCGCTCCGCTGATTTCGTCCTGATGGACATGGCCCAGCACTCGCCCGGCAAGAACATCCTCGAAAGCGTTCAGCTCGGCGACCTGCCCGGCATCGGCATGACCATCATCGACGGCATCATCCGCACCCAACGCAGCCGCAACACCCCGCCGGCGGGCAGGGTTCCAGAGATCGTTAGCGGGCATTAATGCCCTTCACGCATCACGAATGCGTGCGTGCAGATGTGAAAGTCGCATCAAGCCTCGAAAGCGGTGAACAAATCGGCGGTGATCGCGACGAATGCGGGCAGGCCTGATGGACACCTGCTCTCACCACCGAGGAACATTTGAAGAATTCGCTGCAAGTCGCCGGCGGGGTCGTCGGCGCTGTCATAGGCTTTGTCGCAACGTTGCTGCTGCTGGAACTGGTTGGCTTCGGAAACCCGGCCGATCCGATCATGTCCGGCATGCTGGCGCTATTGGTATTCGCGCCATGCGGCGCCATCGCGGGCCTCTTGCTCGGCACGGCGCTCGCGAGGCGGCGGGGCGGCGGGAAAAACAGCGATGGGCTGTTCCGCAGCAGCATGAAGGCATCGGCCGTTCTGATTGGGCTCTGCGCCGCAGCCGGCGCCTCCTATTATGTCTACGCCGTCACGACGGCAACGCCCTGGCTCAATCCGAACGCCCCCAACCCGCTTCTCGTCTTTGAAGTTCGCCTCCCGGCGGGATCTACATTGCCGGGCTCCGCCCGTGACATAACGGCCGAGCTTCAGACCGACCTGAACACCATGCCGGGCGAGATGCAGCCCGACCAGTTCCGCCGCGATGGCGAAAGTCCGGTCGTTGCCGGCTATGTCGAACTCGCGTTTCGCACCGCGTATCGGCGGTTGGAGATCAAGATCAAGGGCCAGCCCGACCGGCTCTACCTCATCGGCCTTTCAGACAAGGCGCCGCATGCTGCGGAATTCGGGTCATGGCAGGCCAATGCCGATGGCAGCGAAATCCGCTATCGCGCCCGATGGCCGGGGCGAAGCTGACGATGGAACCGGGTCGCCACTGCGACCTCCGTTCTACTTTGCATGGGGTTGTTTTCGATATTTTGAGTCCGGACCCTGCGATGAACGCCCAACAGTCATCTTCACCGGTCCGCCGCCATCTCTTCTGTGGCCCGCTCACCGCAGCCGGTCGAGCAGCGCCATCAATGTCTCGCGCTCCTTCGCATCGAGCGGCGCCAGCGTCTCCCGCGAGATTGCTAGCGCGTTCGGTGCAGACTTTTCGGCCAGTTGCTGGCCGGCGCGCGTCAGGCTCACCAACAGGCGGCGGCCGTCCTCAGGGTCCGGGCTGGTCTCGGTCAGCCCGCGCGCGGTCAGGCGATCGATCACGCCCTTGATGGTGGCGACGTCCATCGCCGTCAGCCGGCCGAGCAGGTTTTGTGAGCACGGCCCGGTCTCGTTCAGTTTGGCGAGCGCCGCCCATTGCGTCGGCGTCAGGTTGATGCCGATGCCCTGGGCGAAGATGGTGGCATGGCGCTGCGAGACCTGGCGCAGGATGAAGCCGATCTGTTCATCGAGAATGTACGACGGTCGCGCCGGCTTGATGGCTCGTTTTGGCGAAACACCCTTGGCCATCTACGCCCCCGTCCCTTTCTGCCTGCCGCCTACAGTGAGAGATGCGCGTCGCGGATGTCCGGCCGCGCATCGAGTTCCGCCATCGTGCCGCCGAAGCAGATCTTGCCGCGCTCGATGATGTAGGCGCGGTCCGAGATCAGCCGCGCGAAATGCAGGTTCTGCTCGGAGACCACGATGCTGACGCCTTCCCGCTTCATCGCGAGGATGGCATCGACCATCTGCTCCACGATCTTCGGCGACAGCCCTTCGGAGGGTTCGTCGAGCAGCACCAGCGACGGGTTGCCCATCAGCGTCCGCGCGATGGTCAGCATCTGCTGCTCGCCGCCGCTCATGCGTCCGCCCGGGCGGTTGCGCATTTCACCGAGGTTGGGAAACAGCGTGAACAGCTTTTCGCGCGTCCATTGCGGCGCGTTGGGCCGCGTCGGCTGGCGGCCGACTTCGAGGTTTTCCTCGACCGTCAGGTCCGTGAAGATGCGCCGCTCTTCCGGCACGTAACCAAGCCCGCCGCGCACGATCGCGTGCGTCGGCTCGCGCGAGACATCCTTGCCCTCGAATACTATCCGTCCCGAGCGGTTCTCGACCAGGCCGACGATGGAGCGGAACGTGGTCGATTTGCCGGCGCCGTTGCGTCCCAACAGCGCGACCACCTCGCCCTCGCCGACTTCGAGCGCGATATCGAACAGGATATGCGCCGGGCCGTAAAAGCTGTTGAGATCGGCGACCTGCAGCTTCATGCGCCGGCTCCCTCGCGGTGGCGTGCGTCGTATACTAGACCTTCGCCGAGATAGATGGCGCGTACCTGCGGGTTGCCGCGGACTTCCGCAGGCGAACCTTCGGCAATCAGGCTGCCGCGGTTGAGCACCAGGATGCGATCGGCATGTTCGAACACCACGTCCATGTCGTGCTCGGTGAACAGCACGCCGATCGATTGCTCGCGGGAGATCCGCGCGGTGAGCCGCATCAGTTCGATCCGCTCGCGCGGCGCCATGCCGGCGGTCGGCTCGTCCATCAGCAACAGTTTCGGCTGGTTGGCGAGCGCGATTGCGAGCTCCAGCCGCTTGAGATCGCCATAGGCCAGCTCGCCGCAGGGCCGCTCGGCATAGGCGCCCATGCCGACGAGATCGAGCAGCCGGCCGGCCTCCTCGCGCGCATAATTCGCGGTCGAGCCCCAGAGATTGAACAATTGCCTGCCATAGGACACCAGCGCGACCTGCACGTTTTCCCGCACCGTCATGGTCGGGAATGTCGCGGTGATCTGGAAGGTGCGCCCGACCCCTAGCCGCCAGACCGCGCGCGGCTTGCGGCCGACGGTTTCCTCGCCGAGCAGGGTGATGCGACCACTGTCCGGCGTGTTCTGGCCGTTGAGCATGTCGAAGCAGGTGCTTTTTCCAGCGCCGTTCGGGCCAATCAACGCCAGGATTTCGCCCGCGCGCAGTTCGAACGACACGCTGCGAACGGCATGGACGCCACCGTAGGATTTGCTGAGGCCCTCGACCGACAGCAATGTGGGGACCGTGCTCATTCGGCGACCTCAATCCGGGAGGTGGCCAGCGCGGCTTTTTTCTCAGGAGACCGCCAGCGATTCCTGATCGTCTCCAGCGTGCCGACGATTCCCTTCGGGAACGCCACCACCATCAGCACGATGAAGCCGCCGAGCACCAGCTTCGACAGATCGGTCTGGCTGACCAGCCAGATGTTGGCCGCCTTGAACACGATGGCACCGATGACCGCGCCGGAAACCGTCTCGACGCCGCCGAGCAGCACCATGACCAGCGCATCGACAGACAGCGAGATGCCGAGGCTGTCGGGAAACACGCTTCCCTTCAGATAGGCAAACAGCGCACCGCCAATGCCCGCAACCGTGCCTGATATGACGAACGCCGTCCATTGCACGCGCTTGCCGTTGATACCGATCGCCTCGCTGCGCAGCGGCGAGTCACGCGTCGCGCGCAACGCAAAACCGAACGGCGAGAACACGATCACCCGCAGCACCGTGACCGCGAGCGCGGCGATACCCAAAGACAGCCAGTAAAAACTGGCCGGGCCCGAGGCCCACTTGTCCGGCCAGACGCCCAGGATGCCGTTGTCGCCGCCGGTTACTGCCACCCACTGGAACGCGATCGACCAGACGATCTGCGCAAAGGCCAGCGTCAGCATCGCAAAATAGACGCCCGAGAGCTGAACGGCGAAGAAGCCGAAAACGGCAGCGCCCAGCAGGCCCAGCAGCGGGCCAAGCAACAGCGAGACGATCATCGGCAGCCCCGCCGCCTTGGCGAGGAAAGCGACGCCATAGGCGCCAAGCCCGAAATAGGCGGCGTGGCCGAACGAGGCGAGCCCGCCGACCGACATCAGGAAGTGCAGGCTGGCGGCAAAGATCACGAAGATCGCGATCTCCGAACCGACCGTCAGCGCATAGTTGCCGGCGAACAGCGGCAGCATGGCGGCCACGGCCAGCGCGCCGAGCGACAGCATGCGCTCACCCGAGGTGAGCGGCCGCCATGGATTGACGGTCAATCCCGGCGTGCGGCGCGCGGCGGCTTCCGGCCTGCCGAACAGGCCCCACGGCCGCACGATCAGCACCACCGCCATGACAAGGAAAACCAGGATGATGGAGATCTTTGGGAAGATGAGAATGCCGAAGGCGTTCAGTTCGGAAACTAGCACGGCGGCGACGAAAGCGCCGATGATGCTACCGAGGCCGCCGATCACCACCACCACGAACACGTCGACGATGATGCGAAGATCCAGCGCGTGATGCACCGCATCGCGCGGGATCTGCAGCGCGCCGCCGAGCGCCGCGAGAAAGACGCCGAGCGCAAACACGCTGGTGAACAGCCATTTCTGATTGACGCCGAGCGCCGCCACCATGTCGCGGTCCTGCGTCGCTGCGCGGACCAGAATTCCCCAACGTGTGCGCTGGAATAGCAGCCAGAGCCCGCCAAGCACGATTGGGCTGAGCGCAATCAGGAACAAATCATAGCTCGGGATATTCTGGCCGAAGAATTCGACCGCCCCCTTGAAGCCGGGCGCGCGGCGGCCGAGCAGATCGTCCGGACCCCAGATCAGCACCACGATATCCTGGACCATCAGCGTGAGGCCGAAGGTCGCCAGCAACTGGAACAGTTCCGGCGCGTGGTAGATCCGCCGCAGCAGCACCATCTCGACCAGCACGCCGACGACGGCAACGATAAGCGCCGCAACGAGGATGCCGCCCCAGAAGCCAAACGCGCCGGCGAAGCGCTCGGTCAGCGTGAACGCGACATAGGCGCCGAGCATATAGAACGCGCCATGGGCAAAATTCACAATCCGCGTCACGCCGAAGATGATGGACAGGCCTGACGCGACCAGGAACAACGACGCCGCGCTGGCGAGACCGGTCAGGAACTGAACGAAGTAGAAGGCCATGGGCGGTCCGGGTTGGTGCAGAACGGGCGTTCATCCTTCGAGACGGCGCTTCGCGCCGCCTCAGGATGAGGTCTTTCTTACCTCGCCCCGCTTGCGGGGAGAGGTCGGATCGCCCTTGCGATCCGGGTGAGGGAGTACAGGCGTATCGATAGTGCACAACTTGGGGAGAGAGCCCCTCACCCCGAGCCTCTCCCCGCGAAGAGCGGGGCGAGGGAGAGGCGTCCTCACTCCTTCGGGCGAAGCTTTCCAACTTCCGCATCGCTCGGCAGATAGTCCGAGCCCTTGCGATAGACGGAATCCACCATCACGCCCTTGCCGTCCTTCAGCGCGGTCTTGCCGACATAGGCGCCAAGCGTCGACTGGTGGTCGATCTTGCGGAAGGTGATCTCGCCGAACGGCGACGGCATCGACAGGCCTTCGGTCGCCGCGATCAGCTTCTCCGGATCGGTCGAATTGGCTTTCGTCAGGATCGCTGCGGCCGCCTTGATGGTCTGGTAGCCGACGATCGAGCCGAGCCGCGGATAGTCGTTGAACTTGGCCTGATAGGCCTTAAGGAACTTGTCATGGTCCGGCGTCTTGATGTCGTACCAGGGGTAACCCGTGACGATCCATCCTTCCGGCGTTTCGTCCTTCAGCGGATCGAGATATTCTGGCTCGCCGGTCAGGAACGACACCACCGCGCGATTCTTGAACAGGCCGCGGGTATTGCCTTCGCGCACGAGCTTGACCAGATCGGCGCCAAAGGTGACGTTAAGGATCGCCTCGGGATTGGCCGCGGCAACCGCCTGCACCACCGGACCGGCGTCGATCTTGCCCTGCGGCGGCCACTGCTCGTCGACCCACTGGATGTCCGGGCGCTTCTCCGACATCAGCTTCTTGAACACCGCGACCGCGGACTGGCCATATTCATAGTTCGGCGCGATCGTCGCCCAGCGCTTGGCGGGCAGCTTGGCCGCCTCTTCCACCAGCATCGCCGCCTGCATGTAGTTCGATGGACGCAGGCGGAAGGTGTAACGATTGCCCTTGGACCAGGTGATGGCGTCGGTCAGCGGTTCGGCTGCCAGGAAGAAAACTTTCTTCTGGTTGGCGAAATCAGAGACAGCCAGACCGATATTGGACAGAAACGTACCGGTCAGCATCGCCACGTTCTCGCTCGACACCAGTTCGTTGGCCGCAGTCTGCGCGTCCGCCGGCTTGCCGCCGTCGTCCTTGGAGATGACGACCAGCTTCTTGCCGTTGATGCCACCGGCCGCATTGATTTCCTCGACCGCGAGTTGCCAGCCCTTGCGATAGGGCTCGGTGAAGGCCGGCAACAGCGAATAGCTGTTGATCTCGCCGATCTTGATCTCGCCCTGCTGCGCCATGGCGTTGCCGGCCATGCCCGCAACCGCGATCGCCAAACCTGCTCCCAGTACGTGTCTACGTCGCATCCCTACCTCCAATAATCTGTGAAATTATCGTAAACCGTCTTCGCCTTTGACTTCCGAAACCGTCAACCCGCCGACGCGCGGCAATGGCCTGCCGCTGTCGGTGACCGCCACCGCGACCATGATCTCGTTGGCACGCGGCGCGTCGTTGATCTGCACTTCCATCCCGTCGAAATGGCTGCGCACGAAGGCTGCGTCCTTGTGCCCGAGTGGAATGTCCAGCGTCGTCCCCGGCCCGCTGCGCTTCTTGGACGACGGGATCAGCGCCGCGCCCTTGCCCAACACCTTGCGCACCGGCGCACCCATCTTGGGATGCAGGATAGCGGCGGCATGTTCGAGTTCGCCGTTTTCGCCGACGGCGGCCGCCTTGCCGTAACTGTGCGCCTTGGCGCCGTCGATGCCGAGGGCTGCGACCGCTCTCTTGGAAAGCAGATCGCCGAGTTCCTCGCCGATTTCAATCAAGGGCGAGAGATCCTCGACGTACCTGCCGGCAAACGGATTTTCGATAACGGCAATCGCCGCTGCCCGCCGTGTCGGCGGCGCGACCTTCTGACCCATCTCGAGATAGGTTTCCTCGACCACCGTGACGATCTTGCGAATGATCGCGCTCATCTGTCAGCCTCGCTCCCGATCAAACACGCGCTACTCCGGCCAGCGCACTGCCACGAAACGCCGGCAGCGCCCTTGCCCTGATCCCTGTTGATCCCACCACGGCCGTCTCGCCTAGTAGACGCAAGGCCGCACCTTCAATCAATCCCGCCGCAAGCAATTGCTGTGCCCGGCCAACCCCTGCGCTCAAGGCTTCGTCGATCTCGTCCGCCGCGAGCGTGCCGACACCGCGCGTGACAAGGCGCCCACCGAGATCGCTGTCGGGCTGCAATTCACTTGCGGGCTGCCGAACAATCCCGGGATGACCGGGCAGATCAACGGCATTGGCGATGACAGTGGCCGCAGCATCGGCCTGCGACGCCGTTTTCGCCAGCACCGTCACCGCGTCGGCGATCCCCAGCGAAAAGCTACGGCCACGCCATCCGCTGGTCGCGATGCCGCGTGCAGGATCGCCGGCCTCGATGCTGATGGTTTGCATCACGCCGCGATGGTCCGGCCGATCCATCAGCCCAACGGCGAACTGTTCGGCGCCGGTCAGATGCAAAGCGATGTCGCCGCCATTGTTGACGTAGGCGCGATCGAGCCGCGCCGCGGCAAGCATGGCGCCGAGAATCTCTTCCGCAACGCTGCCGGCGACGGCGGCCATCGGCGTGATAAATTGCCCGGCCGCAAATGGCACCACCGCCGCATGCATGCGGCGCGCGACGACGCCGCTGAGCGCGCTGCAGGCCGGATCGACAGCCTTTCGAAGCTCGCTCAATTCCTCGCAGAGTTCATCGAGCAAACCGTTGAAGCGCCGCGCCGCGGTCTCGTAGGCGGCGCCTACCTCACCTTCACTCCCCCGCGCCCCGATGATCAGATCGATCGGACCATCCTGCAAATGCAGCCGCTTGCCGTCAGGAAGAAGCGCGATTTGCGGGAACCGCCTCATGCACGCTGTCCCGGCACATACGGCATCGGGCGGGTTTCGGTGGTGTCCCGCAGTGACGCCAGCGGGCGCACGTGATCCATGTGGCCGCCCAGCGCCGCATAATCGGAAAGTTTGAGCGTGAATTCGATCGGCGCCACCAGCGCCGGCGTCGGCACATAGCCGAACGCGCCGGCCGGCATCTGCGTGACGTCGACCATGAAAGTGATGCCGCCGCCGGGCCAGACATACACCGGTGCACCGCCGCTGGTGACACGCGTCAGCGCGTCCTTGACCGAGCGCGTCAGCCGCACCGGATTATCGGTGACCCCTGCACGCAGCGAGCCGCCGGCACCGCCCATGAACAGCACCGTGCAAAGTGCCGGCTCGCAATTCTCCTGGATGCGCTCGACCGAGAATCTCAGATCTGGCGGCATCTGCTTCTCGATCGGCCGTAACGCTTCGTCCAGCTCGTAATAGGCCGCGTGTTCGCCCGTGGTCGAGACCATCAGCATGGTCAGGCCGGGCCGCGCCTCCTTGGGATTGAACGGCCCCAGCACCGACAGCGGATCGGAAATATTGGTGCCGCCCCAGCCGGTGCCGGGATCGGCGACCTGGAAGTAGCGGCCCGGCGTCGAGCGCCGTCCCTTCATCTTGATCCCGGTATCTGGGATATCGAGCAACTTGCCGGCCTGATGTTCCGAGAGAACACCGGTGATGTGGTCATCCACCACCACGACTTCATCGACCTTGCCCAACCACTGCTTGGCGAACATGCCGATGGTCGCCGAGCCGCAGCCCACCCGCATGCGCTCTTCGGCAACGCCATTGACGATGGGGGGATAGCCGGCCTGCACCACAACCGTGGCGCCGCCGTCGATGGTCAGTTCCACTGGCTTGCAGTTGGAGAGGTCCATCAGCGCGTCGCAGGTGACGCGGCCTTCCTTCTTGGATCCGCCGGTCAGGTGATGCACGCCGCCGAGCGAGAGCATCTGCGAGCCGTATTCGCTGGTCGTGACATGGCCGATCATCTCGCCTTCCGCGCGGACGGCTGCGGTTTCCGGGCCGAGATAGCGGTCGGTGTCGATCTTCACCTTGACGCCGCAATAGCTGAAAATGCCTTCGGTCACGACCGTGACCATGTCGACACCATCGACTTCCGAGGACACGATGAAGGGCGCCGGCTTGTAATCGGGATAGGTGGTGCCGGCGCCAATGGCGGTGACGAACACGTCCGGCTGATGGACGATCTTGCCGTCCCAATCGCCGCCGGCCTGGAACGGCACCAGCCGTCCGCCATGCGATACCGTCCGCTCCAGCACGATATGCGGGTCGACGCGCACCAGTTCGCCGTTTTGATTGGCATAGCGATCGCACGCGCCCGCCGCGCCCGGCTTGATGTAGCACATCACCGGACAGGCATCGCAGCGGATCTTGTCGCCACCGGCGACGGTCGCATCGGTCATTGAACAAGCCTGCGGTCGAGAAGGCGCCGAACGGAGCCGCTTCCTCGCAGCCCGTCACTTTGTTCGTATACGAATGATGTTGCTCGCGGACTTGAACGCTGTCAAGCGGGCCCGCAAGCCAAAAATCTTGGCTGCCGCATAATAGCTCATTTGCCTCGCTTCCCTGTTCATAAAGCGAGCAGCGCGCTGCGGCGCGGTTGGCGCGCTTGCACGTTTGTACACAAACGGTATCTTTCGCAGGGCATCCCGCGCACGATTTTGCAGCGCAGCGAGGACTTGGGGACCATGACGCAGAGCACGATGCGCCTGACCGTCAACGGCACGACCAGCGACGTGGTTGCCGCGCCGGATACCGCATTGCTCTATGTGCTGCGCAACGACCTCGCGCTGAACGGACCGAAATATGGCTGCGGGCTCGGCGAATGCGGCGCCTGCGCAGTGCTGATTGATGGCGTCGCGGCGCGTTCCTGCGTGATACCGATCGAGGGCTGCAGCGGCCGCGACATCGTGACGCTCGAAGGTCTCGGCACGCGCGAGCATCCCGACCCCGTGCAGCAGGCCTTCATTCACGAACAGGCGGCGCAATGCGGCTATTGCCTGAACGGCATGATCATCGCGACCAAGGCGCTGTTGTTGCGCTCCCCTCACCCGTCGGACGATGAAGTCATGGAAGCGCTGCGTCATCATCTCTGCCGGTGCGGCGCGCATGTCGAAATCATGCGTGCGGCGATGCGCGCGGCGGGCCGTGCCGTTGAGGCGCAGACGTGATGACGGCACCCGACACGACCGAGGATCGCAGCCGGCCGCAAGGCACGCTGTCCGTCGTCCGCCCCGCCTCGCCCGTCGAGGCCGTCAAGTTCGAGACCTTCATCAAGATCACCGCCGACGGATCGGTCACCGCCTATAATGGCCATGTCGACCTCGGCACCGGCATCCGCACCGCGCTCGGACAGATCGTCGCCGACGAGCTCGATGTGTCCTTTGCGCGTGTCATCGTCGTGCTGGGGGACACTGCGCTCGTCCCCAATCAGGGGGCTACGATTGCCAGCGAGACGATCCAGATCACGGCCGTACCGCTGCGCAAGGCCGCCGCGCAGGCGCGACAGTTTCTGGTCGCACGCGCGGCGGAGCGGCTGGATATTCCTGTCGAAGCACTTGTCATCGAGGACGGCCTGATCCGCGGCAAGGATAATCGCAGCGTCAGCTATGGCGAATTGATCGCAGGCGAGACCATCCGGCTTGAGCTGGCCGATGATGTCCCCGTGAAATCTGTCGGTGCCTACACCATCGTCGGCCAATCCGTGCCGCGCATCGATTTGCCGGCCAAGGCGACCGGCGAACTGGTCTACGTTCACGATATGCGCGTGCCGGGCATGCTGCATGGCCGCGTCGTGCGCCCGCCCTATGCCGGCGTCGATGTCGGCGATTTCATCGGCGACAGCCTGATCGCAGTCGACGAGGCATCGGTCGGCCATATCCCCGGGCTCGTCGCCGTCGTGAGGATCGGCGACTTCCTCGGCGTCGTCGCCGAGCGCGAGGAAAATGCGATCAAGGCGGCGGCGCAGCTCAAGGTAACCTGGAAGCCGGTACCGACGCTGCCCGACCTCAAGGACATCGAGACCGCGCTACGGGCCAACCCATCGACGCCGCGAACGCTGATCGACAAAGGCAATGTCGATGCCGCGATCGCCGGCGCCGCCAAACCGATGTCGCGCACCTACATCTGGCCCTACCAGATGCACGCCTCGATCGGCCCGTCCTGCGCGGTCGCCGACTATCAGGAGGATCTGACGCGGGTCTGGTCCGGGACGCAGAACCCGCACCATCTGCGCACCGAACTGGCACGGCTGATCCATCGGCGCGAAGCCGAGATCGAGGTGATCCGGATGGAGGCCGCCGGCTGTTACGGTCGGAACTGCGCCGACGACGTCACAGCCGACGCGGTATTGTTGTCGCGGGCCGTCGGCCGGCCGGTGCGCGTACAGCTGACGCGCGAGCAGGAGCACGCCTGGGAGCCGAAGGGCACCGCGCAGTTGATGGATGTCAATGGCGGATTGAACGCCGACGGCAGCGTCGCCGGCTACGATTTTGCCACGCGCTATCCATCGAACGGCGCGCCGACGCTGGCGTTGCTGCTCACCGGCGCCGTCCCGCACACGCCCGCCATCTTCGAGATGGGCGACCGCACCGCGATCCCGCCCTACGACTACGACAATCTCCGCGTGGTCGCCCACGACATGCCGCCGATCGTGCGGGCCGCATGGCTGCGCGGCGTCTCGGCGTTGCCGAACACCTTTGCGCATGAATCCTGGATCGACGAATGCGCCAGCGAGGCCGGCGTCGATCCAATCGAATACCGCCTGCGCTTTTTGAAGGATTCTCGCGCCATCGATCTCGTCAATGCGGTGGCCGAACGCGCCGGCTGGAAGCCGCGGCCGGTACGGCAGGAGCCGGAAGCCGAGGGCGACATCGTGCGCGGGCGCGGCTTCGCCTATGCGCTCTACGTCCACAGCAAGTTTCCCGGCTATGGTGCGGCGTGGTCGGCCTGGATCGCCGACGTCGCCGTCAACAAGGCGACCGGCGATGTCAGCGTGACGCGTGTCGTCGCGGGGCAGGATTCCGGGTTGATGATCAATCCGGACGGTGTGCGCCACCAGATCCATGGCAACGTCATCCAGTCGACCAGCCGCGCGCTGATGGAGGAGGTGTCATTCGACCGCACCTCCGTGACGGCGCGCGAATGGGGCGCCTACCCCATCATCAAATTCCCCGAGGTGCCCGACATCGACGTGCTGATGCTGCCGCGGCAGGACCAGCCGCCGCTCGGTGTCGGCGAGTCCGCCTCGGTGCCCAGTGCCGCGGCCATCGCCAACGCTATCTTTGATGCAACCGGGGTTCGCTTTCGCGAATTGCCGTTCACGCCGGAGCGCATTTTGCGAGGGCTGCGCGGCGAGCAGCAGGCGGCGCCGGAGACCTTGCCGCCCCCGGTATCCGCGCCGCAGCTTGAGACCGGCCGATGGTGGAAACCCTTCGCTGAGCACCGCGGCGCAGTCGCCACGGCCGCCGCGCTATGCGCCGCCGCGATCGGTATCGGCGCCGCGGCGCTGCCATGGCGCGCCATTGCGCCGATCGCGAGACCGGACGCGTCAGTTTATTCGGCCGCAACCATCGCCCGTGGCCAGCAACTCGCCGCGCTCGGCGATTGCGCCGTCTGCCACACCTCGGCAAACGGCATCCTCAATGCCGGCGGAAAGCCGCTCGCAACGCCGTTCGGAATCATCCACTCGACCAACATCACGCCGGATGTCGAAACCGGAATCGGCGCGTGGTCCTATCCCGCCTTCGAGCGCGCGATGCGCGAAGGCATTCATCGCGACGGAAGGCATCTCTACCCGGCATTTCCGTACACGCACTTTGCCAAGACCACCGATGCCGACATGCAGGCGCTCTACGCCTATCTGATGGCGCAGCCGGCGGTGCGTGCGGAGACGCCGCAGAACGCGCTGGCGTTTCCGTTCAACCTTCGGCCGCTGATGGCGGGTTGGAACGCGCTGTTCCACAACCCGACCGTGTTCCAGCCTGACCCGGCGAAATCCGAGATCTGGAATCGTGGCGCCTATCTGGTGGAAGGCCTCGGCCATTGCAGCGCCTGCCATTCGCCGCGCAATGCGCTCGGCGCGGAGAAGGCAACCGCCTATCTCGCCGGCGGGTTCGCGGAAGGCTGGGAGGCGCCGGCGCTGACGTCGCTGTCGCAGGCGCCGATCCCGTGGAGCGAGGATGAACTCTACGCCTATTTGCGAACCGGCGAGTCGCGGCTTCACGGCGTTGCTGCGGGACCGATGGCGCCTGTGGTAAAGGAACTGGCGGCGTTGCCGGATTCCGATATCCGCTCGATGGCGGTCTATCTCGCCTCGTTCAACGAGACCTCCATGGATGACGCAGCGCAGCAAGCACGCGCCACGCGACTGGAAACCGCCACCAGCACGCGCGCCACGGCCGCGTCCAGCGTCGGCGCCCGGATCTACCAGGGCGCCTGCGCGGTGTGCCACGAAGTCGGCGGCGCGCCATTGTTCGGCAGCCGGCCATCGCTGGCGCTGAACAGCAATCTGCACAGCACTGCCCCTGACAACCTGATCCAGGTGATCCTGCACGGCATCGCCAAGCCGGCCGCACCCGACCTCGGCTACATGCCGGCCTTCAAGGACAGCCTGACCGACGGCCAAGTGGCGGAACTGGCAGCCTATCTCAGGCGGCAATTTGCTCCGGACAAGCCGGGCTGGACGGGCGTTGAAGCGGCAGTTGGCCGGATCCGGCAGGAATAGCGCGCCGGTCTGCCATGTCCAGGCCAGAACCCACTGGTTGGGCGGCTCCCGGCACGGTAGAGTTCCGCCATGGCAGTGACCGATATTGCATCCCGAACCTATAATCATGGCTGGCGGCTCGACCCGATCGTGCGCAGCCTGCTCGATACCGATTTTTACAAGCTGCTGATGCTGCAGATGATCCGCGATCTCTATCCGGATCAGCAGGTCACCTTTTCGGTCATCAACCGCACCAAGCATGTCCGGCTTGGCGAGATCATCGACGAGGGCGAGCTGCGCGCGCAGCTCGACCATGCCCGCACCATCCGCTTTTCCAAGAAGGAGCTGATCTGGCTCGCCGGTAATACGTTCTACGGCAAGACCCAGATGTTCTCGCCCGACTTCATCCACTGGCTGGCCAATTTCCGCCTGCCCGAATACGAGCTGCGCAAGGTCGACGGCCAGTACGAACTGCACTTCCACGGGCCGTGGACCCACACCACGATGTGGGAGATTCCGGCGCTCGCGATCATGAACGAGTTGCGCTCGCGGCAGGCGACCAAGGGTCAGGGCCGCTTTGTGCTCGACGTGCTCTATGCCCGCGCCAAGGCCAAGCTGTGGTCCAAGGTCGAGCGGTTGCGCAAGCTCGAAGGTCTGCGGCTTTCCGACTTCGGCACCCGCCGCCGCCACGGCCATCTGTGGCAGCGCTGGTGCGTCGAAGCCGTCAAAGAGGGCCTTGGCTCATCGTTCACGGGCACCTCCAACGTGCTGCTGGCGATGGATAACGATCTCGAAGCGATCGGCACCAATGCGCATGAACTGCCGATGGTTGCCGCCGCGCTGGCGGATTCCGACGAGGAGTTGCGCTGGGCGCCCTATCGCATCCTCGACCAGTGGCGGCATACCTATGGCGGCAATCTTTTGATCGCCCTGCCCGACGCCTTCGGCACCAAGCCGTTTTTGCGCGATGCGCCGGACTGGGTCGCCGACTGGACCGGCTTTCGTCCCGACAGCGCGCCACCGATCACGGCCGGCGAGGACATCATCAAATGGTGGAAGCAGAAGGGCCAAGACCCCCGCGAAAAACTTCTGGTGTTCTCCGACGGCATGGATGTCGGCTCGATCGAGGAGACGTACAAGCATTTCTCGGGGCGCGTGCGCATCTCCTTCGGCTGGGGCACCAACCTCACCAATGATTTCGTCGGCTGCGCGCCTGATGGTTCCGCCGATCTCGACCCGATCTCGCTGGTCTGCAAGGTGACGTCGGTCGATGGGCGGCCTGCGGTCAAGCTGTCGGATAATCCCGAGAAGGCCACCGGCAGCCCCTCCGAGGTCGAGCGCTATTTGCGCGTGTTCGGAAATGCCGGCCGCGTCCGTACCGCCGTACACGTCTGAATTTCCAAGTCATCTCAGACCAACATATCTGACGAGCGCCGCATGCCCGCACCCAAGCCGCCTGCTTTCGAAACCCTGAGCCTGCACGCCGGCCAGCGCCCGGACCCCGCCACCGGCGCGCGCGCCGTTCCGATCTATCAGACGACGTCCTACGTGTTCCAGGATTCCGATCACGCCGCGGCGCTGTTCAACCTGGAGCGCGCCGGACACATCTACACGCGTATTTCCAACCCGACGACCGCCGTGCTCGAGGAGCGGCTAGCGGCGCTCGAAGGCGGCGTCGGCGCGATCTGCACCGCGAGCGGCATGGCCGCGCTGCATCTGGCGATCGCGACCATTCTCAATGCCGGCGACCACATCGTCGCCTCCGCCTCGCTCTATGGCGGCACCATCAACCTGCTGGCACATACCCTGCCGCGCTTCGGCATCACCACGACGTTCGTCAAGCCGCGCGCGCTCGATGAGTTTCGTACGGCGATCAAGCCGAACACGCGGCTGATCATCGGCGAGACTATCGGCAATCCCGGGCTCGAAGTGCTCGATATCCCGGCGGTAGCGCAAATCGCGCATGACGCCAAAATTCCGCTTTTGATCGACAACACTTTTGCGACGCCGTTCCTCAGCCGGCCGATCGAGCTCGGCGCCGATCTCGTGATGAACTCCGCAACCAAGTGGATCGGCGGCCATGGCATCGCGATCGGCGGCGTCATCGTCGACGGCGGACGGTTCGACTGGCACGCGTCAGGAAAATTCCCGCAGCTCACCGAGCCCTATGCCGGGTATCACGGCATCGTCTTCGACGAGCAATTCGGCCAGGCCGCCTTCATCATGCGTGCCCGTACGGAAGGTTTGCGCGATTTTGGCGCCTGCCTGTCGCCGACCAATGCGTTCCAGTTGCTGCAGGGCGTCGAGACGCTGGGCGTCCGCATGGAGCGCCATATGAGCAATACGCTCGCGGTGCTGGAGGCCTTGACGGCCAACAAGGCGGTTGAGTGGGTGCTGCACCCGGCGCTGGAGAACCATCCCGACCACCAACTTGCGAAGCGACTGCTTCCGCGCGGCGCGGGATCGATCGTTTCGTTCGGCATCAAGGGCGGTCGCGCGGCCGGTAAGAAATTCATCGAGTCGTTGCGAATGATCAGCCATCTGGCCAATGTCGGCGACGCCAAGACGTTGGTCATTCATCCCGCCAGCACCACGCATCAGCAGATGGACGCCGCACAGTTGAAGGCGGCAGGCATCGGCGAGGAACTGGTGCGGCTGTCGGTCGGCATCGAGACCGTCTCCGACATCATCGACGATCTCGGCCAGGCGCTTCGCGCATCGCAGAAGGTTTGAGCCATGCAGCTTTCCGTAAATGGTGTTGACACGTTCGTGGCCACCGGCGGCCGGCCATTCGATCCCTCGCTGCCTGCCGTGGTGCTGCTGCACGGCGCAGGCTTCGATCATTCGACCTGGGCGCTGCACAGCCGCTGGTTCGCGCATCATGGCTATTCCGTGCTGGCGCCGGACTTGCCGGGACATGGCCGCTCGTCCGGCAAGCCGCTGCCGACCATCGCCGACATGGCCGACTGGACTGCCGCGCTGCTCGACGCCGCCGGCGCGCCGAAAGCCAGGCTGGTCGGGCATTCGATGGGATCGCTGATCGCGCTGGAGACCTCCGCGCGACATCCCGACAAGGTCTCAGGCCTCAGCCTGATCGGCACGGCCGCGACGATGACGGTGGGGCCCGATCTGCTCAAGGCGGCGGAGGCCAACAGCCCCGATGCCTTCGACATGGTTTCGATCTGGGGCCTCGGCTTCAAGGCCGAACTCGGCGGCAGCCTCGCGCCGGGACTCTGGATGCATCAGGGCGCGCAGCGCGTGCTGCAGCAGACGCGGCCCGGCGTGCTCTACAACGACCTCAACGCCTGCAACGCCTATCAGAACGCGCTCGCCGCGGCCGCGCAGGTGAAGGTGCCTACGACGTTCATCCTCGGCGAGCGCGATATGATGACTCCCGCGAAGGCCGGCAAGACGCTGGCGGCGGCGACGCCGAATTCGCGCACCGTGGTAGTGCTTGGCGCCGGCCACATGATCATGGCCGAGGCACCGGACGAGTTGCTGGCGGCGTTACAACAGTAACAGCATAGAGTGCCGCTTCTTCCCTTCTCCCCTTGTGGGAGAAGGTGGCGCGAAGCGCCGGATGGGCTTACTCTCGAGCGGCGGGCTTCCTTTCCACCGGATGTATATCAATGCCGCGCAGCCTTCCCATCCGCAGCACGTCCATCGCCAGCGTGCGTCCGATCCGGTCGCGGTCCAGCGCGCGGATCAAATCGTCGACGCCGTTGATCTCGACGCCGTCAAGTTTGATTACCACGTCGCCCGGCAGCAGGCCTGCCTTCGCGGCCGGGCTGTCCGGCTCGATCTGCGCCAGCAACGCGCCCATCGTGTTGTCGACGCCGGCGACCACCGCATGGCGACGCGGGATCGGCGCGGTCTGGCCGGCGACGCCGATGAAGGCGCGGCGGACGTAGCCGTGACGGATGATCTCGGACAGCACGAACTGCGCGGTGTTGCTGGCAACCGCGAAGCAGATGCCCTGCGCACCGCTGATGATCGCGGTGTTGATGCCGATCACTTCCGCCGCCGACGACACCAGAGGTCCGCCGGAATTGCCGGGGTTGAGCGCGGCATCGGTCTGGATGACGTCCTCGATGGTCCGTCCGCTCACCGAGCGGATCGAACGGCCAAGCGCCGACACCACGCCGGCGGTCACCGTCGATTCAAATCCCAGCGGATTGCCGATCGCTACTACCAGCTGGCCGCGGCGCAGGCTCTTGGAATTGCCGAGCGAAGCATAGCGCAGATCGCGCGCGCCGTCGGCCCGCAGCAATGCGAGGTCGGTGTCGGGATCGACGCCGAGCACGTGCGCGTCGGTGACAAAGCCTTCGGTGTCGCGCAGCCTGATCTCTTTCGACGATCCGACCACATGGCTGTTGGTCAGCACCAAGCCATCGGGCGAAATGACGATGCCCGAGCCAAGTCCGCCGCGCTCGCGCGCGGAGCGCACCTTCGGTCCGGTTTCGACGCGCACAACGGCAGGCCCGACGCGGGACGTCACGCCGATCACGGCGTGGGAATAGGCGTCAAGCAGCGCCTGGTCGTCTGCAGGGGTGGGTTCGGGAGCCGGCGACGGGGCGTCGCCGGAAATATCTGAGGTAAAATCCAGCATGGCGAGTTTCCTTCGGCCTCACCAAATGGTGGCCTTGGCGCGTCCTCGCAAGAGCCTTGGCGTGCGCGCAGGGCTGCCCTGCCTGCTATTGCGCCCGTCTCAGCGTCCCCGCGCGAGCCTTGACGGGATCGAGCAGCGACCAATCGCCTTGTTCCAGTGCGTAGCCTTTCGGGAACGGTGCGCGCAGCTCGAGCCCGAGCGAGCGCAGCACGCGGTCGTCGCGGTAGTAGCATTGCAGGACGACGCGGACGAGCGTCGCCGCCGCGGCCCCGCCGGTGGCGCGGAACTCTGTCGCGACCGTATCGCGTTTTGCGGAATTCAGTTCGGCCAGCGGCCGGCCCGCCAGCCGCGCGAGATGATCGAGCGCTTGCCTCACCAGCGCCGTATCGCGGCCGAGCGTCGCCAGCATGTCGGCCTGGATGGCGGGATCGTCCGCGCCGGGCACCTTGTACTCGTCGCTGGCGGGAATGATCATCGCGGCGACGGTGCGGAGATCGTCGCGTTGGGCTGGGGTCAGTTCATTGGTTGCGGACATGGCGGTCTCAATCAAACAGGTTGGCAAGGCGTTGCTTCATCTGGTCGGCGACGTAGAGCGCGATCGCCTGGATGGTCGAGGTCGGGTTCACGCCGCCTGACGTCACGAACACGCTGCCGTCGACGATGAAGAGATTCTTCACGTCGTGCGAACGGCCCCATTCATTGACCACCGAGCGTGCGGGATCGGTCCCCATGCGCGCCGTGCCGAGCAGATGCCAGCCGCCCCATGGGATCGGGTCGTTGATGCATAGGTCGGTCGCACCGGCGGCTTCAAGAATCTCCCGGCCGCGCGCCAGTCCGTGCTCCATCATTTTCCGGCTGTTCGCGCTGATCGTGTAGTCGATCTTCGGCGCGGGGATGCCGTGACTGTCCTTCAGTACGGGGTCGAGCGTGACGCGGTTGTGCTCTTCCGGCAGGTCCTCGCAGATCGCGGAGACCGCAAGACGATGGCCGTTGAGCCGGCGAAACACGCGGTGATGATCCGCGCCCCACGGCAAAATGCCCTTCTGCTCGCTCGCGACCGCTTCGAACACGGGTCCTGCGCCGCGGCCGAACTGGATGCCGTAGCCGCGGACGAAGCCGCGCGACAGATCGGTGTCGTAGAACTCCTTGCTCCAGAGGCAGGTCGGCGGCGCGCGGTTGGAATCCGTAAGCTCCTTCACAAAGCCGTAGATCTGCGCATAGGGATGGAACATCAGGTTCTTGCCGACCAGGCCGGACGAATTGGCAAGCCCGTTCGGAAAGCGGCCGGAGACCGAGTTCAGCAGCAGCCGCGGCGTGCCGACGCCATTGCAGGCGATGATGACGACCTCAGCCGGCTGGAACTGCTCGACGCCGTCCTTGTCGTAGTAGACGACGCCCGAGGCCATGCCGTGCTCGTTGGTCAGGATTTCGCGCACACGGCAGTGCGTCTTGAGTTCGACGCCGGCGCGGATCGCGTGCGGCCAATAGGTGATGTCGGTCGAGGCCTTCGCACCCTGCGCGCAGGCCGGCGTGCAATGGCCGAGATTGATGCAGCGCGCCCTGCCCTCGTAATCCATCGTCGCCACCGTCGTGTCCGACGGCCACCAGTGCCAGCCGAGCTTGTTCATGGCGTTGCCGATCAGCGGACCGGAGAGCCCGAGCGGCTGCGGCGGCATCGGCGGGTGCGTGAGCGGCGACAGCGGATCGCCTGATAGCCCTGAGACGCCCATCATCCGGTCGTTCTCCTCGAAGAACGGGGTGAGCGCGTCGTAGTCGATCGGCCAGTCGTCGGCGACGCCGTCCAGCGTCTTCACCTTGAAGTCGGATGGATGCAGGCGCGGCCAGTGCGCGGTATACATCACGGTCGAGCCGCCGACGGCGTTGAAGTTCACCACCTTGATCGGCGAGTTGTCGTCGTTGATCGGATAGTCCTCGGGCCGGCCGCGGATATTCGGGCTGGTCGACCAGTCGCCATAAAACTTCGCCTCCCAGTCGCGCCCGGTGCTGGGATATTCCGATGGGTTCATCCAGCCGCCCTGGTCGAGGCAAAGAATGTGCATCTTGGTGTCGGCCAGACTCCACGCCACGGCGGCACCGGATGCGCCGGCGCCGATGATCAGGACGTCAACGGGATCGTGCTTGGTCATTCTCGTTACCTGACTATCCTTACCGGCAGCGTGCGAATGCCGCGAATAAAATTCGAATACAGCCGCTGCGGCGGACTGACGATCTCAAAACGAAGGTCGCGGTTCAATACTTCCTCCCAGAGGATGCGGATTTGTTGTTCGGCGAGGCGGTCGCCGACGCAGCGGTGGACGCCGGCGCCGAAGGCCAGATGCTGGCGCGGCTTGGGGCGGTCGATGATGAATTCGTCGGCGCGATCGATCTTGCTCTCGTCGCGGTTGCCGGAGATGTACCACATCACGACCTTGTCGCCCCGAGCGATCCTCCGGCCGGCCAGCTCGACATCGTTGCGTGCAGTGCGGCGCATGTGCAGCACCGGTGTCTGGTAGCGGATCGTCTCCGACACGAGGTTCGGAATCAGATCGCGCCGTGCCCGCACCAGTTCGAACTGCTCGGGATTCTCCACCAGCGCCATCAGCCCGCCGCTCATCGAATTGCGGGTGGTGTCATTGCCCCCGACGATCAAGAGCCCGATCGTGCCTATGAACTCCCGCGCCTGCAGGTCTCGCGTCGCGGGCGAATGGGCCAGCATCGAGACCAGGTCGAAGGTCGGCGGGGCATCGGCGCGTACATTCCACAATTTGCGGAAATATTCGCCCATCTTCAGCATCTCATCATAACGCTCGTCTTCCGAGCGCACCACGGCGTCGGGCGAATCGACATTGGCGATGGCTACATCGGACCACCAGCTCAGCTTCATGCGGTCTTCCCAGGGGAAATCGAACAGCGTCGCCAGCATCATGTTGGTAAGATCGGTCGAAACCCGCTCGGCCCAGTCGAAAGTCTCGTTGCGCGGCAAGGCATCCAGCACGTCGCAGGTTCGCTCGCGGATCAACGCCTCGAAATTGGCGAGATTCGACGGCGCCACGATCGGCGCGACCGTGCGCCGTTGCGCGGTATGGCCCGGCGGGTCCATACGGATGAAGCTGGTACGCTCCTGGCCCTTCGGCTGGTCGGCCACCTGAATACCGCCAAGCTCCGAGCTCGACGAAAAGTTCTCGTGGTCGAGTTCGATCGCAAAAATGTCGTCGTAGCGCGTCACCGACCAATACGGTCCGAACGGAGAAGCCTCGCAATAATGCACGGGGTCGTCGCGGCGCAATCGCTCGAACAGCGGCCGCCAGGTGTCGTCCTGATACAGATGGGGATCGCTGACGTCGATTGACGTCAGCCTGCGTTGTGCCGCCATGGCCATCGCTTGCCTCCCCCCTCCTACCGTCGCCGCCTTGCGGGCGATCTGAAGCTGGACGATACGGGTAGATGCGGTCGCGAGTAAAGCCAGCCGGAATTGCCGGCGGCAAACCTGCAACCCTGCCACGCGTCCGCGCAGGGTTTGTCCCGCGGCGCGAGAGCGGGTAGCTTTAACAGAATTCAGAAACAGGGGAGCGACGCCAATTCCGGACCTCGACGCGATCATCATCGGCGCCGGCCTGTCCGGCATGTACCAGCTCTACCGCCTACGCGAACCAGGCCTGCGGGTGCGCGTGTTCGAGGCCGGTACCGAGGTCGGCGGCACCTGGTACTGGAACCGCTATCCCGGGGCGCGCTTCGATTCCGAGAGCTATTCCTACGGCTACTCCTTCTCCAAGGAGCTGTTGCAGGAATGGGAGTGGTCGGAGCATTTTGCCGGCCAGCCGGAAACCTTGCGCTATTGCAAATATGTCGCAGACAAGTTCGACCTGCGCCGCGACATTCAGTTCGAGAGCCGCGTCACGGCCGCCGTGTACGAGGAAGAAACACGAAGCTGGACCATCACGCTGGAGGACGGCAGCCGCTTCAGTTCGCGCTTCCTGATTACCGCGATCGGGCCGCTTTCCACGCCCACCCTGCCCCGGATCGAGGGACGCGACGACTTCAAGGGCCCGTCGTTTCACACCGCGCGCTGGCCCAAGGAGCCGGTGGATTTCGCCGGCAAGCGTGTCGCGGTGATCGGCACCGGCGCGACCGGTATCCAGACCATCCAGACCATCGCGAGCCAGGTCGGACATCTCACCGTATTCCAGCGTACGGCCAATTGGGCGGCACCGCTGCACAACGGCAAGATCGACGCCGAGACCCAAGCCAAGATCAAGGCCGGCTATCCAGAGATTTTTGCGCGCTGCCGCGAGACCTTTGCCTGCTTCATGCATACGCCCGATCCGCGTGGCGCGTTCGAGGTCTCCGACGAGGAGCGCGAGGCCAATTATGAAAAACTCTACGGCGAGCGCGGCTTCGGCATCTGGGTCGGCAATTTCAACGACATTCTGACCGATCGCAAGGCTAACGCGACGATCTCCGATTTCGTCGCGCGCAAGATCCGGCAGCGGGTGAAGAACCAGGCCGTGGCCGAAAAGCTGATTCCGAAGAATCACGGCTTCGGCACCCGCCGGTTGCCGCTCGAGACCTTTTATTACGAGGTCTATAACCAGGACAATGTCGAGCTGGTCGACATCAAGGCAACGCCGATCGAGCGCATCACACCCAATGGCATCAAGACCAGCGAGAAGGAATACGAGTTCGATATCATCATCTATGCGACGGGGTTCGACGCTATCACCGGCAGTTTTGACAAGATCGATTTTCGTGGGGCTGGCGGCGCGCGACTGAAGGACAAGTGGAAACGCGGGCCGGAGACCTATCTCGGCATCATGGTGCATGAATTCCCCAACATGCTGATGCTGATGGGGCCGCACACCGCGCTTGGCAATATCCCGCGCAGCATCGAGTACAGCGTCGACTGGGTCACCGGGCTGATCTCGTTCGCGATGCAAAAGAAACTGACGCGGCTGGAGGCGACGCCGGATGGCGTGAAATCCTGGACCGACCACGTCAAGGCGCTTGGCGAGGGGATGCTGTCGAACGAGGTCGATTCCTGGATGACCGGCATCAATTCCAACGTCGAGGGCAAGCAGACCCGCATCGTCGCCCGCTATAGCGGCAGCGCACCGGCGTATCGGGCGAGGTGCGATGAGGTTGCGGCGAAGGGCTATGAGGAGTTGAGGCTGGGGTAGCTTCACATATCCCGGCGCGTAATTGCGTACCTGAGGGCGTGCGCTGCATGGTGGGCACGGCGCAATAGCGCCCCTCCACGCTTGCCGTCATTCCGGGGCGCGACGAAGTCGCGAACCCGGAATCCATCTCGCCGCACGCTTTGTGGTGTATTGGATTCCGGGTTCGCGCTGCGC
Organism: Bradyrhizobium roseum; assembly: GCF_030413175.1. Lineage (NCBI taxonomy): Bacteria > Pseudomonadati > Pseudomonadota > Alphaproteobacteria > Hyphomicrobiales > Nitrobacteraceae > Bradyrhizobium > Bradyrhizobium roseum. Next base: position 5,705,121 of record NZ_CP129212.1, read on the forward strand.
ACGCCCCGGAATGACGAAGCCACTCACCACGCATCGATACACGGCCGCTTCCTCGTCGTGCGCGCTTCCGGCTTCGGCACGGAACGCAGGCCTGACATGACCCAGTGCCTCGTATCGGCGGGATCGATTACCTCGTCGATCTCCAGCACCGAGGCAATCGAGACCGCCTTGCCGTTGGCATAGAGTTCGGCGACCTTGGCCTGGTAATAGGCCTCGCGCTCGTCGGCGTCCTCGATCGCTTCCATCTCCTTGCGGAAACCGAGCCGGACATAGCCTTCCAGCCCCATGCCGCCGAACTCGCCGGTCGGCCACGCCACCGTGAAGAACGAGGCGTGAAAGCCGCCGCCGATCATCGCCTGCGCGCCGAGGCCGTAGCCCTTGCGCAGCACGATACCGAACAGCGGCACGGTGAGGCTGGCGCCAGTCACAAACATCCGCGCGACATGGCGCACGATCGCGGTCTTTTCGGCCTCGGGACCGACCATGAAGCCCGGCGTATCGCACAACGACACGATCGGGATGTCGAAGGCGTCGCAGAGCTGCAGGAAGCGCGCGGCCTTGTCGCCCGCCGGCGCATCGATCGCGCCACCGAGATGTTTTGGATTGTTGGCGATCAAGCCGAACGGCTTGCCCTCGATCCGGATGAACGCGGTGATCATGCCGACGCCGAAGTCGCGGCGAATTTCCAGCACCGAGCCGTCATCCGCCAGCAAGTCGATCACGTTTCGGATATCGTACACCCGCAGGCGATTTTCCGGGATCGCCCGCCGCAGCAGGCGCTGGTCCGGCGCCTTCCAGTCCGTGACGGCGCCCTGGAAGTACGACAGATATTTTTGCGCCGCGGCGGTCGCTTCCGCCTCATCCTCGACCAGAATGTCGATGACGCCGTTCGGCGACTGGAACGACACCGGCCCGACTTCGGCGGGATGATAGACGCCGAGGCCACCGCCCTCGATCATCGCGGGCCCGCCCATGCCGATCGAGGCGTTTCTCGTCGCGATGATCACGTCGCAGCAGCCGAGCATCGCGGCATTGCCGGCAAAGCAATAGCCGGAGACGATGCCGATGACCGGCACCAGGCCCGAGAGCTTTGCGAACTGCACGAAGGAAGGCCCGTCGAGGCCGGTCATGCCGAGCCGGTCGGTGTCGCCGGGGCGGCCACCGCCGCCTTCGGCATAGAACACCAGCGGCAGCCGCCACTGCTCGGTCAGGCTCAGCATGCGGTCGATTTTCTTGTGGTTCATGTGGCCCTGGGTGCCGGCCAACACGGTGTAGTCGTAGGAGATCACCATGCAGCGGGCGGCATCCGCGCCGAATTTTTTCGCGTTCACGGTGGCGACGCCGGAAATCAAGCCGTCGGCCGGCGTGTTGCGAATGAGATCATCGACCGTGCGCCGCCGCCGCTGGGCGGCGATTGCCAGCGATCCGTATTCGACGAAAGAGCCGTCGTCGACAAGATCGGCGACGTTCTCGCGCGCGGTGCGCTGGTTGGTCTTGCGGCGGCGCTCGACCGAGGCCGGGCGATTTTCGTCGAGCGTGATGGCGTGGCGCTCGATCAGTTCGGCGAGATCGGGGCGAATGTGGTCGAGATCGAACTCCTCCTCCTCGGCAATATCATGGGCGTCGATCTCGGCGGGCTCCAGATAGAGGATTGCCTCGTCCTGCATCAACGTCGCGCCGGCCTCGCCGACCACACTTGTCACCCTGCCGCCATGCGGCGCAGTCACCAGATGCTCCATCTTCATGGATTCCAGCACGGCGATCTGCTGGCCGGGACGGACGAGATCTCCTTCCTGGACGTCGATCGACACAATCGTGCCCTGCAACGGCGCCGGCACCGAGACCGAACCGGCCGGCCCGGTTGCCGATGCTGCGACCGCAAGCGCGAGCGTGTCATCATCGGCGTCGGCGGCATCACTGGATTCGCTCAGCGCTGTCTCGGCGGTCGGCTCGGCCGTCCTGCTGGCCGCGCCGACGAGATCGGCAACATGGGCCTCGATGAAGCCGGTGCTGACCCGGTTTTCGACAAAATCCGGGTGCGCCAAAATCGCCGTCAGGAATGGAATATTGGTGGCGACACCGCCGATCCGGAACTCACGCAGGGTGCGCGACGCCTTGTGCACGACGTCGCCCCACTCGCCGCCGGCCGAATGCACGATGACCTTGGCGAGCAGCGAGTCGAAGGCCGAACTGGTCCGGTAACCCGAGTAACCGAACGTGTCGACGCGAACGCCCGGACCGGACGGCAGGTCGAACAGCGTCAGCGTACCGCCGGTGGGCCTGGTCCCGCCGGCCTCGTCCATCACCTCCATGTTGACGCGAAGCTGCATCGCAAAGCCGCGCGGCTTCGGGATATAGCCCTGCGCCAGCCCGAGCGACCCCAGCGTGGCGCCGGCCGCGACCGCAAGCTGCGATTGCACGAGATCCAGGCCCAACACCTCCTCGGTGACGGTATGCTCGACCTGCAGCCGCGGATTAGCCTCGATGAAGGCGAACGCGTGTTCGCTGGTTCTGGCGTCCTTATCGACAAGGAATTCGAAGGTGCCGAGATTATCGTAGTTGGCCGCCGCTGCGAGTTCCTTGGCGGCTTCGATGATGCGCCCCCTCAGCGCGTCGTTCAGCGACGGGCTCGGCGCGACCTCGATGAGCTTCTGATTGCGGCGCTGGATGGTGCATTCGCGCTCCCAGAGATGACTGATCGCACCAAAGTGGTCGCAGATGATCTGCACCTCGATGTGGCGGGCGTTGCGGATCAGGCGTTCGACATAGACACCGTCGCTGCCAAAGGCGGCCATCGCCTCGGACTGGCAGCGCACATACGCCTCCTCCAGCTTCGACGCGTCGGAGACGATGCGCATGCCGCGGCCGCCGCCACCGGCGATCGCCTTGATCATGATGGCGCCGTGCTCGCCCAGTGATTCGAGGAAGGCCCGCGCCTCGTCCAGGCTCGTCGGTCCAATGGTGCCGTCGATCACGGGCACGCCGCATTGTTTCGCCAGTGCCTTGGCTTGCGCCTTGTCGCCGAATAGCTCGAGCGCCTCCGGCGACGGCCCGACAAAGACGATGCTTTCCTCGATGCAACGCCGGGCCAGCGCGGCGTTCTCGCTGAGGAAACCGTAGCCCGGGTGCACGGCGTCGCATCCGGTGGCCTTGGCCGCCGCGATCACGGCCTCGATGTCGAGATAGGCTCTCGGGCCACGACCCGGGATTTCATGGGCGGCGTCGGCGGCGCGGACATGCATCGACTGCGCATCGTCGGTGGAATAGATCGCGACCGAAGCGAGCCCGACGTCGCCCGCGGCGCGCGCGATTCGAATGGCGATCTCGCCACGGTTGGCGATCAGCAATCTATGGAAGGACATCGACGTTTCCGTTCGGGCACCAAAGCGAAATGAACGGGTAACCGCCTCACCTCGCCCTGGGAGCTTCCCCTTTGCATCTAACGGCAGCACGACACGGCCACCGCTTCAGTTTCTCGTTGCTGAACATGAAACCTTTGCAGGGATTCTGTGCAAGCGGAATTTCGTTCCACATCGCGGAATTCAAACAGCGGAATGAGGCGCTTAGCGCGTTACCGGCAATCGAGCTGCGCTTCGAACCAGCCCTGTAGCGACACCGACAGCGGTTGCCAGGCACGGTGAAGGCCGGAGAGCTTCGCTGCATTGGTTCGGTAAATGTTGCGCAGTTCCGCGTCGATCGCAGGGAGATCGACGCCGGTGCAGCGGCCTTCGCTGACGATGGTTCGCCCATCGACCACCACGTCGCGCAACAGCGACGCATTGCCGCGCGCGAACAGAAGGTCGATGGCGTCAACCGGCATGATCTGGTCGCGGTCAAGCCGATCGAAATCGATCGTAACGAAGTCGGCTGGTGCGCCAGATACCAGTTCGCCCGTTCCCGGCGCGCCGGTGGCCCTGCGGCCGTTGGCGATGGCGAGGCCGAGGAATTCGGAAGGAGTCCAGGTGCGCTGGAAGCCAAGGCCGCCATGCATCATCTGAACCAGCCGCATCTCGCGCAGCACGTCGTCGTCCTCGTCCAGCGCCAGGCCATCGACGCCGACCGCGATGGCGCAGCCGCATTTGTGCGCGGCCGCGATCGGCGCCAGGCCGGAGCGCAGATGCATATTGGAAGAGAAATTGGTGACGATGCGCGCGCCGGAAGCTGCGATCATCTCGATCTCGTCGGGGCGGGCATGGATGCAATGCGCCAGCGTCAGCCGCTCCGACAGGAAGCCGATGTCGCGGAGATAGCGGACGATGCCGTCCGGAAAATGCCGGTCCGCCCAGGCGCGCTGATAGATCGTCTCCAGCAGATGCATGTGGATGCGCCGCCCGGTCAACGCGGAGTTTTCCGCCACCGTTTCCAGCAGCGGCTTCGAGCACCACTGCACGCCGGCCGGGCCAAGCTGGACATCGACCATGGGCCCCGCGATGGCTGAGGCAATCGCGTCCGTGAGTTCGATATAGGCTTTCGGCGACATCGGCGCGCGAACGAACAACTGCTCGATGGTGCTGCGATCATCGTTGGAAAGGCTCGCCAGGACCGGCGCTTCATCGCCATACACCACCGGATTTTGATCGCGCACCGCGATCGCGAAGGCGATACGGATGCCGACGTCGGACGCCGCGCGCGCAATCGCGCTGGCCTCTTCCACCAACGGCATCGTGCCGCTCGGGCGGGTGTAATGGATCATCATCGACGCACAACCGGCGCGCGCCGAGCGGGCCAGCGCGGACGCCGCGGTGAGGTACGGATCGACCGGCGTGCCGAGCGCGGAGCGGAGAATCCAGCTTTCCAGCGGCATGCCGAGCGCGCCGAACGAGGATGCGGTCGGGCGGGCGTGGTCGTGGGCGTTCACGAAGGCGGGAAGGATGAGAACGCGCGGACCGGCTGGGAACTGCGCTCCGGCGGAGATATCGGCGATGATGCCGCTATCGTGCCGAAGCAGAACGTTTTCGAGCAGGCCGCGGTCAGCGCCGGAGAACAGGCTGTGAGCGGCAACTTCCATGGTCATGACGCGCCCTCCCCGTCATTGCGAGCGCAGCGAAGCAATCCATTTCTCCACTTGCTGAGGCATGTATTGCTTCGTCGCTACGCTCCTCGCAATGACGCTGTGAAAGCCCAATTCGGCACAAACACTCAATTCGCCGTGTACACCAGCTCCCGCTCCGCCCGCGGCGGCAGGAATTCGCGCGAGAAGATTTCCGCCGGTGTCGGCGTCCGCGACAACTGGTAGCCCTCGACGATGATACCGATGGCGCGGGCCATACGGTCGTCCTTGACGTCGCCGACGCCGATTTCCTTCATCTCGGGCGAAACGATCAGCTTGTCGAAGGAATATTGCAGGCGACGCTTTTCAACCTCGACGTTGATCAGGTTGTCGTAGTTGACGGCAGCTTTCATCCCGGCGTTCTGATCCTTGGCGATCGCGATCATGCCCTTGTTGACGGCGCGAACGAGGCCGGCGACGGCCTTCGGATTGGACGCCAGCAGCTTGCGCGAGACCATCACGCCGTTGGAATAGAGATCGAGGCCGTAATCGCCGAACTGGAACCATTTGTAGTCCTTGTCGGGATCCTGGCGGTTCAGCACGAGATTGAAATAGCTGGTGATATTGAACACCAGGGCAGCGTCGATGTCGCCCTTGATCAGCATCGGCTCCTGCAGGTTGGGCGCCATGTTGGATATCTTGATCTTCTCGCCCTCGAGCTTGTTCTTTTGCGCGAACACCGGAAGCAGCCGGGTGGTCGGTGTGCCCTGAGCGCCGCCGAGCGTGCGGCCCTCGAAATCCTTGATGCTGTTGATGCCGCTGGTCTTCTTGGTGACGATCGCGAATGGCGGCTGGTTCCAGATCATGTAGACCATGACCGGCGCATCCTGCGGCTTGGTCGAGGCGTTCTGGATGATGGCGTTGACGTCGCCGAAGCCGGCGTCATAGGCACCCGACATGATGCGCGTCACGGTGGCGCCGGAGCCCTCGCCCTGGTCGATCACGACGTTGAGGCCTTCCGCTTTGAAGTAGCCATTGTCCTTGGCGTAGAAGAACGCCGCGTCCGAGCCTTGCGTCTTCCAGCCGAGCGTGAACTTGATCGTCGTTTCCTGGGCGGTTGCCGTGCCGGCGAACAAGGCAACTCCGAACAGCGCGGCGCTTACTCTGGCTAACATCGTGGTCTCCTTGACGGGTTTGGATGGCGGTTGGAAATCCGGTTCACGTGGCGATCACGTCGTTCTTGCGGGTGGCCCATCCGGTGACACGTCCCTCGATCACCGAGAAAATCGCATAGAGCGCGACGCCGAGGCCGGCGAGCACGAACAGGCCGGCAAACACCAGCGGCACGTTGAAATTGGAGGATGCGGTCATCATGACGTTGCCGATGCCGCGGTTCGAGGCCACGGTCTCGGACAGCACCGCGCCGACAAAGGCGTAGGAGACCGCGACCTTCAGCGAGGCAAAGAAGAACGGCATGGTCCGCGGCAGCCCGACATTCCAGAGAATGTCAAGCTTGCTGGCGCCGAGCGCCTTCAGCACATCCTCCAGTTCGGGCTCGGTGGTGGCGAGACCGGTCGCGATGTTGACCACGATCGGAAAGAAGCAGATCGAGAGCGCGGTCAGCACCGCCGGCACCGAGCCCGAGCCGAACCACAACACGAAGATCGGCACCACCGCGACCTTCGGGATCGAGGAGAAGCCGACCAGCAGCGGATAGGCGGTGTCATAGGCGGTCTTCGAAACACCGATCACCGCGCCCAGCACGACGCCTAGGCCGACCCCGAGCACGAAGCCGATCATGGTCGTCGCCAGCGTCTGCAGGATGTGGGGCCACAGGATCGGGAATTTTTCGAACAGCGTGGCGAACACCTGCGACGGGCGCGGCAGCACCAGGTCGGACATGCCGGTCATCAGGCAGAACAGTTCCCAGGCGACGAAGAACAGCACGATCAGTCCCGCCGACCAGGCCTTCTGGCGATAATCGAGATCGGGCATGTCAGGCCGCTCCCTGGGTTGCGGCGGTCGATCTTGACGCGGTTCTGGCGTCCTCGATGAAGGCGCGCAGCTTCTGGTTCAGCGCGACGAAATCCGGCTCGAATGTCATCGCTACCGTGCGCGGGCGAGCGAAGGTGACGTGGCTGTCGTCGAGGATCCGGCCGGGTCGGGCGCTCATCACGCAGATGCGGCTGCCGAGAAACGCCGCCTCGCGCAGGTCATGCGTGACCAGCAGCACGGTCGGCTTGTGTGCGATCCAGAGGTCCTGAAGGATCGACCACAGTTCTTCCCGCGTGAACTGGTCGAGCGCACCGAACGGCTCGTCGAGCAGCAGCATGCGCGGCTCGTGGATCAGTGCGCGGCACAGATTGGCGCGCTGAAGCATGCCGCCGGATAGTTGCCAGGGATAGCGGTTGCCAAATCCCTTGAGGCCGACCTGCTCCAGCAGCGCATTGGCCTTGTCGCGGAATTCGGTTTTGCGCAGTTTTCGGAACTGCGAGCGGAAGGGCTCGACAATCTTGAGCGGCAGCATGATGTTCCGCTCGATCGTCATCCAGGGCAGCATGGTCGGGTTCTGAAACGCCATCCCGACCCGCAGGGCGCGTGCCGCCACTTCCCGGCCGCCGACAATGACGACGCCGGTGGATGGCTGCACCAGCCCGCTCACCAGCCGCAGGATGGTAGACTTGCCGCATCCGGAAGGCCCGACCAGCGCAACGAACTCACCGTCAGCGATCCGCAAGCTCGTCGTGGCAAGCGCCGGCACCGCGCGGTCGCCGCGGCCGAAAGTGACCGAGGCCTCGGACAGTTCGATGGCGATGGCTGCGGCGGAAGCCGGAACCGGCACGCCGGAGAACTCGGAATGGGGCTGCATGCGCATCATGGCTGGAAGTGCATGCAAACCGGATGCCAGCCAAACTCGCCTTGAAAAACAAGGGCATCACGGACGACGACAAAACCGCCGGATTCCTTTTGTGCAATCCAGCCTTCAAACTGCATGCAATTGAGGCGCTCGATCGGTGCACAATTATGATATGAAATCGCCGTTCGAAGCCAATTCTCGAGGATTCGCCGATGGCGCCTCGCACCGCCAGCAAAACCGCCGAATCATCCGACAAGGTCGGCGTGATCTGCCGCGCGCTGCGCCGCGCCATCATCGAGCAGGCGCTGGAGCCCGGCGCGAAACTGCCTGAGGATTCGCTTGGCGAACGGTTCGGCGTCAGCCGCACCATTGCGCGGCATGCGCTGGGACAGCTCGCCGCGGAAGGCCTCGTCGAGCTTCGCCGTAACCGGATCGCCGTCGTGGCGACGCCTAGCTGGCAGGAAGCCCGCGACGCCTTTGATATCCGGATCGAGCTTGAGCGGCTGGTGGTGCGACAGCTCGCCGGCAAGCTGAGCAAAAGCCAGATCGCCGAACTCAACGCCCATGTCGACGCCGAGGACCGCGCCCGCGACGGCACCGACGCGGTGTCGATCCGCCTCGCGACGGAATTCCACATCCTGCTCGCCCAGATGACGAACAGTCCGATCCTGGTGCGTTACGTCAGCGAAGTCGCCTATCGCTGCTGCCTCACGTTATCCTTGTACAGCCGCCCGCATTCGTCGGAATGCGCGATCAACGAGCATCGCGCGATCATCGCGGCGCTGGTCAAGGGCGACGAAGCCAAGGTGATGGGACTGATGCACAGCCACCTGGATTCAGTCGCCAGTCGCGCGCTGGTCGCCCCTGCCCCGCAACGCGGCCGCGATCTGCTGGATATTCTGGCGCCCTATGCCGAGGAAGGCGACGGCGGGCGCGTGGTGAAACTGCCGAAGGTGGTCAGGGCGCGCTGATCGTCGTTGCGAGGAGCGCAGCGACGAAGCAATCTAGACTTGCTTTGCCGCACGATGGATTGCTTCGCTGCGCTCGCAATGACGGCAGCGAGCCCCTACGCCTCGATCCCCCGCTGCACCAGAATGCGCTCGGCGCTGTCGTTCCAGACGTCCATCTTCACGATCTGTCCGCCCTTCACCACAAAACGATCGACATAGCGGTTGCCTTCGAACGGCGTGCCGTCGATCCATTCGCCGTAGAGCGTGCCGATGCTGTAGACCACGGTCTCGTCCGCGCCCGGACAGACGTCAAACCGATCCATCTGCTTCTTGACCCAGCGATAGCGCCGCGCGTTGAAGCCGGTCGGCCCGCGCGGATGATCGAATTCGCGCCCGCCGGTGAAGGTGATGATCGTGCCGGGCTTCATGTAGGCCGCCGCGGCATTCGGGTCCGGGATCATCGAGGCCGTGAGATAGGCCTCGACCACTTCGGCGTCGGACATTCGCTTGGGTTCGTTCTTGGACTGGGCTTCGGCGGCAACGGACATCACGGTCTCTCCTGACCGCCGAACTCTACAATCAGCCCATCAAACTGCATGCACATATTTTGAACAATCCGGCCTCAAAACTGCACACAATCTGGAGCTGCCCCGGAAACCCCGTTCCGCTAGGTTGGGGCTTCCTCCAACCCGCTGCGCGATGAACACCAGAACCGCCTTCGACCTGATCTTCCGCAACGCCCTGACGCGAGCCTCAGCGACGCCGGTCGATATCGGCATTGCCGGCGGCCGCATCGCCGCCGTCGAACCCCGCCTCGCCTGCGAGGCGACCGAGATCGACGTCGGTGGCAAGCTTGTCCTGCCAGGTTTCGTCGACACGCATATTCACCTCGACAAGGCCTGTCTGCTCGGCCGCTGTGGTCATGACCATGGCAGCGTGGCGGAGGCCATCGCCGCGGTCGCGGCCATGAAGCGCGACTTCACGGTGGAAGACGTTTACGCGCGCGGCGCAAAGGTGATCGAGCGGGCCATCGTGCATGGCACGACGCGGATGCGCACCCATGTCGAGATCGATCCGCGCATCGGCCTGCGCAGCTTCGAGGCGATCAAGGCGCTGAAGCGCAACTATGCCTGGGCGCTCGATCTCTCCCTCTGCGTGTTTCCCCAGGAGGGCCTGACCAACGATCCCGGCGCCGAGGAACTTTTGATCGCGGCGCTGCGCGACGGCGGCGAAGCGATCGGCGGCTGTCCCTACATGGACACCGACCCGAACGCGCATCTCGAAACGATTTTCGATCTGGCGCTTGAGTTCGACGTCGATGTCGACCTGCACCTCGATTTTGATCTCGACCCGTCATGGTGGCATCTCGAAGAGGTCTGCCGGCAAACCGAACGGCGCAACTACCAGGGCCGGGTCGCGATCGGTCATGCCACCAAATTGTCGGCGCTCCCCCCGGACCGGCTGAAAGAAGCGACGGCGCGCCTCGCCAAATCAGGCGTCGCCGTCACGGTGCTGCCCGCGACCGATCTCTATCTGATGGGCCGCGACGCCACGCACAACGCGCCGCGCGGGCTGACGGTGGCGCACAAGCTCGTCGAAAGCGGCGTCCTGTGTTCGGTCGCCACCAACAACGTGCTCAATCCCTTCACGCCGTTCGGCGACGCCTCGCTTTTGAGAATGGCAAATTTCTACGCCAATGTCGCGCATGCCGGCATCAGCGAATTCGACGCCTGCCTCGATCTCGTCACCGAACTGCCGGCGCGGCTGATGAATTTGAGGGATTACGGTATCGCGCCGGGTAACGCTGCAGATCTGGTCATTCTCGATACCGACAGCGGCACCAATGCAATTGCCGAGCTGCCCGACCTGCTGATGGGATTCAAGAACGGGCGAAAGGTGTTCGAGCGCGAAAGGCCGACGCTGTTTCCGCCGAACGCCTAGAAGCTCTCCGTAATGGCCGGGCTTGACCCGGCCATTACGAAAGAGCGGAAGAAGCCCATGCAGGCCCCGCTCTGGCGTTATGCGCCGCCCTCCAATTGACCTGCCCGCCAATCCATTGTTGTACTCAGCCCAATCACAACAACACGTCCGGGGCAGGAAATCATGAAAGCCACCACCATACGAAGCGTCGAAACGCTCGCCTGCGATGCCGGCTGGCGGAACTACCACTTCGTCAAGATCATGACCGAGGACGGCATCGTCGGCTGGAGCGAGTATGACGAGGGGTTTGGCGCGCCCGGTGTGACCACCGCAATCGAGCGGCTTGCGGCGCGCGTGGTCGGCAAGAACGCTTACCAGCATGAGCGCATCTACGCCGAACTGTTCTCCGCGACGCGGCCGGCCGCCGGCGGCGTGGTGGCGCTGGCGCTCGGCGCCATCGAGAACGCGCTGCTCGACGTCAAGGCCAAGGCGCTCGGCGTGCCCTGCTATGACCTGCTCGGCGGCAAGGTGCGCGACCGCATCCGCGTCTACTGGTCGCATTGCGCGACCTGGCGCATCAACCATCCCGGCTATTTCAAGCCGGCGATCACGAGCCTCGATGGCGTCAAGGGAATCGGCCGCGAGGTGCGCGAAAAAGGCTTTACGGCGATGAAGACCAACATCTTCGTCTACACCGACGGCAAGCCGCAAGGCTGGCGCCCGGGCTTCGGCTCGCCGTTCGAGCCGGAGATCAATGTCGACCGCAATGTGCTGCGAAACCTCTGCATGCACCTGGAGGCCATCCGCGACGGCGCCGGCCCTGATGTGGACCTGCTGCTCGACCTGAACTTCAACGCCAAGACTGAAGGCTACCTGAAGATTTTGCGCGCCATCAAGGACATGGACATGTTCTGGGTGGAGATCGACACCTTCAATCCGCAGGCGCTGGGCTACATCCGCCGCCAGAGCCCGCACCCGATCTCATCCTGCGAGACGCTATTGGGCCTGCGTGAATTCCTGCCCTATTTCAGCGAACAGGCGATGGACGTCGCTATCATCGACACGCCCTGGAACGGTGTCTGGCAGTCGATGAAGATCGCCGCCGCTGCCGAGCATTTCGAGGTCAACGTCGCCCCGCATAATTTCTACGGCCACCTCTGCACCATGATGAACGCGCATTTCTCGGCGGCGGTGCCGAATTTACGCATCATGGAAACCGACATCGACCGTCTTGAATGGGACCATGAACTGTTCACGCACGTGCCCGAGATCGTCGACGGCCATCTGGTGATGCCGGACCGGCCGGGCTGGGGCACCGAGCCGAACGAGGAAGGCCTGCGCGCGCATCCGCCGAAGAGCATGGGCGGGCTGTTGAATTACGGGCAAAAGAAGTAGGCGGGCCGTCGACCTCTGCCGTCAAGCCCGGCCATGACGGAGTGGCGAGTAGCCCGCGCGAGCGGAGCGTGTGCGGGAGGCTGCATCCACGGAAACCTGGATGCCGCTTCGCTTATCCGGCTACGGCATCAGCGCAATTCGATATCCAGCCATCCCAGCGCATTCACCGTGACGCGATCGCCGGTATCGACCAGCACGGTCGTGGTCTCGGCTTCGATGATCGCGGGGCCGGTCAAGGCGTGACCGGGCTGTAGGTCATCCAGCGCGTAGACCGGCACGTCGCGCCAGCCGCCGAAATAGGCCTGCCGCTTGCGGCCCGGCGCGCAAGCGTTAGACGATGATGCGGGCTTTGCACCTGAGTCGAGCCGCTCGACTTCGCCGACGGCGGCGACGCGGGCGTTGACGAACACGACCTCCTGGCCGCGCGAGGCGTAGGTGTAGAGTTCCTCATGCCTGACGTGAAAACGGTCCTCGATCCGATCCACCAGATCAGGCGCGTTCCAGTCGAGGCCGTCGAGCGAAACGTCGATCTCGAAGATCTGCTCGCCGTAGCGCATCTCCGCGGAACGCTCGATTGAAATCTTGCCGCCGAACCATGAGCGCAGCCGGCCAGCGGCCTGCTGCTCCAGTCCGGCAAACAGTTCGCGCACCTCATCGGCGGAAATGCGACCCGCGCCGTAGTGCGTGCGGCTGATCTCGTAGCGGAGGTCGCTGGTCAGCATGCCCCAGGCCGACAGCACGGAAGCCACGGTCGGCACGATGATGCGCTTGATCTCGAGCTCGCGCGCGACTTCCGCTGCGTGCAGTCCCGCCGCACCGCCAAAGCTCAACAGCGCGAACTTTCGTGGATCGACGCCGCGGCGCAGCGTCATCAGGCGGATGCCATCGGCCATGTTGAGATTGATCATGCGGTAGATGCCGGCCGCCGCCTCGACGCGCGATAAATCCATCGCGTCAGCGATACGGTCGACGGCGGCTTCCGACGCCGCACGGTCGAGCGGACGCTTGCCGCCCATGAAGGCGGCGGCATCGAGATAGCCGAGCACGACATTGGCGTCGGTGACGGTGGCGGCCTGACCGCCATTGCCGTAACAGGCCGGGCCCGGCACCGAGCCCGCGCTTTCCGGCCCGATCCGCAACGTACAACTGGCATCGACACTCGCGATCGATCCGCCGCCGGCCGCGATGCTCGCGATGTCGAGGCTGCGCAGTGCAATGCGCTGGCCGGCCAGCGAACCGTCGGCCGATAGCGACGCATGGCCGCCTGCAATCAGCGAAATGTCGGTCGAAGTGCCGCCCATGTCGAACGGCACGAGATCGGGGATGCCGACCAGATCGGCGCAGCGCCGGCCGCCGGACATGCCGCCCGCGGGGCCGGACAGCACCGTGCCCGCGGCGAGCCGCGAGGCCTCCTCGACCGGCGCCATGCCGCCATGCGACAGTACGACGAACAGACTGCCCTTGAAGCCAGCTTCAGTCAGTCGCGTTTCGAGGTTGGTGAGATAACGCCGTACGATCGGCTCGACATAGGCGTTCACGATCGTGGTCGAGACGCGCTCATATTCCTTGATCTGCGGCAGCACGTCGCTGGAGCGCGAGATGCTGATGCCGGGCAGCGCCTGCTTCAGCTTTTCGACGGCGGCGAGTTCGTGAACGGGGTTGAGATAGGAATGCAGGAAACACACCGCGACCGACGTCGCGCCTGATGGCCTGATGCCGGCAATGGCGTCGTCGAGCGATTTCGCATCCAGTGGAATCAGCACCTCGCCATTGGCCCTGAGCCGCTCTTTCACGCCAAAGCGCCGTTGGCGCGGCACCAGCGGCTCCGGCGGCGGAGAACGCAGGTCGTAGCGGTCGGGCTTGAGGCCCTCGCGCATCTCGATGACATCGCGGTGGCCTTCGGTGGTCAGCAGCGCAACCTTTGCGCCCTTGCGCTCCAGCAGCGCGTTGGTCGCCACGGTGGTGCCGTGGACGAGGCGATCGGTCGCAGCGAGCATATCCGCACGCGACACATTCAGCCGCCTCGCCAACTCTTCCAGCCCGGTCATCACACCCAGCGACTGGTCCGCCGGGGTCGACGGCGATTTCGCGAACACCGTCCGCCCGCTTTCATCCGTCGCCACGAGATCGGTGTAGGTCCCGCCGACGTCAACGCCGATCCTGAACATCATGAGGACGCCTGCCCGGCTGCAGCTTCCGTCAGACCCTGCTCGCGGTCGCGCTCACGCGCCCCCGCCGACCGCTTGGCGGGCGGTCCCCAGCCACCGCCGCCGGAGGAGCGAATGTCCAGGCAGTCGCCGGGCCGCAGTTCGATGCCGACTTCCTTGGTGCGGAGCACGCGCGGCTCGCGGCCTTCGGACAGCAGGCGATAATGATGCGGCTGGCCGTCCTCGCCGCCGAGCATGCCGCAGGGGCCGTGCCGCGCGCCGTCGCCCGCGGTGTTGCCCTTCGCGATCTTTTCCGTTTCCAGCACCAGCTCGAGGGAGACACCGAGGCCGCCACGAAACTGGCCGTCGCCGCCGGAACCGGCGCGGAATTCATGGTGACGGAAATGCAGGGGAAAGCGCACCTCCGCGACCTCAAGGCTGCCGAACTTAAGCCCGCCGACCGAGTGCCATTCACCGATTGACGACCAGCCGTCGCCCGCCGACGACGCGCCGCCGCCGGGACGCGCCTGAAACAGGTGCCAGATGAAATTCTTTCCCGACCGCGGATCCTCGCCCTGGATCGCGATCCGGAAGCGGCGGCTCCAGCCGGCCATCGCGCGTTCCGGGCACGACGCCGACAGCGCCTTGACGATAGCCTCGACGATCTCATTGGAGGGATGGCTGGTGCACAAGGTCACCGGCCGGCCGGGATCGGCCCACACCACCGTGCCCTGTTTTGCAATGACCTTCAGCGGCCGCAGCGCGCCGGTATTCTTGGCCACCTCGGGGTCGATCAGGTAGAAAAAGGCCATTGCCACCGCCGCCTGCATATTGGCATGCGAGGAGTTCACAAAACTGGTCGACTGCGGATCGCTTTCGGACAGATCGATTTCGATGTCGCTGCCCTTTTTCGTCACCTTGGCAGCGATGCGGATATCGGTGCGGCCGTGGCCGTCATCGTCGAGAAATGCCTCGCCATGGAAGACGCCGTCCTTCCAGGTCGAGACCACCGCGCGGGCCTGCTGCTCCGTCGCGTCGAGGATCGCCTCGACCGCGGCCTCCACCACGGGCGCGCCGAATTCGAAAAACAGCCGCGCCAGCCGCCGCTCGCCGAGATGCGCCGCGCCGAGCATCGCGGCGAGGTCACCGCGGAAATCCCTGGGGTTGCGAATGTTCAGCGCCAGCAGGTCGAGCAGATCATCGCGCAGCTTGCCGGCTTCGTACAGCTTGATCGGCGGGACGCGCAGCCCCTCCTGATAGATTTCAGTGGCGGCTGGGTTGTAGGCGCCATGGGTGGCGCCGCCGATGTCGCTTTGATGCGCGCGAACGATGGTCCACAGCAGCCGCTTTTCTCCGGCGAACACCGGGACGAAGGCCGTGAGATCCGGCAGATGGCTGCCGCCGTGATAGGGATCGTTGAGCAGGATGACGTCGCCCGGTTGCACGTCCTTGAACCGCTCTTCGACCGCGCGCGTCGCCCAGGTCAGCGCGCCGACGTGAACCGGAATATGATCGGCCTGCGCGATCAGGCGGGAGCCGGTGTCGCAGATCGCCAGCGAAAAATCGCGGCTGGAATTGAGGATCTGCGAGTAGGAGGTGCGAAGCATCGCCTCGCCCATCTCCTTCACGATCGAACTCAGGCGATGCTGGACGACGGAGCGCGTGATGGGATCGATCTTGGCGGACATTCTTACCTGTTCGTTTTTGTGGTCAACGCGTGCCCGCAACTTCTTCAAGCGCGCCGGACGCGGCGTCGACGATCGCATGGATATCGGCATCGGTCATCGGGGTCGACAATGCCATCAATCCGTTGCCCGCGGCCAGCACACCGCGATTGAGCAAGGCGCGGTTGAACACCGTCTGACGCTGCGTTTCCTCTTCGGTCAAATAAGCCGAGCGATAGTCGCGCACCGGCCGGTCGGCGAAATGAATCTTGAGCAGCGATCCCAGGCCCACGGTGCCACCGGGCACACCATGGCGCTTGAACGCGGCGTCGATGCCGGAGCGAACCGCCTGCCCTATCGCATCGAGACGCGCAAAGGCCGCGTCATCGAGCAGTTGCATCGCCGCGATCCCTGCACGCATCGTTACCGGATTGGCGGAGAACGTGCCGCCATGCGGCAGCGCCGGCTTGCCCGCGCGCGGATCGAATACCGCCATGACGTCGCGATGGCCGCCGATGGCGCCGACCGGAAAGCCGCCGCCGATGATTTTTCCGAGCGTCGTCAGGTCCGGATCGATATCCCAGATGCCCTGCGCGCCGCGATAGCCGAGGCGAAACGTGATGACCTCGTCGAAAATCAACAGCGCGCCGACTTCGCGCGTCACCTTGCGCAGCGCCTCCAGATAGGCCCGGTCGGCCGGCGCCAGACCGGCACGGTTGGGCATGGGATCGACCAGCACGCAGGCCAGTTCAGACCCGTGCTCGCGGATCAGGCTGACGGCGGCTTCGGTGTCGTTGAACGGGATGGTGACGACATCGGCGAGCACGTTGTCGGGCGTGCCCCTGGCATAGGCGACCGACACCGGCGCATTGCGGCCCCACGCTTCCGGTGCTGGGTCCAGACTCACTTCGGCATAGTCGTAGGAGCCGTGATAGGCGCCCTCGCATTTGGCGATCTTGGGCCGGCCGGTATGCGCCCGCGCCGCCTTCAGCGCCATCATCACCGCCTCGGTGCCGGAGTTGGCGAACCGCACCTGCTCGACCGACGGCAGCCGCGAGACCAGCAGCTCGGCAAGATCAACCTCGGATTCTGTCGGCAGCCCGAACGCCGAGCCGAGGGCGAGCTGCTCGGTTGCCGCTTTGATTAGCGCCGGATGGGCATGGCCGTGAATCTGCGACGTAAAATTGTTGATGCAGTCGATGTAGACGTTGCCATCGAGATCCCAGACCCGGCAGCCCTCGCCGCGCGCGGCATAGATCGGGTACGGCTTCATGAACACGGTGGTACGGGTGTTGCCGCCGGGCAGGCTCGCCAGCGCCCGATCGTACATTTTTTGCGAAGATGAATGTTGGTCCGGATACATGCGCCATTCCATGCGAGGAAGTCAGGTGCACATCAGAAACACAATCGCCCCGATGATCAAGCTGGCAGCGACGAATAGCAGCACTGCGGGCAGGCCGAAAATGGTCGCTACCACCCCGGTTGCCGATTGGATCAGCGCGGTGCCCAGGAAGAACGCGAGGTTGATCGCCGAGAGCGCCTTGCCGGCATTCTGCGCATCGACAAGCTGTCGCGTCATGCCGTAGAGCAAGGGCTGCGTCGATACGGCAACGCCGGTCAGCACGAACAGCGCGGCGTCGACCTGGGACGGCACGAACGTCACGCCGAGCAATTCCGCCAGCGGATAATGTGGGGCGCCGGCCGCCATCACGGCGAGCACCACCGCGGCAAAGCCATGCGTCGCCGCCAGCATCTCACGGCGATGGCCGAAGCGGCGATCGAGAAGGCCCATCAACGCGGGACCCGCAATCAGCGCCAACGTAAACAGGCCGAGCACGTTGCCCGCCTCGATGCGGTTCAGTCCCTTGATCTCCATCAGCCAGGGTCCGCCCCACAATCCCCGCAGCACCAGCGACGCCGCGAGCGACACCAGCGCCAGCGCAATCAGCCCACGCAGCGGCCGCGACAGGCCGATCCGCAACACCTCGGCCATTTGCGTCAACGGCGATGAGAGATCGGCCTGCGCCGTCGACTGTTTCGGAACCAGCAGGAATACGGCGACCGCCACCACGGCGCCGAAGCCCGCCGAGATCCAAAATCCAGCGCGCCAGCCCCAGAATTCGACGACAAAAGCCAACGGGCTCGCCGACAGCAGCATGCCGACATTGCCGATCGAGAGGATGATGCCGGACCACAGGCCGAACCGCGCCGCCGACATCTGCTTGGCAGCCAGCGTCATCGGACACATCAGCATGCCCGAGGTGGCGACGCCGAGCAGGAACTGGCCGAACAAAAAGCTCTCCGGCCCCGTCGCCAGACCGGAAGCCAGCGCACCGATGATGGTTCCGCACAAGAGGCTCAGCGAAACCGGCCGGACGCCGAAGCGGTCCATCGCCGCGCCGACCGGGATCTGAGAGGCGGCAAAGGCGAAATGATAGATCGAGGTCAGGCTCGCCAGCGTCTGCGGCGGCGTATGAAAATCCGCCGCCATCACGTCGAGGCTGATCGCCGGAATCGTCCGCAGCAGCGTCGACAGCATGTGGCCGCAGGCCAGCGCCAGCAGCGCAAAAATCAGGGCGCGGAGGTTGATATCCGCGTCATCGGCCTTGCCGTCCATGTTCATTTCATCCCAGGCATTTTGAGGCGGCGTACCATCAATATGCAGGGAACACCAATCTACCCTCACCCGCGGCTTGATCCTGTCGGCGCGGGGAACCATGATGTGCTAACCAGCCGATCGACCCGTCGGGTCAACCAGCGGCACGGAAGACCGCGAGCGGGAGAAACCATGCAAGTCACGATGAAAGATCGCGTCGCCGTCATCACCGGCGGCAGCAAGGGCCTTGGGCTGGCGATGGCGCGGCAGTTTGCGGCCTCCGGCGCCAGGGTCGCAATGCTGGCGCGCGGCGCGGCTGATCTCAAGGCCGCGCGCGAGTTGCTGGCCAAAGACGACCTCGCCGTCCGCGACTATGTCTGCGACGTCTCGAAGGCGGCAGACATTGCGAAGGCGCATGACAAGATCGTCAGCGATCTCGGCCCGGTCGACATTCTCGTCAACAACGCCGGCACCGCGCGAACGATGGCGTTCGAGAACATCAGCGATGAAGCCTGGCAGGAAGACCTCGACTTGAAACTGTTTGCCGCGATCCGCTTCTCCCGGCTGGTCTGGCCGGGCATGAAGGCGCGCAAATGGGGCCGCATCATCAATGTGCTCAACACCTACGCCAAGGCGCCGGCGGCGGCCTCGGCGCCGACGTCGGTTACCCGCGCCGCCGGCATGGCGCTGACCAAGGTGATGGCGAGCGAAGGCGGCGAGCACAACATCCTCGTCAACGCGATGCTGGTCGGCCTGATCATGAGCGATCAGTGGGTGCAGCGGCACGCCAAGCAGGCGCCGGAGATGGATTTCGAGCTGTTCGCCAAAAACCTCGCCAAGGGCACGCCCTTGGGGCGCATCGGCACGGCGGAGGAATTCGCCAACCTCGCCTGCTTCCTCGCCTCCGATCAGGGATCGTTCATCACCGGCACCGCGATCAATGTCGACGGCGGACGGTCACCGGTGGTGTGAGTAAGACTCGCGCAGCTGCATCTTCTCCCTCGCCCCGCTCTTGCGGGGAGAGGGTCGGGGTGAGGGGCTCTCTCCGCGAATTCGGCTCACAGTCGGACTCGCTGAAGCACCCCTCACCCGGCGCTTCGCGCCGACCTCTCCCCGCGAAGAGCGGGGCGAGGTTAAGAAGCAGCAAGCACCGCCCCACGAACAAAAAGGCCCCCGTCGCCGGAGGCCTTTCCGTTTTCGCTAAGCCGCCTCGGCGGCCCTCGTCTTAGACCGCGTCCTTGGCGGCCTTGACCGGGCGGGCACGGACGATCTTGCGGGCCGGCTTGGCCTTGAACATCATTTCCTCGCCCGTGAAGGGGTTGGTGCCCTTGCGAGCCTTGGTCGCGGGCTTCTTGACCACGACGAACTTCGCGAAGCCGGGAACGAGGAATACCCCGTTCTTCTTGAGCTCCTTGTGGCCAACGTCGACGAGCGCTTCCATCACGCCCTTGACCTCTTTCTTCGAAACTTCAGTGGTGGTCGCGATCTTCTCGATCAGCTGCGACTTAGACATTTGGGTGGCCATGATTGCTCCATTTGATTCTGGCACCGGCGACGATATGGCGGAAACAGCCTAAAAAACAGGGTTTCCGACATTCTGCACAGCTATCTCGCTAGTCGAGTTGAACTGATTCGTCCAATTTTGGCTGGTTTTTAGGCCCTCTAAGCTGTGCGAAGCCTATTTTTAGAGGGATTCCGCGGCTCCGGCAGCCTCATTTCGGGACAATCCCGGATGAAAGGCCGGCCCGCCCCCATCTTCAGACGAGCCTCCGCTATGCCCGCGAGCGAAAAATGAGCAGGCCGAATACACCCTGAGCACCTTGTTTTCAGGAGGATTTTTCGATTCACGCGGCGATTAGAAAATGACTCGCGTTCCCGTTCCATCGTAACATCGCCCGCAAGGCGGCCGCCTGAAGGCCCGCCACAATACCAATCAATATTGTATCCGGAGACTTCGCATGGATTTGACGCGCCTTGAGATCAATCGTCGCACCGCACTGCTGACATCGGCGGCGATCGCGGCCAACGTGATCAATCCGATGCGGGCCTTCGCGCAGGAAACGCCGCGCAAGGGCGGCGTGTTCAACGTCCATTACGGCGCCGAGCAGCGCCAGCTCAATCCGAGCATCCAGGCTTCCACCGGCGTCTACATCATCGGCGGCAAGATCCAGGAAAACCTGGTCGATCTCGATGCCAGCGGCCAACCGGTCGGCGTGCTCGCCGAGAGCTGGGAGGCCTCGCCCGACGGCAAGACCGTGACCTTCAAGCTGCGCAAGGGCGTCACCTGGCACGACGGCAAGCCGTTCACCTCGGCCGACGTCGAATTCACCGCCATGAACATGTGGAAGAAGATCCTCAATTACGGATCGACGCTGCAGCTGTTCCTGACCGCGGTCGAAACGCCCGATGCGGAGACCGCGATCTTCAAGTACGAAAGGCCGATGCCGCTGAACCTGCTGCTGCGGGCCCTGCCCGACCTCGGCTACATCTCGGCCAAGCACCTTTATGAAAGCGGCGATATCCGCCAGAACCCGACCAATCTCGCGCCCGTCGGCACCGGCCCGTTCAAGTTCGTGAAATATGAGCGCGGGCAGTACGTCATCGCCGACCGCAACGAGAACTACTGGCGCCCCAATGCGCCCTATCTCGACCGCATCGTCTGGCGCGTGATCACCGATCGTGCCGCCGCCGCGGCGCAAATGGAGGCCGGCGAGCTGCATTACTCGCCGTTCTCCGGTCTGACAATTTCCGACATGGCGCGGCTCGGCAAGGACAAGCGCTTCATCGTCCAGACCAAGGGCAATGAAGGCAACGCCCGCACCAATACGCTCGAATTCAACTTCCGCCGCAAGGAGCTGTCCGATATCAAGGTGCGGCGCGCGATCGCGCATGCGATCAACGTGCCGTTCTTCATCGAGAATTTTCTTGGCGACTTCGCCAAGCTCGGCACCGGGCCGATCCCCTCGACCTCGACCGATTTCTATCCTGGCGCCAACACGCCGCAATACCCTTACGACAAGGCCAAGGCCGCAGCGCTGCTCGACGAAGCCGGTTACAAGGCCGGCCGCGGCGGCACCCGCTTCTCCCTGAAGCTGCTGCCTGCTCCATGGGGTGAGGATATTTCGCTGTGGTCCACTTTCATCCAGCAGTCGCTCGGCGAGATCGGCATTCCCGTCGATATCGTCCGCAACGACGGCGGCGGCTTCCTCAAGCAGGTCTATGACGAGCACGCCTTCGACCTCGCCACCGGCTGGCACCAGTACCGCAACGATCCTGCCGTCTCGACCACGGTGTGGTATCGCTCCGGCCAGCCCAAGGGCGCGCCCTGGACCAACCAGTGGGGCTGGGAAGACAAGAACGTCGACAAGACCATCGACGATGCCGCCACCGAGGTCGATCCGGCCAAGCGCAAGGCGCTGTATGCCCAGTTCGTCAAGGAGGTGAATACCGAGCTGCCGGTCTGGATGCCGATCGAGCAGATTTTCGTCACCGTGATCAACGCCAAGGCACGCAACCATTCCAATACGCCGCGCTGGGGCTCCGCGAGCTGGCACGATCTTTGGCTTTCCGCCTAAGCCGATATCGGCCAAGGTGGATCGATGCGTATCCTGAGCCTAGCGGGGCGGCGGCTCGCCGCCTCGATCCCGACCCTGATCCTGATCCTGATCGGCGTGTTCCTGCTGCTGCAGTTCGCGCCGGGCGACACCGTTGATGCCATGATGGCGCAGATGGGTGGCGGCGATGCCGCGACCGCCAAGGAACTCCGCAAATTCTACGGGCTCGACCTCTCGATCCCGGCGCAGCTCGGCAACTATCTCTGGCGGCTGGTGCGGCTCGATCTCGGCTTTTCCTCGATCTATGGCAAGCCGGTGGCCACCGTGATTCTGGAGCGGCTTCCGCCGACGATTCTCCTGATGACAGCTTCGCTGTCGTTTGCGTTTTTCTTCGGCCTCCTGTTCGGCGTGATCGCCGCCCGCGGCGTCAACCGCTGGCCGGATACGCTGATCTCGACGCTCGGCCTGATCTTCTACGCGACGCCCTCGTTCTGGTTCGGCCTGATGGCGATTGTCGTGTTCTCGGTCTATCTGCAATGGCTGCCGCCCGGTGGTTTTGAGGACATCGGCACGGTGCAGACCGGCATCTGGCGCGTGCTCGATATCGCCAGCCATCTGGTGCTGCCGACGCTGACGCTCGGGCTGATCTTTCTCGCGATCTACCTGCGCATCATGCGCGCCTCGATGCTGGAAGTGTTGAATCTCGATTACGTTCGCACCGCGCGCGCCAAGGGCCTTGACGAGACGCGGGTGGTGACGCGGCATGTACTGCGCAACGCCCTCTTGCCAATGGTGACTCTGATCGGCCTCCAGGCAGGCACCATGCTGGGTGGATCGGTGGTGGTCGAAAGCGTGTTCTCGCTGCCCGGCCTGGGCCGGCTGGCTTACGAATCGGTGGTGCAGCGCGACCTCAACACGCTGCTCGGCATCGTGTTCGTCTCCGCGCTGCTCGTGATCATTGTCAACTTCGCCGTCGACCTGATCTATGCGCGGCTCGATCCGCGCATCACGGCGGATTAGACCGATGGATACGATCAAACGCTATTTCAGAAGCCCCGCCGCCGTCGCCGGCCTCATCCTGCTGCTGATCGTGATCGCGATGGCGATCTCGGCTGGCTTTCTCTACCCGCGCGATCCGCTGGCCCTGGCCGGCCGTCCCCTGATCTGGCCGTTCTCCAATCCGCGCTTCCTGCTCGGCACCGACAATTCCGGCCGCGATATCGCCGCCCAGATTTTCTACGGCGCGCGGATATCGCTGTTGATCGGCGGCGTCGCCACCGCCATCGCGGTCCTGATCGGCATCCTGGTCGGCGCCTTCGCCGGCTATTACGGCGGCTGGATCGACACCGTGCTGATGCGGATCACCGAAGCGTTTCAGACGCTACCGAATTTCGTGCTGCTGCTGGTACTGGTCGCCGTGTTCGGCTCAACCTTGACCACTGTCACCATCGCGGTCGGCGTGGTGTCGTGGCCGGCGCCGGCGCGGCTGACCCGCGCCGAGTTCCTGACGCTGCGCAACCGCGAATTCGTCCAGGCCGGCCGCACGCTTGGCATGAAGGATATCCAGCTTATCCTCGGCGAGATCCTGCCCAATGCGCTGCCGCCGGTGATCGTCTATGCCAGCGTGGTGATGGCAGTGTCGATCCTGCTGGAAAGTGCGCTGGCCTTCCTGCGCCTGTCCGACCCCAATGTCGCATCCTGGGGCAATCTGATCGGCCTCGGCCGCGACGTACTCCGGGTGCAGTGGTACGTCTCGGCGATCCCCGGCATCGCCATCCTCGTCACGGTGCTCGCGGTGTCGCTGGT
Organism: Bradyrhizobium roseum; assembly: GCF_030413175.1. Lineage (NCBI taxonomy): Bacteria > Pseudomonadati > Pseudomonadota > Alphaproteobacteria > Hyphomicrobiales > Nitrobacteraceae > Bradyrhizobium > Bradyrhizobium roseum. The sequence continues at coordinate 5,729,000 of NZ_CP129212.1, forward strand.
CGGCCAGGGCCTCAACGACGCGCTCAACCCGAGGCTCAAGGGCCGATGAGCGGGAACGAGACCATCCTTTCGCTCGACCGCCTGAGCGTCCGCCTGCCCCGCGGCGCCGACCGGACGCACGCGCTCAGGGACGTGTCGCTCGAGATCGCCTCCAACGAAATCCTCTGCGTGGTCGGTGAATCCGGTTCCGGCAAGTCGATGATGGCGAACGCCGTGATGCGGCTGCTGCCCAACGAGGTGACGATCGACGGTGGCCGAATGCTGTTCGAGGGCTGCGATCTCTGCGCCGCGACGCCGGCCGAAATGCGCGAGGTGCGCGGCGCCGGCATCGCGATGATCTTTCAGGAACCGATGACGGCGCTCAATCCGCTGCGCACCATCGGCGACCAGATCGCGGAAATGTTTTCGATCCATACCGATCTGTCGAAGGCCGAGATCGGCGCAAAAGTCCTCGCTTTGCTCGCGGACGTCCGCATTCCCGACCCCAAGGTGGCGGCGAAAGCCTATCCGCATGAACTGTCCGGCGGCCAGCGACAGCGCGCCATGATCGCGATGGCGCTGGCGCTCGACCCAAAACTCCTGATCGCGGACGAGCCGACAACCGCGCTCGACGTCACCACGCAGGCGCAAATTCTAAAGCTGATCCGTGACCTGCAGCAGCGCCGCAAGACTGCGGTCATGTTCATCACGCATGATTTTGGCGTCGTCGCCGAGATCGCCGACCGCGTCGTGGTGATGCAGCATGGCGTCATCGTCGAACAGGGCACGGCCTCAGACGTCCTGACCAGGCCGCAGCATGCCTACACCAGACAACTCATCGCGGCCGTCCCGCCGCTGACAGCGCCGCCGCCACGCGCCCTTGCGGCCGACAACATCCTGACGATCACGGACGTCTCAAAAACCTATCGTACCGGAGGCTTTCTCGGGCGCGGCGCGCGGGTAACGCCGGCCGTCAAGAACGTCTCGCTCCACCTGCCGCGCGGCGCGACGCTCGGCATCGTCGGCGAATCCGGTTCCGGTAAATCGACGCTGGCGCGCTGCATCGTGCGGCTGATCGATCCGGACCGCGGCTCCATCGTGCTAGAGGGGCGCGACTGGGCCAAGATGACGCGCGAAAACGTTCGCCGCGAGACACGCCATATCCAGATAGTGTTTCAGGATCCGTTCGCTTCGCTCAATCCGCGCCGCAAGGCCGCCGAACTGGTGGCGCAGGGCCCGATCGTGCATGGCATGCCGCGCGCGCAGGCGATGGCGGACGCGAAGGAACTATTTGCACTGGTCGGGCTCGATCCCTCCTCCGCCGACCGCTACCCGCACGAATTCTCCGGCGGCCAGCGCCAGCGCATTGGTCTCGCTCGCGCGCTGGCGCTGAAGCCGGACGTGCTGGTGGCGGACGAGCCGGTGTCCGCGCTCGACGTTTCCGTGCAGGCACAGGTGCTGAAACTGCTTGCCGAACTACGGGCGCGGCTCGGGCTTTCCATCGTCTTCATCACGCATGATTTGCGCGTGGCCGCGCAGATCTGCGATCTTGTCGCGGTCATGAAGGACGGCGAGGTCGTGGAGTATGGGCTGGCTGGCAATGTGTTCGGCAATCCGCAGCACGCCTACACGCGAGCATTGCTGGACTCGATCCCGGGCGGAGCGTTCGCACGCGAGCACGATACGGCAACGGTGTAGCGGCTCCCTCTCCCCGCTCTTGCGCGGGGAGAGGGTTGGGGTGAGGGGCTGCCTCCGCGTAATCAACTATCAATCGGATTCGTGGACAGAGCCCCTCACCCCGACCCTCTCCCCGCAAGAGCGGGGCGAGGGAGAAGGAAGGCTCGGCATCTTCGACGCCATGGAAATTCTGTTCCTGGAAATTCTGTTCCTTGCAGGCGTCCGGTCGTTCTGCTTAGTTTGGCTCCCCGACAAGGCCTGAGGAAACAACAGCGTGGCACTCAAAAACGTCATTGGAATCGATCACGCCGTGGTCATGGTGAAAGACCTCGACAAAGCCGCCGAAAACTACAAGCGGCTTGGCTTCACGGTGTCGCCGCGCGGCACCCACAGCGCGCATATGGGATCTGGCAACTACACCATCATGTTCGACCCCGACTATATGGAATTACTCGGCGTCTTGACGCCGACGGAACATAATGCTCCGGCGCGGGCAAATCTCGAAAAGAACGGCGAAGGCATCGAGCGCATCGCGTTCACGGCGGTGGATTCGGCTTTGGGAGCGGAAGAAATTCGCGCGCGCGGCTATCCGCCGGTCGGGCCGACCGATTTCGAGCGGCCGGTGACGATGCCCGACGGCACGATCTCCGCCGCGAAATTCCGCACCTTCCAGTGGCCGACGGCAGAAGCGCCGGGCGGCGTGCGCATCTTCGCCTGTCAGCACAAGACGCGCGAAACGGTGTGGATTCCCGTACTGATGAACCACGCCAACGGTGCGAAGCGCCTCAAGCAGGTGCTGATGGTTGCGCCTGAGCCGGCCAAGGAAGCCGCGCATCTCGCTAAAATGATCGACCGCGAAACGCGCAACGAGGCAGACGGCGCTGTCGCCGTTCCCTCCGGCGGCGACCGCGCCGATTTCGTGTTCCTGACCAAGGATCAACTCGGCAAGCGCTATCCCGGCGTATCGCTGGCGGGCCTGCCCGAACGCGGCGGCGCAGGGCTCGTGATCGAGGCCGATGTCATGGCGGCGGAAAAGGCGCTGGGCGCGGTCGGCGTCAAGACCGCAGGCGGCGTTGTGGTGCCGCCGGCTGAGGGCAACGGCACGATGCTGGCGTTCGTCGGGGCGTAGCCGGCAGCGCCAGCCACACTGCATCGGGAAGGCCGCAACATGGCGAAGGGCAACATCGAAGCGGAAAGCGACACGGTGGCGATCCGCCGTGGCCGCCCCCGCTCCGCCGAGGCCACCAGCGCCATCCTGCAAAGCGCCTATACGCTGATGGCAACGACAGGCCTCGCCGCCACCAGTATCGATGCGGTGGCGCGGCACTCCAACGTCTCGAAGATGACCATCTACAAATGGTGGCCGTCGCGCGAAGCGCTGCTGATCGACGCGTTCCTCAACCATGCCTCGCTGATGCTGCCGTTGCCGGCATCAGGCATACCAGCGGAACGCCTCAGAAACCACGCCGCGGCCTATGCGAAGGCGCTGCAGGGTGAATTCGGCAAGGTGCAACTCGCGGTGATCTCCGAATGCATCTCGAACACCGGATCTGCGGAGATTTTCTACGAGCGCTATCTCGGCTACCGCCGCACCGCGCTGATCGAATTGATCGCGGCCGGCCAGCAGGACGGCAGCGTCGGCGCTTCCGGCAAGCCGGAAGACCTGTACGACGCGATCTACGGCAGCCTGTTCTACCGCTACATTTTCGGCATCAAGCCGATCTCGCCGGCGCAGGCCCGCAACCTCGTTGACACGCTGCTGAACATCAAGAGCCGCTGATGGAAATGCCGCGTTGGCGCCGGAACCAGGCCCAGGTCTCGCGTGTCACCGCGAGATATCCCCTGCCCCGATAAACGATCTGTTCGTCGACGATCCCGTTCAGCTTCGGCAGCGCGTGAAACGGGATCGATGGATAGGCGTGGTGCTCGACATGGTACGGCATGTTCCACGCGAACCACTTCGTGAACATGCCGGTGTAGGTCGTCCTTGTGTTCTGGAAGGCGCTGCGCGTCCGGTCGCAGCCGGTGTGTTCGGCGTAGAGATAGGGACGCAGGAAAAATTGCCCGACGACCAGCGGCACGATCCACACCCAGAGCAGGATCGCCGTATGCAGGGCGAGCGAGGCAAGCAGCAACACCGCGTAACCCAGCAAGTAAAGGCGCGCCTCCTTCACGACGATATGTCGCTTGGCCTCCGGTATCCAGGGCGCGGTAGCGCTGCCGGTCAGGCCATGGCGAAGCATCAGCCCGAGGCGAAAGGCGACCTGCCGAATGCCGCTATAGGCGATCGCAAGCTGGGTATCCGTAGCCGGGATCGGACCGACCAGCAGTTCAGGGTCACGTGCCGGATCCTGCGTGTAGCGGTGGTGATCCCAGTGAAACAGGCAGTAGTACTCGTAGGGCAATCCGATCGCGAACGACGACAGGTGGCCGAACGCCAGATTGAGCGCGCGACTCCGGAATGCCGTTTTGTGCGCGGTTTCGTGCACGACCATGAACAGGAAGGCCACGAAGTATCCCTGCACGACCATCAGCGGTATCGCCCAGAGCCATCCATAGCTCGACGATACCAGCCAGATCAGCACGCCGAAGGCAATGATAGCGCCATAATGGCTCATCGCGCGAACGATGCCTGGCAGGTTCGATCGCACCGAAAGCGAACGAAGGTCAGCCGAACTCAACAGCTTCTCACCCGTTGCGGTAATGGCCGTGCTCATGGTCGAAACTTCCTTCGGGATGATTTAGCGAAGCAACAGCGCCGAGATTTCGGCGTTGATAAAGGCGCGGTCTGCGGGATTGTTGATGGGATTTCCGGCGCGGTGGCCGTGAATCGATGCAATGGGATGCAGCACGGCCGACTTCGCATTGACCAGGCGGCCGAGCTCGGCCTCGTTGTCGCGGACGTCGAAGTAGCGATCGGTCTGTCCGGGCATCAGCAGCATGTGGGCCTTGATCGCGGCCAGGGCGCGGTACAGGTCACCACCGAATTCGGGACACTGGCCGATATCGCCACGCTGCCAGATGCCGATCTGAGCCAGCAGATCGTTGGCGTCGCGTCTGGTGAACGCGACGTCCCACGACCGCGTGAGGTAGTCCTCCAGAGTCGAAAAACCGGCCTCGCGCCAGAGTTCGTCGCGATAATAGTCGTGCGACATTGCCCATCCCGCATAGACGCGGCCCATCGCCCGGAGGCCGGCGACAGGTTTTTTAACGAAACGCCCGTCCTGCCAGGCAGGATCCGCCGTCAACGCCGCCTTCACGCTTTCAAGAAACACGTAATTGTAAGGCGAGCATTTGGCACTGCCGCAAACGACTGCGGCCCGCTCCACCATGTCGGAATGACAGGCCGCCCAGTGATAGGCCTGCATCCCGCCCATCGACCAGCCATAGACCAGTGCGATTTTCGAGATTCCGAATTGCTCGACCAGCAGGCGGCGCTGGACCGCGACGGCGTCGTGATAGCTGATCGCCGGAAATGGCACGAGCCCGGTGTTGGAAGGCGACGATGACAGCCCATTGCCGAACAGATTTGGAATGACGATGAAATAACGGGTCGGATCGAGCGCAGCGCCCGGCTGAATCAGCCACTCGATATCGGCGTGCTGTGCGCTGAACGACGTCGGATAGACGATCACGTTGTCCTTGCGCGCGTTCAGCACGCCGTAGGTCTTGTAGGCAAGCCTCATCGCCGGAAACACCGCGCCGCTCTGAAGCGCCACATCGCCCGCATCGAAGGTCTGGTAGTCGGCTAGGGTCGTCATCGGCCGATCTCAATTTAATGTACTCATAGTACATTATTTCTGCTGGATTGCAATGGAAGTTTGGCAGGCCTTCAGACGGCGCTCAACGCCATATCGAACGCAAATGCGCTCGCAGCATTTCGCGGCGCGCTTCTGCGTCGCGATCAAAACCCGATTAACCGCCCGCGATCATTCTGCTGGCGCCGCCACGGGCGCTTCCGAATGCGAGCTGTAGACTGCGCTGCCGCTGGTCTTCGCCAGCGCGAACAGTCCTGCCGCCATCACCGCGTAGGCCAGCGCCACGCCCGGGGTCACGCCGAGGCCGCCGCCGATGCCGACCGCTTCGCCGTGCATGAAGCCGAAATAGGTCATGACGGCGCCGGCCAGTGCGAAAGCCGAGGCCTTGAGGAAATCGCGCTCTATCACGAACACGCCGATCGCGCCCAGCACGAGGCCGGCGAGGATCGAGCCGCCGCCCATCACTTCGAGGCCGTGATAGAGCACGCCCTGCTGCGGCAGCGCCGAGATCGCGGCAGCCTTCACCGCATCGACCTTGTCGGCCGCCAGACCGCCCACCGCTTGAGCCGCCGTCATCGCCGACGCGAGCATGGTGTCGATCTGCAGCTTTGCCCAGGCGGCGAGATGCGGCGTCAGCGCCAGCACGATCGCCGGCGCATGCTTGAGCGGCGTGGTCTGGAACGCCTGCGCGCCGATCAGCATGCCGATATAGAGCAGGATCGGTGAAATCGCGACCACGGGCACCAGCGCCAGCAGCACCGAGATGATGCCGAACCACGACAGCAGCACCACCATCAACCCGGTCGCCGCCGAATAGCCGATCCGCCCGCCCATCGCCTTCCAGCCGGGATGGCCGATATAGACCGCGTTGATGAAGGGATTGCCCATCAGGCAGCCGATCAAGCTGACGACGCCGTCCGCCGTCAGTACGCGGGTGGTCGGATATTCATCGCCCGCCGCTTCCGCGCTCTCAACATTGTCCATGGCCTCGACGAGGTCGTAGATGCCGAACGGAATGGCGGTGACGAGGATGATGCCGAGGAATTCGAATCCGGAAAACACATGGCCGAAGGCCGGCAGCGGCACCGAGAAGCCGAAATTCGCAAAGGCATCGCCGACGCCTTTCAGGCTGAGGCCGCCGAGGCCGAGGCCGAACAGGTTCGAACCCCACGCGATGATCATGCCGACCGCAATGGCTATCAGGCCGGCCGGCATGCCCTTCCAGTATTTCACGCCGCCGAACCAACTCACCAGGATGATGGCAAAACACACCAGCCCGATCTGCGGCGTCATGTACATTTCCAGCGCTGGCCGCATCGAGATGAAGGTGACGGAGACGCCGGCGAGCGTACCGAGCAGCGCCGCGCGCGGGGTGATCTTGCGGATGTACGGCGCGATGAAGCCGCCGATCATCAGAATGAAACTCTGGAAGAACACCCATACCAGGCCGGCCGACCAGCCCTTGAGCGGGTCGCCGGTCTTGATCGTGATCGGCAGCATGATCACGAAGGTGACGATGAACATGTGCGGCACGCTGACGCCCGACGGCAGCGCGCAGACGTCGCTGCGGCCGGTCTTCTGCGCCAGTTTGTAGGCAAGATAAGCGTAGTAGAACGTCGAGAGGCACATCATCAGGCCGAGCGCCGGCAGGATGCGGCCAAACACAATGCTGTCGGGCATCTTCAGCACGAATCGCAGCAGTCCGGTCAGCACCAGCATGTTGACGAGGATGTTGGTGCCGAACCCGAACAGCGCGTTCCAGTCGCCCGGCGTCCACAGGGCCGGTTTGAACGTGGATGTGCCTGCAGTCCCCGTCGTGGTCGCGCTCATCGCAATCCCCCTGCTGCTGCCGTTGGTGAAAGTGCCGCAAGTACCGCCGCCGAGTCGGAGACCCAGCCGAAGATGCCGCCCTGAGCCTTGATCATCTTCAGGCCCATCTCGTGGAACTCCGGAAAATAGGAAGCGCAGCCGTCCGCCAGCACCACGCAGCGATAGCCGCGATCGTTAGCTTCGCGCACCGTGGTGTTGACGCAGACCTCGGTGGTGACGCCGCAGACCAGCAGATTCTCGACGCCGTAGCGCTGCAGCACGTCGCCAAGCTCGGTGGCGTAGAACGCGCCCTTGCCCGGCTTGTCGATCACGATCTCGCTGTCGAGCGGATACAATTCGGGAATGATGTCGTGACCGGCTTCGCCCCGGATGAGGATGCGCCCCATCGGCCCGGGATCGCCGATTCGCAATGACGGTGCGCCACGCTCGAGCTTCGCCGGCGGCGCATCCGACAGATCAGGCATATGGCCTTCGCGGGTGTGCACGACCAGCATGCCCGTCTTGCGCGCCGCGTCCAGCACCGCCGCAATCGGCTTCACCGCCCGCGCCAGCTGGCTGACGTCATTGCCGAGCGTCTCGCCAAAGCCGCCCGGCTCCATGAAATCGCGCTGCATGTCGATGATGAGAAGCGCGGTCGCCGCCCAATCGAGCGCGATCGGCTCCGGCTCCGCTGCGAGCGTTGCTGAGTTCGCCATGACGTGCGCGCCCCGAACGAGAACTCTTCAGCGACGATCAAGCAAAGCCCATGCCATTGTGTACAATCACATCACACGTTCGATCTGGAAAAAATCCATCGTATCGTCAATCGATTGCGCGCCGAGGCGAGTCTGCGCGCGGCTTGCTCGCCCGCACCGCCACCGTGCAATTGCTCAACGGATGAGCATACGGCGCGCCCGGCTGCCCGGCCGATCTCCTGTCCGCGCCGGCACCAGCGACTGCACCAGCCAGGCCAGGCCGGCATCCATCATCGCCACCTTGGGAACGACGGCATTGATCGGGAAGCGCGGCAGCGGCAGCGGCGGCGTCGCCGCGACCACATCAAAGCGGGCCCCATGAATTTCCACGAACCGCTTCGGCAGCGCGGAGACCAAACCGGTTTCGGCCAGCACCGACAAAGCGAACATGAAGTTCGGCACGGTCAGCGCCACGCGACGGCTCAGGCCCTTTTTGGCGAGTTCGACGTCCACGAAGCCGGATACATTACCGGTATGCGAAACGACGAGATGCTCCAACTCACAAAAGCGCCTGAGAGTTGGATTGCGCTGGAACGAATGTCCCTTTCTGAAGGCGATGACGAACTGCTCCTCGTAGAGTATCGCCTTGTGGAAACGGACCGGAATATCGTCGAAGGGGATGATCGCCACATCCATCGCGCGGTCTTCGAGCTCCTTCAGCGCGTCCTTCCACGCCAGATGAGGAACGCTGAAGCCCTGCGTCGGAAGCAACTGCCGGATGCCAACATCGATGCCTGGCGCCGCGCTTCGTAGCGTCCCCAGCAGCGGCGGCAGGATCACCGATGAAATCCCGTCCGGCGCGCCGATCACGAAGCGGCGCGTCGACTGGCGCGGGTCGAACGGGGTCGCCGTCGAAACGACGCCCCGAACGAGCGCGAGGATTTCCGCGACCGACGTCGAAAGCTGGAGTGCGCGCTCGGTCGGCACGACGCCTTTCGGGGTCTTGAGAAACAGGGGGTCGCCAAGCAGCGCGCGCAAGCGGCCAAGCCCATGGCTGACCGCGGACGAAGACAGATGCAGCCGTTCCGCCGAACGGCCGACATGGCGCTCCCTGAAGACGATCTCGAACAGCACGAGAAGATTGAGATCGATCCGGGATAGGTCAATTTGCTTCAGCATAATGCTGAAATCATATCACTGGATTCATCACAGGCGAACTGGGATCTGGACGACACCGCGGGCCGGTCGCCGGCCGAAACCAGAATGGAGTGACACAAAATGTTCAGATCGAACCGCTGGCGGCGCCTGGCGCTGAAGGCCGCACTCGCCATGCCGCTCTCGGCTAGCGCCGCAGGCCAACCCATGCCGGCGAATTCCGAGCAGGAACTCACCGATCTCGTCCGCACGAGCGAGGCGCGGGCTTCGGCGTTCATGCGCGGCGACATGGAAAAATGGTCCAGCATGACCCGCATTGCCGACGATTTTACGCTGATGCAGCCGTTTGGCGGCGAAGCCAGCCGGGGTTTTGACATGTCGCCCGAGCGGCTGGCACGGCTTGCGCGTTATTTCAGGAACGGCGATGCCAAGGTCGACCTCGTCCAGTCCTATGCGTCGGGCGATCTGGTCGTCCTTGCCGTGATCGAGCGGCAGCACGGCGAGGTCGGCGGCCTGCCCGACCAGGACTGGTCGCTGCGGGTGACGCTGGTTTATCGCCGGCAAGGCGCGGAGTGGTGGCTGGTTCACCGCCATGCCGACCCGCTGGTGCGCAACATTGGGCTCGAGACCTCGGCCGCATTGGCCCGCGGCGCAAGCCCTGGAACGCAGTAGGCGGTTCAGACCGGAATCAAAGCCGGCTCCGCTGCCGCGGTTTACGGATTCCAGCTCAGCAGCGGGGCGCCGAATGCCCGCCTCCACACCGACAGGAAACGAGGAAACCAGGAATGCGCGACGGCGCCTTGATAGGCCCAGGTCTGGTACTTCTGGCCCGTCTCCGACAAGAGCTCCTGATATCCACCGTGCGTTTCCGTCGCGGTGCGAATGTCCTGCAGGATATCGCGGGCGCCGGCGCGGTACCTGTCGGTGCCGGAACATTCGTCGTAGTCGAGCATGCGATCGGCGAATTCGACGTTGAACGTCGGCCAGCAGGAACGGCCCTGGTAGGCTGGTGCTGCGATCTTGTGGATCATCTTGCTCTGCGGATTACCCAAAGATACCAGGAAATGAGACGTGTCGCGAATTCGAAAGCGCGGCTCGTCCAGGATCAGATCGGTCGTGGCGGCGAACAGCGCACGTTCACTCGGCTCGGTCAGGTCCCAAAATCCTTCGTGCACATTGACGAAATCGAGCGCAATGCCGTTCGCCGCCTCGCCCTCGGCATCCAGGGCGTGCCTGATATGGCCATGCCTGCCGAACAAATCGAGCAGTTCCTTCTTGTATTGCGGCAGCCCGCGCCCGAGCAATCCTTCCAGCCCGGTCCGGTCAATCACCCCCAGCCGTATGCCGCGCACGAAAGTTGCGTAGACGCACGCGTTGGTGACGAAGCGCCGGCGCTCGGCGCGGGTATCGGTCGCGGCGGAACGAGGTGCGGTAACGTCGCACAGCAGGGCCGAGAGGCCGTCCTGTTCGAACGGCTGCAACGCGCTGGCGAGTTCAGATATCGCGCGCTTCAAATCCTCGCGATACTCGGCAACCAGCAAGCGGCCCGCGTGCGCGCCCTGCGACATCGCCAGATACGAAGATTTCCTCTGGTCCGCCCGCAGGATCTGTTCCAGGCCTGCGAGGATACCCAGCAGCGTATCTGACGGTTGCGAGAAGTAGTTGACGCCGATGTAGCGGTCACCTCCGGCAGGAACGATCGTCGTCGTGACGACATTGGCCCGAACGGCCTCCAGCAACAGGTGGACGCTCTTTTCCAGCAACCGAACCCTGCGAACGGCATCCGCGGAATCGATAATGGTCTCGGGATCGAGAACGTCGGGATAGAACCAGGCAAAGTCCCGCGGGTAATAGGCGGATGCGTGCGGCGCGCCCGTGACCAGAAAGGCTTCCTGCGGCGAGAAGGCGCTGTCCATCGAGTGCCGGTACAACGCTTCGATCCCACCCGACAGGTGGGATTTTCGCAAAAACCGGTCACCGAGAAAATTGACGGCCTGAATTCCGTTGGCGACCCAGGTCGCCACCGCCCCCTGGTAAAATCGGTAGTCGCGGCGAGATGAAATTGGAATATTTGGAATATGACGATTCATGGCTTGGATCGACGATGTCCGGCGGTGATGAGTAGCAGTTCTTACAACAGACATCGTAGATTCGTCTTTCGGTCAGATGAACCGCGATGTCATGATACCGTCACAAATGGACGTCGCGTTTGGCTCCGCCCGCGATCAGGCCGTTGGCTGGAAATTCTCGATGAATCGGAGCAGCACCCGCGCGCCGGCATCGGCGTCGGCGGCTTCGACATGCTCGGCCGGGTGATGGCTGATGCCACCGCGGCAGCGGACGAACAGCATCGCGACGTCTGATATGTCGATCATCGCCATGCCGTCGTGGCCCGCGCCGCTCGGCAGTTCGAAGACACGATAGCCTTCTCCAGCAACCGCTTCCGCCACCTGCTTTTTCAGCCACGACGCGCAGGGTACGGTGCGGTTCTCGTGCGTGACGTCGATCTGCAGCGCGAGATCCCGCCGCTTCGCGATGGCCTCGATCTGTCGCACGATTTCCGCCACCGCCAGTTTGCGATGGGCGTCCGCCGGCGCGCGAATGTCCAACGTGAACGAGACCCTTCCCGGAATGACATTGGTCGCACCGGGCAGCGCGGTGATGGCGCCGACGGTGCCGACCAGGCCAGCATCGTCCGTCTTGCAAAATTCCTCGACCGCCACGATGCATTCGGCGGCACCCGCCAGCGCGTCGCGCCGCAGCGCCATCGGCACCGTCCCGGCGTGACCCGCCATGCCGGTGAGGCTCGCCGCCAGCCGCGTGGCGCCCGATATTGCCGTCACCACGCCAACGGGAAGATTTTGCTGTTCCAGCACCGGCCCCTGCTCGATATGCAGCTCGACATAGGCATGCAGTTCGCGGCGGGCCCGCGCCGCCGCGCCGATATGCTCCGGGTCGAGCCCGAACCGCACCATCGCCTCGCGCATGGTGAGTCCATCGGCATCGCGCGTATTGAGCACGCTCTCGTCAAACGTGCCGGCGACCGCCCGGCTGCCGAGCAAGGTGGAAGCAAACCGCACGCCCTCCTCATCGGCAAAGCCCGCAACTTCGATCGCAAAGGGCAACCGCACGCCGCGCCGGCTCAGGTCGGCGACGCAGGCGATGGCGGTGACGATCCCGAGCGGGCCGTCCCATTTGCCGGCGTCGCGTACGGTGTCGTAATGCGATCCCAGCATCAGGCACGGCAGCCCCGGACGGTCGCCTTCGTAACGGCCGCAGACATTGCCGATGGCGTCGAGATGCGCGGCCATGCCGGCGTCTCTCATCCACGACATCAGGAGATCGGCCGCGATGCGGTGCTCGGGCGACAGGAAAACCCGCGCCAGATTGTCCGGCGTCTCCGAAATCGCCCCAAGCTGATGGATCCGGCTGACGATTTCATCGCCGAGCCGTGATCCCGTGGTCGCCTTATCGCTCATGCCGCTCCGTCAGCGCGCGTCGATCGGCGCTTCTCGATGGATGGGCAAGCCTTTTAGCCCCTTCCCACCGTGCACTCAATCTGGCCGTGGGGCTCGTCAGTCGGCAGGAAGACGTCATTGTTGTTATCCAGCCCGAATGCCGACAGGTTCATCGGAATGAAGTGCATGTTCGGGCAGGCCATGCTGATTTCGGAAATCTCCGGCACCGCCGCCAGCGCCGCCTCGCCCATCCGGTACAGGCTGTCCTGCACGCTCATGCTGTAAGTGGTACCGAACACCTCGAGCAAGGTATCGAAAATCCGCGCGTTGGCGGCAGGATAGTTCGCCGGCACGCCCGACCACTTCCAGGAGGCCACCATGCTGGTGGCGCACATCCGGTCGGCGGTCTCGGGCAGCGTGGTGTAGCGGTCGTGCGGATAATTCTCCCAGCCGGACTGCGTCGACTTCATGAAGGCAAAACCGTCGATCCCGGACGTCAACGCCGCCTGCCCCCCGCGCGCGACGGCGACCTCGACGAACGGCTTGCCGTTGCTGTCGAGCACAAAACTGTGGGGATGCGGCTTGCCCCCGAAACTCAGGCGGCTCCATTTGGTCTCGTGCGCCGTGATCGCAACCGAGGCGATCTGCGGATAACTGTCGAGATATCGCCTGGCCAGCACCTGACAGAATTCTTCGGTGCTGAGGCCCGTGTTCTCGCGGGCGACGATGTTGACGATGTTCTTGATCGTATCCGTCGCCACTGAGGTGGAATTGTCGGCGTGGGTATAGGCACGGGCAAAATCGCCCTCAATCATCGCCTTGACGCTGAGCTGGCTGACTTCGTGACGATCGCCGTCCCGGTGGATCCGCATCACCCGAACCCGGCCCTTCCCGTATCTGTTCCTGATCAGCGCCACGTCAGACCTCCAGTTCAAACTTTGATTTTTTCGGGACTTCGGTTGCCCGCTCTGATCCAATATTGCAGCAACGTTCGTGCCAAGGGGCAACATCTTGGGGAACAGGGTCTTGGGGGACGGGCTTCTGGCACGGGCCTTGTATCAGGTGGAGCGGGCCCGAACGCCGCAATCTGGGGGAAGTCCATGACCACAGCCACCGAAACCCATCCGGTCGACGAGATCCTGCCGACGCCGCGGCTGCTGGCGCTCGGCCTGCAGCATGTATTGGTCATGTATGCCGGCGCGGTCGCCGTGCCGTTGATCATTGGCCGGGCGCTGAAATTGCCGCCGGAGGACGTGGCCTTCCTGATCACTGCCGACCTGTTTGCCTGCGGTATTGCCACGCTGGTGCAATGTATCGGCTTTCCCGGCGTCGGTATCCGGTTGCCGGTGATGATGGGCGTGACGTTTGCCTCGGTCGGGCCGATGCTGTCGATGGCGGCGGCCCCCGACATCGGCCTGCTCGGCATCTACGGCTCGGTGATCGCAGCCGGGCTGTTTGCCATTGTTGCCGCGCCTTTTGTCAGCCGGCTGCTGCCGCTGTTTCCTCCGGTCGTCACGGGCACCATCATCCTGGTAATCGGCATTTCCCTGATGCGGGTCGGCATCAACTGGGCCGGCGGCGGCCTGCCGACTTTGACCAAGGTCGTCGACGGCGTGCCCGGCGCCTTCCCAAATCCAGCCTATGGCCAGTTGCAGGGGCTCGGCATCGCGCTGTTCGTGCTGCTGGTGATCCTCGGCCTGATCAAATGGGGCACCGGCTTCGTCGCCAATGTCGCGGTGCTGCTCGGCATCGTCGCCGGCGCCATACTTGCGGCGGCTCTCGGCGTCATGCATTTCGAGAAGGTCGCTGCGGCGCCATGGGCCGCGATCGTGCTGCCGCTGCATTTCGGGATGCCGAAATTTCAGCTGATCCCCATCGTCACCATGTGCATCGTGATGATCGTGGTGATGATCGAATCCCTCGGCATGTTCCTGGCGCTGGGCGAGATCACCGGCAAGGCGATCAGCCGCGACGCGCTGACCCGTGGCTTGCGGGCCGACGGCGTCGGCACCTTCCTGGGCGGGCTGTTCAACACCTTTCCCTATACGTCGTTCTCGCAGAATGTCGGCCTGGTCGGCATCACCGGCGTGCGCTCGCGCTGGGTCACGATCGCCGGCGGCGGCATCCTGCTGCTGCTCGGGCTGGTGCCGAAGATGGCGGCGCTGGTCGAAGCCGTGCCGCTGGTGGTGCTGGGCGGCGCCGGCCTCGTGATGTTCGGCATGGTGGCGGCCACCGGCGCGCGCATCCTCACCGCGGTCGACTTCAAGAACAACCGCTACAATTTGTTCGTGGTCGCCATCTCGGTCGGCTTCGGCATGATCCCGCTGGTTTCGCCGAATTTCTTCAAGAACTTGCCGCACGACCTGCATCCGTTGCTGGAGTCAGGCATTCTGCTCAGCGCGCTGGTCGCGGTGGCGCTGAACGCCTTCTTCAACGGCGTCAGCGGCAAGACGGCGGAAGCCGACGCCGCGTCGGCCGCGGCCTCGGCGACGCATTAGCCGGAGGAGTGCGATCAGCTTCCGCGATAGGTCGCATAGCTCCACGGCGTGACCAGCAACGGCACATGGAGATGGCCCTCGGGGTCGCTCACCGCAAACTGCAGCGGAATGCGATCGAGAAACGGCGGATCGGACAGCGTCACGCCGCGATCGGCAAAATAGCCGCCGACGTGAAATGTCAGTTCGTAGCGGCCGATCGGCACCGGCCGCCCGCCGATCAGCGGCTGATCGGTGCGGCCGTCGCTGTTGGTGATCGCGCGACCTACCACGCGGGCCTCGCCGAGTTCCGACAGTTCGGTCAGTTCTACCGCGATCCCCGCTGCGGGCTTGCCGCTGTGGGTGTCCAGCACATGGGTCGACAGGCGGCCGTGCACGGCAAGCTTGTCCTCGGACGCGACGAGTTGGTCGACACGCAGCGCCGCGACCCGACAGACTTCCTCGATCGACCGGCGCATCTCGGCGCTCGCGTCATTCAGCAACCGGCGTTCGAAATCGCGCAGGATGGAATCGCGGGTGTGACGGCGAACGCAAACAATGTAGGGAAAGCCGAATTTCGTCCGGTAGGCGTTGTTCGCGCGCTCGAAGGCTTCATATTCGGCATCCGAGAGCCGATCGAGCCCGACCCCGTCCTGTTCGGCGGTGGATTCGGCCGTGAGGCCCGCCGCACGTTGCGTCTTGTTGGCAAGATCGGGATGCGCCTTGACCAGTTTCAGCCGCGTTTCGTCCGACGCGCCCTCCACTACCGCCTTCATCGCTGCGAAAAGAGAAGCCACGCCGGCAAACGGCCGCATCGCGGCCACCGCTTCCGCCACCCACGGCGAATGCTCGAATACATTGGCCAATGCGGCGACGAAATCGTCCTTGCTGGCAATGTTGAGATCGGAAAGCTTTTTCCGCATCGGTCCCTGCCTATCCTATATCAAAAGCGTGGTCGGCGAGATCCGCCAGGTTGGCGTGCCAATGCTGCGCGATCTGCAGCCGCGTCGGCACCCAGACCCGCTCGTGCTGACCGATGTAGTCGAGAAACCGCAGCAGCGCCGCGGCGCGACCGGGGCGGCCGACGACCCGGCAATGCAGGCCGACCGACATCATCTTCGGCGAAGTTTCGCCTTCCCGGTAAAGGACGTCAAAGCTGTCCTTGAGATAGGTGAAGAACTCGTCGCCGCCGCCAAAACCCTGCGGGTTAATAAAGCGCATGTCGTTGGCATCGAGCGTGTATGGAATGACCAGATGCGGCTTCGATCCGCGCGACCTGATCCAGTATGGCAGGTCGTCGGCGTAGGAGTCGCAGAGATAAAGCAGCCCGTCGGCTTCCATCAGAAGCCTGAGGGTGTTGATCGAGGTGCGTCCGGTGTACCAGCCGAGCGGAGGCGCGCCGGTCGCCTCGGCATGGATGCTGATCGCCGCCGCGATCTCGGCCCGCTCCTCGGCCTCCGTCATGTCTTTGTGCTCGATCCATTTCCTGCTGTGGCTGGCGATGTCCCAGCCGGCCTCCTTCATGGCGGCGACCGCGTCCGGGTTTCGCTGCAGCGCCATCGCGACGCCGAACACGGTCGCCGGCAGATTGCGCTCGGTGAACGCCCGCCACAGCCGCCAGAACCCGGCGCGCGAGCCATATTCGAACATCGATTCAATATTGGCATGGCGTTGGCCGGGCCAGGGCTGCGCGCCCAGCACGTCGGAAAGGAAGGCTTCCGAGGCACGATCGCCGTCGAGAATGTTGTTCTCGCCGCCCTCCTCGAAATTCACCACGAACTGCACCGCGACCCGCGCATCGCCGGGCCATTTCGGATCGGGCGGGTTGCGCCCGTAGCCGCGGAAGTCGCGCGGATAGGACGGCGCGGCCATGCCTTAAACTTCCTCGAAGCGGATCTTCTGCGCGCCCTTCCACAGCACGGCCTTGCCGAAAGCGGTCAGGTTTTCCAGCCCGGAGGTCAGGGTGATGAAGTGGTTGCCGGCCAGCTGGCCCATCTTGCTCGCAAAATGCACGCCACCATAGGCCAGCAGGATTTCGGTTTCGCTGATGCCGCCAGGATAGAGAATGATCTGGCCGGGCGCGGGATAGCTGGTGTGGTTCTCGTAAGTGACGCCGAAATCGAGATCGCCGAGCGGCATCCAGACGCCCTCGCCGCTCCAGCGCACATGGATCGCCTGGCTTTCGAACGGCATCGCCTTGCGGAAGGCGGCCACGGTTTTGGGCGCCAATTGCTCCTCGAAACGGGCTTCAAAGGTAAATTCGCCGGCGCGGACAATCAGTTGGCTCATCGGTCTCTGCTTCTGGATTACGGGTGAAGGACACGTTCGACCGTATCCATTGCAGCCGGAATGAGCGGAAGCAAGGCCCATTCCAGCCCCGCTGGCCGGTTCGCGCCAGCACGGCGAAGCGATGGCGGCAGCGGATGCCAGCCGTGAGCACGACGCGTAACGGAACGGCCGTAAACGCTTGCCTTCCCTCGATGTTGTGCGTTTCAATCCGCTCAAACATCAGGCGCCCGAGGAAGCACCCATGCCCGCAAGAATCATCGGAATGATCGGCACCCAGCAGGAAGGCATCGCGGTTCACCTCATCAAGGGACAGATATCTCGACAATGGGTGGTCGATTTCACCCGCCTGCACGAGCAGTGGAACTATGACTCCGTGCTCGTTGGATATTACGCCTCGGCCGCCGAAGGTTTTGCCATCGCGCTCTACGCCGCCGACCATACCGAGCGGATCAAGTTCCTGATCGCGCACCGGCCGGGCTCGGTGGCGCCCGCGCTCGCCGCGCGGCAGGTCGCGACCTTCGACCAGCTCACGCAGGGCCGGATGGCGCTGCACATCATCGCCGGCACCAGCGACGCCGACCAGGCCAGCGAAGGCGACTTTCTGCCCAAGAACGACCGCTACCGCCGCGGCGGCGAATATCTCGACGTCATGCAGAAACTCTGGACCAGCGACCGCCCGATCGACCACCAAGGCGAGTTCTACCGCGTCGAGGGCGGCTATACCGACATCAAGCCGTATCAGCAGCCCTACCCCTCGCTGTTCTTCGGCGGCTCGTCCGACGGCGCACTGGAAATGGGCGCCAGACATTGCGACGTGTTCGCGGTGTTCGGCGAACCGCTCAAGGAAACGGCCGAGCGGGTGCAGGATTTCCGCCGGCGCGCGGCAGCCTTCGGACGCCGCGTCGGCTTCAACATGTCGCTGCGGCCGATTATGGCGGAAACCGAGGGCGCGGCCTGGGACAAGGCCAATGCGCTTTTGGCCGACGTCGAGCGCAAGACCGGCGCGGCGCCGCAGCCGACCAACCATTCCGCCGAACGCCTGCTCGGCTACGCCGCCCGCGGCGACGTGCATGACGAGCGGCTGTGGATGGGGATCGCCCGCGCTACCGGCGCGCCGGGCAACACGTCATGCCTGGTCGGAACGCCGGACCAGATTGCCGAGGCGGTGCTCGAGTATTACCGGCTCGGCATTCATTCCTTCCTGCTGCGCGGTTTTGAGAACCCTCACGACACGATGGCAATCGGCCGCGATCTCATTCCGCGCATCAAAGCGGGCGCGCTGGCGATCGACCGGCAGGCGGAAGCCGCCGAGTAAAGCTTCATCCGAAATATCGCAGGTGCTGCAAGGTGCGGGCATAACGCACTGGAGACCAAGAAGAAAACGCATGAAGGAAATTGCATGAAGGCCGTGGTTGTCGAGAACTACGATTCGATCGACGGCATCGCGATCAAGGAGATCGATACTCCGGGCCTTTCCAAAGGCGAAGTCCGCGTCAAGGTCGGCGCGGCGGCGGTTGGCTTCGTCGACGGATTGAAGGTGCAAGGGCTCTATCAGACCAGGGACCCGCTGCCCTTCGTGCCGGGAACGGAGTTTGCCGGCATCGTCGAAGCCGTGGCCGATGGCGTCACTGCGTTCAGGCCCGGCATGCCTGTCATCGGCATGACCCGTTCCGGCGCGCTCGCCGAGTACATCTCGGTGCCGTCAGCGGCGCTCAAGCAGTTGCCGCCGCAGGTTCCCTTCGAGGCCGGCGCGTCGTTTCAGGCCAATTATCTGACCGGACTTTACGCGCTGGAGGCCCGCGCGTCGCTGCGCGAGGGGGAAATCCTGCTGGTGCTGGGGGCGGCCGGCGGCGTCGGCATCGCCGCCGTCCAGATCGGAAAACTGATGGGCGCGCGGGTGATCGCAGCTGCCTCGACGGCGGAAAAGCGCGACTTCGCGGTCCGGTTCGGCGCTGACCAGACCATCGACTACACCAAGGCCGACTGGCGCGACACGCTGAAGGAATTGACCGGCGGACATGGCCCCGACGTGATCTTCGACCCCGTCGGCGGCGAGGTCGCGCTGCAGGCGTTTCGCTCGATCGCCTGGCGCGGTCGGCATCTGGTGGTCGGCTTCGCCTCTGGCACCATTCCGGCGCTGGCGTTCAACCTGCCGCTCCTGAAGGGCGGCGCCCTGCTCGGCGTCGACCTCGCCCAGATCCAGAGGCGCGAGCCGGAGACCCACGCCCGCCTGATCGCACAATTGTTCGACTGGCTGGCATCAGGCAAGTTGCATCCCGTGGTCGGCAAGGTCGTGCCGTTCGAGAATTTCCGCGAGGCGTTCAAGACGATGCAGTCACGATCGGCGCTCGGCAAGATGATCGTCAAATTCGGCTGAAGCCCAGCGTTGACGCAGGACAGGAACTGATGCCTCCGGAAAACAGCAATACATCGCGCCGCCACATGCACACGCGGTCGATCACCTGCGAAGGCTTTTTGCGCGACGACGGCCTTTGGGAAGTCGAGGCATGGCTGCGCGACACAAAGCCCTTTCTCCAGCCCGCCAGCCGTTTTCGCGGCGAACTGAAACCCGGCGACCCCGTCCATGATATCGGCCTGCGGCTCGCGATCGACGAGACCATGACCATCCGCGAAGCGGAGGCCATGATGCGCGGCACACCCTATGCGACCTGCATCGACGTCGAGCCGATCCTGGGCCGCCTCGTCGGCGAGCGCGTCGGCCCGGGATGGCGCGAAGTGTTACGGCGCAAAATTGCCCGGCTGGAGACCTGCACCCACCTGATGGAATTGCTCGGCCCCGCCGTGACCACGCTGTATCAGACCATGTCCCACGGCAAGAATCCCGAGGGCCGCGACTCGCTGGAGGATCAGCAAAAAACCGGCAGGCGGCCGTTCTTCATCGGCGGATGCCATTCCTGGCGCACGGATGGCCCGGTGGTCGCAGCGATGTTCCCGCAGTTTGTGACCGAGCCCGTAGCGAAGGACTAGTCTAGGCGCGCGCGCGAACGCGATCATAGATCGCAAACGCCGCCGCCAATAGACAGCCGGCGATGATGCCGACGGTCAGATCCTCGACCAGGGTCAAGCCGAAGGTCGCAATCAATACACTGGCCGGGCGCCAGGCGTGAAGCAGGCGGAAAAACTCCTCCCTCTCCGCCATGTTCCAGCACACGACCACCAGCACGCCGGCGAGCGCCGAGAGCGGAACAAAGCTCGCCAGCGGCGCAGCCACCACCATGAACACCAGCACGAACAGCGCATGCGCCATGCCGGAAACCGGGCTGCACGCGCCGGCGCGGATATTGGTCGCGGTGCGGGCGATGGTGCCGGTCACGCTGATGCCGCCGAAGATGGCGGAAGCGATGTTGGCGATGCCTTGCGCCACTACCTCCATGTTGTAGCGATGCTTGCGCCCGGTCATGCCGTCGGCAACTTTTGCGGACAGCAGGCTTTCGACCGCGCCGAGCAGCGTGAAGGAAAGCGCTGTCGGCAACAATTCGATGATTGTGGCGTAGGACATCGCTGGCAGGCGTGGCCCCGGCAAACCGTCGGGAAGCTGGCCAAAGCGGCTGCCGACGGTCTCCACCGGCAGATGGAACAGCCAGGCCACGACCGAGGCCAGCACCACCGCGATCAACATGCCCGGCCAGTTTGGCGCGAAGCGCCGCAGCAGGAAGATCAGGGCGGCGGTGCTAACGCCCACGGCAAGCGCGGCGGGATTGAGCGTCGGCAGCGCCTGGCCGAGCGCGATAAGCTTCGGCAATAGCTGGCCAGGTTCGGCAGCAACCAACTTCAAGCCACCGAGATCCCTGAGCTGGCTGGCAAAGATCGTGACCGCAATGCCGGCGGTAAAGCCGATGGTCACCGCATGCGGAATATAACGGATCAGCGAACCGAGCCGCAAAAGGCCGATCAGTGTCAGCATGAAGCCGGAGATGAAGACGGTCAGCAGCAGCCCTTCGAGGCCGAACCGCGTCACGGTGGCCGCGACCAGCACGATGAACGCGCCGGCGGGACCGCCGATCTGATAGCGGCTACCGCCGAGCGCCGACACCAGGAAGCCGCCGATCACGGCGGCGTACAATCCCCGCTCGGGCGATACGCCCGAGGCGACGGCGATCGCCATCGAAAGCGGCAGCGCGACGATCGCGACCGTCAGGGCCGCAAGCATATCCCTTCGAAAGTGGGCGAGTCCGTAGCCTTCCGACAGAACGGTGACGAGCTTGGGACGGTAATGATGCGCGGTCGCGGAGCCATCAGGCATTGCGGGTCAACCGATCGAGGGACTCATCTATTATAGCGAGGCGCGGGGCATGGAACCACAAAAACCCCAGCTCATTGCAGCGGTACACGCGGCAAAGTATCCGCAAAAGCGCGGGCATCATACCGCCAAAATACCCTTAGGTTGTGATCCTCAAGCGTTGCCTCTAATAAACTTCACTGGCACGCCACGGCCGAAGCCAACACGTATGTTCCCGCGAGACGAAATTCTCGCATTGGCGAAACGCGACGAGATGCACGAGGCGCAAAAGGACGCAGTTGGACCCGATCGGCAGTTTGCGCGTGACGCCGCCCCTCGCCGGTGTCACTATCTCGCTATAACAAAAGCTGCGCACGTCGGACGAAGCGCGGCTGCCGAGGGGGAAACAAAAGCGTCAATGTCGGCGCGCGCGTTCCTTTGGCCAACCCGTCCGTTGGCGTCGCATGGGACAACAGATCGTCCATCGTCTGCTGATTTCGTTCCCCGCCTTGCTCGGGGTTCTCTTCCTCTGTTTTTGCCTGTTGCAGGTGGTGCCGGCTGATCCCGCGATGATCATCGCCGGGCCGGACGCCAAGGCTGAGACCATTGCCGCCATCCGGCAGGAACTCGGCCTCGACCGATCGATCCCGGTCCAGTTCTTCGAATACATCATGCGTGTGCTGCGCGGCGATCTCGGCCGCTCCATCATCTCCAACAAGATGGTGAGCGAAGAACTCGCCATGACCATCGGGCCTACGGTCGAACTGATGCTGGGGGCGATGCTGCTAGCCGTACCGATCGGGCTCGCGCTCGGAACGCTGGCGGCGGTCAATCGCGGTCGCATCACCGATCGCATCATCATGGCCTGCTCGGTGGCCGGCGTGTCGATGCCGGTGTTCTTCATCGGCCTGATCCTGATCCAGTTCGTCGGGTTCAAGTGGGCGCTGTTGCCGTTCACCGGCCGCACCGGACCGGTATGGGACGGCGGATTGCCGAGCCTGATCCTTCCCGCGCTAACGCTCGGCGCGGTGCTGATCGGCCCGATCGCGCGGCTGACGCGCACCGCCGTGCTCGAAGTGCTCGGCGCCGACTTCGTGCGCACGGCGCGGGCCAAGGGACTGCGCGAGCACGTCGTCATCATCCACCATGCGCTGCGCAATGCCATGATCCCGGTCGTCACCCTGATCGGGCTGCAGGCCGCGTTCCTGCTCGGCGGCGCCGTCGTCACCGAGACCATGTTCTCATGGCCCGGCGTCGGCCGGCTCGCTGTCGGTGCCATCGTCTCCAGCGATTTTCCGACGGCGCAGGGCGCGATCATGATCCTCGCCATCGCGTTCCTGTCCATCAACCTCCTGGTCGACGTGCTCTACGTCTATCTCGATCCCAGGATACAGCGAAGATGAGCGCCGAGGCCCTCGATACCGGCTTTGCCGAAGTGCGCGAGACCGGCGTGTTCGCTCGCACCGGCCTGTTGCGGCGACTCGCGCGCGACCGCGTGGCGGCGCTCGCCGCGATCGTGCTCACCGTGATCGTGCTCGCAGCCCTGCTGGCGCCCTGGATCGCGCCCTACGACCCCTACTTCACCGATCTCACCAAGGTGATGCGGCCGCCCGACGGAGAGCACTGGTTTGGCACCGACAATACCGGTCGCGACATTTTCAGCCGCGTCATCTACGGGACGCGCAACACGCTGATGCTCGGGCTGGTCGGCGTCATCGTCGGCGGTTTCATCGGCGGCGTGCTCGGCATCCTCGCCGCCTATTACCGCCGGCTCGACGGCTGGATCATGCGGCTGGTCGACGTCATGCTGGCCTTCCCCGCGATCCTGATCGGGCTGGCGGTGGCCGCGATCTTCGGCGCCGGGCTGACCGCCGTGGTGATTGCGCTGGTCGTCGCCACCGTGCCCGATGTGGCGCGGGTGGCGCGGGGTGCTGCGATCGGCGTGATGGGACAGGAATTCATGGAAGCCGGCCGCGCCGTCGGCGTATCCGACCGTGAATTGATCTGGCGCTATCTGACGCTGAACTGCATTTCCACGATCTTCGTGTTCCTCACTTTGCGCTTCGGCCAAATCATCCTGATCGGCGCCGCCCTCGGTTTCCTCGGCATGGGCGCGCAGCCGCCGACCGCCGAGCTCGGCATGATGGCGGCGCAAGGCCGCGACTTCCTGTTCATGGCGCCGCACATTGCGACGATCCCGAGCTGTGCCATCTTCGTGATCGTACTGGCCGCCAATCTATTGGGCGACGCATTCCGCGACGTCCTCGATCCGAGGCTGCAGACATGATCAGGTCGATTCTGAGTGTTGCACTGGCGTTCGGAATGGCCGGCCCAGCGGCGGCCCAGACGCTGACCTTGATGAAGGGAATCGACGCGCCGCATTACGACGCCCAACGCACGACCTGGGGACCGACCTCCGACATCGTCAACATGTTCCAGGATACGTTGGTTGCACTCGACTGGGACGGCAGGACGCCGATCCCTTATCTCGCGAAATCATGGATCATCAGCGAGGACGGCCGGACCTACACTTTCAAGCTGCGCGACGACGTCTCGTTCTGCAGCGGCAAGAAGTTCACCGCCGATGACGTCGTCTACAGCTTCAAGCGGTTGAAGGACCCGGCGATCAAGGGCCCCTTCGCCTGGCGCGCGGGGAACATCAAGGAGTTGCGCGCGACCGACCCCTACACCGTCGAATACGAGCTCGAGGAACCATTCTCGGAGTTGCTGCTGCAGCTCACGATGTTCACCAACGTGATCCACAACAAGGAGAGCGTGGAGGCGCTGGGCAAGGATTACGGCATCAAGGGCGCCGACGGCACCGGGCCGTGGTGTTTCGATCACTGGCACCCGCGCACCGAGATCGTGCTGAAACGCCACGACGCCTACAAATGGGGCCCCTCGATGTACCAGAACAAGGGGCCGGTAAAATTCGAAAAGCTCGTGATCAAGATCGTGCCGGAAAATTCCAGCCGGGTGGCCGCGATGATGTCCGGCCAGTTCGATATCACCCACCAGTTTCCGGCGCAGTTCATTACCCAGGCCAAGGCAGCACCAATGCTGACGGTGACGCCGGCGAAGCCGAATTTTCAGCTGCTCTATTACGGGTTCAAGATCACGCGGCCGATGGTGGCCGATGCGCGGGTGCGCGAGGCCATGAGCATCGCTATCAACCGCGCCGAGATCGCCAAGGCGATCCTGCTCGGCAACGCCGACCCCGCGTTCACGATCGTCGATCCCGCCGCGCTCGACTTCGATCCGGCGACCAAGGGCATCGTCACGGAGGACCTTGCGCGCGCCGCAAAGCTGCTCGACGAAGCCGGCTGGAAACCTGGCGCTGACGGCATCCGCGAAAAGGACGGCATGAAGCTGGCGCCGCGGATCTACTTTACCGCCAACGCCAACTCGGCCCGCGTTGCCGAAGCTATCCAGGGCTACCTGCGAAAGATCGGTGTCGACTGGCGCCTGCAACCCTGGGACTCGACGATCTCGCCGGTGAAGATGGCCGAGCAGGACTACGAAGTCTGGTCGGTGACGGTACCTTACCTGTCGGCCGGCGACCTCATGAACATCTATTTCGATTCAGCCAACATCCCGACGCCGAACCGGATGAACTGGAAAGACGTCGAAACCGACTCCTGGCTGAAGCAGGGCCGCGCGGCGCTGACCGAGGCCGACCGGGCGAAATACTACGCGCTGGTGCAGCAGAAGGTGACGCGCGAGCACCTCTGGATGCCCGTGCTCAACATCAACATGGATCAGGTCGCCAGCAAGAAGATATCAGGCGCCCGGCCGCACATGATCTACCAGAACACTTTTTATAAAGGCCTGGACGTAACGCGCTAGAGCATGATCCGGAAAAGCGGGAACCGGTTTTCCGAAACGATCATGCTCAAGACAAAGAAAAACAGGGACTGGAGGAAACACGATGCGCAGGATTTTTGCGGGCGTTGTGACGCTGCTCGGAGTGGCCGGACTTTGTTCGATGGCGGAGGCGCAAACCCTGAAGATGATGAAGTCGCTCGACGCCCCGCATTACGACGGCCAGCGCACCACGTGGTCGCCGACGTCTGACATCGTCAACATGTTCCAGGACACGCTGGTTGCGATGGATTGGGATGGCAAGACGGCGATCCCCTATCTTGCAAAGTCGTGGACGATCAGCGAGGACGGCAAGACCTATGTCTTCAAGCTGCGCGACGATGTGCAGTTCTGCAGCGGCAAAAAGTTCACCGCCGCCGACGTCCTCTATTCCTTCAAGCGGCTGACCAGCGCCGAACTCAAGGCGCCGCTGGCCTGGCGCGCCGGCAACATCAAGGAATTGCGCGCGCCCGATCCCTACACCGTCGAATATGAACTCAACGAGCCGTTCTCCGATCTGCTGCTCCAGCTCACGATGTTCACGACCGCGATCCACAATCAGGAAAGCGTCGAAGCGCTCGGCAAGGACTACGGCATCAAGGGAATCGACGGCACCGGGCCGTGGTGTTTCGAAAGCTGGCAGCCGCGCACCGAAATCGTGCTGAAGCGGCACGACGCCTATAAATGGGGCCCCTCGATGTACCAGAACAAAGGCCCGGTCAAATTCGAGAAACTCAGCATCAAGATCGTGCCGGAAGATTCCAGCCGCGTCGCCGCCATGCTCGGCGGACAGTTCGACGTCACCCACCAGATTCCGCTGGCCTTCATCCAGCAGGTCAAGGCCGCGCCGAATCTGACCGTCCAGGAGGCGCTGCCCAACTTCCAGCTGATGTATTACGGCTACAAGACGACGCGGCCGATGGTGGCCGATGCCCGCGTCCGCGAGGCGATGAACATCGCGATCAACCGGGCGGATATTGTCAAGGGTATCATGCTGGGCAACGCCGAGCCGGCTTACACCTTCATCGATCCCAAGGCGCTCGATTTTGCTGCCTCGACCAAGGGCATCATCAAGGAGGACGTCGAACGCGCCAAGAAGCTGCTCGACGAGGCCGGCTGGAAGGTCGGCAGCGACGGCATCCGCGAGAAGGACGGCATCAAGCTCGCGCCGCGCGTGCTGTACACCCAGGTCGCCTATTTCCCGCGCGTGTCCGAGGCCATTCAAGGCTACATGCGCAAGATCGGCATCGACTGGAAGATCGTCGGCTTCGACTCCACGATCGCGCCCGCCGAAATGGGCAAGCAGGATTACGAGCTGTGGACCGTGACCTTCCCCTACATCTCCGCGGGCGATCTGCTCAACTTCTATTTCGACTCCAAGAACATGCCGGCGCCCAACCGCATGAACTGGAATGACGCCAAGACCGACGAGTACCTGAAGATGGGCCGCGCCTCGCTGACGGAAGCCGATCGCGCCAAATATTACGCCCTGGCGCAGCAACGCGTCACCGAGGAGCATCTGTGGATGCCGGTGATGAACATCGCGATGTACACGACCAGCCTCAAGAAGCTGAAGGGCGTCCGGCCGCACATGCTCTATCAAAACACGTTCTACAAAGGCCTGGATTATTCGTTCTGATGGACAACCTTCTGGAGGTTCGTGGCCTGAAAACCCATTTCGCGACGGATCGCGGCCTGTTCCGCGCCGTCGACGGCATCAGCTTCAACGTGCCGCGCGGCCGCACCATCGGCCTCGTCGGCGAGTCTGGCTGCGGCAAGAGCGTGACGTCGCTGTCGGTGATGGGGCTGGTCGCCTCGCCCGGCAAGGTCGAGGCCGAGGCGGTCATGTTCGGCGATCGCGACGTGCTGAAGCTGTCGGCCGACGAGCGCCGCCGGCTGCGCGGCAGCAAGATGTCGATGATATTTCAGGAGCCGATGACCTCGCTCAACCCGGTCCACACCGTAGGCCAGCAGATCATCGAGGCGATCCTGGCCCACAGCGCGATGACGCCAAAGGCCGCACGGGAGCGCGCGATCGAAATGCTGGAGCTGGTGCGGATACCTTCCGCCGCGCAGCGCATCGATGACTTCCCGCACAACATGTCCGGCGGCATGCGCCAGCGCGTGATGATCGCGATGGCGCTGTCCTGCGAGCCGGCGCTGTTGATCGCCGACGAGCCGACCACCGCGCTCGACGTCACCATCCAGGCCCAGATCCTCGACCTGCTCGGCGATCTGCAGCAACGGCTCGGCATGGCGATCCTGATCATCACGCATGATCTCGGCGTCATTGCCGAGGTCGCCGACCAGGTGCTGGTGATGTATGCCGGCCGCATCGTCGAAAGCGCCGACGTCAACGACCTGTTCGCCGATCCGCAGCATCCCTACACGATCGGCCTGCTCGGCTCGATCCCGCGCATCGATGTCGACCGCGCGCGCCTTGCCACCATCGAGGGCATGGTCCCCAGCCCGAACAACCAGCCGGCGGGCTGTCGCTTCGCGCCGCGCTGTCCGTTTGCAGACCGGCGCTGCGTGACCGAGCCGCCGCCGCTGCGCGACATCGCGCCGGGTCATCAGGTGGCGTGCTGGAAGGCGCCGGTCGAGGTGATGTCATGATCGCAGTATCGGGCGAGGCTCCGGTCCTCGAGGTCAACGGCCTCGTCAAGCATTTCGGCGTCACCCGCGGGCTGATCAACCGCAAGGTGATCGGTCTCGTGCGCGCCGTCGAGGATGTCAGCTTCGAGATCGCGCGCGGCGAAACGCTGGCGCTGGTTGGCGAGTCCGGCTGCGGCAAGTCCACGACCGGCCGCCTGATCCTGCGCCTGATGGACCCGACGGCGGGCTCGGTGCGCTTCAAGGGCCAGGAGATCGCCAACCTCGACAAGGACGAACTGCGCCGGATGCGCCGGCACATGCAGATCATCTTTCAGGACCCGTACGCCTCGCTCAACCCGCGCATGACCGTCGGCGAGATTCTCGACGAGCCGCTGCGCGTTCACGAGATCGGCGACGCCGCCTCGCGCGCCGTGCGCGGGCGGGAGCTGCTGCAGATCGTCGGTCTCTCCCCCGAACATGCCCGGCGCTATCCGCACCAGTTCTCCGGCGGGCAGCGCCAGCGCATCGGCATCGCCCGGGCGCTTGCCGTCAACCCCGACCTGATCGTCTGCGACGAGCCGGTGTCGGCGCTCGACGTCTCGATCCAGGCCCAGATCGTCAACCTGCTGCAGAACCTGCAGCAGCGGTTTGGCCTGTCTTATCTGTTCATCGCGCATGATCTCGCCGTCGTAAAACACATCAGCGACCGCGTCGCGGTGATGTATCTCGGCAAGCTGGTCGAGATCGCCGACAAGAAGACGCTCTACGACCGCCCGCTGCATCCCTACACCCAGGCGCTGCTGGCCGCGATCCCCAAACCCGATCCGGCCCTGCGCACCAAGCGCGTCATGCTGCAGGGCGACGTGCCGAGCCCGATCAAGCCGCCGTCCGGCTGCCGCTTCCACACCCGCTGCCCGCACGCGCAGGCCCGCTGCTCAGCCGAAGAACCAAAGCTGCGCGAGGCGGCGCCCGGTCATCGCGTGGCCTGTCACTTCTTCGAAACGCTGCCGGTGCCGACCATTCTGGCGCGGTCGGGCATGGCGAACGGCAAGTTTGCCGCGCGGCTGGCGGCGTTCGAGGCGGCCAAGCAGGCACGGGCACCGGGCTGAATTGGGCCGACTCAAAACTGCGAAAACAACCCCATGCACAGTAGCAAATAGGTATTATAACACCTCAATTGACGTGCTCGATCGCCCGTATCGCGCCGCGGAGTTCGGCGAGGCCGCGGAGACGGCCGATGGCGGTGTAGCCGGGGTTGGTGCGCTTGGTGGCGGCGAGGTCGTCGAGCATGCGGTGGCCGTGATCGGGGCGGAACACGATCTGCTCGGCCGATGAGCGCTTTCGGTTCTCCGCGAGCAACGCCTTGAGCACCGCGATCATGTCGACGTCGCCGTCGAGATGATCGGACTCGAAGAACGACAGCGTATCGCCTTCCCGCTTGGTGGCGCGCAGATGCGCAAATGCAATGCGCGGCGCAAAGCGCCTGGCCATCGCGGGCAGATCGTTTTGCGGGCGCACGCCGAGCGAGCCGGTGCAGAAGCAGATGCCGTTGGCCTTCGACGGCACGGCGTCGAACAGCGCCTGATAATCCTCCGCCGAGGAGGCAATGCGCGGCAGGCCGAACAGCGGCCGCGGCGGGTCATCCGGATGCAGCGTCAGCGTCACGCCGAGCGCCTCGGCGACCGGCGTCACGCGCGCCAGGAACTCGCTGAGATGCTTGCGCAGCACGCTGGAATCGATGCCGCGATATTGCTGCAGGCGGTCGCGGAATTGCGGGATGGTCAGGGGATCGGTGGTGGAGCCCGGCAGCGCGCTGGCGATGTTGGTGACGAGGACGTCGATATCGGCCTGCGTCATCTTCGAGAACACTTCCTGCGCGCGCTGCCGCGCGGCTTCGGAATATTCGGCCGGCGCCTCGGGGCGCTGCAGAATGTGCAGGTCGAACGCCGCGAACCGCTCATGGTCGAAGCGCATGGCCTTGGCGCCGTTCGGCAATTCCCATTCGAGATCGGTGCGGCACCAGTCGACGACCGGCATAAAATTGTAGCAGATGATCTTGATGCCGGACGCGGCCACCGCCTCCAGGCTCGCGATCCACGCCTCGATCGAACGCGTCGCG
Source organism: Bradyrhizobium roseum (assembly GCF_030413175.1). Classification (NCBI taxonomy): domain Bacteria; kingdom Pseudomonadati; phylum Pseudomonadota; class Alphaproteobacteria; order Hyphomicrobiales; family Nitrobacteraceae; genus Bradyrhizobium; species Bradyrhizobium roseum. The sequence continues at coordinate 5,759,109 of NZ_CP129212.1, forward strand.
CCGCCGCCGAGCCGTTTGACGTCGTCGGGCACCGGAATCGATTCCACCACCGACCAGGTTAACGGCGAACGGCCGGGCTGGCCGTTCTCGATCAAATTCTTGCGCTCCTCGACGGCGGCGCGGGTCCATGCCTCGCCGATCGGCACCTGGTGCAGCGCCGTCACGACGTCGGTGGCGCCGGCCTGGCGGATATCGTCGAGCGACACGGGATCATTGGGCCCGTACCACCGCCATCCCTGCAACATCATCGACGCCCTCCCCTTGCCATCACGCCGTCAGCACGACCTTGACGCTTTGCGAACGGTCGAGTGCCAGCCGCACCGCATCGGGCGCGACCGACAGCGGGCGCTGCGCCGTCACCAACGAGAGCACGTCGACGCTGCCGTCGGCGATCAGGTCGACGGCGGTAAAGAACTCGTTGCCGAAGCGGAATGAGCCGCGCAGGTCGATCTCCTTGGCCATGACCGCATTGGCCGGCACGGAAATCTGCCCACCCGGCAAATTGCCGACCTGGACCACGACACCGCCGCGCCTGACCACGCCAATCGCGCTGGCGAGGCCGGCGGCCGTGCCCGAAACTTCAAAGGCGACATCGAACGGCTTTGCAGCCGCCTCCGCCTTCAACGCCTCCTCACCGCCGGAGATGTCGAAAACATCGGTGGCGCCGAGCTTCTTGGCGAACGCCAGCGGCGCCGCCGCGATATCGACGACGGTGCTTTCGGCGATCCCGGCGCGCTGCGCCGCCAGCATCGTCAGCAGGCCGATCGGACCAGCGCCGAACAAAACGGCGCGCTTGCCGGTGACGTCGCCGGCGCGGGCGACCGCATGCAGGCAGACCGCCAGCGGTTCAGCGAGCGCCGCCGCCTGATAGGTCACATGGTCGGGGATCTTCACGCATTGCGCCGGAATGGCGTCGAAGTACGACGCAAAGCCGCCCTGCATGTGCGGGGTTTTCGAGGCCGAGCCCATAAAGAAGATGTTTTCGCAAAGATTGGGTCGGTTCTCCCGGCAGGGCTTGCAGTGGCCGCACCAGCGCGACGGATTGAGCGCGACGCGGTCGCCGACCTTCAGGCCGGCTGCAGAGCCGGCAATCTCGGCTACCTCGCCTGCGATTTCGTGCCCGAGCACGAGCGGTGACGTCACGACGAAATCGCCGGTGCGGGCGTGGCGGTAGTAATGCATGTCGGAGCCGCAGATGCCACCGGCGCCGAAGCGAATCCGCACCATGCCTGACGCGAGCGGATCGAGCGGCCGCTCCACCATGCGCAGGTCTTCCGGGCCGTACAGCGTTGCAGCCAAAGCCATCGATGTCATTTTGAAAGCCCCATATATTTCGGCAGCCAGAGCGTCAGTTCGGGAATGTAGGTGATGGCGACCAGCGCCAGCAGCAGTGGCACCAGCCACGGCAGGATCGCCATCGTCGTGCGCTCGACGGAGAGTTTGGCCACCCGCGCCAGCACGAACAGCACCATGCCGAGTGGCGGATGCAGCAGGCCGATCATCAGGTTGAGCGTCATGATCAGGCCGAAGTGAATCGGGTCGATCCCGAGTTTCAGGACGATCGGCAGCAGGATCGGCACCAGAATCGTAATCGCGGCGATGGTGTCGATGAAGCAGCCGACGAACAGGATCAGGATGTTGGCCAGCAGCAGGAACACCCACTTGTTCTGGGTGATCCCGAGCATGACGTCGGTCAGCGTCTGCGCCGCCTGTGACACCGTCAACAGCCAGGCAAAGATCGAGGCCGCGGTGACGATGAACAGCACCGAGGCCGTGGTCTCGATGGTGTCGAAGGTCGCCTTCGCCACCGTCTGCAGCGTCATCGAGCGGTAACGGACCAGCCCGAGGAACAGCGACCAGATCACGGCGGCGACCGCGGCTTCCGTCGGCGTGAACCAGCCGAGCGTCATGCCGCCGATCAGGATGACCGGCGCCATCAGCGCCATCACGGCGGAGAAATCAAAGTACCAGTCGAGCGCCAGCAGCGCGACGAGGCCGATGCCGACCGCCATGTTCACCGACATGCCGCCGACGACCATCAGCCAGACCACCAGCGGAAACGCCAGCACGATGAAGATTTCGAGCGCCGCCGAGCCGAGCTGCGGCCAGGAAAACGGCGCGTCGCTGCCCCAGCCGTTCTTGTGGGCGAAGTAGGCCACCGTCGCCATCATGGCCAGGGTCATGACCACGCCGGGAATGAGGCCGCCGAGGAATAGCGCGCCGATCGAGACGTTCGCCATCATGCCGTAGATCACGAACGGCAGCGACGGCGGGATGATCGGGCCGAGCGTGGCGGAGGCCGCGGTGACGCCGACGGCGAACTCGGTGGAGTAGCCGTGGTCCTTCATCGCCTTAATTTCGATGGTGCCGAGGCCCGCGGCGTCGGCAATCGCCGTGCCGGACATGCCGGAAAAGATCACGGAGCCCACGATATTGACGTGGCCGAGGCCACCGCGCATCCAGCCCACCAGCGCGACCGCGAACTTGTAGATGCGGCCCGTCACGCCCGCGATGTTCATCAGATTGCCGGCCAGGATGAAGAACGGCACGGCGAGCAGCGGAAAGCTCTCGACGCCCGCGATCATGCGCTGCGCCAGCGTCACATCGGGCGTGATGCCGGTGACCAGAATGTACACCAGAGACGAAACCGCCATCGATAGCGCGACCGGCAGGCCGAGCAGCATCAGCAGCAGAAATCCCCCAAGCAACAATAACATCAGCTCAACCTTCCGTGCCGTCGAACGCACCGGGGCGTTCCAGGATCGAGTAGCCCCGCCGCCAGTTCTCGACCGCGATCTGGATCGAGCGGGCAAACATCAGCGCGAAGCCGAGCAGCACGGCATAATAGACAAAGCCCTTTTGAAACTTGATCGTCGTCATCCGCTCGTCGCCGATGATCTGGATGAACTGCCAGACCAGCTTGATCGCGTAGCCGAAGAACGCGATCCGGATCAGGTCGATCACTGTCGACAGCACCCGCGCAGGGGTTTGCGAGAGATAGCGGTAGATCAGGTCGACCTGGATGTGCCGCGACAACCGCACGCACATCGCAGATCCGATGAACACCACGCCGATCAGGCAATAGGTCGCAATCTCCTCGGTCCAGGCGTAGCTGTCGTTGAGGACATAGCGGGTGAAGAACTGCAGGAACACGCACAGCGCCATGATCCAGAAGATCGCCAGCGCGAGCCAGTCTTCCGCGGCGTACTGGCTGAGATCGGCGACCTTGGGGACTTCGTCCTCAAAGGTGTGCGCGATCTCGTCCGCCGTGATCTGCTTGTGAACTTCGACCGACATGCGCTTATTCCCCAACTCGCAGCGCGTGATTGAATCCGTCATTCCGGGGCGATGCGTAAGCATCGAACCCGGAATGACGGCGGATAGTTACTTCACCGCCTGGATGCGTTCCCAGTCGGCCTTGCGATAGTCAAAACTCTCGAAGGTCACGTTCTTGAGCACGGTGTCGCGGAACTCGTCCTTGTTGACCTCGGTCACGGTGAGGCCCTTCTGCTTGAAGAAGTCGACCAGCTTGCCTTCGTTGGCCTTGATCTCGGCAGTGGCCTTGGCGGCCGCTTCCTGCGCGACGTCGGTGAAGATCTTGCGGTCTTCCTCGGACAGCTTCTTCCACAGCGCGCTGGACACCACCGTGTTGAGGTGATCGACGATGTGGCCGGTCAGCACGATGTGCTTCTGCACCTCGAAGAACTTCTTGGCCTCGATGGTGGTGAGCGGGTTTTCCTGGGCTTCCACGGTGCCGTTCTGCAAGGCGAGATACACTTCGGCGAACGCAATCGGCGCGGTGTTGGCGCCGCAGGCGCGCGGCATCGCCAGATAGGCCGGCACGTCGGGCACGCGGATCTTGAGCCCCTTCATGTCGGCGCAGGTCTTGATCGGCTTGTTCGAGGAGGTGTGGCGGACGCCGTAATAGGTCACCGCCAGGATGCGATGGCCGGTCTTGTCCTCGTAGCCCTTGGCGAGTTCCTTGAAGACGTCGCTCTTGGTGTAGGCCAGCAGGTGATCGGCGTCGCGGAAGGTGTAGGGATAATAGGTCACGCCGATCGGCGGAAAGCTCTTGGCCGCAAAGCTCGAGCCGGAAATGATCATGTCGACGGAGCCGAGCGAAAGCCCCTGGTTGATGTCGGTTTCCTTGCCCAGCTGCGACGCCGGATAGACGTCGATCGCATAGCGCCCATTGGTGCGCTTGCCGATCTCGCCCGCGGCCCAGACGGAAGCGGTGTGGAACGGCTCCGAGGTTTCGTAGACGTGGGCCCATTTGAGCTTGGTCTGCGCCATGCCTGAACTGGTCGCCGCCAGCAACGCCGCGGCAGATACCGCAAACGCAATCGTCAATTTCTTCAACATTGGAATTCCTCCTTGCTGCAATTTTCTTGTGTTACCCAACCGGGACGGCATTGCGCCGGCCCGTTCGAATTCTTGTGGCTCAACCATTTCTTTCGCGAACGCGGGGGGCGGTTGAGGCTTCGGTTCCGAAATTCTGTGCAAATCGCGCCTGCGAACAGGCCAGATGCTCGCGCATCGAAAGGCGCGCGGCGTCGGGATCATGCGAAGCGATGGCGTCGCGGATCGCGCGATGCTCGGCCAGCGCCGCGTTCCAGGACTGCGGGTTTTCGAAATAGTGCGCGAGCTTGGCGAAGTAGGGATTGAGCCGCTGGTCGAACAATTCGCCGACCACGCGGACCAGCACGGCATTGTCGAGACAAGCGGCCACCGCGACGTGAAACGCGCGGTCGTGGACCATCGAGGCTTCGCCGGGATGCTGCACCGTCGCCATCGCCTCGACGGAGGCATCGATGCGCGCAATGTCTTCCGGCGTCGCGACCCGCGCAGCCTGCTCGGCAATCGCGCCCTCCATGAACTCTCGGGCGCGCAGCAATTCGAACGGGCCTTCGATCTCGGCGGCCGGCAAGGACAGCGCGTGCGCCGCCGGTTCGCTGACGTAGATCCCGGAGCCGACGCGAATGCGCACCCTGCCCTCGACTTCGAGCGCGATCAGCGCTTCGCGCACGGTCGGGCGCGATACTTTCAACTGCTCGGCCAGATCGCGCTCGGTCGGGAGACGGCTGCCCACGCGGTATTCGCCGCTGTCGATCAAGGCGCGGAGCTGATCGGCAACCTGGCGATAAAGACGTCGCGCTTCCACGGCTTCGAGCGGCACGCCCGGCTTCTCCCTGACGATCCCCTCGAGGAGATCGCTTTTTTCTTGCTTTGATCGGGCTGGGGCCAATAAATCGGAATATTGGCCTTACCAATTGACCAACGATTTGATGGATTGGGCGCCCCATGTCAAGCAAAACACCGAAAAATCGCGCATCCGGTTCGCAAGACAGCGATTTCCGTCTGTCGATGGCCAACCTCGACCGGCTGCCCGCTGGCGTCCGCCGTCCGGCCTATGACCGGACGCAGGTCACGGCGGGCATCGTTCACCTCGGTATCGGCGCCTTCCACCGGGCGCACCAGGCGGTGGTGCTGGATGATCTTCTGGCTGATGGCGCCACCGAGTGGGGAATCGTCGGGGCCAGTCTGCGCAGTCCGGCGACGCGTGATGCCCTCGCCCCGCAGGACTGCCTTTATACGACAGCCATTCGTTCCGGCGCAGGCACCGATCACCGGATCATCGGCTCGGTGCTCGCCTGCGAAGTCGCCAGCGAGAATCCGGCGGCCCTGATCGCGCGCATGGCAGATCCGGCCACGCGGATCGTTTCGCTCACGGTCACCGAAAAGGGCTACTGCCACACGCCGCAAACCGGCGACCTCGACGAACGCCATCCCGACATCGTCCACGATCTGCAGAATCCGGATACGCCGCGCTCGGCCATCGGGTTTCTCGTGGCCGCGCTCGCGCAACGAAAGGCGGCGGGCACCGCCCCCTTCACCGTGCTGTCATGCGACAATCTTTCCGCGAACGGCCGCACGGTGCGGCGGATCGCGACGCAGTTCGGTAGCCTTCGTTCGCGCGATCTCGCCACATGGATCGAAGCCGAAGTGGCCTTCCCGTCCACCATGGTGGACCGAATCGTGCCGGAGACCACCGACATCGACCGATCCGAGATTTCGTCCGCGCTCGGCATGATTGACGCGTGGCCGGTGGTGACGGAGCCGTTCACACAGTGGATCGTCGAAGAGCGCTTTTCGGCGGGACGGCCGGATTTCGCGGCGGCGGGCGTGCAAATGGTTTCGGATGTGACGCCGTTCGAACACATGAAACTGCGGCTGCTCAACGCCAGCCATTCGACGCTGGCCTATCTCGGCTACCTCGCCGGCCATGAGACCATTGCTTCTACCATGACCGACAGCCGCTTCGCAGCGCTGGCGCGGCAGATCATGGATGACGCGGCGCCAACGCTCACGATGCCCGGTGGCACTGATTTGGCGGCCTATGGCGCGTCGCTGCTGCAGCGCTTTGCCAACCCCGCTCTGCATCACCGCACCTGGCAGATCGCGATGGACGGCTCGCAGAAACTGCCGCAGCGGCTGCTTGCCACCATGGCGGACCGGCTGCGGCTTGGGCTTCCGATCGACACCCATGCGCTCGCGGTCGCGGGCTGGATGCGCTATATCACCGGCAAGGATGAACAGGCACGCGCCATCGATGTGCGCGATCCGCTCGCCGGGGAATTGCTGGGAATTGCCGAGCGTGCCGGCCCGGTCGCGGAGCGACTTGCGCCGGCGCTACTGGAGGTACGATCCATTTTCGGCGCGCTCGGCGGCGATCCGCGCGTGCGTGCGGCGGTTACAGAAGCGCTGACGAAGCTTTATGCGCTGGGGGCACGGCAGACGGTGCAGACGTTTCAGGTGAAGTGAAGCGATTTTAGATCATGCTAGTCTAGAGCGCGACGGAGGTGCGCAGAGAAGCGACGCACCCGGCATCCGTTAGCGACACGCTGCCTTCCTTGCTTATCCTCCCCTGGAGGGGTCCGAGACGAGCGAAGCTCGCTCGTGGATCGGTTCGCATGCAATGCGAACCGAGGTGGGGTGACAGCCTCTCCACGCATTCTCTGCTGGCTGGATAACGCTGTCTCCACGTCTAACAGAGCATGCGTGGAGAGTCTGTCACCCCGCCCCGTCTCACATTGCGCTGCGCTCCATGTGAGCCGACCCGCCCCCTCAAGGGGCGGGTGAAAATCAGCGCGGCACCACCGCCGTCGCTTCGATCTCGACGCGTGCCGCCTTCTCCACCAGCCGCACCACCTGCACCAGCGCCATGGCCGGATAATGCGCGCCAAAAATCTCGCGGTAGATGCGGCCGAGCTCTTTCAGGTTCGCGAGATATTCCTCGATATCGACGACATACCAGGTCAGGCGCACGAGATGCTCAGGCCGGGCGCCACCCTCGGCGAGGATATCGGCGATGTTGCGCAGCGTCTGGCGCACTTGGCCGATGAAATCGGGCGCGAGGTTTTCCTGCGTGTCCCAGCCGATCACGCCGCCGGTCACGACAAGGTGGCCATCGGCGGCCATGCCGTTGGCATACCCTTTCGGCATTGGCCAGCCGCTCGGCTGCAGCACGCGCGGGCCGGACGACGAGGGGGCGGTCTTGGGATCAGGCACCACGCTCAGCGCGGGGCCCTTGGGAGCGGTCACCGGCATTCTCCATCGGTTCAAATCATTCGGCAGCGATGCCGGGCGCAGACCCGCCCACCGCCATCTGCCTCAGCGCGAAGCGCCGCAGCTTACCGGTTTCGGTCTTCGGCAGTTGCGCGACAAATTCGATCGCACGCGGATATTTATAGGGTGCGATGGTCTGCTTGACGTGGTCCTGCAGCACCTGCATCAGCGCGGCGTCGCCCTTGGCGCCGCCCGCCAGAACCACATAGGCCTTGACGATCATGCCGCGCGCCTCGTCGGGCGAGCCGACGACGCCGCATTCGGCGACAACGGGGTGCGATAACAATGCTGCCTCGACCTCCGGGCCCGCAATGTTGTAGCCGGAGGAAACGATCATGTCGTCCGAGCGGGCGACAAAGGACAGCCGGCCATCGGCGTCGCGAACGAAGGAGTCGCCGGTCAGGTTCCAGCCGTCGCGCACATAGTTCGATTGCCTTTTATCCGCGAGATAGCGGCATCCGGTCGGCCCGCGCACCGCGAGCTTGCCGACGGTGCCATCGGGCAATTCGTTCATGTCGTCGTCGACGATCTTTGCTTCATAGCCGGAGACCGGGCGACCCGTCGTGCCCGCGGCGGCATCGCCGGTGCGGTTGGTGATGAAGATGTGCAGCAGTTCGGTAGAACCGATGCCGTCCAGAATCGTCTTGCCGGTCTTCTGCGTCCAGCTTTCGAACACCGGCGCCGGCAGGGTTTCGCCGGCGGAAACGGCCAGCCGCAGCGACGACAGATCGGCGCCCTTGTCCATCGCGGCCATCATCGCGCGATAGGCGGTCGGCGAGGTGAAGCAGATCGTCGCCTTGTAGGTCTCGATGATCTTGACCATTTCGGGCGGCGACGCGTTTTCCAAAAGCGTCGCGGTGGCACCGAATCGCAGCGGGAAGATCGCGAGTCCGCCGAGCCCGAACGTGAAAGCGAGCGGCGGCGAGCCGACGAAGACATCGTCCTCGGTGACGTTGAGGACTTCCCTGGCATAGCCGTCCGCGACGATCATGAGGTCGCGGTGGAAATGCATCGTCGCCTTGGGTTCGCCCGTGGTGCCGGAGGTAAACCCGAGCAAGGCGACGTCATCCCGCCCGGTCTTCACGGCGTTGAACTTCACCGGCTTGTTCAGCGCCACGCGGTCGAGTTCGGCGTCATGATTGGACGTGCCGTCGAAATTCACCACCTGCTTGAGGAAACGGCTGGTCTTGGCGCAGGCCACCAGTTCGTCGGCGATGCGGCTGTCGGTCAGCGCCAGCGCGATCTCGGCCTTGTCGACGATTTTTGTCAGCTCGCCGGCGCGCAGCATCGGCATGGTGTTGACCACGACGGCGCCTGCCTTGGTGGCGGCGAGCCAGGCCGCGACCAGCGCCGGGTTGTTGCCGGACCGGATCAGGACCCGGTTGCCCGGCTTGACGCCGTAATCCTCCACCAGCGCATGCGCCAGGCGGTTGGACCAGTCGGCCAGTTCCTTGTAGGTGCGCTGGCGGCCGTTGCCGATCAATGCGATGCGGTCGCCAAAACCCTTCTCGACGATGCGGTCGGTCAGTTCGACCGCGGCATTGAGATATTCGGGGTAGTTGAACTCGGGCCTGTCGAGCCGCAGGTCCGGCCATTGCTCCGGCGGCGGCAGGTTTCGCCGCGCGAAATCATCGACATGGCCCGACGGGCCAAGAGATTGGCCTGTGTTTTGACTGGGAGTTTGACCTGACATTCTCTTCTCCCCTCGCTTTCCACGATGAAAGGCTCGAGATCAATATCGAGGACGCCCGGCAAGCCGTCTTGGGAAATCATTTTAGGCTTAAAGTATTTTTCCGCAAGGGCGGAATCGCCGCCTTTCGCCACCGCCCGGGAGGACCCCGGCGGCGGGGAACCTGGTCCCCGGGAGCTCATGCTCCGCTGCATGGTTCGAGACGCCCGCCTTGCGGGCTCCTCACCATGCGGATCCTGGATCTTGCCGCAAAAAAGGACCTCATCCCGAGGAGCCCGCATCGCGGGCGTCTCGAAGGATGGCCGCAACACGGCTGCCGAAGGACTACGCGTTGGCTTCGGGCGGCAGAAAATCCACCTCGTGCTGGGCGGAAATCCGGACCACCTCTTCGGGGTCGGTCAGATTGTGCAGCTGATTGAACAGCGCTTCGAGCTTCTGCATCGGCGACACCCAGAACAGCGCCCGCGCCGGCTTGTCCGACTTGTTGAAATAGCCGTGCGGAATGCCGCGCGGCAGGCGCACCAGATCGCCGGCCTTGGCCTGCACCCAGACGCCGTCCAGTTTGAGGTCGAGCACGCCTTCCTGCACCAGGATGAATTCATCCTGCGTCGGGTGAACATGTACCGGCACGAACTGGCCGGGCTCGCTGTTGGTCTCGAACGCAAAGGTGGAATCGGTCACGGCCTTTGGATAATAGGCCTGGCCGAGGATGTTCCAGCTCTTGCCGGCGTACCCGGTGCCGCTGGCGGTGATGCCTTTCTCAAGCGCTGCCATATCGTCCTCTCCTCTGTTGCTGTGGTTAGACCTGGCGTCCGGCGAGTTGCTTCAGCCGCAGCGTCATCGACGAATTTGCGTCGGCGAGCGGTGCGATGGCCGTGAAATGATTGGCGCCGGCAATGGTCGCAAATCGCGTCGCGATGCTGGCGGCCTGCCAAGCATCCACAATGGTGCGGCTCTGGCGAAGATATTCGGCGCTCTCATTGCCGCCGACCACCGCATCCAGCGTGCCTCGCGACGGCGGTGGCCAGAACAAAGGGCTCACGGCTTCTGCCGATGCATCATCAAGCTTCAACGCCGTGTTGATCGATGTCGTAACCAGCGGACGCAGATCGAACAGGCCGGAAATGGCGTAGGCCGCGGTGACAAGATCCACCGGCAATGATGCATCGAAGGCGCGCCAATCCGTGGCCAGCATGCAGGCCGCGAGATGGGCCCCCGCGGAATGGCCGCTGACGACCAGCGGCCGTCCGTGCTTTGCCAGCGCCCGCATGGCGGCGCGCATCTCGTCGATGATATCGGCGATCGACACCGCGGGGCACAGATCGTAGCTCGGCACAGCGACATCGATGCCATGGGCATTCAGCCCGGCGGCAAGGTGGCTGAAGAACGAACCGTCCAGCGCCTGCCAATAGCCGCCATGGATGAAGACGACGATCGGGCCGTCACCGTCGCCGGAAAACAGATCGATGCGCTGACGCTCGCCCGCGCCGTAAGCGATCACTTTCAGTGGGTGGGTCGCGCGATAGGCCGCCGCGTCGCGCGACCAGCCGGCGATGATCGCCGGATTCTCCGGCACCCGCGCGCGGTTATTGTATTCGACCTCGTAATCCACACTCGCGCTCAACGGACCACCCTCCCGGCTTCAGCCCGTCCGCGCCTTGGCGGATCTTTGCGCCGACGCCTTGGTCTTGGCCAAAAGGCGCATGAGATCGCGAACGTCCTTTGGCGTCAGGTCGCCGAACACATCGGCAATCCATAATTCGTGCTCCGCGGCCATCTTGCGGAATTCGGCGCGGCCGGCCTTGGTCAGACGGATCACCTGCACGCGGCGGTCGGCATCCGAGGTGCGGCGGTCGAGATGGCCGGATTCGACGAGCCGCTCGACCAGCCCCGTCACGTTGCCGTTCGACACCATCATACGCTTGGAGACATCCGACAGCGTCATGCCGTCAGGCACCTTGTCGAGCTGGGCCATCAGGTCGAAGCGCGGCAGCGTGACGTCAAAGCGCTCGCGCAACCGGCTGCGCACCTCGCCCTCGATCAGGGTGGTGCAGGTCAGGAGGCGCAGCCACAGCCTGAGTTCGTCGCCATGATGTTCGGGGAGTTCGACCGCCTTGGTCTCTGAATCGAGGATCATGATGCCATTCTGTCCGGCCCGGGCGTCCGGCGATCCGGACTGCGCACAGCATGAACGATCATTGCCCAGATTTCTTTAGGTTTCAAGTAATTGGCGCATGGCTTGCATGGACGCGTTTGGCTTGCAGGTGCTGTCGTCGTCAGAATAAGCTGCAATCCGGGCACTTTGCATGGCGTGGATTTTCGGCGGTCACAGCCGATTGGAGGAATAGTTATGAAGCAGTCTTTGACGTTGACGGGGCTGATGCTGACCGGACTTGCCGTCATGCCGGGCGTGGCCGCGGTGCCGGCCGCAGCGCAAGAGAAAATCAAGATCGGCATTATCACGACGCTATCGGGTCCTGCGGCCGTGCTCGGCCAGCAATCGCGCGACGGCTTTCAGCTTGCGGTCAAGGACCTCGGCGGCAAGATGGGCGGCAAGGATGTCGAGGTCGTCGTGGTCGACGACGAACTCAAGCCCGACGGCGCCGTGACCAAGGCAAAAGGCCTGCTCGAACGCGAGAAGGTCGACTTCGTGGTCGGACCGATTTTCTCCAACATCCTGCAGGCGATTCACCGCCCGGTGACCGAGAACAAGACGTTTCTGATCAGCCCGAATGCGGGGCCATCGAGCTACGCCGGCAAGGAGTGCAACCCGTTCTTCTACGTGACCTCCTACCAGAACGACCAGGTTCACGAGATCCTCGGCAAGGTCGCGCAGGATCGCGGCTACAAGCGGATGTATGTGCTGGTGCCGAACTATCAGGCCGGCAAGGATTCCGCGGCCGGATTCAAGCTCGACTACAAGGGCGAGATCGCGGAGGAAAGCTACACGCCGCTCGGCACGCTGGATTTCCAGGTCGAGCTGACAAAAATCTCTTCGTCCAAGGTCGACGCGCTGTTCACCTTCATGCCGGGCGGCATGGGCGTCGGTCTCGTCAAGCAATATCGCCAGGCTGGTCTCGCCGACAAGATCCCGGTGCTGTCGGCTTTCACGGTCGATGAATCCACCCTGCCCGCGCAGCAGGACGCCGCCGTGGGCATGTTCGGCGGCGCCAACTGGGCGCCCGATATGGACAATCCGCAGAGCAAGAAATTCGTCGCCAGCTATGAGGCCGCCTACAACAGCGTGCCCGGCACCTACGCCATGCAGGGCTATGACACGGCGCTGTTGATCGACAGCGCGGTGAAGGCGGTGAAGGGCGACCTCAAGAACAAGGACGCGGTGTCGGCGGCGCTGAAGAAGGCCGAGTTCACCTCGCTGCGCGGCGACTTCAAGTTCAACACCAACGGCTATCCGATCCAGAACTTCTATCTGACCAAGGTGGCAAAACGCGCCGACGGCAAATTCCAGACCGAGATCGTCGAAAAGGTGTTTTCGAACTATGGCGACCGCTACGCCAAGGATTGCGCGCCGGCGAAATAATAATCGAGAGGGAACGAGAACGATGAAAACCGAAATCGCCGGCATCACCCGCGCCAATGAAGGCATGCAGGGAATTTCCTGGAGCATCCTCGGCCAGACCTATGTGCCGAAGAACGTCACCGAGCATTCCTTCTCATGGCATGCGACGTTCCCGCCCGAGACGTTCGTGCCGCCGCACATCCATCCGGACCAGGACGAATATCTCTACATCCTGGAAGGCCAGCTCGATTTTTTCCTCGACGGCGCCGAGACACAGGCCACGCCGGGCGACCTGGTGCGGCTGCCGATGGGCAAGCCGCACGGCATCTTCAACAAGTCCGGCCGCACCGCCAAGACGCTGTTCTGGGTGTCGCCGACGCGCCGGCTCTACGATCTGTTCTGGGCGATCCACAACATGAAGGAGCAGACGCCGGACGCGGTGGTGGCACTCGCCGCCGAGCACAACATCCACTTCCTGCCGCCGCCGCCCGGGGCGTGAAGGATTCAAGTTTCTCGTCATGGCCGGGCTTGTCCCGGCCATGACGGCGATTGTTGCCTCTACGCCCGCACCGCCGCCAGCCCGAGCGCCGGGGCGGCAAATCCCGCCTTGGACGCATAGCCGCGCACGATCGCTTCGCGCTGGGCGTGGCTCAGCACTTTTTCGATATCGCTAAATCCATCCGGCGCGAGCTGCTCGACCGCGTCGATCACGCCCTCGGGGCCGCCGCGGCGGTTGGAGCGCACGATCTCCGCCGTCATCGGCAGGCGCTTCTTCTCATAGGCGACCAGCGCCTGGCGCGGGTGCTCGGCGCGCGCCAGCTCATCGGCCAATGCCCGCGCATCGAGGATCGCCTGCGACGCGCCGTTGGAGCCGACCGGGTACATCGGATGCGCGGCGTCGCCGAGCAGCGTCGCCCGGCCCCAGGTCCAGTACGGCAGCGGATCGCGGTCGCAGCAGGGATACTCGTAGAATTCCGGCGTCGCCGAAATAAGACTGCGGACGTCGACATGGGGCAGCGAGAACCGCTCGACATGCGGCATCAGTTCCTCGCGCTTGCCGGGCCGCGACCAGTCCTCGCGGCGCGGCGGCGGCGTATGGCCGTCGCCGATCCGGACCAGCACCGCCCAATTGGTCAACCGGCTCACCGGGCTTGATCCTTCCGCGATCGGATAGACCACCACCTTGGCGTTCAGCCCGCCGGCCACGATCATCGAACGGCCGGTCAGGAATGCCGGCCAGTCGCGCGCGCCGCGCCACAGCATCAGGCCGTTCCAGCACGGCGGGCCCTCGTCCGGAAACAGCATCTCGCGCACCCGCGAATGGATGCCGTCGGCGCCGATCAGGATGTCGCCGCGCGCGGTTTTTGTATGCGCACCCGTGCGGTCGAAGAAGTGCGCGACCACGCCGCCCTCATGCTGCGCGAACGTGCCGAGCCGGCAGCCGGTGTGGATCGCCTCGGGCCCCAGCCGTTCCTCGACGGCGCGATGGATCACGCTCTGCAGGCGGCCGCGATGCACCGAGAATTGCGGCACGTCGTGGCCGGCATCGAGCCCGCGCGGCTCGCGCCAGACTTCCTGGCCGTGGCGGTTGAGGTAATACAGCACGTCGGTGCGAACGGCGGCGGCGTCCAGCCGGTCCAGCAGCCCAAGCCCGGCGAGTTCGCGGATCGCATGCGGCAGCGTGTTGATGCCGACGCCGAGTTCGCGGATGGTGTCGGCCTGCTCGAACAATTCGCAATCGATGCCCCGCGCGCGCAACATCAGCGCGGTGGTGAGGCCGCCGATGCCGCCTCCGACGATGATTGCCTTCATCCGCGTTACTCCACTCGACCGGTCGCCGTTTCTCAACCTCGCCCCGCTTGCGGGGAGAGGTCGGAATTTGCGCGTAGCGCGAATTCCGGGTGAGGGGGTACAGGCCTATCAACGAACCGCAGAATTCGCGGAGAGCGCCCCTCACCCCGACCCTCTCCCCGCAAGAGCGGGGCGAGGGAGAAGAAGCAAGCCTGCCATCCGGGCTATTCGGCTGCAAGCGGCTTTGTCGCCTCGGCTTTCAGCTCGGCGCGGGTTTTCGGCTTACCCTTAATTTTGAGGTCCTCGAAATCCTGCCGGTCGCGCACGCTGTTGCGGAAGATCTGCTCCTTGCCGGGCAGATATTGCGGCGGACAGGCGATATCGGCGCCGTACCAGGCGGCCGCCCGCATCGTAAAGGACGGGTCGACCAGGTGCGGCCGGCCCAGCGCCACCAGGTCGGCGCGGCCGGCGGCCAGAATGGTATTGACCTGATCGGCGGACGTGATGTTGCCGACACACATGGTGGCAACCCGGGCTTCGTTCCGGACCTGATCCGAGAACGGGGTCTGGAACATGCGGCCATAGATCGGCTGCGCATCGCGCACGGTCTGTCCGGTCGAAACATCGACCAGGTCGACGCCGGCGTCGCCGAACGCGCGCGCGATCGCCACCGCGTCGTCGCCGGTGATGCCACCGGCGGCCCAGTCGGTGGCGGAGATGCGGACCGACATCGGCTTGTGCGCGGGCCATGCCGCGCGGATCGCCGCGAACACCTCCAGCGGATAGCGCAGGCGATTTTCCAGCGAACCGCCATAGTCGTCGGTGCGCGCGTTGGTCAGCGGCGAGATGAAACTCGCCAGCAGATAGCCGTGGGCGCAGTGCAGCTCCAGCATGTCGAAGCCGCAGGCGTCGCCGCGCAAGGCAGAGGCCACGAACTCCTGCTTGACGCCATCCATCGCCGCACGATCCATCTCGCGCGGCACCTGGCTGTCGGGAAAGTAAGGCAATGGCGACGCCGAGATCGTGTCCCAGCCGCCCTGCTCCAGCGGCCGGTCCATGCCGTCCCACATCAGCTTGGTCGCGCCCTTGCGGCCGGCATGCCCGAGCTGCAGGCAGATCTTTGCCGCCGAATTGGCGTGGACGAAATCCACGATCCGTGTCCATGCGGCCTGCTGCTCATCGTTCCACAGGCCGGCGCAGCCGGGGGTGATGCGGGCGTCGCGGCCGACACAGGTCATCTCGGTGAAAATCAAGCCGGCGCCGCCGATCGCGCGCGAGCCGTAATGCACCAGATGGAAATCGCCGGGCACGCCTTCCTGCGCGGAATACATGCACATCGGCGAGACGACCGCGCGGTTGGCGACCTGCATGTCGCGCAGTTTCAGCGGCTGGAACATCGGCGCCACGGGCTTGTCGATGTCGACATCGAAGCCCTTGCCGCGAACCTGCATTGCGAACGCCTTGTCGACCTCGCGAACGAACTCCGGCGCGCGCAGCGTCAAATTGTCATAGGTGATCGCCTTGGCGCGGGTCATGACGCCAAACGCGAACTGCACGGGATCGAAATCCCAGAAGCGATCGACATGCTCGAACCAGACCAGCGATACGTCGGCGGCGTGCTGGATCTTCTCGACCTCCTCGCGCCGGCCGTGCTCGTAGGCCTGCAAGGCGGCCTCGACGGTCGGCGCCTGCGCCATCGCATCGACCAGCGCAATCGCGTCTTCCATCGCGAGCTTGGTGCCGGAGCCGATCGAGAAATGCGCGGTCGCCTTGGCGTCGCCGAGCAGCACCATGTTGTCCTTGACCCAGCGCTGGCTGCGGATCATCGGAAAATTGCGCCACATCGAACGGTTGGTCAGCAGCGGATAACCGTCGAGGAATTTGCCGAAGATCTGCGACATGCGGTCAGCGGATTGGCGTTCGTCCAATCCCTCGAGGCCGGCGCGCTTGAAGGTCTCGGCGTCGGTCTCGAAGATCCAGGTCGAGTGGCCCATCTCGTACTGATAGGCGTGGGCGATGAAGGGGCCCCACTCGGTCTCCTCGAAGATGAACGTGAAGGCGTCGAGCGGCTTGGTCGACCCCATCCAGGCGAACTTGTTGGAGCGCAGGTCGATTTCGGGCCGAAAGTGCCCGATGTATTTGTCGCGGAAACGGCTGTTGATGCCGTCGGCGAGGACGATCAGATCGGCATCGGCGAATTGCGCCTCGTCATCGACGTCGGCCTCGAACAGCAGCGTCACGCCAAGTTCGCGGGCACGCTCCTGCAAGATCAGCAGTAGCGTGCGGCGCGAGCAGCCGCAAAAGCCGTTGCCGCCGACGCGATGCACGGTGCCGCGGAAATGCACCGCGATGTCGTCCCAATAGGCGAACTCCTGCGTGATGCGGCGGTAGCTCGGCGGATCGTATTTCTCGAAATTGTCCAGCGTGGCGTCGGAGAACACCACACCGAAGCCAAACGTGTCGTCGGCGCGGTTGCGCTCATAGACCGTGATCTCGGCCTGCGGCCGCTGCTTCTTCAGGAGGATCGCGGCGTAGAGACCGGCCGGTCCGCCGCCGATAATCGCGATCTTCATCTGCCGCCTCCGAAACAGGCTGTCGGAACGGGAATTACTTTAAGCCTAAAGTAATTTGGGAGCAAGGGGGTTGCTTGTCACATCCTCCGCCCTCATCCCGAGGAGCTTGCGCCGCAAGCGTCTCGAAGGATGGGCCACGGGCGAGATCGGGGCCGGCATGGTTCGAGACGGCGCCAACGCGCCTCCTGCCATGCGGGGACAACGCTCAATTCCCCTCAAATACCGGCGTCCGCTTGTTCGAGAACGCCTCGAAAGCGCGGCCGAAATCTTCCGTGGTCATGCACAGCGCCTGCGCCACGGCTTCGGCCTCGATCGCCTCTTCCACCGACATGGCCCATTCCATCGCCAGCATGCGCTTGGTCATGGTGTTGGCGAAAGTCGGACCTGCGGCAATCTGCGTGGCCAGGAGTTGCGCTTGCGCGAGCACCGTCTCCGGCGTGACGATGCGGCTGAAGAAGCCCCATTTCTCGCCCTCCTCCGCGGTCATGAAGCGGCCGGTGTAGAGCAGTTCCGAGGCCCGCGACTGGCCGATGATGCGCGGCAGGATCGCGCAGGCGCCCATGTCGCAGCCGGCGAGGCCGACCTTGTTGAACAGGAACGCGACCTTGGCGCCGGTGGCAGCCAGACGCAGGTCGGACGCCATCGCGACGATCGCGCCCGCGCCGGCGCAGATGCCTTCGACGGCCGCAACGATCGGCTGCGGGCACGCCCGCATCGCCTTCACGAGATCGCCGGTCATGCGGGTAAAGGCGGTCAGACCCTTGGTGTCCATCTGGATCAACGGGCCGATGATCTCGAACACGTCGCCGCCGGACGAAAAGTTTCCGCCCGCGCCGGTCACGACGATGGTCTTGACCTCGTCGTCCATCGCGCAGGCGCGGAAGAAATCGGTGAGTTCGCGGTAGCTGTCGAAGGTGAGCGGATTCTTCCGCTCGGGACGATTAAGCGTGACGGTGGCGACGCGATCGACCACGGCCAGCAGAAAGTGTTTCGGCGAATAGTCGGCCAGCGGCAGCGTGACGGGGTTGGCGGGCTTGCTCATAAAATCTCCCTGAATTGCGTTGTTGTCGTCGGCCGGTCAGACTTCGCCGCCGGCCACTGCGATGGCTTGTCCGGTGATCGAGACGGCGCCCTCGCCGCAGAGCCAGAGCACGGCATCGGCCACTTCCGACGGCGCGACGAGGCGCCCCTGCGGATTGTGCTTGGACAGTTCGGCGATGGCCTGCTCGCGGCTGCGGCCGGTCTTCTTGATGATGTTGTCGATCGAGCCTTCCAGCAAGTCGGTTTCGGTGAAACCGGGGCAGACGGCGTTGACGGTGACGCCGCTCTTTGCGGTTTCCAGCGCCAGCGAACGGACGAGGCCGATGACCGCATGTTTGGCGGCGCTATAGGCCGAGACATAGGCGTAGCCCTTGAGGCCAGCGGTGGACGCGACGGCGACGATGCGGCCGCGGCGGCGCTCGATCATCCCGGGCAGCACCGCCTGCGCGGCGTGGACCACGCCCATGAAATTGACGTCCATCATGCGCTGGAACAATGCCGCGTCGGAGCGGCCGAACGGCGCCGATTCCGCAGCACCCGCATTGGCGACGAGAATGTCGATCGGTTGCCGCGCGGCGGCTTCCGCGATGGCTGATGTCACCGAGGCCTGATCGGCGACGTCGGCGACGGCTGCGAACTGCGCGGCTCCGGAGGCCACCGCCGCGTCCAGCGTCGCGCGGTTGCGGCCGAGCACCGTGACCGTCGCACCGGCCTTCGAAAGCGCCGCCGCTACCGCCAGTCCAATGCCCCGCCCGCCGCCGGTAACGAGCGCATGGGAGGAACGCGACAAGGGGGACATCGGCCAAGCCTCCATAGTGGGGCTTCAGGATATATTTTAAACTTCAAGCTTTTGCAAGAAAGCGCCCTCGCTCGCGCAAGAAAAGCGTTGACCTTTCCCGGAGCAGCGTGACGGCTGCAATTGCGAACGGCTCCGCATGACGGTATGAACTTTGGCTCGCATGCTGGGTTAAACCTGTTTCACGGACCATGAGATAGGGAGATCGTCATGACGCAGAGACAAGCGGTGTTTCCTGCTGGAAGGCGAGCGCTGTACGAGAAATACAAGTACTCGGCGGCGATCCGATCGGGTGACCTCCTGTTCGTCTCGGGTCAAGTCGGCTCCCGCGAGGATGGCACGCCTGAGCCGGTGTTTGAGCGTCAGGTCGAGCTTGCCTTTGAAAACCTGAAGGCTGTGCTCGAAGCCGCGGGATGTACCCTCGCAGACGTCGTCGATGTCACGACGTTCCATACCGATCCCGAAGCACAGCTCGAAACGTTTCTGAAAGTCCGCGACAACCATCTCGGCGAACCGCCATATCCGAACATCACAGCCGTGGGAGTCAACTGGCTTGCCGGATTTGATTTTGAGATCAAGGTCATAGCACGCATCCCGAACGACGGCTGAAATGCTGGTGCGCAACGTTCGGAGAAGCGGAGTCCAGGCAGGTGCCGTCTTTGGCTGGTAAAAAGGGGATTTCGGTGCAGGACTTGGAGCGCAACAAGGCGAATGTGGTCGCCTTCTACCGGTTGATGTTCAACGAGTGCAAACCGGATCAGGCCGTCGAGCTGTATGTCGGTGATGACTATATTCAACACAATCCGCACGTCGCGACGGGAACGGACGGCTTCATCGCTTATTTCGAACGAATGGCGCGCGAATGGCCCGGCAAGCGAGTCGAGATAAAGCGGGCTATCGCCGAGGGCGAGTATGTCGTTCTTCACTGCTTCCAGCACTGGCCGGGCGATCATGACTACGCGGGGATCGATATCTTCCGGCTCGACGAACGAGGAAAGATCGTCGAGCATTGGGACGTCCTGCAGGTTATCCCGCAGCAGTCGGCCAACCCGAACGGCATGTTCTGATTTTTCCGCACCTTCGGCGCGGCAAAGCGAACCCAAGCGTGTAACCAACTCCAATTACGCACTACCGAGAGATGCCAGGCATGTCGCGTTTTACCTCGGCCCACTCTGCATGTCAGATGATCCCGCCTTGGCGAAGTGCGGCGATGGCATCTGCATTGTAGCCGAGATCGGCGAGCACTCGATCGGTATGCTCGCCGAGCGTCGGCGGGCGCGAGACGATCTCGCCCGGCGTTTCCGACAGCCGCACCGCGACGCGCGCGGTCGGCGCTGATTTCGGCAAGCCCGGATAGTCCACATCCTGCATGAAGCCGGCGGCGCGGATATGTGGATGGTCCAGCGCCTGTTGCGGGCTCAACACTGGACCAGCGGGGATCATCGCCTTGCCGAGCGTGTCGAGCGCTTCCTCCGTGGTGCGCTCGGCGCACCAGCGCGCCATGCGTTCGCTGATGACCGGGCCGTTGTTGCCGCGCTTGAGGTCGTCGGCGAACCGCGGATCCTGCAGCCAATGATCCTCACCCATCAGCTTGGCCCAGCGGATGAACAATGGGTGTCCGGTGACCTGGCACAGCACCCAGCCGTCTTTGGTGCGGTAGATATCGACGGGTGCCGCGGTCTGGCCGAGATTGCCGGTCGGCACCCGGTTGGCCGCGATCACCGCCTGCTCGATCAGGGCCGCGTTGGTGAAGGACAGCGCGGTCGCCAGCAGCGCGCCCTCGACGATCTGGCCGCGCCCGGATTTGCCGCGCTCCATCAGGGCGGCGAGCGTGCCGAACGCACAATGCAGCGCGGTGCCGAAATCGACCCAGTTCACCGCGGCGCGGTATGGCGGATCGCCCTTGCCGGTCATGTAGACCGCGCCCGACATCACCTGGCCGACGCCGTCGAAGCCGACGCGGTCCGACCACGGCCCCGGCCCGCCGAATGCGGTCGCGGTGGTCAGGATAATGTCCGGCTTGATCGCCTTCAGCGAGTCGTAATCGAGCTTCATCGCCCGCAGCGTCTGCGGCGGCAGATTGGCGACCACGACGTCGGCGGTCGCGATCAGCCGGCGCATCACCTCCTGCCCCTCCGGCTTCATCGGATCGAGCGTGATGCACTTCTTGTTGCGGTTGACCTGCAGGAACAGCGCGCCCTCGCCGCCTTCGCCGACGGGGGCGACAAAGCGATCCTCACTGCCGTCGCGCTTCTCGACGCGGATGACTTCCGCGCCGAATTCCGCCAGCAATGTCGCGCAATACGGCCCTGCGATATAGCGCCCGAAATCGAGGACGCGAACGCCCTCCAAAACTCCCCCCATCGATCATTTCCTTGTTCTTGGCTCGCCGGATCGGCCGAGGCATTCGTGTTGCTCAATGCACTGGCCGGCCATACAATCACCGATCCCGATCGAATGGAACATCCCTCATGCCATCGACAGCACAACGGCCCTATCGCGGCGTATTCCCCGTCGTTCCGACCATCTTCGACGAGCGTGGCGCGCTCGATCTGGCGGGGCAGCGCCGCTGCGTCGATTTCATGATCGACGCCGGCTCCAACGGGCTGTGCATCCTGGCCAATTTCTCCGAGCAGTTTGTGCTGACCGACGCCGAGCGCGAACAGGTGATGCAGGTGGCGCTGGCGCATGTCGCCGGAAGGGTGCCTGTGATCGTGACGACGACGCATTTCGGCTCACGGGTCTGCGCCGAGCGCAGCCGGCAGGCCCAGGACGCGGGGGCTGCGATGGTGATGATCATGCCGCCCTATCACGGCGCCACGTTCCGCGTGCCGGAAAAGGCGATCTTCGATTTCTATCGCACCGTGTCCGACGCCATCGACATCCCGATCATGATCCAGGATGCGCCGGTCGCCGGCACGCCGCTGTCGGTCGACCTGCTGGCCCGCATGGCGCGGGAGATTGCGAATGTCAGCTATTTCAAGATCGAGGTGCCGATGGCCGCCGCAAAGCTGCGCGACCTGATCGCGGCCGGCGGCGACAGCGTCGAAGGGCCGTGGGACGGCGAGGAAGCGATCACGCTGATGGCCGACCTCGACGCGGGCGCGACCGGCGCCATGACCGGCGGCGGATATCCTGACGGTATCCGGCAGATCGTCGATCCCTATCTGGCGGGCCGCCGCAACGAAGCGATGGCGGCCTATGCCCGCTGGCTGCCGCTGATCAATTGGGAGAACCGTCAATGCGGCCTGCAGGCTGCCAAGATCCTGATGCAGGAAGGCGGCGTGATCGGCTCGGCCGCGGTTCGACACCCACTTCAGAACGTTCGCCCCGAGGCGCGCGCGGGGCTGATCGAGATTGCCCGCACGCTCGATCCCGTGGTGCTGCGCTGGGGCCAATAAGGCCCCCTATTCCGGAAGTGCGACGTCGGCGATGACGGGCAGATGGTCCGAATAGGCGCGCGCCTTGCGGTCGGTCCAGGCCGAGCGGATGATGAGGTCCGGCGAGGCATAGATCCGGTCAAGCCGCATCATCGGCAGCCGGGCCGGAAATGTCCGCAGGCGCGTGCGCACCGGGCAAATCCGCGCCAGCACGCCGCGCACTGATTTGACCCAGAACCAGTCGTTAAAGTCGCCGAGTACGATCGTGCGCGTCGGCCGCACCAGTTCGGCCAGCGCATGCGCCTGCGCGTGCCGTTCATGGATGCTCAGGCCGAGATGGGTGGCGATGACCCTGACCTCCGCCTGCTTGAAGAGGATACGTGCCGCGATGGCGCGGCGCGGCTCACGTTCCTCGTACGAGACGTCGGAAACCGTCGGTGGCTCGATGAAAGGCCAGCGGCTCATCAGCACCTGGCCATAGTCGCCGTCCTTGGTGACGATCGACCGCGCATCGATGCTGTGCTCGCCGACGGCCTTGGCCAGCAGCGCAAAGGGGTCGTCGGTCCGTCCGCGTGAGTCGACCTCCTGCAGCGCCACGATATCCGGAGACCAGTGGCGAATGATGGCGCAGACGCCGTCGAGGTCGAATCTTGGATTGAGCATAAACGTGCCGTGGACGTTCCACGTCATGATGCGAAGCGTTGACGTCACCTTCGGCGTCCCGCCATCCAGGTCACCAGGAACTGCACGGCGAGGCAAAGCGCGATCCAGGCCGCGATCGCCAGCGCCAGCAGCAGGACATTGCCCCATGACGCGTTTCGGGCGAGATCGGCGATCTGCGCGCCGAGGGCGGCCATGACCGCGATGCCCGGCGCCATGCCGAGCGCCGTGCCGAGCATGAAATCGCGCAGGCTCAACTCGCTGGCGCCCGCCACGAGATTTACCACCGAAAAGGGCGCGATCGGGACCATCCGGATCATCGCGACCGCGACGACGCCCTTGTCGATGACGCGGCGCTGGATCCGCGCCGCCCGGCGTCCGAGCAGCCGCTGCAGCCGGACATGGCCCAGGAACCGGCCGATCAGGAACAGCGTCAACGCGCTGAGCAGCACGCCGATGCCGGCGCTGACAAAACCCATCCAAGGCCCGAGCGCCGCCGCCGTCGCCGCGATCAGCACCAGCACCGGAAAGACCACGAGACCGCCGACCACGAAGGCGGCAATCGCCAGCAGCGGCGCGAACTGCGACCGCGCCGGTTGCGCGATCACCGAGGAGACGAAGCCGACATCGGCAAAATCCTTCAGCGACGTATATTGCCAGGCCAGCGCGAGGCCGGCGAGCGCGGCGACGAGGCCGAGCACGGCAAGGATCGTACGCGCCGTCCACATGCGGGTGGCGGCCCGGTCGAGATGAAGCGGTTCGCGGGGGTCGGCGACGGGTTGCACGACGGTCGCAAGCCCGCCTTCCGTCGCCGCCGGATCGATCGGCTGCAGCGATTTTTCGCGGTCGCTCGCCGCGAGGCGATCGAGATATCCGAACAGATCGGCCTCGTTGTCCTCGATCTCGCGTTCGTCGGCGCCGCAGAAATGCCCGATCATCTGGCGGCGAAACCGGGCGATATATTCCTGCTGCTTCTCCGACGTCGCCTCGAAGGCCAGATCGCATTCGGTGTCGGCGCCCATCGAGCGGTTGTTGATATTGGCGGAGCCGATGCGAAGGAAGCGATCGTCTGTTATCATCACCTTGCTGTGCACCATGACGGCCGACGCCGACCCGTCCGCGCCCCGCGTCGACGGATAGAGGAAGCGAACGCGGTCCACAACATCGGCCGCCACGAACTGGGCGATGAACCCGCCACGGCCGCTCTGCATCGCCTGCGATTCGAACCAGGACGAATGCATTTTGGGCGTGACGATGAGGACTTTGAGCTGCGGCACGTCCAGCATCCGCTGCACCAACAGACGCGCGATGTCGACGGCGCTGGTGAACTGGTTCTCGATATAGATGAAGCGGTCGGCCATATTGATGGACGCCTCGAACAGCCGCGCCACCTCGTGCGCGCCGGCGTCACCCGCGATGGTGATGCCGGTCCGGGCGATGCCTGCCGTCATGTCGCGCACCTGCACCGGAATCGCAGCCGGCCAGCGGTCGCCGGTGACCGCGGCGGATTTTGTCACCGCGCAGCCGGCGGCGCGCCACCTGCCCTCGGCCACTTCCCTCAGGCAGGCAGCGGCTTCGCCATCCACCATGCACTGCACGTCGTGAAACGGCGGATAGGGCTTTCCGTCGGGATCGACGCGGAGCGGATCATCGGCCGCGTGCGCGCTGCTGTCCCAGCGCCTGATCGTCAAATCGAGACCGCCGGAGAAGGCGAGCACGCCATCGATGACGACGATCTTCTGGTGCTGCGCCGAACCCAGAGGAAGGCTGGAGTCGAAGCAGAAGCGAAGCCGGTCCGGCGCGCCCGCGGTGAATTTCGCGGGAGAATTCCATTCCCGCTCCGCCGCGTAGAGGGGCGGAAAATCCCAGCTCAGGATGTCGATCCGCAAGCCGGGCCTTGCCTTGAGCAGCGCCTTGAGGAACGCGCCGAGTTCTTCCGGATAGCCGTCGTCGGCCTGGCCGGACGGACCGACGAAGCGGGTCAGGCTGTGGATGTCCCAGCCGATGATATAGACCTGCCGCGTCGCCAGCAGCAGCGCCGCGCGCAACGCCGCGAAATAGGCGGCGGCATCATTCAGGATTGCCAGCCGCCCTGCCTTGCACTTGCGCCAGACGGTATCGCCCGGGGTGAGGATGGATGAGCTCTGCAGCAGAGGGCACCTCGGCGAGACAGGACATGAACGCGGGACGACGGGCGGAGGCCGGTCCGCCCGAACAAACGCCTTCAGGCCATCAGGGTTCCACAGCCGGGATTGTTTTTGCTCAGGAATTTCCACGGAAATGCGGCGCTCCCGATCGATGGCGCCTGGTCGCAGGCAACACGCATCCCATTGCAAATCTCTTATATATGACTATCGTCATATAATAGCGATCGAACAGGAGAAGCCGCGATGTCCGCAAGCCCCGATCCCGTCGTCATCCTTTCCGCCGCCCGCACGCCGCTGGGGCGATTCATGGGCGAACTGTCCCCGTTCAGCGCGCACAAGCTCGGCGCGCATGTGATCGGCGCGGCGCTGCAGCGGGCGAAACTGCCGCCGGAGCGCGTCGACGAGGTGCTTTTGGGCAACGTGCTGCCGGCCGGACAGGGCCAGGCGCCGGCGCGGCAAGCGGCGCGTGGCGCCGGATTGCCCGACGCCACCGGCGCCACCACGGTCAACAAGGTCTGCGGCTCCGGCATGAAGGCGACCATGCTGGCCCACGACATCATCAACGCCGGCTCGGCGGACATCGTGCTGGCCGGCGGCATGGAGAGCATGAGCAACGCGCCCTATCTGCTGGCGAAAGCGCGCGGCGGCTATCGCGCCGGCCATGACCGGATCATCGATCACATGATGATGGACGGGCTGGAAGACGCCTACGAGAGCGGCCGATCGATGGGCGACTTCGGCGAGGCCACCGCGGAGGCGTATCAGTTCACCCGCACGGACCAGGACGCTTATGCGATGGAGACGCTGAGCCGCGCCCGCAAGGCGGTCGAGGGTGGCGCGTTCAGCGCCGAGATCGCGCCGCTGACATTGACCGAGAAGACCGGCCCGCGCGTCATCGCCAATGACGAACATCCGCTCAAGGTGGATCCTGCAAAAATTCCCGGACTGAAACCCGCGTTTCGCGCCAACGGCACCATCACGCCGGCCGCCTCCTCCGCCAATGCCGACGGCGCCGCCGCACTCATTCTCGCAAAACGTTCACTCGCCGATCGGGACGGCCTGCCGTTGCTTGCCGAGATCAAGGGCCACACCACCCACAGCCAAGAGCCGCAATGGTTCACCACCGCCCCTATCCCGGCGATCCGCAAGCTGCTGGATAAAGTGGGCTGGAGCGTCGGCGATGTCGATTTGTTCGAGATCAACGAAGCCTTCGCGGTGGTGGCGATGGCGGCGCAGAAGGACCTTGGCATCCCCCGGGAGAAACTCAACGTCAATGGCGGGGCCTGCGCGCTCGGCCACCCGATCGGCGCCACCGGCGCGCGGCTGATCGTGACGCTGTTGCATGCGCTGGAAGCGCGCAACCTGAAACGCGGCGTCGCCGCCCTGTGCATCGGCGGCGGCGAAGCCACTGCGATTGCCGTCGAGCGTGTCGGGCGCTGATCTCGAAGCAAGGGTTCGCGGGCGGCTGAGTATAGCCGCCCAGTCACAGGCTAGTAGTTGGTCGCCGTCCTCTGGTTCGGGATGCCGTCGATCGGGCACTCATCCGTGCCGACCGTCGGACGTGTCATCGCCTCGACCATTTCCCGGGTGCCTTCGGGATCGGCGATCCACTTGGCATAGAAATCGTAGGGGCAGGTCGCGACGCCCTTTGCGCCGTCACCGGAATTGATCATGCCGGTATAGCCGCGATGCACCAGCTTGAAGAGGTGGTTCTGCGACTGGCCGTTGCGGCGGGCGTCGCGGATCAAATGTTTTGACAGCGCGGCGTATTGAATGCCGTTTTCCTCCTCGCCGGTCTCGCCGAGGGTGCGGCCGTCGAAGCCGATGATCGCGGAGTGGCCGAAATACGAATAGACGCCGTCGAAGCCGGCGGCGTTGGCGACCGCGACATACACGTTGTTGGCCCAGGCCATCGCCTTGGAAATCATCACCTGCTGTTCCTTGGCCGGATACATATAGCCCTGGCAGCGCACGATCAGTTCGGCGCCCTTCATGGCGCAGTCGCGCCAGATCTCCGGATAGTTGCCGTCGTCGCAGATGATCAGGCTGACCTTCAGGCCCTTCGGGCCTTCGGATACGTACGTGCAATTGCCGGGATACCAGCCCTCGATCGGAACCCATGGCATGATCTTGCGGTACTTCTGCACGATCTCGCCCTTGTCGTTCATCAGAATCAGCGTGTTGTACGGCGCCTTGTGCGGATGCTCCTCATGACGCTCGCCGGTGAGCGAGAACACGCCCCAGACCTTCGACTTGCGGCAGGCCTCCGCAAAGATCTCGGTTTCGTCGCCCGGCACCGACGAGGCCGTCTCGTACATCTCCTTGGAGTCGTACATAATGCCATGGGTGGAATATTCCGGGAAGATCACGAGATCCATGCCCGGCAGGCCGAGCTTCATGCCCGCGATCATGTCAGCGATGTTGCGCGCGTTGTCGAGCACCTCGGCCTTGGTGTGCAGCCGCGGCATCTTGTAATTGACGACGGCGACGCCCACCGTGTCGTTGCTGGAGGAAATGTCACCGTGGAGCATGGGATCGCCTCTCGTTCGGGTTCGGATTTTGACAGATCGCGCGTCAGTGGCTGATCATCCAGGGCCGCGCGGTCGGGAAGCCCTTGGCGCCGCTTTTCGATTGGGTCATCAGCCGCGCCGGCTTCTTCTTGCCGGTCGAGCAGCAGCCGCAACCGGGGCCGTGGGCGGCCTTGTACTCAGCAACCGTTTTCGGTGCGTGGGCGCTGCGCTCGTTGGTGGCGATGGCCTTGCGTTTGTCCGACGGCATGCAGAAGAACGCCGGCGCGGTCAGGATCACCCGCGGCGACTCACTTTCGCAGCGCGGGCAGTCCTGCGGATCGTCGCACTCGGCCATCGGCCGCATGTCCGTGAACGGGCCGCAATCGTTGCAGAGATATTCGTAGACAGGCATCTGTTTTCCTCGCGCGAGTGTTTTCGTAGCGGCTTCGCGATGATGGATGCGGGCGGCGGCACGCGTTCGGCCATCCCGCATCCTTCTCGCGCAGGGATCACTTGTCCGGCGAGATCGGCATCTGGATGTCGCCGGTGATATGTTTGATCGGACCCGCCGACGACGGCATGATGTCGAAGTCGAAGATTTCCGTCGGCAGCCACAGCGTGGCGCAGGCGTTGGGCACGTCGACGACGCCGGAGATGTGGCCCTGGCACGGCGCCGTGCCGAGGATCGAATAGGCCTGCGCGCCGGAATAGCCGAACTTCTTCAGGTACTCGATCGCGTTCAAGCAGGCCTGGCGATAGGCGATGTGAACGTCGAGGTAATGCTGCTTGCCGGCCTCGTCGACCGAGATGCCCTCGAAGATCAGATAGTCCTTGTAGTTCGGCGTGATCGGCGACGGCTTGAACACGGGGTTCTTGATACCGTATTTGGCGACGCCGTCCTTGATGACATCGACCTTGATATGCAGCCAACCGGCCATTTCGATCGCGCCGCAGAAGGTGATCTCGCCGTCACCCTGGCTGAAGTGCAGGTCGCCCATCGAGAGGCCGCCGCCCGGCACATAGACCGGGAAGTAGATTTTCGAGCCGCGCGACAGGTCCTTGATGTCGCAATTGCCGCCATGCTCGCGCGGCGGCACGGTGCGGGCGCCCTCGGCGCCGATCTTGGCCTTGACGTCGCCCTTGGCCTGGCCGGCATGCGCCGTCGCAGCGAACGGCGGATTGGCGAGGCCCGGCACGCGGGTCGGGTTGGTCGCGATCAACGCGTTCTCGCGCTCGTTCCAGGTCGCGAGCAATTTCGGATCGGGCAGACAGCCGATCAGGCCGGGATGGATCAGGCCGGCGAAATTCACGCCGGGAATGTGGCGCGACGACGTGTAGAGGCCCTTGATGTCCCAGATCGATTTCTGCGCCAGCGGGAAATGGTCGGTCAGGAAGCCGCCACCGTTCTGCTTGGAGAAGAAGCCGTTAAAGCCCCACAGGCTCTCCTTCAGCGGACCGACGTCGAGCAGGTCGACCACCAGGAGATCGCCGGGCTCGGCGCCCTTGACGCCGATCGGGCCGGACAGGAAATGCACGATCGACAAATCGATGTCGCGCACGTCATCGGCGGAATCGTTGTTCTTGATGAAGCCGCCGGTCCAGTCGTAGGTCTCTATGATGAAATCGTCGCCCGGGCTGACCCATGAAACCATCGGGATGTCGGGATGCCACCGATTGTGGATCTTGTCGTTCTCGTAGGCCGACTGCGAAAGATCTACCTTGATCAATGTCTCTGGCATCAGATGCTCCCCTTTTTACCAGTCAATTTGCTGTTCACTTCCCAGGCTCCTTAAACCGACAGATATTTCGAAACTTGCGCGGCATCGACGCTGTCGCGCGGGTCGTCGCGGACGATCGCGCCGTTCTCGATCACGAGCACGCGGTCGGCGATCTCGAGCGCAAAACTCAGCACCTGTTCTGAGACGACGATCGACAGGCCGCGCTCGTCGCGGATCCGCTTCAGCGTGCGCGCCATGTCCTTGATGATGGATGGCTGGATGCCCTCGGTCGGCTCGTCGAGCAGCAGCACTTTTGGCTTGGTGGCGAGCGCGCGGGCGATCGCGAGCTGCTGCTGCTGTCCGCCGGAGAGATTGCCGCCGCGGCGGCCCTTCATCTCCAGCAGCACGGGAAACAGTTCGTAGATATCATCAGGCACTTCCGTGCCGCCGGACACGACGAGACCAGTCTCGATGTTCTCCTTCACCGTCATGGTCGAGAAGATCATGCGGCCCTGCGGCACATAGGCTAGGCCTTTGGCAACGCGCTCATAGCTCGGCAGCGCGCTGAGCTCGGTGCCTTCCATGCGGACCGAGCCGCTCCTGGTCGGCAAAATGCCCATCAGCGACTTCATAAGCGTAGTCTTGCCCATGCCGTTGCGGCCCATGATCGCGACGATCTCGTTGGGCGCGACGGAGACATTGAGGCCGTGCAGCACCTCGCTCTGGCCGTAAGCGACGTGAAGATCCGAAATAGCCAGCATCGATTGCTCCTTAATGGCCCAGATAGACTTCGATCACCTTCGGATCGTTCTTCACTTTCTCCATCGTCCCCTCAGACAAAATCTGGCCCTGATGCAGCACCGTGACCTTGTGGGCGATGTCCTCGACGAATTTCATGTCGTGCTCGATGACCAGCACCGAGCGGTCCTTGATGATACGATTCAGCAGTTCCGCGGTCTTGGCGCGCTCGGAGACGCTCATGCCGGCGACGGGTTCGTCGAGCATCAGGAGGTCCGGGTCCTGGATCAGCAGCATGCCGATCTCCAGCCACTGCTTCTGGCCATGGCTTAGCTCGTCGGCAAAGGTGTGGAGCCGGTCCTTCAGGAAGATCATTTCCGCGACCTCGTCGACCCTTTCTTTCACCGCTGCGTCACGCTGGAATGTCAGTGAACCGAACACGGTGCGGCCGCGCGGATAGGAGATTTCCAGATTCTCGAACACGGTGAGGTCTTCGAACACTGACGGCGTCTGGAATTTACGGCCAACGCCGGCCTGCACGATCTCGTTCTCCTTCAGTTTCGTCAGTTCCTTGCCGCGAAACTGGATCGACCCGGAGGTGGCGCGCGTCTTGCCGCAGATCAGGTCGAGCACCGTCGTCTTGCCGGCGCCGTTGGGGCCGATGATGACGCGGATCTCGTTCTCCTCGACATAGAAGGACAGATCGTTGACTGCCTTGAAGCCGTCGAAGGAAACGGTGAGCGCTTCGACCGCGAGCAGGAATTCCTTGGGCTGGGAACCGATGAGCATGATGATCTCCTCACTCCGCCGGCGCGCCATCGGCGACGGAAGTGTCGCTCCAGCCGTTCTTGGATTTCGGTTTTCGCATGGCCAGCAGCCTGTCGATGCGCGGCTGCACGTAGTCCTGCCAGATGCCGGACAGACCGTTCGGGAAGGCCAGCACCACGGCAATGAACAGTGCGCCAAGGCCGAACAACCAGAGCTGCGGGAAGGATTCCGAAAGGCTGGTCTTGGCGAAATTGACCAGCAGCGAGCCCCACACCGCCCCGAAGATCGACATCCGCCCGCCGACCGCGGTGTAGATGACCATCTCGATCGACGGCACGATGCCGACAAAGGATGGCGACATGAACCCAACGTTGAGCGCGAACATCGCGCCGCCGATCGCGGCGAACACGGCGGCCATGCAGAAGGCAAAAATCTTGAAGTTGGCGACGCTGTAGCCGGAGAAGCGAACACGGTCTTCCTGTTCGCGCATCGCGACCAGAATGCGTCCGAGCTTGGTCAAACGGATGAACTGCGCGATGCCGATGCAGGCAAACAGCAACACCACTTCGACGAAGTACAGGATGATCTTGGCGTGGTCGGGCCGGATGTCCCAACCTTTCAGCGTGCGCAGGTCGGTCATGCCGTTGATGCCGCCGGTATAGCCCTGCTGTCCCACGATCAGGATGGTCAGGATCGCGGCGATCGCCTGGGTGATGATCGCGAAATAGGTGCCGCCGACCCGACGCTTGAACATCGCGGTGCCGATGATCAGCGCGAACAGCCCCGGCACCAGGATGATGGCAAGAATAGTGAAGGTGAGACTGTGGAACGGCTGCCAGAACAGCGGCAGCGAGGTGATCTGGTTCCAGTCCATGAAATCGGGGATGCCGGGCGTCGACTGGATCTTGGTGTTCTCGACGCTGGAGGCTTCCAGCTTGAGGAACATCGCCATGCAGTAGCCGCCGAGGCCGAAGAACACCCCCTGCCCCAGGCTCAGGATGCCGCCATAGCCCCAGCACAGCACCAGCCCGATCGCGACAAAGGCGTAGGTCAGGTATTTGGCGACCAGGTTGAGACGGAACACATCCAGCGACAGCGGCAGGATCACGAACAGGACCAGAGCCAGGGCAACGAAGCCGATCAGCTCGGACCGATTGAAGAAGCGTGACGTGATGATCATGACTTCCTGCTTCCGTTATTTGCGGACTTTGAGGGCGAACAGACCTTGCGGCCGCAGCATCAGGATTCCGACCACGGCGAGCAGCGTGAGCACCTTGGCCATTGAGCCCGACATGAAGAATTCCAGCGTCGACTGGGTCTGCGAGATCGAGAAGGCGGAAGCGATGGTGCCGATCAGGCTGGCGGCGCCGCCGAACACGACCACCAGGAAGGTATCGACGATGTAGAGCTGGCCGGACGTCGGCCCGGTCGAGCCGATCATGGTGAAGGCGCTTCCGGCGACGCCGGCGATGCCGCAACCCAGCCCGAAGGTGTAGCGGTCGACTTTCTCGGTGTTGATACCGACGGCTCCGGCCATGATGCGATTCTGCACCACGGCGCGGACCTGGCGGCCCCAGCGCGATTTGTACAGGACATAGGCGACCACGACGGTGATCAGCAGTGTCAGGCCCATCACGAAGATACCGTTGATCGGCACTTCGATGGAGTCGGTCACTTTAAGCGAGCCCAGCATCCATTGCGGCAGTTCGACGCCGACTTCGCGCGGGCCGAACACCGAGCGATAGGTCTGCTGCAGGATCAAGCTCAGGCCCCAGGTGGCGAGCAGCGTATCGAGCGGTCTCTTGTAGAGATGTTTTATGAGCGCCCATTCGACCAGCATTCCGAGCGCGCCTGACGCGAGGAAGGCAAGTATCATCGCGAGGAAGAAGTAGCCGCCGAACAGGCCCGGCAGATAGGACTGGAAAACGTTCGACGTCATCCAGGTGACGTAGGCGCCGAGGATCATGAACTCGCCGTGGGCCATGTTGATGACGCCCATCTGGCCGAAGATGATCGCAAGACCAAGCGCCATCAGCACGTAGACGGAAAACAGGATCAGGCCCGCAAAGCCCTGCATGACGAAGATGGAGCCGAGATCGCCAATCGAATAGTCACCGAACATCGATGTTTCTCCGTCGAGGGATAAGGCCCGCGTCGCGAACGAATTCGCGACGCGGGGTCGTCAAGCGCGGATTGACGGTCCACGCCAGGGAGCTGGTGCACAGGAGAAAGCCGCGCGGAGTCCTGCGGCGCTTACTGGTAGCCCTTCGGGAACGGATCGGGCTCTACGAGATCGGCGGTCTCGAAGATCAGTTCGAACTGGCCGTCGAGCTTGGCCTTGCCGACGCGGGTCTTTGACCAGAGGTGATGGTTTTCGTGGATGCGCACGTAGCCTTCGGGCGCGCCCTTGAATTCGACACCGGTCGAGGCAGGCGCGATCTTGTCGATGTCGAAGCTCTGGGCCTTCTCGACCGTCAGTTTCCACAGCCACGGGCCGAGATAGGCAGCCTGGGTGACGTCTCCGATCACGGTCTTTTCGCCCCACATCTTCTTAAAGGCGGCGACGAATTCCTTGTTGTTAGGATTGTCGAGCGACTGGAAGTACTTCATGCAGGCATAGGCGCCCGCGATGTTCTCGCCGCCGATGCCGTCGATCTCGTCCTCGGTCACCGAGATCGTGAGTAGCGCCTGCTTCGAGAGATCGATGCCGGCCGCCTTGAGCTGCTTGTAGAAGGCGACGTTGGAACCGCCGACCACGTCGGTGAAGATGACGTCGGGCTTGGTGAGCTTGAT
Organism: Bradyrhizobium roseum; assembly: GCF_030413175.1. NCBI lineage: Bacteria > Pseudomonadati > Pseudomonadota > Alphaproteobacteria > Hyphomicrobiales > Nitrobacteraceae > Bradyrhizobium > Bradyrhizobium roseum. Next base: position 5,792,860 of record NZ_CP129212.1, read on the forward strand.
CTTGTTGATGACCGAATTGAACTGCGTAGAGCCGAGCGCGTAATATTCCTCGCCGACGACCTTGCCCTTCAGCACGTTCTCGACGTGCTTGCGCGCGATCTTGTTCGAGGTGCGCGGCCAGATGTAATCCGAGCCGATGAAGAAGAACGATTTTGCGTTCTTCTCCTTGGCGATCCAGTTGAGGCCGGCGAGGATCTGCTGAGTGGCTTCCTGGCCGGTGTAGATGACGTTCTTGGACTGCTCGAGGCCTTCATAGAAGGTCGGGTAATAGAGCATGCCGTTGTACTGTTCCATGACCGGCAGCACCGCCTTGCGCGATGCCGAGGTCCAGCAGCCCATGATGGCTGCCACCTTGTCGTTGACGAGCAGCTTCTTGGCCTTTTCGGCAAAGGTCGGCCAGTCGCTGGCGCCGTCTTCCTGGATGAACTTGATCTTGCGTCCGAGCACGCCGCCCATCGCATTGATCTGTTCGATGGCGAGCTTTTCGGCCTGGATCGAACCTGTTTCCGAAATCGCCATCGTGCCGGTGGCCGAGTGCAGGATGCCGACGGTGACTTCAGTGTCCGTCACCGCGAGCCCGGTCGTATTGACCGTTGCGGTCGCAGGCCCGGCCCCGAACGAGGGCCGCGGAAGCATCGAGATCAGCGGCAACGCCGCCGCGCCCATCAGCAGTTTGCGGCGAAGCGGCGACTGCAGATCCTTGTTTTTTTCGTCTGACATGAGCACCCCATTGTTGGTTCGAGAACGCTTATTGGTCAGGCGAGGATTGCCTAGAATTGTGCACTGCACTGATACGTGAGATCGCGTATACTGCACCGCAAAATAGCGACGTAGGTTGTGTGCGGGGTTTGCTGTCTACGTACGAAGACCGAGCAGACCGGGCAGGAGTGATGAAGTGGCAGGGCGGCAGCGGATCGACCGCGTCAGGCGCCAATATAATCAATGGGTTGCGAACCAGACCCTGGAAGACTATGCGCTGCGCTTCACCGCCAAGAGCGCGCGGCGATGGTCGGCCGCCCGCGTCGCCAACACGGCGCTAGGCGCCATCTCATTCCTCGCACTGGAAGCGATCGGCGGAACGATTACGCTGAATTACGGTGCAGCCAACGCCACCGCCGCCATCCTGGTCGTCAGCGTCATTATCTTTCTTTGCGGACTGCCGATCGCCTACCACGCCGCCAAATGCGGCATCGATATCGACCTGCTGACGCGCGGCGCGGGCTTCGGCTATATCGGCTCGACCATCACGTCTCTGATCTACGCCTCCTTCACCTTCATCTTCTTCGCGCTCGAAGCGGTCATCATGGCCGCCGCGCTGGAGATGTGCTTCGGCATCCCGCGCCCGATCGGCTATCTCATCAGCGCCGTCGTCATCATCCCCCTGGTGATCTATGGCATCACGCTGATCAGCCGCTTCCAGCTATGGACGCAGCCGCTCTGGGTCGTGCTCCACATCCTTCCCTTTGTGGCCATCGCCTGGGCCAACCCGCATTCATTCACCGAGTGGCGTAAATTCGCCGGCGAACATGGCGACACGACCGGCCATCTCGACCTGCTGCTGTTCGGCACCGCGGCCTCCGTCGTGTTCTCGCTGGTGGCGCAGATCGGCGAACAGGTCGACTTCCTGCGGTTCCTGCCGCGCGACCGCCGTACCTCGCGGACGTCGTGGTGGATCGCGCTGCTGAGCGCCGGCCCCGGCTGGATCATCTTTGGCGCGCTCAAACTGCTGGTTGGTTCCTTCCTCGCCTACTTCGCGCTCAGCCATGGCGTCACCAACGAACAGGCGGCCGACCCGGCGCACATGTATCTCGAAGCGTTCCGGTATGTGCTGTCGCAGCCGGATCTCGCGCTGGCGCTGACCGGCACCTTCGTCATTCTCTCGCAGGTCAAGATCAACGTCACCAACGCCTATGCCGGCTCGATCGCGTGGTCGAACTTCTTCTCGCGGCTGACGCACAGCCATCCCGGCCGCGTGGTCTGGCTGGTGTTCAACGTCATGGTGGCGCTGCTCTTGATGGAAATCGGCGTCTACAAGGCGCTGGAGCAGACGCTGGCGCTCTACTCCAACGTCGCGATCGCCTGGGTCGGCGCGCTGGTCGCCGATCTCGTCATCAACAAGCCGCTTGGGCTGCGCCCGCAGCACATCGAGTTCAAGCGCGCGCATCTCTACGACATCAATCCGGTCGGCGTCGGCGCCATGCTGATCGCGACCATCGTGTCGATCTCGGCGTTCTACGGCCTGTTCGGACCGACCGCGAAGGCGCTGTCGGCCTTCGTGGCGCTCGCTGTTGCCTTCATCACCGCGCCGCTGATCGCATGGGCCACCGACGGCAAATATTACATCGCGCGCAAGCCGAAACGAAGCTGGCAGAATCTCGAAGCGATCCAGTGCTGCATTTGCGAGCATTCGTTCGAGCCGGAGGACATGGCCTCCTGCCCAGCCTATGCGGGGCCGATCTGTTCGCTGTGCTGTTCGCTCGACGCACGCTGCCACGATCTCTGCAAGCCGCATGCGCGGATCGGCGCGCAGGTCTCGGAGACGCTGGGCAAAATGCTGCCGCAGCCGATCTACGCCCGGATCAACTCGCAGTTCGGGCATTATGTCGGGGTCTTCGCGGTGTCCGCGGGCCTGGTCGGGTTGACGCTCGGGTTGATCTACCTGCAGACCTCGGCGACGATCGGGGTCGACACCCTGCTTGTGTCCGACGTGCTGTGGAAGGTGTTCTTCGCGCTCACCATCATCATCGGCGTGGTGGCGTGGCTGTTCGTGCTGGCCCAAGAGAGCCGCCGCGCAGCCGAGGCCGAAACGCGGCGGCAGACCGCGCTCCTGATCCAGGAAATCGACGCCCACAAGCGCACCGACGCCGAGCTGCAGCGCGCCAAGGAAGTGGCTGAGTCCGCCAACCTCGCCAAGAGCCGCTATGTGGTGGGGTTGAGCCATGAACTGCGTTCGCCGCTCAACGCCATCTCCGGCTACGCCCAGCTGCTCGAACAGGATTCCAGCCTCAATACAAAGCCGCGCGACCAGGTGCGCGTGGTGCGCCGCAGCGCCGATCACCTGTCAGGGCTGATCGACGGTATTCTGGATATTTCCAAGATCGAGGCCGGCCGGCTCTATCTGTCGCGCGACGAGGTGCGCTTCAGCGAATTCCTCGAGCAGCTCGTCGGCATGTTTCGCGTCCAGGCGGCCGCCAAGGGCATCGACTTCGTGTTCCGGCGGCCTTCGGTGCTGCCGCTGGTCGTCTATGCCGACGAGAAGCGGCTGCGCCAGGTCCTGATCAATTTGCTGTCGAACGCGCTGAAATTCACCCAGACCGGCAGCGTGCAGTTCGTCGTGCATTACCGCAGCCCGGTCGCCGAGTTCGAGATCATCGACACCGGCCCCGGCATCCAGCCAGACGATCTCGAACGGATCTTTGCGCCGTTCGAACGCGGCGCGCTGGGCGTGTCGCAGCCGCAGACCGGAACTGGTCTGGGGCTGACCATCAGCCGGCTGCTGGCGGGCGTGATGGGCGGAGATATCCGGGTGACGAGCGAGGTCGGCACCGGCAGCACGTTCCGCGTCAAGATCCTGCTCTCCGAAGTCACCAACCCGACGCGGATCGCGCCGGTCGGGGCGCCGATCTTCGGCTATCACGGGCCGCGCAAGACGATCCTGATCACCGACGACGATCCGACCCAGCGCGATCTCCTGCGCGAGGTGCTGACGCCGCTCGGGTTCATTTTGCTCAGCGCGCCTGACGGCACGGGCTGTCTCGCGCTGGCGCAGCATTGCCGGCCGGATTTGTTCCTGCTCGATATCTCGATGGCCGGCATGGACGGCTGGACGGTGGCGGAAAAATTGCGCGCGAGCGGCCATCACCAGGCCCGTATCCTGATGGTGTCGGCGAGCGCGCTGGAAGCGCATGGCGCGCCGCTGGCGCAGCCGTTCCACGACGGCTACCTGATGAAGCCGATCGATATTCCAAAGCTGTTGGAGACGATCCGGCAACTGCTCAGGCTCGAATGGCAATACGAGGCCGAACCGGCTCCCCCGCCGCGCTGGAGGCCGGAGACGGGCTCGCGGCCACCGGTGAAATATGTCGAGGAACTGATCGGCCTCGGCCAGCTCGGCTATGTCAGAGCGATCCAGGTCAAGCTGGACGAGATCGGCCAGGAATACCCTGAACATGCCGACTTCGTGTCGCAAATGCGTGCCTTGATCGACCGCTTCGATCTCGACCAGTACATGGCGGCCTTGAAAACATTGCACAGCTATGATCACTGAATCCAAAAAGCGCGACGTCGCCCTCATCGTCGATGATTCGCCGGAAACGCTGCGGCTGCTCACCGACGCGCTCGACGGCGCTGGCATGACGGTCATGGTCGCGCTCGACGGCGCGGCGGCGATGCGGATCGTCGACCAGATCACGCCCGATATCGTGCTGCTGGACGCCGTCATGCCCGGCCTCGACGGTTTCGAGACCTGCAGGCGATTGAAGCGTGATGCAGGTCTGGACCACGTTCCGATCATCTTCATGACCGGGCTCGCCGAGACCGAGCATATCGTGCGGGGGCTGGAAGCCGGCGGCGTCGACTACGTCACCAAGCCGATCGCGGTCGAGGAGATGCTGGCGCGCATCCGCGTCCATCTGGCGAATGCGCGGCTGACGCAGAGCGCGCGCGCCGCGCTCGACGTTTCAGGCCGCTATCTGCTCGCCGTCAACGCCGCCGGCAAGATCATGTGGGCGACCCCGCAGGCGCAAAAGCTGCTGTCGGATGCGCTCAGCGCCGACAGCGACGACGATGTCGTGCTGCCCGACCCGATCCCGCAATGGCTGGACCAGGCCCGCAAGGGCAAGGCCGGGTCGAAAGCCGCGATCATGACGGCGCTTCCCGGCAACGAACAGCTGCGGCTGCAATATATGGGCAGGCTCGGCAGCAACGAATTCCTGCTGCGGCTGGCCAAGGATTCCGGCGCCGAGACGCCTTCCGAATTCTCCAGCGATCTCGGCCTGACGGCGCGCGAGGGCGAAGTGCTGTCGTGGCTGTCGAAAGGCAAGACCAACCGCGACATCGCGCAGATCCTGGGCCTGAGCCCGCGCACCGTCGACAAGCACCTCGAACAGATCTATTCGAAACTCGGGGTTGAGAACCGCACGGCGGCGGCCGCCATCGCGGTGAATGCCAGGCACCGGAAATCCTGACATCAGGTTTCCAGCGGTGCCTCGGAGGAAGGGCTCACCGCATTTCGGGGAGACCAGCGCCTCAGCTCGTCATACAGTGCGTCGGGCTGTATCGGCTTGGTCAGGAAGCCGTTCATGCCGGCCTCCAGACAGATTTCGCGTTGTCCCACCAGCGCGTTGGCGGTCAGCGCGATGATCGGAACATCGCGCTGCGGGCCGCTCAAGGCGCGGATCGCCGCAGCCGCGGAAATGCCGTCCATCTGCGGCATCTGCATATCCATCAGCACGAGGTCATAGGGCTTTTTCTGCACCGCCGCGACAGCCTCCTCGCCGTTGCAGACGAGGTCAGCCTGATAGCCGCGGCGGGAAAGCAGCTTCGAGATCAGCGTTCGCATGATGGCGTTGTCCTCCGCCACGAGGATGTCGAGTGACGCAGCAACGCCGTCATCCATGACCGGCGCCAAGGGAGGCGCCGCCGCCACAGATGCGGTAACCACCTGGCAGCGAACCGAGAAGGAGAACTTGCTACCCGTGCCTGGTTCGCTTTCGACCTCGATGTCTCCGCCCATGGTTTGGCAAAGCCGTTTGCAAATCGCCAGGCCGAGGCCGGAGCCACCATATTTGCGCGATATGGATGTATCGGCCTGGGTGAAGGGTTTGAACAGATTTGCCAGCGTTTCCGGCTCGATGCCGATGCCGGTGTCGGCGATTTCGATGCGAAGCTCGATGTCGCCATCCGCCAAAAGGAGATGCGATGCGGTGACGGTGATCGTGCCCTTCTCCGTGAACTTGATCGCATTGCCGACCAGATTGAGGAGAATCTGGCCAATCCGACCTGGGTCACCCCGCATCAAGGCCGGCAGGTCGTCGGCAAACGACGTTCTGATGACAAGGCCTTCACACACTTTCGGAGCCATGAGCAAAGCAACAGCCTCAACGCATTGCCGGGGCTCGAAATCGATTGTTTCCGGCACGAGTTGACCCGCCTCGAGCTTGGAAAAGTCCAGGATGTCGTTGACGATCGTCAGCAGGTTGTTGGCGGATTCCTCCGCCACTTTGGCCAGACCTCGCTGCTCGGGATCGAGCGCCGTTCCTGTCAGCAGGTTGATCATCCCCATCATGCCTGCCATCGGCGTGCGGATCTCGTGGCTCATGATCGCCAGGAACTCGGATTTCGCCCGGCTCGCCGCCTCGGCCGCCTTGGTGGCCGCGCTCAGCCTCTCGTTGGATTCCCGCAGCTTGGTTGCTTCGCCCGCAAGGCGATGTGTTGCTCGCCAGATCATGACCCCGAGCAGCGTAAACAGCGCAACCAGAAAGCCGGCCTCGCCCAGCCGGCGCACGGTGCTTTGCACCCACGGCGCCAGCAATTCCTGGGTATCCTGCGCAACGGCAATAACGAGCGGGAAAGATGCTCCGGTCGTATAGCTGTTGAGACGGCGGGCGCCGTCGGTGGACGACACGATCTCGACGGTACCAACCGGTGAATTCTTGAGGTGCTGGAAGATGCCGCTCTTGGTCATGTCACGACCGACATTGGCATCTGAGAACGGTCGCCTCACCAGCAATTTGCCCTTCAGGGACGCCAGCAGGATCGCGCCGTTGTCGCCGATCTGGAGTCGGTTGTACAGTTCCTGAAAATACTGGGCTTTGATGGCCACGAGGACAACGCCGCCAAATGAGCCGTCCGGACGATTGAAGCGCCGGGATACCGGAATGATCCAGTTGCCCGTCGTACGTCCTCGTACCGGCGAGGCGATGTACAACGCTCGATCGGCTCGAGCCTGATGATGGAGGAAGTACTCCCGGTCCGAGAAGGTGGCCCCTGCCGGGATTTCAACGGCGCTGGCCACCATTGTCCCGTCGGCGTCGATTATCCCGATGGTGGAGAACTGGGGTGAGTGTTGGATTTGTTCAGCAAACTGCGCCCCTGAAAGCTCTTGCTCCTTGCTTGAGAACGGACTGTTTTCAAGCCGGAACACGGTTGCAACCAACAGTGCGTCTGCGGTGCGAAAGGTAAGCTCGGCTTGCTGCATGAGCGAGTTGGCGAGATTGACGTTCTCTTTCTCGCCGTCCGCCAGCACGAAGGCTCGATGCTGCACGATATGAAGGGCTTCGACGCCGATGAAGGTGACGCATGTCAACGCGATCAGGGCGGTGGTCCAGGTGGTAGCGGAAACCCGCCCCCTGGCGTTTTTCCTCCGAGGCCATCGTATCGCCCTTGCCATCTGCGCCATCGTGGTCCCAGCCCCAATTGGAATGGAGTAGCTGCGGAACCATTGACGCCACGTAAGAAAGAGCGGCCGTAATACTACGGGCGTTCGACGTTCGATCGTTGCCCCATGCCGGACACAGCATGGATACTGCGACGGTCCGGGCGCCCTTCGTTTCAGCCCGGCGCCGGGCCGCCGAGCACCACACCATCGAGACCATCGAGGGGCAAGCCGAGATGGCGCAGCGCGGTCGGCGCGAGGTCGATGATGCGGCTCGTCGTCGTGACCACGCTGCCGGCTGAAAATCCGTTGCCGACGGCGATCAACGTCGGCCGGGTCTCATGCGGACCAAGCCCGCCGTGCATGCCGCAATCGCGCCGTACGGCATCCTCGTTCTCCGCGAAGCGAACCGCCATCGCCGTGAGTCCCGGAACGCCGTTGCAGTTGCGGCCGGGCGACTTCGCCATATCGATCGCGAGAACATCGGCGGCCGTAATCTGGCCAAGCTCGGCAAGGTCTTCGCCCATGATAATGCGCCCGGCCCAGGACTGCTGGCCGAGCCAGTCGGCTACCTCCATGCGCCGCGGCAGGGCGTCGCCGCCGAAATGAATGAAAGCCGATGATCCCTGGGGCGCCACGACAATCTCCGGGCTATCCAGGCTCATCTTGAATCCCGCTTCGTGCAGCCGTCGTTCCACCGGCACGGTCCCGGTGACGGATTCGTGACCATGGTCCGATCCGACGAGCAGGAGCACATCATGACCGCGGTCCCGCAACCACTCCACGGTTTCCGCGACCGCGCCAACGTGCCTATCGACCTCGCGTAGCGCCATGAGATGTTGCGGCGAGCCGAGCGGAAAGGCGTGCATGGTCTTGTCGGGCTCGGATAGCCAAAGCGTTGCAACCGAAGGCGGCCGCTCCATCAGGATCGAACTGAATTTGTCCGCCAGCACCGCATCGCCGACCGCGCCGGGAGGCGCGACAATCGCGGGCATCAGCGGCACCCGGCCCCGGCTGTAGCTCAGTTCGCGGTGGTGCAGTTCGCCGTGCCCCTCCGCATCGTGAAAGAAGGCCGCGCCCGGCGAGACGTTGGAACAGAGCACCGCGCCGTGCAGCGACGCTGCCCGCTGCGACAAGGAAGGGCGTGTCAACAATCGCCCGAAATGATTACGATACGTCTCGTAGAACTCCGGCCTGCCCGCATCATGAACTTCGTGCCCATTCTCGATCGGCAATGCGACCGCATTGCCCCGCAGTCCGTGCGATATCGGCCAGCATCCGGTGGCAATGGACGCCGACGACGCCCGTGTCGCCGACGGAAAAATCCCGCGATGGTCCGCGAACCAGGTTCCAGCCCGCCGAAGCCGCGCCATCTGCGGCGTGGTCTCCTCGGAAACGAAGTCCGGCCGGTGCCCGTCGCAGATGACGGTGACGACGATCGGGTGTGACATCGGCAATCCCTTTTTGACAGCTTAAGCAAGGGTCGGATCGAGCTTGTCGCGCAGCCAGTCGCCGATCAGCGAGACCGCCAGCGTCGTCAGCGTGATGATCGCCGCCGGCGTCAGCATGATCCACGGCGCGCTGCCGATATACTCGCGGCCATAACCCACCATGTTGCCAAGGCTGGTCATCGGCGGCTGCACGCCGAGACCGAGAAACGATAGCCCGGATTCGAGCAGGATGACTTCGGGAAACACCAGCGTCATCGAGATGATCAATGTGGAGGCGATATTGGGAAGGATATGGCGCAGATAGATCCGCGACGGCACGGCGCCGAGCTGCCTGACGGCGGAGGCATAGCCCTGCCCTGTCGCGGAGATCGCCAACCCGCGGGCGATCCGGGCGTAGCGCTCCCAGCCATAGAAGCCCATCAGCCCGATCAGCAGCGGCAGCGACGATCCGAAAAATGCCAGCACGGCAAGCGCCAGGATCAGAAACGGCATGCTGGCTTGAAAGTCAGCCAACATCAGCACGGCCTGTTCGGCGAGACCGCGGAAATGCGCCGCGAAGAATCCGAGCAGCGTGCCGACGATGGCCGAGATCGCCGTCGCGCCGAAAGCGATCAGCAATGAAATGCGGATTGAAAAAATCAGCCGTGTCAGCACATCGCGGCCGAGTTCGTCGGTTCCGAGCCAATGCGCGGCATTGCCGGGGGCCGAAAGACGGTTGCGCAGATCCATCTTGGTAACGCCATAGGGCGCGATCGCCTCCGCCAGGATCGCCACCGCCAGCATGGCAACGACCCACAGGATGGCAATCGCGACAAGGGGCGGAATCCGCGGCCACGACATCGTTCGTTTCGCCACGGTTGATTCCGGCAACGACACATCGGCCATGTCAGTGCGCCCCCGCCGCTTCCCGGCTCCTCAGGCGCGGATCGAGGAAACCATAGAGGAAATCGACGATCAGGTTCGATGTCACCATCGTCGCCGCGACCAGAAGCAGGATGCATTGCACCACGGCGAGATCGCGGTTCGCAACGGCAACGACAAGCAGCCGCCCGACCCCGGGCCAGGAGAACACGCTTTCGACGACGACGGCGCCGGCGATCAGCGTCCCGACCATGAAGCCGATGATCGTGACCGTCGGGATCGCGGCATTGGGCAAGGCGTGCGACAGCACCACCGCGCGCCACGAAACGCCCTTGGCCGATGCCGTGCGGATGTAGGGCTGGCCCAGCACTTCCAGCATCGCGCTGCGCGTGAAGCGCGCAAGCACCGCCGCGCCTCCGATGCCGAGCGTGAATATGGGCAGGATCGCGTGCCGCCAGGTTTCCTGCCCGCCGGACGGCAGCCAGCCGAGCTGTACGGCGAAAATCAACACCAGCACGAGGCCCAGCACGAAGCTCGGGACCGTGAACCCGGCCACGGCCCCGATCATCACCGCGCGATCGATCAGGCTGCCGCGATGCAGCGCCGCGAAAATGCCGCCGGGGATGCCGATCGCAAGCTTGAGCAGGAGCGCCGGGATCGTCAACGCCAGGGTGGCGGGGATACGCTCGAGGACGAGTTCGATCGCCGGACGGCCATCGCGCATCGAGCGTCCGAGTTCACCCTTGGCGATGGCGCCGAAATAATCGAAATATTGCATCCAGATCGGATCGTCGAGCCCCCACGCCTTGCGGAAGGCGGCGATGACCTCAGGCGGCGCCTCCGGGCCCATGATGATCAGGGCCGGATCGCCGGACAGGCGAAGCACGACAAACGCAAAGGTGACGACCAGTGCGATCGTGATCATCGCCCGTCCAATACGGATCGCGAAATAGCGCGCCATCAGGCAACGGCTCCCAACGCTACAGCGGCAGGCGATTCAAGCCCGGTCAGATGGCAGGCCACGCTTCGATCGGGGGCAACCTCGACAAGCACCGGCGCTTCGGTGCGGCAGCGCGCGAAGGCGCTCGGGCATCGCGGGTGAAAGGCGCATCCGCCCGGCTTCGCCGCTGGATTTGGCGGATCGCCGGAAAGCACGATCCGTTCAACTCTGCGCGTGCCGGGGGCCGGCGATGCCGAAACCAGCGCCTTGGTGTAGGGGTGCTGCGGCGAGACGAACAGATCGTCGGCGCTCCCCAGTTCGACCACACGCCCGAGATACATGACCGCGACGCGCTGGCTGATCTGGCGCACCACGCGCAGATCGTGGCTGATGAACAGCATCGTCAAATTCAGTTCTGCCTGAAGATCGATCAGGAGATTGACCACTTGCGCCTGGATCGAAACGTCGAGCGCACTGACGGGCTCGTCGCAAACCAGAAAATCCGGCCTTGTCGCCAAAGCGCGCGCCAGCACGGCGCGCTGGCGTTGGCCACCCGACAGTTCATGCGGGTATCGCCGCCCGACATCGTCCGAAAGCCGGACACTGCGCATCAACTCCTGCACGCGCGCCGCACGAAACGCCTCGTCTCCGACGGCGTGAATATCGAGCGGCTCCCGCACCTGCGCCGCAATCGGCAGGCGGCGGTCGAGCGCACCCAGCGGATCCTGAAAAATCATCTGCATCCGGGCGCGCAAAGCCCGCCATTCCGCCGTGTCCATCGCCGGAAGCCGGTCGCCATGGAAGGCGACAGACCCCGCGTCCGGATTTTCCAGGCCCAGCACGAGCCGGCCCGTGGTCGATTTTCCCGACCCGGATTCGCCGACGAGACCGAGGGTCTCGCCGCGGTTGATCCCGAAGGTCACCCCATCGACGGCACAGACGTCACGAGAGCGACCGAACATGCCCGCCCGCATCCGGTAAGTCCGGACCAGCCGGTCAACGCTCAGCAACGGCGTGGTCATTCGGCGGCCTGACTGATGGTTTCAGTTGCTTCCGCGTGCCGATCGATGACGCAGGCCACACGTCGACCTTCGCCGACAGCGCGAAGCCGTGGCGGCGTCGTGACGCACGGCGCGGTCGCCCGGCCACAACGCGGCGCAAAGGCGCAGCCGTTCGGCATGGCCTTCGGATCCGGCACGGTGCCGGCGATGGCGGTGAGCCGGCGGCGCGGGCCGTCGATGGGCGGCAACGATCCGATGAGCCCGTGTGCGTAGGGATGACGCGGATCATCGAACAATTCCGCCGACGGCGCCTCCTCCACCACACGACCCGCATACATCACCGCGACGCGGTCGCAATTTTCCGCGACCACGCCGAGATCATGGCTGATGAGCACGATCGCCATGCCGGTCTCCCGGCGTACGCGCCGGATGAGTTCGAGGATTTGCGCCTGGATTGTCGCATCGAGCGCCGTGGTCGGCTCGTCCGCAATCAACAGATCCGGATTCCCGGCCAACGCCATCGCGATCATGATGCGCTGGTTCTGTCCGCCGGAAAATTCGTGCGGATAGGCGGATAGTCGGCGTTCCGCATCCGGGATACCGACGAGGTCCAGCAGGCGCCTGGCTTCGGCGTGGATCGCGGCTCCCGAAAGCCCCCGATGCAGGGCCAGGCTTTCGCCGACCTGCCGGCGAATCGTCAGCACCGGATTCAATGCGCTCGCCGGGTCCTGAAATATCATGGCGATGCGGCCGCCGCGCACCCTGTCCATGGCGGCCGGCGACGCGCCGAGAATCTCGCTGCCTTCAAGCTTCACGCTGCCGCCGACGGAAGCGGTCTTCGGAAGCAGACCGAGTGCCGCCAGCCACGTCACCGACTTGCCCGAGCCGGATTCACCGACCAGCCCGACCGCCTCGCCGCGACCGACGCTGAGGCTGATGCCGTCGAGCACCTTTACGCCGTTAAAGGCGACGGTCAGGCCGTCGAGCGAGACCAGCGGCTCCATGGCTCAGACCTCGAAATTTCCGGCGCGGAAATCCATGGCAAAGGCCGGAGCAGCCTTCCACTTGATGGACTTCGGCTTTGCGGTGAAAGTCGCGTTCTGGTGCAGCACCGTATAGGCCGGGTCCTCGCGCTCGCAGATCTCAAGCATGCGGCGGAAGGCCGTACGGCGCGCCGCACGATCGGTCGACGTCTCGAGGAATTCGGCGAGCTTGTTGGCTTCCGCGTTGGTGAACTCGCCGATCTGTTGCTGCTGTCCGTTCGGTCCATGCTGGGCGACGAGCGAGGAGACCGGATCGTTGAACGGCGCGGAATTCGACCAGTCGCGGACCGCGCGCGTCGGCGTCCGTTCCATGATCTGGGTCCAGTTTTCCTTCGTCTCGATCTGGACGTTGAGGCCCACGGCCTTCCACATCTCCACCAGCACCTGCGCGGTTGCGACCTGATTGGTGTAATAGTTGTTGAGCAGCCGGTAGGGAATCGGATCGCCCTTGTAGTTGGCCTGTTTCAGCAGATCCTGCGCCGTTTTTGGGTTGTACTCCGGCACGGTCCAGTCGGACTGGTACATGTCGGCATAGAACTCCCATTGCAGCCCGCGCGGAACACGCGTGCGTCCGGCCCAGAGGCTGTCGACGATCGCCTGCCGGTCGATCGCATGGGTGAAGGCGCGTCGCATCAGTGGATTGGCAAGCTGCGGATGGTTCTTGTCGAACACCGTCAGCCGGTGGTTCATGATGGTGCCGCCCTGAACCTCGAAGGCCGCGTTCTTCTCGATGCCGGTGATCTGATCCGGCGGAATGTCGCAGGCGAACTGGTACTGGCCGGACACCAATCCATTCACGCGGCTGGATACTTCCGGAACCTCGACGAAACGAATGCGCTTGATCGGCGGACGGCCGCCCCAATATTCATCATGCGCTTCGAGCGTAAGCGACACGTCCGGCCTGAATTCGACAACCTTGTAAGGGCCGGTGGTAATCGGCTTCCGCGCCCAGTCGAGATAGCTTGCGGCCTCCTCCCAGCCGCGACGGCTCATGATGTCGGAACCGTAACGCGACAGCCGGCCTTCCAACGTGACATCGGGCGTGGCGTTGACGAAGCGCACCGTATATTTGTCAACGGCCTCGACGCGAATGAGGTCGGGCCAGATGCGGCGCGCCGCAGCCGGCACTTCCGCCGGCAGTTCCTTGCCGGGGCGCGGCGCCGGGATCTGTTCAAACGCCTTGATGGTGCTCCGGTTCTTGGCTTCCGTACTGGCGAACATGCGCTCACGGCTGAAACTGAAGATGACGTCCTCGGCCGTCATCTCGTCGCCGTTGTGGAATTTCACGCCCTGGCGAAGCTTCAGTTCGACGGTCTGGTCGTCGACGCGGCGCCATTCAGTGGCTAGCCCCGGCCTCACGCTGAGGTCGCCGCGCCAGTTCTTGCTGATCAGGGCCTCCCACAGCGAGGAGAAGAACACGCGTTCGCCGACGTTGGACTGCTCGCGCAGCACATCGAGCGTGTTGGAGTTTGTGACCTTCTGGACCGCAATATTGATGGACGGGCGATTGTCCGCCTGCCCGATCGATATGCGCGGCAACACGAACGCACCGGCGGCGCCAGCGCCAAGGCTCAGCAGGGAACGGCGGGTAGGACGGATCATGAATCGTTCCTTTTCATGGGACAAAACGATGTACGGAGATCGACGCCGCGGCTGTCGCGCGCATCGCCGACCTGTCATTCTCCCGAACAGGCACGAAGCAGCGCCTGTTCGACTTTCAAACGGCGAGCCCGAGCGCCTCGATATGTGCGGCGCCACGACGAATGTTGATCTGATCCTTGACCTCGATCAGCAGGCGGGGCTTGCTCGACAGGCGGCCGAGCGCCCGGAACACGGCAGCCCAGCGCACCGAGCCGTCCCCCGGAAGCCAATGGCGGTCCGAGTAGCCGTCGGTGTCCTGGATGTGGACATGGGCGAGGTCATCGCCCGCGGCATCGACGTAATAGTCGACCGGCGGCGCGCCGGTGGAAACGTGGGCGTAATGCGCGTGTCCGGTATCGATCGAAACACGGACCGCGGTGCTGTTGAAGCTCCTGGCGAGCAGGACGCGGGCGGCCGGGTCCTTGTCCTCTATATTTTCGATCACGAGTTCGCACCCGATGTTCTCGGCACGCTGCACGACGTCCTTGAGCGTCAGATGCACCCGTTCGGAGAGGGCGTGCCGGGAACCCGGATTAATATCCAGATTGTTGTAGTCCCACGTCGTGAAGGGCGAGTGGATGACCATCTGGGTCGCGCCGAGCATCTCGCACGCCTCCAGGCCCTGCAAGAGCCGCCTGGTAACGACGGCGCGGATCAGCGGATCCTGGCTGTCGATCTTGAATCCCCAGAACGGGCCGTGAATCCCGAGCCGACCGGTGTAGCCGTCGAGCAGCCGGCGGATCTCGGCGCCGACCGAACGCCAATCCCCATCGAGCGTCGCGCTGCTGAAAAAGTCCTGAATTTCCAGGTCGCGCTGCTTCTCGAGGATCCAGCCACGGTGAATGGCAAGTGTCTCTTTCGTCAGCGCAGCGCCAAGGATCGGCACATCCGTACTTGCGGCCATGGATACTCCGATAGCTCGATCATGCTTCATGCAGGCCGAGCTAATCGAGCGACGTGACGGGCTGATGAAATTTCGCCGGCCAGCATCACGATCACGGGCTTTTCCACGATACGATGCAAAATGTGGGCTGCGCGAAAATGGCGCTGGATGTCGGCTTCGGTGGAAGGCTGCCCAAACATATCCAGATCGGTGGAAATGAAAGCGACAGTGGCCTTGCTTTCCGATCAACGCGCGCTTGATTGCCTGCCCGCCGGTCTCGCCGTCTCCCGTTCAATCGACGTCTGCCGGAAAGTCCGCCCGGATTGATTCGCCATTTTATGCATCCTCAAAGGGTGTGCCCTGACTTTCACGACACAATCATCGCGCTCGCCGCTTCGAGCCGGTAACGCAGCAGCGGCGACGGCAGGCATTCGACAACGCAACGCCGACCGCCGCGGCAGACGGGCGAGGACTGACGGCCTGCGCCCGCAGCGCGTCGATTCGAGGAAGACGCGCCGCCTGATCACGCAGGTGGCTCCGGAACCCCGCACTATGTGCGGAAGGTCACTACAGATGCTCGACCATTTGATTGAAATCTTCCAAAAACTTTAGCGGTGCCGTTTACTCGAACTTTGCTCGTGGCGTTCTAGTCCACAGCAGAATGTTTCGTCATGGAACAAAAACACGCCGCCGCCACAAGTCGGTCAAATCTTCCTGTCCAGTACCAACGGATCGCTTGAGTGTTCATTCGTATCGTCAAACTTTTCGTCACGGCAGGCTTAATTGAATCAAGCTTTATCTGGCCCAATTTGAAATGAATCTCGCACGCGAATCGATCGAATTATTAGGCCAGATAGCGCGGATAGTATGGTTTGAAGGAACCAAACACGGGCTGCGCGACCGCGAATGGATGGCGCTGCGATTTCTCTCCCGCGCCAACCGTTTCTCCAGGACCCCTTCGTCGTTGGCGAGTTACGTCGGCACGACCAGGGGCACCGCGTCGGTGCTCATCGATGAGCTTGAAAGGCTCGGGTACCTGGAAAGGAAGCGTTCCGCCGAGGACAAGCGCTCAGTGATGCTGAGCGTCACGCAGAAGGGCAAGAAAGTCCTGGTGCGCGACCCTGCCAATATTCTCGTGGATGCGATTGCCGCGCTCGATGATGAAGGCAAGATCCGCCTGCGCGACGCGCTCCGGCATGTGCTGGACCAATCTGAAGTAGCCGAGCAGAAACAGCACGCCGACGTTTGCAAACGGTGCATCTTCCTCAGGGAAGACCGGATGCCGACCGAGGGCAAAACGTCGGCTGAATTCACCTGTCGCATGTTTCGCGCTGCGATCGCGGAGGACGAGATCGAATTGCTGTGCACCAGTTTCGAACATCGCCGGCAATAGCCGGTGGTTACGGGGTTCCCTTGCGAGAAGAGTAGATCGCTCCGCCGCTGGACAACACGACCAGGCGTCCATTCTCGTTCCCGATCTCTTCGATACGACCGAGCCCGGGCACCTGTTGTCCGAGAACGGCTTCGACTACGCCGTTCGGCCCCTGCAGGATGGCGACTCCTTCGTATGCCTGGCGAACCGTCCACCCCTTGACCGCCCTTCTAGCTGCCGGCGCGCGCTCAGGAGGAGACGCCGAACCGGTGAACTCGGGGACGGAAGCTGCTGACGCCATCAACGGCATCGAGGGGGCTGGCGGCAGTGGTTGCGGGATAACCGGCGCCGGAACCTGGGCCTGCGACTGGGCAAGCCTGTCGAGCTTTGCCGTCGAGGACGAGCTGACCCGCTCGATGCGGTCAAGGTTCTCGGCGAACCGGCCGAAGCGATCGTTCGTCGCCTTGCTCGACTGGTCAACGGCAGCGCGCAATCCATCGAGATTTTCCGAGACCCCCGCCACCTGCTTGCGCAGTTGGGCGACCGTATCGCGCAACATCCTGATTTCGGCGTTCGCCGCAACGCTGGTTTGACCCGGCAACGTGGCGAGGTAGACGATCACGCCGGTGCAAGCGCTGACGACCAGGCCTACGGCGATCGCCAATGTCGCGAGCGGGACGACCCAGGTCGGGCGCGGCGCCGGGGGCTTGGCCACTATAATGGCGGGCCGTACCACCGCCGGCGCAGGTTTCGGTATCGCCATCTTTTCCAGGCGGGCCTTCGCACGGATGCGCTTCAACCCCTCAAGCGCCTCCTTTGCGAGGGCTTCATCGGTCGCTGCGACCGCAGCGGCCGCCGGCGCGGCCGCTCGTGTGGCGTCATGCGTCGAATCCGGAGCCTGCTTCGCCGCTCCGGAAAGATCCGAAGTCCTGATGGGACGAGCCTTGCCGTCGGACAACATTTCAAATGCTCCGCTTCGAATCGACCATGCTGAGCAAAGCTAGTTGCCGAAGCTTATCCGAAACCGACGTCCGGCACGTCGTCACCGCGGGCCCGCGACGTCGCGCGCCACGGTTCCGCCACGCGAAGCGTGCAAAGGTGCGACTCTAAAGCCACACTCCCGCCAAGATTGAATAGGTCAGCTGTCCCGCGCCGCCTGGTTCAGGTTGCCTTGCAGCGGTAATGCGCCCGTCGACGCCATTCCGGAATTGAAAAACAAATCAACGGCCCGGCCGTTCAGTATTGTTGAAAACACCTTCAATTCCGTAGTTACGAACAAGCAACGAAGGCACGCACGCGAATATGCTTTGAAGTTCAAACCAACTGGTGTGATTGCAATAACGAAGAAGCACCTATTGAGAAACAAACAGCAACAAGCTCGTTTACCAAGAGGTTCGGCGCGCGCGCTTGATAACGAATCGCCAATCGTTACGGTTTTACCTAAGTGATTCTCGCCCGATGGCGAGGAGATCGACACAGACCAGCGGTGTTGGACGCGATGAGCAACTTGGCGCAACTGTTCTAGATCGTTTCTCAAATGCTCCGCGTGGTGACTGCAAAGCGCCCGCCGAGCCTACTTCGTAGCGTTCAGTAATCAAAAATCAAAGTAACAGGCCTGCAAGCGCAGGCACTGAATGCGTAAGGCTGCCTGCGAATATCTCAAACAGAACAATCGTTCGCAGGAAGAATGTCGTCAAACAGCAAGGCTGCCGGTCCGGGCTAAGGCAACACAACAAGTTGCCGCCGGGATTGCAGCGAGTCCGAAACAGGGGCGAAAGACTGATGTATATCATCGTTGATGACCGCGAAAATGTCGCTAACAGCTACGTCGGAGGGCTGGTTCGGGAGGGTGTTTCATCGATCGCATTCTCCTCCGGCGAATTCTGGGACTGGCTGCAATCCGTGAGCGAGGCAGACCTGGCAGCGGTCGACGCTTTCCTCGTGGGAGAATTCGACGCGCGCGGAAGCCTTCCGCGGGCCGTGCGCAAACGATCGTCGGCCGCCATCATCGCGGTGAGCGGCCACAAGATGCTCAAGAACACACTGGAGCTGTTCGAGGCCGGGGTCGACGACGTGGTGCATGCTCCGATCCATCTGCGCGAGATTCTCGCCAGAACCGCGGCAATCGCGCGCCGCAGGCTGAGCGATCTGCCGCGGCCATGTGAAACGCGTCTTCAGGTATTCTTCAACGGCCGCGATCCTGAAATCGCGGGCCGTGCCCTCACATTGCCTCGCCGTGAGCTGCGCATTCTCGAATATATGGTCGGCAACCACGGCAAATGGATCACCAAGACGCAGATATTCAACGCGGTCTACGGCATATTCGAGTCGACGTTCGACGAGAGCGTGATCGAGAGCCATGTCAGCAAGCTGCGCAAGAAGCTTCGCGACCGGCTCGGCTTCGACGTGATCGTGGCCCGGCGGTACGTCGGGTACCGGCTGGATATTCCGGCGCTCGACAGCATTGAGGTGCCGATGCAGGATCTCGGCGACGTCGGCATGCTCATCAACAGACCGCATGCCCTGCCGGCGGCGTACTCGGCCGGCAGCTAATTTAGAGCGCGACGACGACGCAAACGATTATCCCGGCGGCACGGACGAGACATCCGAAACAAGCCAACACCGGTTCTCCGCACAGGCAGGCTGAGAACCGGTGCGATTTCAGCCGTAGACCGGACTGGAAGCTCGGGCAGGCAGCTCCGGAGCGGCGGGTGTCACACCTCCGCTACGGCTTCCGCTGGAATTCTTCCCTGGAGACGTAGTTGAAATCGTCAAGGAGGACGTCCTGCACGATTTCGGCCTGCATACGCTCATTGACGCGCTGCTTGATGGCTGTGGTGAGGATGGACAGGTCGTAGCGGGCAAGCTTCCTGAAATCCAGCCGCTCATCCGCATAGATCCTGCGAAAGGCTTCATCGACGACATAGGGCTCGGGCGGAACAGCGAGCTGGCGCATGGTGCTTCCTTCGACCGTATAGACGAACCGTGCAACGACATAGCCCTGCACCGCGCCGTTCTCGACCATGGGCACGCTCAGCACCCGCGTCTTCTGGGATTGCAGGCCGGCGAGATATTCATCCTTCGCGGCGAGCGTGCCGCCGTTTTCCTTCCAGTAGGCGACGGCATAGCTCGTCCCTGCGGTGAGTATGCATACCCAGAGCCCGGCCAGCACCAGCCTGATCATTTGCCGTCCCTCGCGGTCCGCGTATAGGTGCCGTCTGACTCGGCCTCCTTGATCGCCCTTACGATGATGGTGGCCACTTCGCGCACGGCGTCGTAGTGCATCTCCAGGATCTGGCGGTTTCGCTCGAGCTTCTGACGTAGCCGCTGGACTTCCTCCGTGACCTCCGCCTCGCCGCCAAGATAGGTCCGAGCCCGCATCAGGCGAACGAATTCCAGCATGCTCCGGCTCTTGCGTGCGCTGAAATCGTCGAAGTCGATCTTCGTTCCGGTCTCCAGCGCGACCGTTTCTTCCTCCACCACATTCTCCAGCCGTCGGATCGCCGCCAGCAGGCCTTGCACTTCGTCCGGTCTTGCGCCGCCAGCGTCTATGGCCTTGCCGTCTACATCCGGCACGTGCACGGGCAATGTCGCCCCGTCCCGTCCTTCGATCTGTACGTCAAATGGCTCGGCCAGCACGGCCAGCGCGCCGCTATCTATCTGCATTGGAACATCCCCCAGCTCTCGAATCCGAAGCTCATCATCCCGCCTTTCCTGAATCGTCCCGCACCGCCGGATGCGCAGCAGCGAGTTGTTTGGCAATGCCGATGCCTTTGCCCTGCGCAAGTTGATTGCCGAGCTGTTCCGCCATCATCGACCGCCAGACGGTGCCGGCCGTTCCCTTTCCGAAAAGGTCCTCCGACTGCTTCGGGAGCATCGTCTCGACGAAGACCTGAAGAACGAAGGCTTCAAACTTGCGGTATACATCTGTCGGAGATGATGCCTTGATTACCTGCACTGGCGCGCCCGGCGACCCCGGCTCGGATGCCGCGGCCTTCGCCGTCGATTGATCCGCAGCGGCCCGCGCCGTTGCAGCGGCCTTGCTGACCTCTGCGTCCATCGTGGCAGCAAAACCGGCATCGGGGGACTTCAGGGCATCCAGTTTCGCGGTCGCCGCGCGTTGCGTCGCCGGATCCGCAGCTTCCAGGACGCCGAGAACAACATCAGGTGTGGGCGTCACGATCATTCTTTTGAATCCAGCCAGCCGGTCGTCGCCGTCCGATCACGCCGGCCGGCATGCAGATTTGTCATTTCCTCGAGCGCACGCGCTTCCGCATCGCGAAGCCTGGCGGCCGCGGCCGCCCTCGCGATCTGTTCCAGATGCTTCACACGGCGGTTTTCTGCCCGAACCTGGTCGAGCTGCCGGGATGCCTGGGCCTGAACCGCACGAACCCCCGCCCCGGTCGTCGTCAAGCGCCGCGCAATCGATTCGCTGGACGACCCCATCGGCAGCCGCCTCTCATTGAGCGCCGTGACCAGATAGGTTTCCTCCTCCTGCAGGTTCTGCTCCTGCTGCCGCAATTGCGTGAGCTGCCATTCGGACAGCCGCAGTTGCAGCTTCATGAGTGAGACCATCCGACCAAGCTTTTCAGCGCGCGGCTTCATGTCCGGTCAGCCCGCCACCCAGGACGAGACGCCGATCATGAACTGGCTCAGCAGTTCATCGCTCGTGAGGTAAAGCAGCAAAAAACCGCCGAACATGACGAAGGGAACCGAGATGAAATAGACCGGGATCGTCGGCGTCAGCTTGTTGATGAGACCGATCGCCAGATTGACGATGACCGAGTAGACGACGAACGGACTGGTGATCCGCAGCGTCAGCACAAAGGCCTCCGAGAGACGATTGAGCGTTTGCGCCAGCGCCACGTCCCCGCCGAGCTTGTCTCCGGGATGCCAGACGTCATAGGAGTTCATGAGCCCGCGCAGCACCAGCCAATGCTGGTCCGTCAGGAAAAACAGCGTGGTGACGGCCGCCATGATCAACGGGACCAGGGCCGGCGCCGGGTCGACATCTCCCACCTGCGTTCCGGGGATGCTGCTCAGCCCGATCGCGTTCGTCACGGCCGTTACCATGGTCTGAAGCGCCAGAAAGAACACGCGTCCGCCAAGACCGATGACGCTGCCGATCAGAAGCTCGGTGCCGATCAGCGACGCCAGCCTGAGCGGCGAGGCATCGGCCAGCAGCGGCCGAAGGGTCGCAGCCAGCAACGGCGCGAGCGCGAAACTGGTGACGATCGCGATGAACAGGCGGACCTGGGGCGGAATGTTGAGGCTGGAGAATCCCGGCACCAGCATCAGGCAGGCGCCGATCCGGCAGAACACGACGAAGGTCGCCAGTACGCTGTCGGCGAGGCCGCTGATCACGAGACGGCCCCCAGCGACCTGATCTCGGCACTGCGCGCGACCTCGACATGCGACAGGATCGGCAAGGTCGGGAATACCCGCTCCAGGATCATCCGGACATAGGGCCGCGCTTCCGGGGTCACCGCCAGCACGACACTGGTTCCCGCTTCGGTGAACTTCCGAACCGCGGCGCTGGCTTCGGTCGCGAATTGCTCGATCAACCGCGGGTCCGCGTCGAATTCGACGACGTCGCCCTTGGCGTCGCGCTTCAGGTTCTGGTGGAACGCCAGGTCCCAGCGATTGCCGAGGCGAACGACGTTCAGCACGCCATTGTCGGAAAGATCGCCGCAGATCTGCTGTGCGAGACGCATCCGGACATGCTCGGCGACCTGCTCCGAGCGCCGGACATGCGGCGCGATCTCGGCAATCGCCTCGAGAATCAGATGAAGATTCCTGATCGACACGCGCTCGGCCAGCAGAATCTTCAGGATCGCGAGCAACCCCGAATACGAGATCTGCGACGGACAGAGATCGTCGACCAGACGCCTGTATTCGGGATCGAGCCGCTCCAGCAGCGCACGCATATCCTTGTAGGACAAGAGCTGGGCGAGGTTTGCCCGGATCACCTCACTCAGATGCGTGAGCAACACCGACAGATTGTCGACCGGCTTGCAGCCCTGTCGCTTGACTTCTTCCGTGAAGGCCTCCGTCACCCACAGCGCCTTCATGCCGAACGCCGGCTCGATCACCTCGTCACCGGGCACATCAGGCTTTCCATCCTGGTCCACGAGCACGAGCACCTCGCCGAGCCGGAGCTGGCCATGGGCCACCCGCGTGTCATGAATCCGGATCTGGTATCCCTTGGGATCGATCGACAGATTGTCGGTGAGCTTGATCTCCGGAATCACGAAGCCGTACTGCTTGGCGAATTTCTTGCGGATCTTGCTCACCCGATGGGCAAGCTCGTTGCGGGAGCCCAGTAGATGAACCGAAAGCTGGCTTCCGAGCGAGAGCTCGATCTCCGAGGTCTTGAGCGAATCCCGGACCGTTTCCTTGGCGTCGGCCTCGGCCCGCTCGTCTGCCCTGCTGGCCTCCTCCTTGCGCAGCTCGGCCGCCCGTCGTTTCGGCAGCGAGTAGCCTACGAATGCCATGACCCCGCCGAGCAGCGCGAACGGCAGGAACGGCAGCCCGGGCATCAGCGCCAGGACGAACATCATCAGGGCCGCCGCCGACACCGCGCGGGGATAGCCGCCGAGTTGGCGCAGCACCGCCTGCTCCGCCGACCCCCTGGTTCCGCCTTTTGAAACCAGCAGACCGGCCGAAAGCGACACGATCAGCGCCGGCATCTGCGTCACAAGGCCGTCGCCCACTGACAATTTGGTATAGACGTCGGCGGCCCGGCCGAGCGTCAGGCCATGATGCGTCACACCGATGATGATGCCGCCAAAGATGTTGATCGCCGTGATGATCAGGCCGGCGACGGCGTCGCCGCGCACAAATTTCGAGGCACCGTCCATCGCACCGAAGAACGCACTCTCTTCCTCGAGCTCGCGGCGCCTGCGCTGGGCTTCCTTGTCGTCGATCAGGCCCGCGGAGAGATCCGCATCGATCGCCATCTGCTTGCCGGGGATCGCGTCCAGCGTGAAGCGGGCGCCGACCTCGGCGATGCGGGTCGCGCCCTTGGTGATCACGACGAAATTCACCGTGACCAGGATCGCAAAGATGATCAGGCCGATGACGAAATCGCCACCCATGACGAACTTGGAAAAGCCCGCAACGACATAGCCGGCAGCGTGTTCGCCCTCGCCGCCGCGCGACAGGATCAGGCGGGTGGTGGCGATGTTCAGGGCGAGCCGGAGGATCGTCGCAATCAGCAGCACGGTCGGAAAAGCCGAGAAATCGAGCGGACGCTGGATCCACAGCGCGACCATCAGGATGAGGGCCGACAGCGCGATCGAAACCGCAAGGCCAAGGTCGACCAGGATTGACGGGATCGGCAGAAACAGGATCGTGAGCATGGTCACGATGCCGGCCGCAAAGAACACGTCCGCGCCGAGGCGTCGCTGGGGCGGAAGGGTAGCAGTGAGCATATCGGCCATGGGTCACCGGCGGCAAATTCCGGAGTGCAATCTGCCGCGCAAAGCTTACGCGAGGGTGGCGATGACGGCCGGACGGATCAGAATCCGCGCTCGATCCGCGAATAGACCATCTCGGTGAAGGTGGAGAGATGCGCGCCGATGAACGAGCCGGAGACAGCCACGACCAAGAGAATGACGATGATCTTCGGTACGAAGGTCAACGTCACTTCCTGGATCTGGGTCAAGGCCTGGATGAGGGCGATGACGGTACCCACGAGCATTGCGGCGCCGACCGCAGGCCCGGAGGCGACGATGATGGTCCAGATCGCCGCCTGGACCATATCGAGGGCGTCCCTCTCGTTCATGACTGGCTGATCGTGAGGCCAGGCCCGACCGCGACCTTCGTGCCGTTTTCGAGCGTCGCAATGGAGCCGTCGCTATTGATCGAAATCGAAACGACCTTGCCGCTGAAGCTAGCCCCGGTCGAGTCGGTGAAGCTGACAGTCTTTCCGATCAGCCCATCGGCTTGCGACAGCGACTGCGAAGACAGCAGCGCATCGAGCTTCGCATTGGTCTGCATCGCCTGCTCGACCGTCGACAACTGCGCGAACTGGCTCATATATTGCGAAGTGTCCATCGGATTGGTGGGATCCTGGTTCTTCATTTCGGCCACCAGGAGCTGCAGGAACGTGTTGTAGTCGACGGTGCTCGTCGACGTGGTGGCCGTGGACGAGGTCGCCGAAGATCTCGCCGTATCGGTTGCGCTGGTAACGTTCATTTGTCTCTCCGCTGTCAGGCAGCCTCGAATGGAAGATTGGTCGCGGCGCCGGACAGGATCGCCTGCTCCACCGGAAACAATGCCCGGATCCGCTTCAGCGCCTCGTAGTAACGCTTCCCCCCGACCAGGTCGTCGATCGCCGCGAGGCCCTCGAGCATTTCCTGGTTCTCGCACACCGCCTTCAGGGCGGTGTGATGCTGCCCGTAAAGCGCGTCTGCATCCTGATGGTCCGTCGGGTTCATCAGCATGAGCTGAACGATGAAATAGAGCTGCCGCAGCGCCGTGGTGGCGTCGGCCGCCTGCATGACCTGGCCTTCCAGAAGAAACATCACGTCGTTGACGAGTTCGATCGCGACCTTTCGGTCGACACGCAGCACCGCCCCGTTGACGTAGATGAGCTCTCCCGCCCGCAACGATATCTTCATTGAAGCGCATCCCGGATCAGCCTGTTGATTTCGATCAGGCCCGTCACGTCATTCGACCTCTGGTCCCGCAAGCGGTCGGCTTCCTTGACGACCCACAGGCCGATCGAAATGATGTCGGCGCGCAGCTTGTCGGGAAACCCGTTTTCCGGATGCACGAGGTCCTCGATGAGGATGGTCCATAGCCGCCGGATGTAGAGCAGGCTTTCGATCAAATCCTCGTTGCTGAAGGAGCCCTGGCGAAGCCGCTCCAGCCGATCGATACCGAGACTCAAGGCCTGCCGCTCGCGCGCCCGCGCTTCGTGACCACTGTCTTCAACGACGGTCTCGTAGGCATCCCAAGTCATGTGGACCACTCTGCAGAGGAGGCTGAATAGGAGCGAGGCAGCCGCATCAACCCTGCCTCAGAGATAGTTGATGAGGCTGATCTTCTGCAGCCGCGCCGTGAGCGCGAGCGCCGTATCGATCTGGTTTTGCAGGGCATTGACGCGGACCGACGCCTCGGACGGATCGACCTCCTCCATGGCGACAACCTGCTGGTTGAGGATGTCGTGCTGGATCTTCAGTTTGTCCGTGGCGGCGGACACCCGCTGCTGGACAGCGCCGACGCTGCCGCCGAGCACGGCGAGGTCATAGATGGCGCCGCTGACGAGACTGATAGCCCTGTCCACGACGGTCTGGAAGGTGGCCTGGCTCAGACTCGAATTGCCGAGATCGGAGAGCATCGTGTAGGCCGCGGCGAGCTTGCGGAAACCCGGCTGGTTGGCGCTGACGGACGTGTCGACGACTTCGGTCGTGGAAATGCGGCTGGTCAGCGTCTGGTCGGCGGCCGAGGACCAGTTGGCGTTCCAGGCCGGGCTGGCGAATTGGGCATCAAAGCTGGTGTTGAGGAAGTTCTGCATCTGCGCAGGGGTGATGGTGCTTACGTTTGCCGACGACTGCGCGAAACCGAAGGTCGCCAGAAAGTCCGCGTCGACCGCATTCTTGCTGGTCGAGCCGGCGGTGTAGTTCGCGATCGGCGCGTTCTGCGTATCGAGGCCAGCGAACAGGAACGAGCCGTTGTAGGAGACGTTGAGCGCGCCGATGAGATCCTGCAGATTGGCAGAGGCGCTCGGCAAAAGTATTTGCTGACCGCCGTCGGCATCACGCGCGGCGATCAGGTTCTTGAGGAACTCCTGGGCGGTCGTACCGAGCTGGGTGATCCGGTTCTGGGTCATATCCAGGCGTCCGGCGACGAGCTCATTGGTGTCCACGATCTGGTCCATGAAGCTCATCTCGGCGCGCAGCCCGACGTCTCGCCCCGTCGATGTGCCGAGCTGCAGACCGGGATCGGCGAACCGGCCGGTGGTCGCTTCCTTGCTCGCCTTGCTCAGCGCGCTCTGGTTGTTGGTGATGGAATACCGGAGTGACGAAGACAGCATCAGGGTCGAGATGTAGTTCGCGCTCATCATGGTTAACTCACCGCCGCCAGCAGAGTGTTCAGCATGTCGTCGACGGCCGAAATGATCTTCGACGACGCCGAATAGGTACGCTCGACCTGCAGCATCAACGACATTTCGTCGTCCATGTTGACGCCGTTGACATTCGAGAGCGCGGTATTGCTGCGGTCGAGCAGCGTATTCTGGTACTGGGCGCTATCGTCAGCCGTCTTGCGCCGGCTTTCGATCCAGCTGACCGACGACGAGGCGAAATCGATCACGCTGCCGCTCGGCTTGCCCTGCGCGGCCGCATCGAACGGCTGCGGCGCGTCCATGTTGTCGATGAGCTGTTGCAGTCGCGCCGAGAAGCCGGCCACACCGGTGGTGTTGTAATTGTAGGCGACGTTGCCGCTGATCGCGCCATCTCGCAGCAGGTTCGGGTTTCCACCCGAGGCCGGGTCGACCGAGGCGGCGACCGTGATCGTGCCGGCGAGGCCGACCGAAATGGTTGCGGCCGCGGGCATCGCCGGCGCGCCGGGATAGGTGAAGAGGCCTGGCACATCCGGCAGCGCAGCGCCGGACTGGTCGATCTCCCGGAAGGCGTCGATCAGGCCGCGTGCGATCTCGTCGAGCTGGGACTGGTATGTGACGGTCGCCGTGTCGCGCAGTTCGGCCAGACCCGCGATCTTGCCCGATTTGAGCGGCATGACGGACGACGCGCCGGTGACCGGCACGCCGTCGATATAGACCGCATTGCCCGTGATGCCGGCCGTATAGGCATTGGTCGGCGCAAAACTAACATTACGCGCCGACTTGTCATACAGGACGACGCCGCTGTCGGTGTAAAGCGCCGCATCGCCGTTGGGACGGATCGAGACCGAGACGCCGATTTCCTGCGACAGCTTCGAAATGATGGCGTCGCGCTGGTCGAGGTAATCGGTGACGTCCTCGCCGGTGGTCGTCCCCTTTACGACCGCGGTATTGACCGTGTCGAATTGGGCGAGGAGCCGATTGATGTTGGTGACCGCGGTCAGCATGTCGGCATCGGCGCCCTCGCGGACCGACTGCACGGTCGTCGTCGCCTGGTTGAGCGAGGCCGCCATGTCCTTTGCAGCTGCAACGGCTGACTGCGCCAGCGTCGCATTGTCGGGCGCTGTCGCATATTGATGCAGCGCCTGCTTCAGCACATTGAGCTGCGCGGTCGGCGACTGGTCGAGCTCCGGGTCGTCCACCGTCGCAGCCGCGATCTTCTGGAGACCGTCATAGATCACGCTCTGCTTGGTGGACGCAGATGTGGCGGTCAGCACGTTGGTATAAAGGCCCGCGCTCGCGGCACGCTGGATCGCCGCGACGTAGACGCCGTTGCCGGGGAAATTTTCCAATACGGCGATCTTGCGCGAATAGCTCAGCTCGCTCGCGCCGGCGATATTGCGGGAGATGACCGACGACTGGATGCCCGCCGCCATCAGGGACGAGCGGGCAGAACCGAGAGCGGCAGTAAGGGACATGGCGTACTCCAGGGCGCGGAACGGCTCAGCGCTTCAGGTTGACGACAACGTCCAGCAGGTCCGCGCCGGTCTGGAAGGATTTGGAATTGGCGGTGAAGCCGCGCTGCGACTCGATCATTGACGTCAGCTCGTCGGCAAGATCGACATTCGAACTCTCGAGCGCTCCGGACGCAATGGTTCCGAAGCCGCCGACGCCGGCGGATCCAATCTGCAGGTTTCCGGAGTCCAGGCTCACCGAATAGACGTTGCCGACTTCCGGCTTGAGGTTGTCGGGGCTCGGGACGTCGGCCAGCGCGATCGTGTAGATCGGCAGCATCGTCCCGTTCTCGAGAACCGCGGTCACGATACCCTTGTCATCGATATCCACCTTCTCGACGGAAGATGGCGCATTGCCGTCGACGGTCGTCTTGAAGCTGAAGCTCGAGGCAACCTGCGTCACATCAGCCATGTCGACCGTGAACGCCGAGCCGCCGGGAACGTTGACCGTGAGCGATGTGGGCGGCCCGACCATGGCGCCCCTGCCGGCTGCGGTCGTATCGAACGTGAAGGTGCCGAGACCTCCAGCCATCGGGGTTCCGGCTGCTGAATCATAAACCTGGACCTGCCAGGTATCCACGCCGGCTGCCGTCGCCGTCCTCGACATATAGACATCGAGCGTCACCGGCCTGCCGATATTGTTATAGGCCACGATCGAGCTTTTCGATGAGTAGGAAGCCGGCCCGGGAGGCCCCGCGATGATGGCCGCACTGGGATCGAGATTGCCGCTGACGGTCCCCAGCGTCGAAGGCTCGGCCTGAAGCTGCGCCTGATTGACGTTGACGATCTGCATCCCCGCCGTGCTGTTCGAGGAAATGCCGGTCACCGCGCCGGGGTAACCCATCAGATAGAAGCCGGCCGCATTGACCAGATTGCCCTGGCTATCGGGCACAAACGACCCGGCCCGCGTGAGGAATTGCTGCGTGCCCGTGGCGTCCGAGACCACGAAAAAGCCGTTGCCCTGCACGGCTAGGTCCGTCGTCGACGTGGTGAACGATAGATGGCCCGGATCCGTGATGGCGTAGCGCACATGGGTTTCGACCGCGCCGGAGTCGTAATTGCCTGAGCCGCTCTTCAGGATCAGCGAGGAGAATTCGGTCGAAGCCCGCTTGTAGCCGGTGGTGTTGACGTTCGCGATGTTGTCCGAAACCGTCGACAGCTTGTTGGACTGCGCGGCCATCCCCGAAACACCGGTGCGCATCACGCCGTAAAGGCTCATGGTTGGGCTCCTTTGGTAGATTGCAGCCAGAATGACGGTTCTTGCTTGCGCGGGGCTGATGACGACCGGCGATGTAGAACTTCATGCCGCACGTCACGTCGGCGCGTCATGTCGTTCCCGGCTGGCACAACGCGCGCGCCTTGTCGGTCCAGGCGCCGAAGCCTGAGGATACGAGGTGACCGACGATGTGACAGATGTAGCGCTTCTGCGCCGGGCGATTGTGAGGACCCGCATTGTAGCGGGCGACCGCCATGGTCCAGCTGCCCTCGCGCTGCTTCAACTCTTTCAGAAAGCGCGCGGCGTAATCGACGTTCTTCGCGGGATCGAACATCGCCCGAACCGAGCTGAATTTTTCGCCGTGATAATGATGATTGATCTGCATGCAGCCGAGATCGATCAGCTTGATGCCCTTGTGTCTCATGGACTCGAAGCTGGCCAGCGCGCCGTCGACATTCCCGGCAAATACCGTCTGGCCTTCGGCGCCAAGCGCATAGGGATGCAGCGCGCCCCGTCGCCCGGTCTCGGTCAGGCCGACCGCATACAGGATACCAAGCGGAATGCCATGAAGCTGCGCGGCGCGGGCCATCTCGCGCTCGCAAGGACGCGGATGGTCCGCCCTGCCCTCCGCGGCAGCGCTACAGATAAACAGCGCCGCGACGATGATGCGGCGCCACGTCCTGGTCATGACGCGTCTCCTGGTTGGTCTGCTGCTCTTTCCGGGGCTGCTTCGCCCCGTCTTGCGGTTGGCCTGGCGATGCACTGGATCCGTCTTGTGTGCCTTGCTGCTGCTGGCCGGAGAGCGAAGGCTGCGACGGGGGCGAACCGGGCTGAAATCCGTCCAGCGCGCCATGCTGGACCGGGGCGACGTCGGCGACGTAGCCCGCCGACTGCATGAGTTCGCGAATCGATTCCCGCTGCTGATCCAGCATCTGACTGGTATCCTTGCGGTCCGCCGCCAGATGGACGGAGACGGCCGCGCCGACAAGGCGAAGCCTTACGGTGACGTTGCCGAGCGCCGGCGGCTCCAGGCTGATGGTCAGGATCTTCAGCGGCTGATCAGCGACATTGTCCTGGGCCGAAAGGAGATTGGACGCGGCCGACGGTTGCGAGGCCGAGGAGCCCTCCAGTTCCGCCACCATGGCATTCGCGACTTGCGCGGTCGCGGAGAATGGCTGGACAGGGGGAAGATGCGTCTCCTGCCGGACCACGGTGACCTTGGTCGCTTCGGGCAACGCTTCGCGACCTCCGCCTTTGGCGGCACGCTCGATATTGGCAGCGACGGCTTCGAAGCTGGTCGCGGCGGTCATCGTCCGTGGCGGCGCCGCATCGGCCTGTGACGCTACCGTCGCCTGCGGCACCACGGCCGGCGGGCGGCTTCCGGTCTCGGCAACATCTTTCATCGCGCTGGCCGCGTTCGTGCCCGGCAGTTCGCGCGCGGTCGGCAATCGCGCTTTCCCCGCGGGCGCTGCGTCGTCGTCATCGCGGACCGTTTGCGCCTGTGGTTTCAATACCGGTATGGCGGCAAAGGGCTGTCCAATGCCCGAAGGCAGTATCGATCGATCCTGGATATCTGCCGTCTCCGAATGATCTGATATCACGGATGGGCGTGGCGCGTCCGGCTCCTCGGCGGCCTTCGGAAGCTTGCGCGCCGTCTCGTCGCCGGGCCTGTTGAGTTCTGCCAGCAGCGCGACGCGAGCGCGAAGCATGCCCGGTTCGATCGACCCATCTTGATCCCGATCGCTCGACGCGCGCTGCGCCGGGTTCGATACCGTGTGGAGCAGGTCGCGGAACGCCGAGTTTCCGCCCGGCTTTGCTCCAAAGCCCTTTCCGGAACGGGCTGTCCCGCGCATGTTGATCGTCTCGGCAATGACGGAGATGGGTTCTCCGCCGGTTCCGCTAAGCTTGTTCATGGACGGCGATCCTTGGTGAGGAGATCCAGCTCCGCGAGTTGCTTCTGCGCGCGTGCGAGCAGCGCTGCCGACGGGGAAAGATCGAGACGCGCCGGTGTGGGCGGTGGATTTTCGGCTACCGATCCCGTGGTCGGCTTGCGGATGTCGAACATGATCTGAAGGGTCGCATTCAGGATCGGAACGTCCCGCTCCGGCAATTTCGATTTGTCGACGGTCTTCAATTCGGCAAGGCCGCCTTCATAATCGTCGGTGAGCGCCCGCGCCGCAGCGCGGAAGAAGCGTGCGCGCTCGCCGTCCGTATTTCCGTCGCCACTGAGCGGCAGCGCCTGCTCGCCCGCCAGCCGCGCCACGGCAAGACGACCGCGGATCAGGGCCGTTCGCGCGATCCCCAGATAGAGTTTGAGGCGGCTCGCGCGATCGAGCTGTTCCAGCATGGCCGAAAGCCGCGAGAAGCGGCGCTCGTCAAATGCAAGGCTCGAACGCGTCAAGGCGGACGAAAAGCGCTGCCAGAAATCGCCGGAATAGACCGAGTTGCCATAGTGCCGGACATAGACCAGCGTCAGAAATTCGAACTTGTCGAAGTCTTCAGCCTGCCCGACGAGCCCGATCTCGCGTCGCAGAGCAGCCTCTTCGACGAGCGTGCCCGGCAGCAACAGGCGGGCTTCATCCAGGCGCTCGATCGCGGCCGGCGCATCCGAATTGGCCAACAGCGCCCCCAGCACCAGCGCAATGTGACCGCTCATGCTCGACGGCACCGCGCGCGGCTTGACGTCCTTCAATATCTCCCGGGCTTCGTCCTGGCGGCCTTCAACATAGGCCAGCGCGCCATTGAACAGCCGCTCGTCGACGCTCATCCGATCACGCGGAAGCTTGCGCACGATCTGCGGGGCTCCGCCGCTCAGCAAGTAGATGACGACGGCCTGGCCATTCTGCGGGTTGCTCCACACGTTGGGATCAGCGGCAAGAAGTTTCTCGCCGATCTGCCGGATCAACGCCGGATGCCGGCGGTGCGCTGCGGCGTCGCCGCGCGCGATACCGTCCTGCACTGCCTGCAACGACCGAACCAGCTGATACGGCTCGCCCGAGGCCGGCTCCGGGGACGGCGTCGCGGCAAGTGCCGTCGCCGCCATGAAGGACAGCGATAACAACAGCCCGGCGGCCGGTCGCGCCCCGATCACGGCCGTTTCTCCCTGACAAGGATCTCGATCCGGCGGTTTTGTGCCGCCGCTGGATCCTCCGGAAGTTTTGGACGCCGATCCGCATACCCTTCGACATGCTCGATCCGGCGCGGATCCACGCCGGATCGAACCAGCATGTAGTACGCCATTTGCGCACGCGCGGTCGAAAGCCGCCAGTTGTCGTAGGTGTCCGACCGGTACGGTCGATTGTCGGTATGGCCGCGGACAATGATCAGACCCGGACGCTTCGTCAGCAGCGGCCCGATCTTGTCGATGACTCGAATGAGTTCGGGACGCGGTTCGGCAGAGCCGACTGCAAACATGCCGAAGTTGGCATCGTCGGTCAGACTGATCAGCAGGCCTTCCTCGACCTGGCGGACTTCCGCAACCGGCCCGGCGCCCGCTTTGATGTCCGACAACGCGTCGGCGATCACTGCCTGGAGCTGCTTGGCGGTGGGCTGTGCGCGGGCGGCGTCACGCGGTTCGACGCCCTTCGCAGCTTCTGCCGGATGAGGTTGGGCCGCGGCATTGGCTTCAGCGCTGACCTGAGAACTGGCTTGGACATTGCCTTCGCGGCCGGGCAGCGAGGACGCCGAGCCTGGCGGCAGCAAAGGCGACATGTGCACAGACGTCGGCTGTCCGCTCGCCTGGGCGGCACCTCCGCCATCATCAGGCTTGCCGGGGCGAACGGGCGGCGGCTCGCCTTGACTTCCCTCATGCGCATTTTCGCGGAAGGGAGGCTTCGGACGAGGCTCGCTCTCGATCACCCGCTCGGCATTCTTCCCAGCCTGCGGCGCGAGCCTCCAGTAACCGGGATCGAACGGATCGCGATAGGCCTCGCCTCCCTTCAGACCGTCCTCTTGCGCTGAGGTCAAAGCGCCCGCGCGCCTCTGTCCCGACGCCTCATTCGCGCTGGCGGCGATCTCGGTCAGTGCCGCGTAGGGATCGCGAAACAGGACCTTCTCCTCGTAGAATGGCGGCTTCTCGGCGGTGGGCGAGTCGCCGCGGCGCTCCTCGTTGGGCCCCGCAGGCTTGCGCTTGCCGTCCTGACCTTCGGACGCGGGCGGATCCTCCTTCGAGAGATCCCTGAGGCCCTTCGGAGCCGGAGCGTTCTCCGACAGCTTGATCGGATTGAAGTAGCTCGCCACGACCTGACGCTGGTCCTGGTTCAGCGCGCTGAGCAACCACAACACCAGGAAGAACGCCATCATGGCGGTCATGAAGTCCGCATAGGCGATCTTCCAGACGCCGCCCTTGGCCGGCGAATCTTCGAAGGCGCTGCGCCGCCGGATGATGACGAGCTCTGGCTTGAGGTCGCTCATTGCGAATTACCGACGCGCTTCCTTCAGCCGTGCCGTCCACGCCTGCATCTGCGTCTCGATCACGGTCTGATCGGCCACGACGCGGATTTCGAGCGTGTCGGCCGCCTGATATTCGATACCCGTCCGCCGCGCCGTGTCGAGCTGCGCCTTGACCCGCTGCAGCAAATCGGCCGGACCGCTGATCCGAAGCACCGGCACGGGTGAGCTGCATGTCAGCACCGATATCTGCTCGATGAGCGCCTCGACAGCCTTGTCGCGGACTGCATCTGCGAGGAACGGCTGCAATATACGAGCCACGGAGCTGGCGATGTTCGATTCAAGTTCGCGGCAGGCGGCGCTGAAGCCATGGACGATCGCGACGGCCTGCTGGTCGGACCACTTGGCGCGCTCTTCGCCAAGCCTGACGGCGCTACGAACGCGCTCCTCCGCCAGCCCGGCATTGCCTTCCGCAAGACCGGCGGCATAGCCGCGCCGATAGGCTTCATCCACAAGATTGACCTGCGGGGTTTCGGCTTTGGGTGCAGGCGCGGACTGGGGAATCGGCGCAGGCTGGGACTCGCGCCGGGCCTCCCGCGGCTTCGCCATGGGCTCCGGGACTTTCGGCTTCTCGGCGGGTTTGGCGCGACCATTCGCATCGAACTGCGGAAGGAGTTTTCCGATCGCCGCATTCATGCCGCCTCCTCCCGGCGCATCCAGTCTTTAAGGATCGCCGCCGCCTGCGCCTGGTCGAGACGCACGATCTGCTCAAGCCGCTTCTGCGGGGTCCGCTGCATCTTGCCCTCGAGGTCTTCCACCAGGTTCAGCTCTTCCTGTTCCGCCGCCGTCAAATTGGCGGCCTCGAGCTCGGCGACGGCGTCCGACGCCGCGACCTGCTCCTGCTGCGCACGGTGGGTCAGGATGCCGTTGACCGCGGGGCGAAGGCCGAACCAGACGAGCATGGCAGCGACGGCCAGGATCGTCGCCGCATTGATGATGCTGCCCATCTGCCTGTTCAGCATCTCGACGAACCCGATGGGCGGCACCGGGGCCAGCTCGCGCGAGCCCTCGACGAAATCCACCGCCGTCACCTGGATCTGGTCGCCGCGCTGCCGGTCGATGCCGCCGGCGGTCGCTGCAAGCTGGCTGATCTCCGCGATCTTGCTGTCGACGATGGCCTGATTGGTCTTGTCGCCGAGATCGGCAACGAGCCGCGTGCGATTGATCAGGACCGCGATGAAGAGTTTCTTAACGGAATAGCCGTCGCTGACGGTCGTCGTCGTCTTGGACGATACTTCGAAATTGGTGACGTCCTCACGCCGCTGCTTTTCCTCGTTGGAGTTCTTGGTGCCGCCGGCATTGACCTGCTGGTCGGGAAGATTCTGTTGCACGGTCGTCGGCGTCTGGCGATCGGCGTTCTGCGAGGTTTCCTTCTCCCGCACGTTGCGGACCGAGCGCTCCGCGCGTGCCTCCGGATCGTAAACGGTCTCGTTGATCTGCCGCTTGTCGGTCGAGAGCTGCGGCGCGACGCTGACTTCGAAATTGTCCAGACCGAGATAGGGCGTCAGCGCCTTGCGGATGTTCTCCTGCACCATCTGCCCGACCATCTTCTGCAGGCTCGCCATCTTGGTCGGCGCCGCGCTCGCCTCGTCCTCCTCGGCAAGCAGCATGGAGCCGTCGGCATCCAGCACCGTCACCTTGTCCCGCGTCATGCCGGGAATGGCGGCAGCGACGAGATGACGGATCGACTGCGCCGTACGGGCCTCGATCGCGCCGTCGGTGCGCAGCACGACCGAAGCGGATGGCGGTTGCTGGGTCGCGCGGAACGAACCGCGCACGGGCAGAACGATATGGACCCTGGCAGCCTTCACGCCCTTCATCAGCTGAACGGTTCGGGCAATTTCGCCTTCGAGCGCCCTGAGCTTCGTGACCTCCTGCATAAACGAGGTCAACCCGAGCGAGCCGATCTTGTCGAAAAGTTCGTAGCCGGCATTTGCGCTCGTCGGCAGCCCCTTCTCGGCAAGCAGCATCCGCGCCTGCATGGTCTGGCTCGGCCGGACCGAAACCGCGTCTCCGGCTGTATTCACGTCAAACGCGATGCTCTGCTCACGGAGCGCGGCGCCAATGCGCGTCACGTCCTCGCGGGTGAGACCGGTGTAAAGAGGCTCGAACTCAGGTCGGCTTAGATAATAGGCGCCTCCGACCACAGTCACCAGAACGGCAAATCCAATCACCCCCAGCGCCATCAGGCGCCGCGGCCCGAGTTCCAGCAAATTGTTGAGCAGCTGCTGTACCTGCGCGCGACTGAGCATGAGACCTCGTACCAATGCGAATGCCAGCACACTCCGCCGCCAACCTTGTCTGGGGGTTGCGCGTGAAAGCAGTCACATCAGTCCGTCTTGCGGGCGTTGTCGATTGGTGGGCCGGAGGGCGACATCTGCCGGAGATTTTAGCGCAGACGCCAACGCCGTCGACGCACGACGCGTTGAACGAGGACCAGGGAAATGGCCTGGATTGGATCGGACGACAGGTCGATCGCCGTCATGTCGACCTTGACGAAGGGACCGCGCTCCGCGAGGAGCACGGTCTCTTCGATGGCGCTTCTTACTTGAAGAGCGACAGGATGCTCTGGCTGTTCTGGTTGGCGATCG
The DNA here is from genome assembly GCF_030413175.1 of Bradyrhizobium roseum. Lineage (NCBI taxonomy): Bacteria > Pseudomonadati > Pseudomonadota > Alphaproteobacteria > Hyphomicrobiales > Nitrobacteraceae > Bradyrhizobium > Bradyrhizobium roseum. The sequence goes on from NZ_CP129212.1 coordinate 5,829,266, forward strand.
ACAGTGCCTGCACGCCGAGCTGCTGCTGGACCTGCAGCGCCTGCAGACGGGTGGACTCCGCGTTCATGTCGGCGTCGACGAGCTGGCCGATACCGCGGGTCACCGAATCCATCAGCGACTTCACGAAGTCGGTATTGTTCTGAATGCGGTTCTTGATGGCGCCGAGGTCCGCGGCCGACTGGCTGACGGTGTTGATCGCGGCCACGACCTGCGCGATCAGGCCGTCGAGTGTGGTCTGGTCGGCCACCGAGTCGGTCAGCGCGCCGATGTTCATGTTGTCGATGGACACGGTGGTGGTACCGCTGACCGTATCGAGGATGCCGGTCTGCGTGGTGGTATACAGCGAGTAGTTGGCGACCGTGACCTGGATCGTGTTGATGGTCGGCGTGGCGCCCACGCGCGAGAACGACGACACGAGGTTGACGGTGGCCGGAGTCGTGGCATTCGTGCTGAGCCAGTTCACGCCGTTGAACGTCGCCGAGTTGGCGGTGTTCTTCATGTCCTGCTGGATCTGGGTGATTTCCGACTGGATCTTGGTCCGGTCGATGCCGGCCGTCTTGGCCTCGACCAGCAGCGCCTGAAGCTTGTTGAGGCCGCTGGTGCCTTCGTTGCCCAGGACCGCGGTCAGCGCAGTGTATTCGGTGTCGACCGTCGCGGCCGACAGCCCGAGCGAGTCGGACACCGCGGACAGCGCGGAATTGTCGGCCCGCATCGAGGTCGCGATCGACCAATAGGCCGAGTTGTCCGAAGCGGTTGCGACGCGCTGGCCGGTCGAGATCCGGTTTTCGGTGGTCTGCATGTTCGCGCTGACCGACCGCAAGGTCTGCAACGCGGTCATCGCCGCCGAATTGGTAAGCAAGGAAGCCATTGTCGATGTCCCTTTGAGTTTGGAATTGAGTCTTTGGGGACATACCGGGCTTTCACCGGTACGACAGGGCGGCGTCATGCCTTTGGGTCGCGGATATCCGTCGAGGGCCCAACCCGTCGTAGCAGCAAGGGTATCGGCCGAACCTTGTGCTAAGCTTGTGACTCCCGGGACGAAAAAAAGGCCGCGCTCTGGAGAGCGCGGCCTTTCCGCCCGAATGGTCCGGGCTTAGCGGAACAGGGACAGGATGCTCTGGGTGTTCTGGTTGGCGATCGACAGCGCCTGCACGCCGAGCTGCTGCTGGACCTGGAACGCCTGCAGACGGGTGGACTCGGCGTTCATGTCGGCATCGACGAGCTGACCGATACCGCGGGTCACCGAGTCCATCAGCGACTTCACGAAATTGGTGTTGTTCTCGATGCGGTTCTTGATGGCGCCGAGGTCGGCGGCCGACTGGCTGACCGTGTTGATCGCGGCCGTGACCTGCGCGATAAAGCCATCGAGCGTGGTCTGGTCGGCGGTCGAATCGGTCAGCGCGCTGATGTCGATGGTGTCGATCGAGGCGGTGCCGTTCACCGTATCCAGGATGCCGCCCTGGGCGTTGGTATAGAGCGTATAGTCGGCAACCGTCACCGTAATCGAGTTGATGGTCGGCGTGCCGCCGACGCGAGAGAACGACGACACGAGATTGACCGTCGCCGGCGTCGTGGCATTCGTGCTCAGCCAGTTCACGCTGTTGAAGGTCGCAGACGCAGCCGTGCTCTTCATGTCCTGCTGGATCTGGGTGATTTCCGACTGGATCTTCGTCCGGTCGATACCGGCGGTCTTGGCTTCGACCAGCAGCGACTGGAGCTTGTTGAGACCGCTCTTGCCGTCGCTGCCGAGTACCGTGGTCAGCGCGGTGTACTGGGTATCGACGGTCGCGGCCGACAGACCGAGCGAGTCTGACACGGCTGACAGCGCGGCGTTGTCGGCACGCATCGAGGTCGCAATCGACCAATAGGCCGCGTTGTCCGAAGCGGTGGCAACACGCTGGCCGGTGGAGATCCGGTTTTGCGTGGTGGCCATGCTCTGGCCGATCGACTGCAGGGTCTGCAGTGCGGTCATGGCGGACGAGTTCGTGAGGAGGCTTGACATGAAGAATGTCCCTTTATGTACGCGTTAACTTTTTCATTGGGGGGACATACCGGGCTTTCACCGGTTCGGCAGGGCGGCATCATGCCTTTGGACCGATATGGGTGGGGTCCAACCTGACGTGGCCCCTGACTACCAGCCGAACGTTAGCCTTAGCTTAAGGCGGGCCCGCATTTCGCCACAATAACGCGGCCGCGGATTTGCCGTCCGGTAAGGATGAACGCCCGGCTGCGGGCCAGGACCGCCCCGCCGCCACGATGCACCGCGCTACGAGAATGACCGGACCAGTCCGGAGACGAGCAAATTCCAGCCGTCGATGAGCACGAAGAACAGCATCTTGAACGGCAGCGCGATCACCGTCGGCGGCATCATCATCATGCCCATCGACATCGTCAGCGTCGCGACGATCATGTCGATCACGAGGAACGGCAGGATGATCAAGAATCCAATCTCGAACGACCGGCGAAGCTCGGAGATCATGAATGCCGGAATGATGACGCGCATGTCGATGCGCTTGTCGTCGAATTTCCTGCGGAAACTTTCGGCGGCCAGTGCTTCGAACGTCTGCAGGTCCTTCTGACGCACGTGGGCCAGCATGAATTCGCGGAACGGATCTGATATCCGCAGGTATGCCTCCTCCTCCGAGATCTCGTTCTTCATCAAGGGCTGGACACCGGTTTCCCAGGCGCGATCGAACGTCGGAGCCATGACGTAGAACGTCATGAACAGCGCCAGGCTGATCAGGACCAGATTCGCCGGCGTCGTCTGCAGGCCGAGGCCGGCGCGAAGAAATGACAGCGCGACGGCAAATCGGGTGAAACTCGTCACCATGATGAGCAGCCCCGGTGCGACGGACAGCACAGTGAGCAGCGCCATCAGCTGGACGATCCGGCCGCTGGTGCTGCCGTTCCCCGGTGGAAGCAGGGAGCCAAGGTCCGGAATTTGCGCCGCCGCCGTTTCGGGCAGCAGGACCAGCAACGCCACGACCAGCAACATCCTCATTGGATCACCAACGTCTCGATAATCAATTCGCGAACCTTGCCCGAAGACCGGATATTGGCCCGCTCGGTCAGGTCGTCCCGCAGATGCTGAAGCCCGCGCGCGCCCTCGAACTGGGCAGCCGAGGCCGACCTGAGATAGACGACGATGTCTTCGCTGATATGGGCGGCCAGGATGCCTGCTTCCTCGTCGTTCAAGCTGTCGGTCACCATCGACGCTTCGACGCGCGCCCAATTGTTCGCCGGCGCCGCGAGGTTGGTCACGATCGGAGAAAGCTTCCTCAGCCGCGCGCTGCCCGCGTATATCGAGGCGACGGGCGGCGGGGCGGCGTTCTTCCTGGCATCGACGGCGCGCTCCGCCGTCGCGACGAGATGCAGGCCGGCAAGAGCGCCGGCGCCGATCGCGATCAGCGTCAAGATGAATATCGCCGCCGTCAAGCGCATGGCGTTCCTTGTGCCCGCCGCATGGCCCGGTTTTCCTCGGGATCAGAAGGGCGCCACCGCATCATAGATCCTGTGTCCCCAACCCGGTTGCTGCACGTCCGTCAGACGCCCGCGGCCGCCATAGGACACGCGCGCCTCGGCGATCTTTTCATAAGAGATCGTGTTGCCGCGCGAGATGTCTCGGGCCCGAACGATCCCTCCGACATTGAGCACGCGCATCTCCGCATTGACGCGGAATTCCTGCGAGCCGCTGATCATCATATTGCCGTTCGGCAACACGTCGGTGACGACGGCGGCAACCGACAGCTTGATATCCTCGGTACGGTCGATCTGGCCGGCGCCCTTGGTCGAGGAGCTCGCGCTCAAATTGGCGTTGCCCTGACCGGTATCCTGCCAGCCAGCGACGTTTGCCAGCCAGTCCAGACCGACCTTGATCTGCGAATCGCGTGAGCGATCCGTCTTGTTGTCGAGCTTGGCCTTGTCCTGCATGGAGATGACCACCGTCACGACGTCGCCCACGCGCCGGGCGCGGGGATCGCGGTAAAGGTCGGTGCCGTCGTCCCAGGTCGAACGAAAGCTCAGAGGCGTATGTCCCCGCGGCGTTGTCGGGATCGGATAGGCTTGCGCTCTCAGCCCGGTACCTACGGGGGAAAGCTGCGGCCCGCGCAACACCTCGGAGGGATCCTGGGCGCAACCGCCCAGGAGCAGGAGCGAGAGGATGAGCATCGGCTTCTTCATTTGTTTCTCTTTCCGTCGTCCGCACGACGCATGCCGCCAAGCAGATCAGCGAGATGCGCGGCGCGCGCGGACTCCATCTCATTGAAGATGGCGCTCGAATTTTTAGGGCTCAGCTTTGCGAGCACCGCTGCCGCGGTCTCATCCGACATGCCCGCGATATGGGTTGCGGCGGCTTCGGGGCGCATTCGCGAATAGATCTCGACCATCGACGCCTCGGCCTTCTTCAAAAATTCGTCCCGAAGCGCCATCCACTTTTCGTATTCGGCGCGCTTGGCTTCGACTTCCGCAATCCGCTCGCGGAGCCTGGTCTCGGCCTTCTCCAGCTCCTTCAACTGCCAGGCCAGCCGGGCATCCACGGCCGGGTCCGCAACGTTGCTGCAGAATTGGGCGACCTCGTTGTCGTTCGGCGCGGCCGCCGCAGGCGTCGGCTTTGGCGAGGTTGCGGCGCCTCCGCCCCTGCCCGGGCGGGCGACGGCCGGCGGATTGTCGGGTGCTGCGCCGGTGATCAAGGGTCCGGTGTCTTCGGCAGCGCGCGCCACGGGTCTTGCCTGGGCGCTATCGCCGGGGAGCATCAAGACCGGGAGACCCGGCTTCTGCGCTCCCGCGGCGCGTGTTCGCACCAAAGGCCGCAGGTCCAAAGGCTTTGACGGCTTTCCGTCATCCAGCGCCGGCACCGGCGATGCGCCCGCCAGCACGCACGCCGCGACCAGCAGCAGGACTTTCGACTTGTGATCCAGCTTTAGCATCAGGTGGCGCGCGATCCCCGTTCGAGAACAAAGCATTGCGCGACCAAGCTTGCACGACGCTTGCGCGTCATTGCACGATGATGTCCGCCTGCAGCGCGCCGGCCGTCTTGATCGCCTGCAGGATCGCGATGATGCCGGAAGGCTTCAGGCCGATCTGGTTCAGGCCGCGGACCAGGCGCTGCAGGTCAACCCCGCTGAGAATGGCCACCTGGGCCCCCGGCTCGTTGACGTCGACATAGGTCTGCGGAACAACCTTGGTCTCGCCGCGCGAGAACGGGTTCGGCTGGGATACGACGGGCAGCTCGGTCACGCGGACAGTCAGATTGCCGTGGGTCACCGCCACCGTGGATATGCGGACGTCCCGCCCGATCACCACCGTGCCGGTTCGCTCGTTGATCACGACCCGCGCCCTGGTATCCGGCTCGACGGTCAATTCGCCGATTTCGGCGAGAAAGCGGACCGGCCCGACGTGTCGCGGCTTTGACAGCACGACCGTCCGATAATCGCGCTCGAACGCGATCTGGGCGCGGTAGCGACCGCCCGCATAGCGATTGATGGCGTCGAGGATTCGGGTCGCCGTGACGAAATCCGGGTTCTTCAATTCGAGAACGAGGAACTCCATTTCATGGAGGCTTCCCTGCACGGCGCGCTCGACCAGCGCGCCGTTCGGAATGCGGCCGGCGGTCGGCGTGCCTTGGCTGACATTCTGCGCCTGGCCCCCCACGCTGAATCCGGCGACGGTGACGGACCCCTGCGCCACCGCATAGACAGCGCCGTCAGCGGCACGCAGCGGGGTCATCACGAGCGTTCCTCCGAGCAGCGAGGTGGCATCGCCGAGCGACGATACGGTGATGTCCATGCGTTCGCCCGGTTCGATCGAAGGCGGCAGGTCCGCGGTCACCATCACGGCGGCGACGTTGCGCGTGCGCAGCGTGGTCGGCCGCGCCGTGGAATTCGCATTGTCGTTCCGCACATTGATGCCCATGTTGTCGAGCATCGACTGCAGGGACTGCTCCGTAAACGGCGCATTGCGCAGGGTGTCACCGGTCCCGTTGAGGCCGATGACGAGCCCGTAACCGACAATCTGGTTTTCGCGCAATCCCCTGAGGTCCGCGATGTCCTTGATACGGACGGCGGCCTCGGCGCCAGCCGCCGAAAGGACGAGGATCAACGCCAGCAGCAATCGGGTAATCATCCGTCAACGACCTTTACGGTGCCGTCCGGCTGGACGATGCCCCTGATGATCACGCCGGTGTCGGTATTACGGACCGGAATGAGCGCGCCGGCGGCGCCCGATTGCATGGCGGCGCCGTATGTCGCGATCGAAAGGCCATTGTCCTCGACGATGACCTTGACGATCGCCCCGCGGGCAACCGCCCAAGGTTCATCGACGGCATTTGTCGGTATGGGCTGGCCTGGCAGAAGCGAGCGGCGCGCCATGCGTCCGACCACGGCCTGACGCCCCTCGATGAACAGCGCGACGCCGAGAAGGTTGGGCGCAAAGGCGCGCTCGGTGATCATCTCATCCCTGATCACCTCGCCGGGGCGGATCGTCACCGACGGCACCGGCAAGCGCCGTTCCTCGCCGGTCGCCGCACCTGCAAAAGCGACAGCCAGCAGCGCGACGGCTGCCCCTCGTACGAACCGGCCAACCGAGTTCAACATCGATACACCGGAACTAGCGAAGCCCCTTGGAGACCGTCGAAGCCATTTCATCCGATGCCGTGATGACCTTGGCATTCATTTCGTAGGCGCGCTGCGCCGAAATCAACTCGGTGATTTCCTTGACTGGATCGACGTTCGACGCCTCAAGATAGTGCTGGTTGATCTTCCCGTAGCCGGCATCGCCGGGCAGCCCGACAACCGGCGTGCCGGAAGCGGTTGTCTCCTTGTAGAGATTACCACCCAGCGGTTCGAGGCCCGCCTCGTTGACGAAGTTGGCAAGGTTGAGCTGTCCGATCTGGCGCGGGTTCACCTCCGTGTCCAGCTTGGCGAACACCTGGCCGGTCTTGTTGACCGTGACTTCGACCGTTCCCTGCGGCACCGTGATCGAGGGATCGATCTGGTAGCCGTCCAGCGTCACGAGCTGACCGTTGGCATTCGTGTTGAACGAGCCGGCGCGGGTATAAAGGACGTCGTTGTTCGGGCCCAGGATCTGAAACCATCCGCGGCCGTTGATCGCCATGTCGTAGGTGTTGCCGGTTTGCGACAGCGCGCCTTGAATGTGCAGCTTGCGTACCGCGGCCGAACGCACACCGAGCCCCATATTGGCGCCCTCCGGAATCGGAGAAGACCCCGCGGTGTTGGGGACGCCCTGCATGCGATCCATCTGATAGAACAGGTCGGTGAACTCCGCCCGCGCCCGCTTGAACGAGGTGGTGTTGATATTGGCGATATTGTTCGCGATAACCTCGACATTGGTCTGCTGCGCGTTCATTCCGGTGGCCGCGATGGCGAGCGATTTCACAACTTGACTCCTTCAGATCAGATCGACATCCGCACGACTTCTTGGTAGGCCTGCACGACCTTGTCGCGGACCGCGACTGCGGTCTGCAACGCCTGCTCCGCCGACATCAGCGCTTCGACGACCCGCCGCGTCGATTCCTTGCCCTGGATCGCCGAGATCGACGCCGCCTCGCCGGCCTTCAGTGTTCCGATCGCATCGGACGCCACCTGCTTGAAAACGGATTCAAAGCCGAGTTCGCCGCTCGACTGCGCGGCTCCGACCGCGGGCGACGCCACTTTCGTCTCCGCCGAACGGGCCACCGCCTGGCCCGCGGAAATCGCAGTCGAAGAGATCGCCTCCAGCATTGTCAACTCCTCAAGAGGTCAACGGTCATGCCGAGCATCGACCTCACCTGTTTCACGACCTGAAGATTGGCCTCGTAGGATCGATTGACCTCCCGCATGTCGGCCATTTCGATCAGCATGTTGACGTTGGGAAGCTTGACATAGCCGGCCTTGTCGGCCGCGGGATGCCCGGGCTCGTACTCCACCCTGAACGGCGTGCGGTCGACGCCAACCTCCTTGACCTTCACCAGCTGCGCGCCGGCGGCGCGGTCCATCGCCGCATCGAACGTCACGGTCTTGCGCTGATACGGATCGGCGCCGGCGACGCGCCCCGTGGAGGTCGCGTTCGCCAAATTCTCCGACACGATCCGCATCCGCGTCGACTGCGCCTCAAGCCCGGAGCTTGCAACCGACATCGACGCTTGAAGAGAATCCAGCATTCAAACCACCCTAAGCCTTTGCGCCCGACAGCAGCATGCGATGGAACGACCGCACGATCGCCGTGTTCATCGAATAGTCACGATTCACGTCGCCGCCCTTGACCATTTCCTGCTCGAGACTGACGGAATTTCCGGAATGCACGACCTCCCAGCTGTCCTTCTTCGCAGTGGCCCGAGTGTCTGTTTCGACCGCGCTCAGCTGCAGGTGCGCCGGCGAGGTTATCGCAAGCCTGACGGGCATGCCGTCCAGCACCTTGTTGAACGGCTCGACGTCGCGCGCCTTGAAACCGGGCGTATTGGCATTGGCCACGTTGGCGGCGATCGTCGACTGGCGGAGCTCGAGCCAGCGCGCCTGTGACGAAGCAAGCTCAAAGAGATAAAGCGGTCCCACGGCAGTTCAGATCCCATTTGTTCGAGAGAACCATAGCCCGGCAAGCTTTTCCCAGGCTGTTGCGCGGAGCACCACTCCTTGAATATTAATTCACCTTCTCGGCACGGGACGATTGTTGCGACTGCAGGAAGTAAATGATCTCGGCAACGGGCCGGAAAAACTCCCCCGGTATCACTTGGTCAACCTGAACCGCTTCATAGAGTGCGCGCGCCAGCGCCTTGTTCTCGATCACAGGAATGTTGTTCTGCTCGGCGATCGCGCGAATCTTCAGCGCGATGGCGTCCGCACCCTTGGCCAGCACCAGCGGCGCCGGATTTTCGTCGCGCCGGTATCGCAGCGCCACGGCAAAATGCGTTGGATTCGCGATCACCAGCGACGCCTTCGACGCCGATGCGATCATCCTGCGACGCGACCGATCGCGCGCCAGCGACCGCAGCCGCGCCTTGACCAGTGGATCGCCCTCCGCCTGCTTGTGCTCGTCCTTCAACTCCTGCCGCGTCATGCGCAACTCGCGCCGCCAGTGGAAGCGCGACCAGGCGAGATCGAGCGCGACCAGGAGGATCGTCGTGATGCAGATCGCTGCCACGATCCGCATGGCGATCGTGAGGATCATCTCCGGCAGCGCCGCCGGATCGGTATACATCGCCTCGAACGCCCTCGCTTCGGACGCTCGCAACATGAAGCCGACGACCAAGCTTACGGAAACCAGCTTGAAGACCGACTTTGCGAATTCCACGAGTCCTTGGGCACCGAAGATACGGCTCCAGCCCTGCGCCGGAGAAATCCGCGAGAAGTTCGGCTGGATGCGATCGAGCACCAGTCGCGGCGCGTTCTGAAGCAGCGAAGCGGCGAGCCCGAACGAGACCAGGACGATGACAAGCGGCAGCATGAAGCGCATCGCCTCGAACCCCACCACCGACAAGAGGTTTTGCGCGTCTGCCGCGGTGCTCAGGCGAATGCCGTCGGGATCGTCGAGAAAGCCCTTCAGGGTCGGTACGAGCTGCTGCACGCCCTGCCCGATCAGGAGCGACTGGATCACCATCAGCGCCGCCATCGAGGCGAAGATGGAAGCCTCGCGGGAAACCGGAATCTTGCCCTGTTCGAGCGCGTCGCGGACCTTCTTCTCGGTCGGCTGTTCGGTTTTGCTCTCCTGATCGGTTGCTTCTGCCATGCTTGTTCAGCGGTCAGCGAAAGACCAGCTCATCCTCCTGTTCGGGGTTGAGCTCGATTTCGCCCCGCTCGGCCAGGTCGAGCGCGAGGTCGGTGATCACGCGGCGCGCCTCCATCACGTCGCGCTGGTTCGACGGTTCGCCGATGGCCAACTCGTGTTCCACGACGCGCCTGACGCGCGAGGCCACGGATGACAGGATCAACTCGCGGAAATTCCTGTCCGTCCCCTTCAGCGCCACGACGATGCGATCGGTCGGCACCTGATCGAAGATCATGGTGCGCGCCTTCGTCGTCAGGTTGACGACGTCGTCGAACGTGAACAGCAGCTCCTTGAGCACTTCCGCCGACTTTGGACGCTTCTCCGACAAGCTTTTCAGCATTTCCTCGATATGGCCGCGCTCCATCTTGTTGATGATATCGGCGACGCGCGCATAGGTATCCGCCCCGAGGTTGCGGGCGAAATTCAAGGTCAGGTCTTCATGAAGCGTCTTCTCGATCATTCGCATCGCGTCATCGACGATCGGCTTGAGACTCAGCACGCGCCGCATGAGTTCGTTGCGCAGGCCTGCGGGAAGTTGGCTCATGACCTTTGCGGCACAGGCCGGCTTCACCTTGGAAAGGATCAAGGCGGCGGTTTGCGGGTGTTCCTTGGAAAGGTAACTGGCGAGCGAGTTCTCCGACACCGACGACACGCGGTCCCAGACCGACCGGCTCGAATTGCCGAGCAGGTCGGACATGATCTGGGAGACCTGCTCGGGGGGCAGGACGTCACCAAGCACGGCCTCGAGCCCGCCAAGCGTGCCAAGAATGTTGGCACCCATGGAGAATTGCCGGGCAAACTCCTCGACGATCGATTCCAGTTCCTGCGCCGTTATCGGCCGCAGCTCAGCCGCAGCCTTCGTGACGACCCGGATCTCCTGCGGCTCGAATTGCTGCAGGATGCTCGCCGCCGATTGCCGCCCCATCGCCAGCAGCAATGCTGCGACTTTTTCCGTTCCACCGAGCGTGGCGACGCCTCGCTGCTTGACGGGAGAGACGCCCACGGGTCCCGCCACGGTCAGACTTCACCGCTACCGCCGAGCGGACCGACAATTTCGGTCAGGGATACACCAAACCGGGAATTATCCTCCTCGACGACGACCACCTCGCCGCGCGCGACGATCCGGCCGTTGACCACGACATCGACCGGTTCGCCGACCCGATGGTCGAGAGGGACCACAGCGCCGCGCCCCAGCTTCATGAGGTTGGCGACCGGGATGGTCGCGGAGCCCAGCACCACCTGCATCGTGACGGGAATGCGCAGGATCGCCTCGACGTTGGCGAACTTCGTTGCGTCCTCGGCCGTCCGGGCGGCGATCTCCGCCAACCTCTCCAGGGGAGACGTGGCCGAGTGCGCGTCTCCGGACGCCCGGTCGGCAGGAGATTCTTGGTCGAAAGGGTGCGCCATCTTGTTATCGCCTTTTGGTAATTCACTTGCCGGGGCACGGCCCCGGAATTATCTGCTCGCGTGCGCAGCACCGTCAGGTGACGATTCGCGTTCGGTATCCGTGAGTCCCGGCTTGTGCGCATGGCCGCCGTCGCTGACCGCCGAAGGAGGTTGCATGCCGCGCGCATCCAGCGCCGCGATGGCATCGTGAGCCTGATCGATCTTTGTGCCCAGAACCGCGGCAAGCTGTGCGAGGTTGGCGGTGGAATCGTGCGCCGCCGTGATGACGCTATCGAACGCGCTCGCCGTCTCGTGAACGATGGTCGAGAACTCGCCCTGATAGGTGCGCAGCCGCGCCAGCTCACGGTGCATCTGCGCCACCCGTATGCTGGTGAAGGCGAGCGCCATCAGCAACACGGCATCAACGAGATAGGATGTCATCGACAAACTCCCGCTTCTGATCGACGGGATCCGCTACCTGCATGGCGTAATAACCGTCAAGCTGGCCGATCTGACACCAGAACAGCACCTGGTTGTTGCTCTCCAGCCTGGCCAGCGTGCGCGGCGTCGCATCAAGCTCGAGGACCTGCCCTACATGAAATTTCGCGACGTCGCCGAGCGGGAGTGTGCGCTGTTCGAGGACCGCGCTCAACGTCACCTCGGTTCGGTGGACCTCGCTCTCCATTTGCTCTCGCCAGTTCGGATCGGCCGCCCTGCCGTCGCTGACGACGACATGGGCGAGCTTTTGCCGCAGCGGGTTGAGCGCGGAATGAGGTATGATGAGGAACATCTGCCCACCGCGGAAAAGCGCCTGCAGCATGATGTTCGCACAGATCGACATGTTGCCGCTTCGACCGATCGCCAGCGATGCCATGGCGGTTTCGACCCGCTCCAGCGTGAAGGTGACCTCCGATATCGCCGCGAATGCCGATTGCAGCGCCTTCGCAAAGCGTTCGAACAGCACCTGTACCAGTCGGAGCTCGATATTGGAGAACGACCGCTCGACGTCGATCGGCGGCTCGGCGCCGTCGGAGCCGAACAGCGCCTCGACCATCGTGAATACGAAATCACCATCGAGCATGATGAGAATCCGGGTGTCCCACTGCTCGGCATAGTAAACCGCGGCGACGGCGTTGGCCTCATATTCCTTGATGATGTCTCCGACCCGTCCATTGCTGATGCCGCTGACGGAAAAAAAGCACGGCGTCCCGGCCATTGGTTGCAGGCTATCCGTGCATGTCGCGGCCATGCGATCGAAGATCACATTGAGCATCGGCATGCGATCGATCGATATGCCTGCTGCATCGAGCAGGTAGTTCGGCAGGCGCTTCTGCTGCTCGACGCCGATCTCGTCCGTCATCATGCCCGTGCAGCCTTCGGTTCGGGTTCGACTGCGGCGGATTTGGCCGGCCCAGCGATCGTCTCATTCTCCACGACGTCGATGGACGGCCGCTCGGCCCCTGCAATCATCTTGCGGCCGTGCTCCACCGCGATTTGCGGCATGGCGCCGTTCATGAAGGCGAGCAGGGTCTGCTTGACGATGATGTAAGGCCGGCAGCGTTTCTCGCGCGTCATTTTGACCTTCAGCGCGAACGGCGCAATAATGCCATAAGACAAGAAAATGCCGGCGAACGTACCGACCAGGGCAGCGCCGATGTAGCCGCCCAGAAGCTTCGGAGATTGATCGAGCGCCCCCATGGCCTTGATGACGCCGAGCACCGCGGCGACGATTCCCAACGCCGGCAACGCCTCCGCCACCACGACCAGGGCGTTATAGGGAGCGAGCTTGCTCTTCACAATGGTATGGATCTCCTCGTCCATCAACGCCTCGATCTCGTGCGTGCGGGCGTTCCCCATGATGATCAGGCGGACGTAGTCGCAGACGAAGTGCAGGAGCGCATGGTCCGCAAGCACACTGGGAAATGCCTTGAAGATTTCGGAGGAGGATGGGTCGTCGATGTGCGCCTCGACCTCATTGCGACCCTTGCCGCGCAGCTCGCGCATCAAGGCGTGAAGCGCTCCGAGCAGATCGAGATAATAGCGCTCGCTGGGCACCGCCCCGGTCAGGGCCTGGACCATCGCAAGCCCCGTGTCCACGATGACCTTCCAGGGATTGGCAACGATGAAGGTCCCAACCGCCGTACCGACGATAATCACGAATTCCCACGGCTGCATCAGTACGGCCAGATGCCCGCCCATGGCGGCGAATCCGCCGAGCAATGCGGCAATCGTGATGAGGATCCCCACGAGACTGACCAACGCGTCGCTCCATTGCAGATTCTATTGTGGATATCTATTCGGCGACGCTTGCGCGAAGCTGGCTTCCCGCCCGCCAGCCCCGCGCAAGCTATTCCCGGCAGTCTGGCGCGACGTCGCAACGGCCGAAGGGGCGCGGGTCATGCTGTCCACGATCGCGGACTACCGGAGAATATCGAAAGATATGACCCGGTCGCTGTCGCTCACCGCCAGAAAGCCGGATGTCAGCCGCGAAACCGCATACTACCTGGCGAATATCGGCAAGATCACCAGCATCGACGATTTCCTGAAGGACTATCGGCTCTTCTCTTATGCGATGAAGGCCCACGGGCTGAACGACATGACCTACGCCAAGGCGTTCATGCGCAAAGTGCTGACCGAGGGCGTTTCCAACAGCAACAGCTTCGCCAACAAGCTGTCGGACTCCCGCTACCGGGACTTCGCGAAGACGTTCAATTTCGAATTGCTCGGCAGCAGGGCCACCCAGACCAGCGCGGCGCAGACCGGTACGGCGACCCTGTTTGTTCAGCAGACGATGGAGGAGAACGCCGGGGACCAGAACGAGGGCGTGCGCCTCGCGCTCTATTTCACGCGCAAGGCGGCCTCGATCAAGGGTCCCTTTCAGATTCTCGCGGACAAGGCACTGACGCAGGTCGTGCAAACGGCCCTTGGCCTGTCCCCGAACATCAGCGCAGCCGATATCGACAAGCAGGCCTCGCTGCTGTCGAAGCTCGTCGACTTTTCCGACTTTCAGGATCCGGCAAAGGTCAGCCGCTTCGCGCAGCGCTTTGCGGCCATGTGGGATGCCAGCCAGGCCAGCAACAACGCCTCGAGCAACCCCTCACTGATTCTGCTCGGCGCGGCGACGCCGGCCGGGCTGGATTCCGACATGCTAACAAAACTGCAGACGCTTCGGCTCGGAAGGTAGCAACATGCAATCGGCCCTCTACGTCGGACTATCAGCACAGGTCGCGCTTGAAAAGCGGCTGCAGACGATCGCCAACAACGTCGCCAACGTCAACACGTCCGGCTTCCGCACCGACGTGGTGAAGTTCGAGACGGTGCTGTCGCGTGCCGGTGCCAGCCCCGTTGCATTCTCCTCGCCTGGCAACAACATCATCTCGCGCGAGGCCGGCAACGTGACCGAGACCGGCAATCCTCTCGATGTCGCGGTGGTAGGACAAGGTTTTGTGGCCTTCGCCGGCCCGAACGGCACCGTCTATACGCGCGATGGCCGCCTGCAGATCGCTCCCAATGGTGACCTGCAGACGGTGACCGGCTTTCCGGTGGTCGATTCGGGCGGTGCGCAAATCACGGTCGATCCCAACGGCGGACCGCTATCGATCGCCCGCAATGGAGCGATTACGCAGGATGGCAACGAGGTCGGTACGCTGGGCCTTTTCAACATACCTGCTGACGCCAATCTCGACCGTTACGGCAATTCCGGCGTCATTCCTGATCGCCCCGCCACCGCCATTGTCGACTACACCCGGGACGGCTTCCGGCAGAGCTATGTGGAGGGATCGGGCGCCAACCCGATGCTTGAACTGACCAGGCTGATCTCGGCGTCGCGCGCCTTCGAGGGCACGAACTCGCTGATGGAGGGCACCGAAAGCTCCCTGCAAAACGCAATCCGGACACTGGGCGAACCGGGCAAGTAACCTGCAAGAGAGCTCGCCGGTTACGCTGTGACATTGGGAAATTTCCTTGAACGCTCTCCGGCAACTTGAATGGGCGCTGCTGGAGCTGCAGCAGAACATTCCCCTCGCAAGCGTCAGCGGCGCGATTTCCGAAATTGCGCCGACGCATTTTCGCGTGTCGGGCCTGTCGCGCTTTGTCAGGCTCGGTGAACTCATCGGAGTCAATTCGGCAGGGCGCCCGCAGATCGGCGAAGTGGTCCGGATCGACAGCGACGGCATCGTCGCAAAGCCATTCGATCGGCAGTTCGGGGGCGGACTTGGCTCGGCGGCATACCGGATGCCGCCACTGTCATTCGCGCCCGATCCCAGCTGGAAAGGCCGCGTCATCAACGCCCTTGGCGCCCCGCTGGACGGAGGCGCTCCCCTGGTGCCGGGATCACGCGCCGTTTCGGCAGAGGCAGAACCGCCGCCGGCCATGAAAAGAGCGCGCGTCCACAAACCGTTGCGCACCGGCGTCCGCGTCATCGATCTGTTTGCGCCGATCTGCGCAGGCCAGCGGGTCGGCATCTTCGCCGGCTCGGGCGTCGGAAAATCAACACTGCTTGCGATGCTCGCCCGCAGCGAGGGGTTCGACACCGTGGTCCTGGCGCTGGTCGGCGAGCGCGGCCGGGAAGTCCGCGAATTCATCGAGGACGTACTCGGTCACAACCGCGCCCGCACCATCACCATCGTATCGACGGGCGATGAAAGCCCGATGATGCGGAGGTTGGCGCCGAAGACCGCCATGACGGTCGCCGAGTATTTCCGCGATCGCGGCGAATCAGTCCTGCTGGTCGTCGACTCGATCACCCGGTATGCCCACGCCGCCCGTGAAGTCGCCCTGGCCGCGGGAGAGCCTGCGGTCGCACGGGGCTACGCCCCGACCGTGTTCACCGATCTGCCGCGCCTGCTCGAGCGAGCCGGACCCGGCGAGGAAGGGTCCGGCGCGATTACCGGCATTTTTTCGGTGCTGGTCGACGGCGACGACCACAATGAGCCGATTGCCGACACGATTCGAAGCACGCTCGATGGGCACATCGTGCTCAGCCGGCACATTGCCGATCAGGCGCGCTATCCCGCGGTGGACGTTCTCGCCTCGATCTCACGCCTGGCGCATTGCGTCTGGGATCCCGAAGAACGCGAGCTGGTCAGCAAGCTGCGCGCCATGATCGCCAGATACGAAGACACGCGCGACCTTCGCTTGATGGGCGGATATCAGCCGGGACGCGACACCAGCCTCGACCAATCGGTCGAGATCGTGCCGAAGATCTACGCTGCGATGAGACAGGATGCTTCCGCTGCGCCAAGCGCCGACCCGTTTCGCGAATTGCGGGACATGATGAAGGGTAGCTGACCAGCGATACGAAAGCTTCCCTCGCCGACGCCGCAAGCCGCAATACAACCTTCGCACGCAATATTGAAAAGTTCTCCGACCCGGAAAGGTCGACGGCGCAGTCATAGATGATTGACGCGTTTGCGTGCATCACATCGAACAGCCGGACAGCCGTGAGAACGATCACACTTCAGCATGCCGCTATATCCGTGCGGGATTAGCGCACACGCAACATCTGTTAAAAATGCAGTTCGGCTTGAACGCTGTGAACGACTCTCACGACAGGTAGTGTCCTGAAGAGTCTCTACTTGCTTTTCAGAGGAAGCTGCTTCATCGTTCACCGAACAGAAGTGTCGCTCGCCTGAAATTCGCCAGAGGCTTCGGTTGAAGATTTCCGATCCATCGTTCGGCAGTGGTGACGACTGTGGCTCCCGCTCAACGAGGCTGCAATCAGCATGTTGCGATCAGCGCACGGGAGGTAGCCGATCTCGGCGTCGGGACGCGGTGTGCCGGACATGAAGCGAGATAGATAGGTCATGCCGTTGAATCGCGAAGCCGTTGAGCTGCTGATTCAGGCGGCGAGAGCTTGGTACTTCGAAGGCGATCAACACGGCTTGCGCGATCGGGAATGGATGGCGCTGCGATTTCTGGGGCGTGCCAACAGGTTTTCGCGGACTCCGACCGCGCTGGCCGGTTTCATCGGCGCCACCAAGACCACGGCATCGCAGATCGTGAAGACCCTCGAAAGCAAGTCCTATCTGGTGAGAAAACCCTCGCGCGAAGACAAGCGCTCGGTCGTGCTCTGCGTCACCGCCCAAGGCGAAAAGTGTCTGAGCCAGCACGATCCGATCAACCATGTGTTGAACGCGGTCAACGCACTCGGGGCCGAGGAATGCGCCAGGCTGCGCAGCTCCCTTACGAGGATCATGAATCACCTCGACTCGACACATCAGCGTCTCAATGCCAGCACCTGCCGGGATTGCATGTTTCTTGCCGAACGTGGCCCGGGCCCCGCAAAGGGACGCACGAGCGCTGAATTCATGTGCCGGCTTTATCGGGCTCCTATCTCGCTCGAAGAGACCGAGCTGCTCTGCACGAACTTTGAACACACCCGAGACCGTCCGAGAATCGACGAACACCTCGACGGCGAGCGCGTCGCGGACGGGGGATAATTCCTGCCGTTTCGAACGCGGCCGCCGTCGCGACCGCCACCATCTCAAAACTTCGAAAACAACCCCATGCAAAGTAGCGGACGACCGCCGACTTGCGGGACGGCGGCTTGACACGTCGGGCAAATCAGCGGCATTGGTCCATCATCCAGCGATCTCGTAGAACGACGCTGCCTCTCGGAACAAGCGAGCGATCAACAGCTTCATGATCCCGTTAGCCGAACGGAGACTCTTGACGAAAGCCGGAAGGGTGGAAATGTCCTGACGTCGAGCTGGAGCGCGCCAGCCTTGCGGCCCAGACCTTCGATCTCGGCAAGGATGGAGGTTCATTGAGGGCTCGTCAGTTTCCTCGCTTCTGCTGATGCGACGCCAGTTTTGTTACGCCGATCAATCATCCGCATGACCGGTGTCACGGTGGCGCCATGCAGGAAGATTGAAATAAGCACCGTAAGGCACGCCGCGCTCCATACGAGCTCGGTTTCCTCAAAAGGGCCTTTCGGAAGTGCGTAGGCCAAGTAGTATATTGTTCCCAATCCACGAATGCCGAAAAAGCTAATAACGGCGCGCTCGGTTGTCGGACAATTTGTCCGCCATAGTGATATCCAACCTGCAATGGGTCTCACAACGAATATTGCGAGGAGGGCATATCCCGCCGCGGTCCAGGTCAGTGCATCGAATATGCCGCCGCTCCAAAGCAAGCCACCAAATATGACGAGAGCAACCATCATCAGAATGCGCTCAAGCTGTTCGGCAAAATCATGAAGTGTTTGGTGGTAGTCGTGATTGCGTTCTGAAGCCCTCAGAGCCAATCCCGCGACAAATACCGATACGAAGCCGTAACCGTGCAACGCTTCGGTGACGCCGTAGACGGAAACGGTAATTCCAAGAGCAACAAACCCATCCCCAGTCCGCGACAGTTTCGCCCTGTTCGGCAGGCGGAACACGAGCCAGCCCAAGAGGTATCCCAGGCAAACGCCGACGCCCACCCCCACTGATAGACGCCATATAACTTCCACACCGAACCAGCGTAGCAACCAAGGCTCACCCGTTTGTCCTGCTTGAGCCAAGGCGATTGCGCACATGATGAAGGGGAAGGCCAATCCATCGTTCAGTCCCGCTTCAGATGTCAACGCAAAGCGAGCTTCATCCTCCTTCCCTGTTTTTGGCGGGCCTACCTGAATGTCGCTCGCGAGAACCGGATCGGTGGGAGCAAGAGACGCGGCGAGAAGCAGAGCCGTTGCAATTCCCAAGCCCAACATCGCTTGCCCAAGTACTGCGAGCACGAAGATGGTGACCGGCATGGCGAGGCCCAATAAACGCCATGTCATCATCCACGAACGCCAACCGATTTTGCGATCGATCTTCAGCGCGGCTCCCATCAAAGAAATGATGACTACAAGTTCCGTGAAGCGTTCGGCAACCGGGAGGTTCGTCGCGAGATTGGGGACGGAGATGTCAAAGGGAGATGCGAAGATCGCCGCTCCGATGATCACGCAAAGGATAGGAAGCGATAGAGGCGCTTCTTTAAGGACCATTGGTAGCCACGCGGTCAAAAGCACGAGAGCGCCAAAACCAATTAATAAAACGATGTACGGTTCGACCATCAGATAACTACCTGCGTGGGAGCGCCGTCCGCGCGTGCGACGTCGATGCAATTCGCCATGTGACCGGCTCGACCAGAACGCGCCGATAAAGGAATGGTTCGCTGAGTTTCGCGCAAGAGCGGCCCACCGGAACAGCTGTTCTCACAGCTGGGTCGGTCAGGAGAGGGTGCTGAGTCAATTGGAAACAGAGTAACGGCCCAAAGCAGAACTTTTCCTCGTGGTCAGTACTCGAAGTGACTATTTAGCACGAAACGGACCTGGCTGTCGTGCGGGGCGATGGATGCCGACGGAAACGTCGGGCAGCGGGAGCGTCGCCGCTATGCGAACGCTGCGATGACGGCATGCCGCCGTGCCTGGTTCGTCGGACAACGTGCAGAGGAAAGAGAGTGCCTGCGGTCAACCCATTCTCAAAAATGGGACTGAGGGCGCGGGCGCCAGGACAGCCGATAAAGAGAAACGTCAACCGCGACCTGGGATGAACTGAGGGCTTTTCGCGCGAAAGCGAATGAACTTGGCTATCGATCCCTAGCAACGGCGGCGTTCGTTGCATGGGAGTGGCTCCAGAGAGAAGAACACGTATTTGGTGCTTTCCAGATTAGCCACTATCGAACCCAGGGAGGGGCCAAACAGTGTCCGCATCGTTCATCCGAATAATGGTGAAGAAGCTGGGTGGCCGCTTGTCGATGAGACTGGCGAGAATGTTGTTTCCCGAATTGATGGCCGAATTGGACGAGATTAGGCGAACTGCCATGTCCGGCCTGGTCTTTCGGCACGACCACATGCACCGGAGATTGCCCATCCCGCTGCGATGATTACGGCGAAGCAAGATCTTCGCTATCTGCGGGAGGTCGTGGAAAAAATCGTTCGCGCAGCCGCCCTTCGGAAAGAGCTTTCGTTCGCCTCGTTCCGACATGGCGGCTTCACCGAGGGTGCCGACAGCGATCTCACGGACGCTGAACTTAGAGCCGCAGGCCGCCACCGGTCGCCGCGGCAGTTGCCGACCTATGCAAGGCGCACACGAAAACAGCTCATTGCAGGCGTGAAGAAGCGGCGAGAGGAAAGAACGACGGCAGCCGGTTTGTCGGAATAGCGGCTCACCGCTTGTCGAAATGGCGGTCTCGCAGGGTCACCAAGTCCTTGAAAGGATTGGTGGGCGCACCAGGGCTCGAACCTGGGACCCGATGATTAAGAGTCATCTGCTCTACCAACTGAGCTATGCGCCCGGATCTTGATCCGGAAGGTCCTTTGCAAGAGGGCGTCGTTTAGCAAAGCGATCCGGGGATGTCCAGCAAGTCCGGACCAGTTTTCCCGGGCTTCGGCGGATCGCCGGAACGACAAAAAGCCGCTGGATTTCAGCGGCTTCTGCCGATGTTCGGAGCCGCCCCCGTTCGCGGGCGCGTCAGAGCCGTTCGGGGCCGCCCCGGTCCGGGCCGCCGTCGCGGTCATAGCGATCGCGGCCGTAGCCATGGTGCCGGTCAAAGTCGCGGTCCATGCCCATTTCGCGCTCCGGCCGGTGATGGCGCCAGCCTTCCCCGCCCCCGAACCCGCCCATACGGGTCAGGACGGCGAGCCGGCGCTTTTGGCCGTCATCGAGCGTCTTGTAGAGCGGATCGGCGGCTTCCACGATCTTCTTCATGGCCGCCGCACTGGCGGCCATGTGATCGGCCCGGTCGCGCAATCGCGCCAACGGATCCTCCGGCTTCTGCTGGCTGGAATCGTCCCGCGGCGGGTTCATCCGCGCGTTGGCGCGGTCGATTCTGAGCTTGGCGAACTCCTTGACCGCGGCCTCGACCGGCGGCCACAGCTTTTCCTGGTCCGCCGTCAATTTCAGGCCGGCATGGACGGCCGCGATCCGCGCATCGGCATAGGCCGAGCGGTCCTCCGGGTTCATCCGCGAGAAGCCGTGGCCCCAATGGCGATGCTGGGCATAGACGGCGGTCGACCCGGCGATGGCGAGTACCGCTACCGCGGCGATGGCGAATTTCCTCATGCGAACCTCCTGTGAAAAGGTCGCCTGAAGATGGGCTCGCCTCGCCGGTCGTTCAACTTAACTCTTGGCAAGGGACGCCTGCCTTACCAAGATGTAATGCGGCTTCGGTTTGATCCTGCGCAATGCGCGGACGGCTACAACATGCCGAGCACGCGCGGCAGCCACAGCGATATCTCCGGCACATAGGTGACGACGCCGAGGAAGATCAGCATGGTCAGCAGCCACGGCCACACCGCGATCGTGAGCTCGGTGATGCCCATCTTGGCGATGCCGGACGCGACATAGAGGTTCAATCCCACCGGCGGATGGCACATGCCGACTTCCATGTTGACGACCATCAGGATGCCGAGATGCACCGGGTGGATGCCGAGCTTGACCGCCACCGGAAACAGGATCGGCGCCATGATCAGCACGATCGACGACGCCTCCATCACGTTGCCCGCGATCAGCAGCAATACGTTGACGATCAGCAGGAAGATGATCCAGTCGACACCGATCGAGGTGATCCAGGCGGCGATCTGCTGCGGAATGTTCTCATTCGCCATCAGGAACGAGAACAGCACCGCGTTGGTGATGATGTAGAGGATCATCGCGCTCATGTTGGCGGAGCCGAGCAGCACCCGCGGCACGTCCTTCAGCGACATGTCGCGATAGACGAACACCGCGATGACGAAGGCGTAAACCGCGCTGATGGCAGCGGCTTCCGTCGGCGTGAACAGGCCCGCATAGATGCCGCCGAGCACGATGAGGATCAGCAGCAAGCCCCACATGCACTTGCGGAACGCGATGAAGCGCTCGGCCCAGCTCGCCTTCGGCAACCGCGGATAATCGAACTTCCAGGCGCGATAGAACGTCGTCAGGCCCAGCAGCGTCGCCAGCATCAGGCCCGGAATGACGCCGGCCATGAACATCTGGCCGACGGAGGCCGATGAGACGCGCTGGCCGGACGGATCGAGCGCAATGCTGCCGCCGGTCGCCACGCAATAGATCACCATCACGATCGAGGGCGGGATCAGGATGCCGAGCGCGCCCGACGTGGTGATGACGCCGGCACCGAAACGCTTCGGAAAGCCCTGCTTGACCATCGCCGGCATCATGATTGAACCGATCGCGATCACGGTCGCCGGCGATGAGCCGGACACCGCCGCGAAGAGCGCGCAGGCCATCACGCCCGCGAGCCCGAGCCCGCCATGCCAGTGACCGACCATCGAGGTCGCAAAGTTGATCATGCGGCGCGCGACGCCGCCATGGGTCAGGAAATTGCCGGCGAGGATGAAGAACGGGATCGCCATGATTTCGAAATTGTCGATGCCGGTGAAGAGCTTCAGCGCCACCGACTCGGTCGGCACGTTGGTCATGGTGTAGATGAAGGTCAACACCGTCATGCCGAGCGCGATCGAGATCGGCATGCCGGTCAGCATCAGCGCGATCAGCAGCGAGAAGATGATCAGGCTGCTCATCGGGTGACCTCCGCAGCGCCGACACCCGGCTCTTCGATCTCGACGCCCTCGACATAGGCGTGATCGTGATGGGGCAGTTCTCCGGTGCGCAGGTAGCCGTACGCGACCTGCAGGAAGCGGAAGCACATCAGATAGGAGCCGAGCGGGATGCAGAGATAGACGAACCAGCTCGGGATCTCGAGGTCGGGCGAGACCTGGTCGGTATGATAGAGCCCATAGACGAACTTCGCGCCCATGGTGCCGATCACGGCGGTGAAGAACGCGCCGCACAGCAGGCCGAACAGCACCACCGCATTGCGCCAGGGCGATTTGAGCTGGTTCACCACCACGTCGACGCCGACATGGATGCCGGTACGCACGCCATAGGCGGCGCCGAACTTGGCGACCCAGACGAACATGTAGATGCACAGTTCCTGGGCCCAGGACAGGTTGATGGGAAACAGGATCGGATACAGCAGGGGAATGCCGATGAGATAGCGGTGCATCACCGCGATGAAGATGATGAAGGTCGCGAGCCCCATCAGCGTCGCGATCAATATCTCCTCAAGCCGGTCGAGGATTCTCAAAAACATCCATTCCCCCACTCACAAACATTCGTCATGCCCGGGCATAGCTGTCCGAAGGACGGCGTCGCTTCCGCTCGCCTATGACCCGGGCATCCGCGTTTTGCTTTCTACCGAAGACAAAGACGTGGATGGCCGGGTCAAGCCCGGCCATGACGAAGAGTGCCCCATTTTCGCAGCAGTGCTACAAGGAGCTCGCCCCTTGAGTCATGCATTCTAGTTGGTCGCGCCCCTCGTCTCCTTGAGGAATTCGTCGATCAGCGGCTGGCCGACGCGCTTGGCCACGTCCTGGTAGACCGGTTCGAGCGCCTTGCGCATTGCCGCATCCTGCTCAGGCGTCAGCGTGACGATCTCGCTCTTGCCGGTCTTCTTGATGTCCGCCAGCGCGTCGTCGTTTTCCTTCTGCGACTGGCCGTTACCGTAGGCGGTGGCTTCCTGCATGGCCTTCTCGAGCTGAGGCTTGATATCGGCGGGAATGCCGTCCCAGAATTTCTTGTTCACCACCACGATGTAACCGATATAGCCGTGGTTGGTGACCGTGATGTACTTCTGCACCTCGTGCATCTTCTGGGTGTAGATGTTGGACCAGGTGTTTTCCTGGCCATCGACGACGCCGGTCTGCAAGGCCTGATAGACTTCGGAGAACGCCATCACCTGCGGAATGGCGCCGAGCGTACGGAACTGGGCCTCAAGCACCTTAGAGGACTGGATGCGGAATTTCAGACCCTTGTAGTCGGCCGGCGCAACCAGCTTCTTGTTGGCGCTCATCATCTTGAAGCCGTTGTCCCAATAGGCGAGTCCGGTCATGCCCTTGGAATCGAGCAGACCCAGCAGGCGCTTGCCGAGCGGACCGTCGGTGACTTTGCGAAGCGTCTTCAGGTCCGGCAGGATGTAAGGCAGATCGAACACCTCCATCTCCTTGACGCCGATCGGGCCGAACTTGGCGTTCGAAGGGGCCAGCATCTGCACCGCGCCGAGCTGCAGCGCTTCCAGCTCTTCCTTGTCCTTGTAGAGCTGCGAGTTCGGATAGACTTCGACCTTGACCTTGCCGGCGGTGTATTTCTCGGCCAGTTCCTTGAATTTTTCCGCCGCCAGACCCTTCGGCGTGTTGGGCGCCACCACATGGCTGAACTTGATGATGATCGGCGATTGCGCCGCCGCGGGTCCAACCAGGCTCAGTGCCGCGATCGATGCCGCGGCCAAAATCAGCTTGCGCATGTATCCTCCCGTTATTCTCTGGAGCCCGTAAGCCAGGTTCCGAAGCTTGCATGCCAGATGCACCATTACAGAGAAGCGGGGCCAATTGCCATTGCCCGTTAGCAGGGTCCCGCGCAAGCCTTGCTGCAGCGCAAAATCCACTCGCCAGCCGTAGGACCTCCGTCTCGGGAATGCTCGATGGGTGGCGGTGTATCGCACCGCGGCAATCAACGATCTGGCAATATCGGTTTCATGTAGGCGGGCGCGATGAAGCATTTCACCCGCATGACGAAGCCATATCTATGTTTGCGCGAAAACGTCCTGAAATCGACGTCAGCCAACGTCAGAAGCTAATTAATTCCCTGCGTCCCGCCAGATCAGCGGCGGGACCATCGCAGAACTGGAATTGCCATGCTCGCCGAAAAATACATGCTGCTTCTGGAAACAATCCGAAGCCTGGCCGAGCGCAGCCCGGCCTATTCCGACGGCGCCCCGAGGGTGATCAGCACGTCGCCGCACGTACCCGTTCAATTGCCCGGCACAACCCGGCGGAAGTAGCCCGGCGCGGCCTCAACCCGCGCCGTCATTCCCGCGCGATACGACACACCAAAACACGATGTGCAATTACACATCGTGGAAATCTCGAGATCGCGGGTTCGCTTCGCGCCCGGAATACCGGCAAGCCTCAGCCCGCGGCCTGCGCCGGCCTGTCGCGCTGGTGCTTCATGACGATCTTGTTGAGCGCGCCGAGATAGGCCTTTGCCGACGCCACCAGCGTATCCGGATCGGATGCCTTCGACGTCATCGAGCGGCCTTCATGGGCGAGCCGCACCGACACTTCGGCTTGCGCGTCGGTGCCTTCGGTGACGGCGTGGACCTGGTACAGCTCCAGCTTGGCCTCGTGCGGCACCAGCGCCTTGATGCAGTTGAACACCGCATCGACCGGGCCGTTGCCTTCGGCTTCCTCGATCTTCATCGTGCCTTCGACGTCCAGCTTCATGGTGGCGCGCTGCGGGCCATGGGTGCCGGCGATCACCGTCAGCGAGGCCAGCTTGATGCGATCATGCGAGGCTGCGATCTCCTGATCGACCAGCGCCTCGATGTCCTCGTCGTAGATGTCCTTCTTGCGATCAGCCAAGGCCTTCATCCGCACGAAAGCGTCTTCCAGCTGGTTGGCGCCGAGCTTGTAGCCCATCTCCTCCAACTTGTGCACGAACGCATGGCGGCCGGAATGCTTGCCGAGCACCAGCGACGATTTCTTCAGCCCGATCATCTCGGGACGCATGATCTCGTAGGTGGACGCGTCCTTCAGCACGCCGTCCTGATGGATGCCGCTCTCATGCGCGAACGCGTTGCGGCCGACGATGGCCTTGTTGTACTGCACCGGGAACGAGGTGGCGGCCGAAACCAGCTTCGAGGCGCGCGTCAGCATGGTGGTGTCGATCTTGTTCCACCACGGAAATACGTCGTTGCGGACGTTGATCGCCATCACAACTTCTTCCAGCGCGGCATTGCCTGCCCGCTCGCCGATGCCGTTGACGGTGCATTCGATCTGCCGCGCGCCGCCGGCGATGCCGGCCAGCGAATTCGCCACCGCCATGCCGAGGTCGTTATGGCAGTGCACGGAGAAGACCGCCTTGTCGGAATTCGGCACCCGCTCGATCAGCGTGCGCATGAAGTGGGTGTACTCTTCCGGCACGGTGTAGCCGACGGTGTCGGGGATGTTGACCGTGGTGGCGCCGGCCTTGATGACGGCTTCCACGATGCGGCAGAGATAATCCATCTCGCTGCGGGTGCCGTCCTCGGCCGACCATTCGACGTCATCAATCTGGTTGCGGGCGCGGGCGACCATGGCGATCGAGGTTTCGATCACCTCCTCCGGCGTCTTGTTCAGCTTGACCCGCATATGCAGCGGCGAGGTCGCGATCACGGTGTGAACGCGGCCGCGGCGGGCGAACTTGACGGCTTCGGCGCAGCGGTCGATGTCGGCGGGATGGGCGCGGGACAGGCCGGCGATGATCGCATTCTTGGAGCGGCGGGCGATCTCGCTGACGGCCTCGAAGTCGCCCTGCGAGGTGATCGGAAAACCGGCCTCGATGACGTCGACGCCCATGTCGTCCAGCATCTCGGCGATCTCGAGCTTTTCCTCGAACGTCATGGTCGCGCCCGGGCACTGCTCGCCGTCGCGCAGGGTGGTGTCGAATACGATGACGCGGTCCTTGTCGGACTTGTTGGCGGTGGTCATTGGCTGAATTCCTTTTGGGTCGTGCGCCGCTTCACGGGGCGCTGAAGGGTCTGGTGATCTCGCTCAAAACCCCTGAGTGCCCAGGCGCAATCGCCCAGACGGCCCTCAGGGGCCGATAAGAAGCAGAAGCCCGCCAAGAAGCAGGGTGGGCGCGGACGCAGCCGGAATCGCGAGAGCAGACATGGAGGCAGCCTTGGCCGCTCCACCCCGAACCCCGTTGATTTTGCTGCGAATCAGCATTGCCAGACCCTTTGGACGGCCAAATCCTCAGCCAAAACCATTGACGGTTCGTTGCCGGGACGGCGTTCCGGACCTGTTCTAGACGAAATTTGCGGCGGGCCGCAATGGGCAAAGAGGGTCAGGATGGGTGACCTAATGGGGTCACCCAGCTAATGCGCGTCGCCACCCGCGCAATGCCGTGCGGGACGAAGCTGGTCGTCACGCCGTTCGCTACGCCGAAGCATGGCGGGGCAAAAATATCGCAGTGACGACCAATAATATCCAACTGGAATCGAAATCTGGATTTCATCGACCACTGTGGCCGGCCGATTCGCTATGATTCTCGTGTCGCGGGGATCGGGAAGCACGGTTCTCGTCAGTGTCATTTCTCGCGATCGCGGCTCGGTCCACGATCGCGAACGCGATGAGGGGGCGCCGAGATGCGCGCTGCAGGTGATGCCCGCAGCAGGCCGCTCGGGCCTGGTGGGACAAGCATGGCATCGATTGGATTCACGACCATCAACATCCGCAAACTGGGATTGAAGCGACGATCGGCCAAGCCGACCACCTGGCATCTCAGGCGAGTCATCATGCCGAGACGCAGCATCACCGGCCGGTTGGTGCGCGGACAGGTTTGGCGGCGCCATGACGGCCGTCGCTGGTTGTACAAGAAATATGTCGGATAGCCGGCGTTGTCGCCGATGACGGCATCAACGGGGGACGACACGTCGCCCGGATGAGCGGAGCGATATCCGGGGCCGCCGCCAGACGAACCTGACGCACCCGCATTTCGCTGCGCTCATGCAGGCTACGAGCGCGTCACGACTTCTTCGTAGCCTTCTCCTCCGCCAGCAGCGCCTCGCGGACCTGCTTGAATTCGCTGCGGTCGGCCTTGTCGACTTTGGGGAAATGCAGATCGAGCTTGTCGAGCGCCGAGACGATCGCCGAGCCTATCACCACGCGGGCGAACCATTTGTGGTCGGCGGGGACGACGTGCCATGGCGCGTGCTTGGTGGAGGTGTGGCGGATCATGTCCTGGTAGGCGGCCTGGTATTTGTCCCACAGCTTGCGCTCGCCGATATCGGCCAGCGAGAACTTCCAGTTCTTGGCCGGATCCTCCAGCCGCTCGAGAAAGCGTTCGCGCTGTTCCTCCCTGGAGACATTGAGGAAGAATTTCAGGATCACGGTGCCGTTGCGCGCGACGTAGCGTTCCATCGCGGAGATGTCCTCGAAGCGGTCGCGCCAGATGTCCTTGGTGACGAGCTTCGGCGGCATCTTCTGTTTCGCGAGAATCTCGGGATGGACCCGCACCACCAGGCATTCCTCGTAATGGGAACGGTTGAAGATGCCGATGCGGCCGCGCTCGGGCAGCGCGATCATGCTGCGCCACAGGAAATCGTGGTCGAGTTCCTTGGTCGACGGCTGCTTGAACGACGTGACCTCGCAACCCTGCGGGTTGACGCCCTCGAACACGCTCTTGATCGCGGAATCCTTGCCGGCGGCGTCCATGCCCTGGAAGATCAGCAGCATCGACCAGCGGTCCTGCGCGTAGAGCTTCTCCTGGAAATCGTTGAGCCGCTTGCGGTTGGCCTCGATGATCCCGGTCGCTTTTTCCTTGTCGAGGCCACCCTTCTCGTTGGTCTTGTGCGACTTGAGGTGAAATTCGCCCGAGCCGTCGTAGCGGAACGGGGCGACATAGGGCTTCAATTCATTGGCGAGCGGCTGCGAGGATTTCTTGTTCATTTAGTCCCGGAGGGCTTGGGTTGCGTCTTCCATCTGTCGAGAACGCTACCAAGAATGCCCTTGGGAAGGAATATGATGAAAACGACCAGCAGGACGCCATAAACCAGGTTATCCCAGCCGACCGCCTTGGTTCCGAAGCCGATGCGGAGCATTTCGGCGAGCATGATCGTGATGATGGCGCCGACCGTCGGCCCGAACGAGACATAGAGACCGCCGACGATGACGGCGAACACCATCTGCAGCGACACAGCGATGCCGCTCACGGTGTCGGGCGAGATGAACATCTGGTACTGGCAATACAGCGCGCCGGCGAGCGCGGTCATCAGCGCCGAGATCAGCGTGATCTTGAGCTTTTCGGCGGTCACGTTGACGCCGGCCGCCGCGGCCGCGTCCTCGTCTTCCGAGATCGCCTCCATGGCGTAGCGGCTCATGCTGCGGTCGACCCAGCGCCAGACCAGCAGGCCCAGCACCCAGACGCCGAGCGCGATCAGGTACCACGTGATCTTGTCGTCGAACTGGAGCGCCATCAGGCCCTTGCCGCTCGGCGCGCGGTTCGGTGTGTAGCCGAGCGAACCGCCGGTATAGTCGCGTGTCGCCGTGATGACCTGCAGCACGATGCCCGAAAGGGCCAGCGTCACCAGCACGAAATAATGCCCGGTGATACGGAAGCGAAAGCAGGGATATGCGACGATCAGGGCCAGCACGCCCGCTGCCACCATGCTGATGGGAATGCCGATCCACGGCGACACGCCGAGATGATTCCACAACAACGCGGTGACATAGGCGCCGACGCCCATGAAGCCGCCGTGGCCGAGCGACACCAGGCCAAAACGGCCCATGATCGACCACGCGGTATAGGCGAACGACCAGATCAGGATCAGCACGAGGATGTGCAGGTGATAGGGCTCGCGATAGACGAACGGCAGCGCGATCAGTGCGGCCAGCCCGACGGCCGAGGCGATGGTGCGGGGATTCACGAGCGCCTCGCAAAAAGGCCCGCGGGCCGGATGAACATCATGACGATGAAGAAGGCGAACGCCAGCACGTAACCCCATTCGAGGTCGGAGAACAGGCCGCCCAGCGAGATGATCTCGGCGAACACGAACGCCGCGATGAAGCCGCCTACGAAATTGCCGAGGCCGCCGAGCACACAGATCAGGAAGGTGATCGGCCCGAACGACAGCCCGACAAAGGGATGCACGTCGTATTGCAGCACCAGCAGGCAGGCGGCGAGGCCGGCGAGCGCGCCGCCGAGCGCCGAGGTGATGAGATAGATGCGCTTGGTGTCGACGCCCATCAGCGACATGATCTGGCGATCCTGGGAGATGGCGCGGATCGCGGTGCCGGTATAGGTGCGGGTCATGAAGAAGTAGACCGCCAGCATGCCGAGCAGCGCGGCGATGAAGGCGAGCAGCCGCGAATAGCTGAAATGCATCTCGCCGATCGCCAGCACCGGCAGGCGAATGCCGAGATTGCGGAAGTCGATGCCGAACGCGACGGTGGCAAAGCTCTGCAGGATAAACAGCACGCCGCCAGTGGCGAGCAACTGGTTGATCGGCGGCGCGGTCAATAGCGGTTCGATGACGATGTAATGCAGGGCAGCCCCCAGCGCCGCCACCAGCAGGATCGCGAACGGGGCGGCAGCCCAGTACGGCATGCCGAACACCTGGACCATATAGTACATGCCGTACATGCCGATCATGACCAGTTCGGCGTAGCAGATCCAGGTCACGTCGATGACGCCGAAGATCAGATTGAGCCCGAGCGCGAGCAGCGCCAGCACGCCGCCGAGCAGGATGCCGTTGACCACGGCTTCCAGCAGGTAGATGTCGAAGATGTCGAGGAAACCCTGCATCACTAGACCCTATTTTTGCGCATGATCTTTTCGAAAAACCGGCCCCCACTTTTTCGGATCATGCGCTAAACCCCGAGATAAGCCTGCTTGATCGTATCCGTGTTCATCATCTCTTCCGACGTGCCCGAGGCGCGGATACTGCCGGCCTCCAGCAAATAGGCGCGGTCGACCACTTTCAGCACCTGCTGCACATTCTGCTCGACGATCAAGACCGTCAGGCCGCTGGCGCGGATGCGCTTGACCAGTTCGAACACCTGCTGCACCACGACCGGCGCCAGCCCCGCGGAAGGTTCGTCGAGCAGCAGCAGTTTCGGGTCCGACATCAGCGCGCGGCCGATCGCGCACATCTGCTGCTCGCCGCCCGACATGGTGCCGGCCATCTGGCCGCGCCGCTCCTTCATGCGCGGGAACAGGTCGAACACGAATTCGAGCCGCTCGGCATATTTGGCGCGAGCACCCGGCATGTAGGCGCCCATCTTCAGATTGTCGTCGACGGTAAGCCGCGGAAACAGCCGGCGGTTTTCCGGCACATGGGCGATGCCGAGATCGACGATGCGATGCGCCGGCGTCGCCAGCACGTCAACTCCTTCCATCGAGATCGCGCCTTTGGTGGGACGGATCAGGCCGGAGATCACCCGCATCAGCGTGGTCTTGCCGGCGCCGTTGGGGCCGATGACGCCGACCGCCTCGCCCGCCTTGACCTCGAGATTGACGCCGAACAAGGCCTGAAATGTGCCGTAGCCCGCGTCGACCGATTTCAGTTCGAGCATGCGTCAGACCCCCGCCTTGCGGCGCGCTTCACCGGCCGCGGCCTGGCTCGAATCCGCATCCGTGCCGAGATAGACCTCGATCACCCTGGGGTCACCGGCCACCGCGCTGGGCAAACCTTCCGAGATCTTCTCGCCGTGATCGAGCACCATGACGCGGTCGACGACACGCATCAGCACGCCCATGATGTGCTCGACCCAGATGATGGTGATGCCGAGTTCATCGCGGATCTTGCGCAGCATGTCGGCGGCCTGATCCATCTCGTGCTCGTCGAGCCCGCCGAGGCTTTCGTCGGCGAGCAGCAGCTTTGGGCCGGTGGCGAGCGCTTTGGCAAGTTCGAGTTTCTTCAACCCGGCCGCGCCGAGTCCGTCGACGCTGGCGTGGCGATCGGTCGGCAGGCCGACCATGGCGAGCGCGCGCTCGGCCGCCTCGTCCGCCTTGACGCGGCTGTGGCTGCCCTGCCCGTAATAACCGGCCAACGCGACGTTCTCAAAGATGCTGAGCCGGTGAAACGGCCGCGGGATCTGGAAGGTGCGGCCGACGCCGCTGTTGATGATCCGATGCGGCGCCTTGCCCGCGATCTGCGTTCCGTCGAACAGGATGGAGCCTGCGGTCGGGATCAGCGTGCCCGACAGCATGTTGAAGATGGTGCTCTTGCCGGAGCCGTTCGGGCCGATCAGGCCGAGAATTTCGCCCTTTTCGACCTGGAACGACACGTTGTTTACTGCAGTGAAGCCGCCGAAGCGCTTCACCAGACCGTCTACCGTCAGCACGCCAGAACCTCCGCTTACCTGTTTGCTGGCTTTACTGGTTGCTGAACGTGGTTCCCTTGGGCAGCGGCAGCACGGCCTCACGCTGCGCCTGGCTCTTCGGCCACACCACATAGGACTTGTCGTCGATGTACTGGATGACCACCGGGAACGAGCGCTCGTTCTGACCGGCCATCTGATGCCCTTCGCCGTGGAATTTGACGCCGAAGCCGAGCATGGTGCCGCCCTCGGGAATGTCGACTTCGAGCGCCGCCTTGCGCAACGCATCGGGATCGACGCCGCCATACTTCTTAATCGCGCGCGGCAACACGTCGGTAAGGAACAGGTAGGTGTTCGACGCGGCCATGCCGACATGAGCGGACCGGATCGCAACCCCCGGCTTCGCCTTGTCGAACTCTTCGCCGACCATCTTGATGACCGGCGGCAGTTTCGGGTCCATCGATTTCTGGTTGGCGAGCCAGATCGAGATCGGATCGGTGTTGAAGACGTAGTTGACGTCACCGCCGAGGCCTTCCTTCAGCTTCTCATAGACGCCATAACCCGCGCCGTGACCGACCAGGGCAGCGAATTTCAGGCCCTGCTCGCGCGCCTGCCGGCCGAACAGGGTGATGTCGGGGTTATAGCCGGTGTGGAAGATGACGTCGGGCCGCGCGCGCTTCAGCTTGGTGACCAGCGCGGAGAGATCCGGCGCGGTGGCGGAATAGCCTTCCTTCATCACGACGTTGAAGCCGGCCTTCTTGGCGCCGGCATCGTTGCCCTTGGAGACGTCGACGCCGTAGGCGCCGTCCTCATGGATGATGGCGACGCGCAGGTCTTTCGGCTCCTTGCCGAACTTCTCCTTGGCGTTCTGCGCGATGAAATCCATCGTCATCATGCCGAACTGGTCGCCGGACGCCTGCGGCCGGAACACGTATTTGAAGTTCTTGTCCGCCAGCACCGCCGACGAGATGCAGGTGGTGATCCACATGAAATTCTTGAGCTGCTCGACGCGCGCGGCCACCGGCACGCATTGCGCCGAGGAGAAGAAGCCGAGCAGCATGTTGACCTTTTCCTGCTCGATCAGCCGCACCGCCTCGTTGATCGCGACGTCCGGCTTGCTCTGGGCGTCGGCATAGACCGCCTCGACCTTGTAGCCCTCGACGCCGGTCTTGGCGTACTGGTCGAGCATGATCTTGGCGCCGATATATTGCAGCTCCGAGCCGCCGCCGGCGAGCGGGCCGGTCAGGTCGTAGATCACGCCGATCTTGATTTTCTTTTCCTGAGCCTCGGCGACGACCGCCATCCCCAGCACCGCGATCGCGGCGGACAGCCCAACGAGAAGGCGTGCAGCTTTGTGCCCCGGCATCGAATCCTCCCTAGACCTATTTTTGTGCAGCGCGTTTTGTGCAGCGCGTTTTTTTATTCTTGTTGGCACCCATCACATTGGTAGCGCGACCGGATGTCAAGCGTGTTGCTTGCGGCCACGCCGCGCAGGCGCCCGCTCGCTTGCGGTCGGAGCGCGCAACTCAGGGTTACGCGCTGCGGCGTGGCCTGACGTCTGCGAGATGGTCGCGCCGGGCTGGTCGTGATCGGCTTCAAAAACGGCGGACCAGAGCATCTGCCCGGCAAGATCGTCGGACAGTTATGAGAACTGCCGTTCCAGGAACGCCGTGACGAAGCGCGGCATCGCCGCGGTCAGATCGCCCCTGCCGCGCACGATGTGAATCGCCGACAATTCGGGCTCGCGCTGGCTGGCGAGATTGGCGACGATCCGCGCGCGCAGGGCTTCCCCCGGCATATCGACCCGCAAAATCCGGATCATCGCCACCGCCGGCCCGGTAGAGATGCAGTGCCAATCGGGGTCGCTCTCGTATTCGCCCGGCGTCAGGCCCGTCTCTTCCTCGAGCTCGCGTACAACGCTGCCCGGAATATCGAGCATGCCGTCCCTGACGTCGCTGAGATCGGGCGTGCCGGACGGAAAATAGATACGCCCGGGATTCGCCGTGTGCTGGCCCATCTCGCCGAGCACGAAGGCGCCGTCGGCGCAGCGGAGCGCGCCCATGCCGAAGCCGTTGAACACGGGCACGTCGGGAAAGCCCCAGTCGCGCCAGGCCAGAAAGCTCGCGAAGTCGGTTTCGAAATAGCTGGCGCTGAAACGGTCGTCCGAAAACAACGGGTTTCGTCCGATCAGGACGCGACCGTTCCACAGCGCGGGCTTCTCGCGCTGCTGCCCGGCGAAATAAGCCGCGATCTCGTCGCGCCGCGTGTCGGCAAACGGCCATGCCCACGGTTCGACGGCGAGGTCGAGCGTGCTGACACGATGCATGACCGGAGCATTCATGTCACGCGTCGTCCGATGCCGCCTGATATCGCGATGATGTCACCAGACCTATTTTGCGCTCGTGCCGGTCGTCTTCTTGACCTGCTCGACATATTTGTTGGTGTAAGTCTTGGTGACGTCGATATTGGCCTTGGCGACGTCAGGCGAGCCCTCGCTGAACACCGCGAGCACTGCATCCGCGCCCTTGGGATCCATCAGCCCGGTCAGCGAATACATCGGAATCGTGTTCTTCAGCGCCGCCAGGTACTGCTCCTTGTTCTTGCCGACGATCTCATCCGGCATCTTCGCCATGATCTCTTCCGGCGAATGCGAGTGGATCCAGGCGAGCGTATTGACGATCGCGGTGGCCAGCGCCTGCGTTTCCTTTTCGTGCGACTTGATCCAGGCGGTGGTGGTGTAGAGCGCGCCGCCGGGATATTCGCCGCCGAACACGGCGAGCGTATCCTTGGCGGTGCGGGTGTCGGCCAAGATCTTCAGGTCGGGGTGAGCGGCCTGCAGCACGGTGACGGCGGGATCGAGCATTACCGCAGCATCGATCTGCCCCTGCTGCATTGCCGCCACCGCGGTGGCGCCGAGGCCGACGCCGATTACCGATGCGCTAGTCGGGTCGAGGCCGTTCTTCTTCAATAGATATTTCAGGAAGAAATCGGTGGAGGAGCCCGGCGCGCTGACGCCGACCTTCTTGCCGGCCAGATCCTTGACCGACTTGATCTCGGAGGTTTTCGAGGGTGAAACCACCAGTACCAGGCCGGGATAGCGATCATAGACCACGAAGGACTGCAGTTCCTGCTTCTTGGCGGCGAGATTGACGCAATGATCGAAATAGCCCGACACCACGTCGGCGCTGCCGCCGAGCACGGCCTTCAGTGCGTCCGACCCGCCCTTGAGATCAACCAGTTCAACCGAGAGGCCCGCCTTTTCATATTCGCCAAGCTGTTTGGCCAGCACGGTGGGCAGATAGCACAGGCAAGAGCCGCCGCCGATCGCGACCGTGACCTTGCTTTGCGCCGCGGCAAATCCGGTGGCGAGGGTCAGCGCCAGCAGCGAAGCGGCCAGCCGGGCGAACAGTTTTGTCATGGGTTCCCTCCAATTCGTTGGCCGGCAAGATAGAGCAGCACGGGGGTGTTGAGAAGCTCTCCGGCCGTCATTCCAGGGCGTGCGTAGCACGAACCCGGAATCCAACTCACCGCCGAGTTCGCTGCCCGATGGATTCCGGGTTCGCGCCAAGGGGCGCGCCCCGGAATGACGGAGAGACCTACCCCCTGCCGTCCACCGTCGGCCGCCACACCAAGAGCCGCCGCTCGACCAGCGTCACGCCGAAATCGATCAGGATCACGAAGGCCGACAGCACGAACATGCCGGCGAACACGGCGGCGACGTCGAACACACCTTCGGCCTGCTGGATCAGATAGCCGAGACCGGCCGCCGAGCCCAGATATTCGCCGACCACCGCGCCGACCACGGCGAAGCCGACCGCCGTGTGCAGCGAGGAGAACATCCACGACAACGCCGACGGCCAATAGACGTGCCGCGTCAGCTGTCGCTCGTTCATGCCGAGCATGCGGCCGTTATCGAGCACCGTGGTCGAGACTTCCTTGACGCCCTGATAAACGTTGAAGAACACGATGAAGAACACCAGCGTGACGCCGAGCGCGACTTTTGACCAGATGCCGAGCCCGAGCCATAGCGCGAAGATCGGCGCCAGCACCACGCGCGGCAGCGCGTTGATCATCTTGACGTAGGGATCGAACACCGCCGCGACCAGCGGCCTGCGCGCAAACCAGAACCCGACCAGCACGCCGCCGACCGAGCCGATCACGAACGCCAGGATCGATTCCCACAGCGTGATGAAAAGGTGCTTCCAGATCACCCCTGTCGTGAACCATTTCACCACCTGGGCGGCGACTTCGACCGGCGTGGAGAAGAAGAACGGCGGCAGCAGGACGCGGCCGAACAGCGGCACCGTGGCGAGGAACTGCCACAGCGAGAGCGCCACCACGGCCACCATCAATTGCCAGAACAGGAGCGTGAATCGGGACATGTGCGACAAACTATTTCCGGGTCGTCCCGGCGAAGGCCGGGACCCATAACCCTTGGTGTGAATTATTGCCGAAGATCTCGACCCGGCTGCCAAAACGACAGGGCACGGCGTATGGGTCCCGGCCTTCGCCGGGACGACGTGCGCGAGACGACATCAGACCGCCTCCGCCGCTTGGGTGGACTGCGCATAGCCCTTCATCACTTCGTCCTTCAACACGCTCCAGATTTCACGGTGCAGCTCGTGAAACTGCTTTTCCATCCGAACTTCCGAGATGTCGCGCGGGCGCGGCAGCGTCACCTTCCAGTCGCCGATGATGCGCGCCGAGGGGCCCGCCGACATGATGACGACGCGATCGGCCAGCGCGATCGCCTCTTCCAGATCATGCGTGACGAACAGCACCGCCTTGCGGTCGGCGTTCCACAGATCGAGCAGCAGGTTGCCCATGATCTGCCGGGTCTGCGCGTCGAGCGGGCCGAACGGTTCGTCCATAAGTAATATCTTGGGATCGCGGATCAGGACCTGTGCGAGGCCGACGCGCTTGCGCTGTCCGCCGGACAGCATGTGCGGGTAACGGTTGGCGAAGGCGCCGAGCCCCACGGAAGTGAGCCAGCCCTGCGCGCGCTGCAGCGCCTGCGCGCGGGGCGCGCCCTTGATGTCGAGGCCGATGGCGACGTTGTCGATCGCGGTCTTCCAGGGAAACAGCGCATCGGCCTGGAACAGATAGCCGGCGTCCCGGTTCAGCCCCGTTAGCGGCTCACCGAAAATCTTCACTGAACCCGCAGCGGGCTTCAGCAGACCGGCCGCGACGTTGAGCAGCGTCGATTTCCCGCAGCCGGTCGGCCCGACGATGGCGACGAACTCGCCATGGGCGACGGAAAGGCTGGCCCGCTCCACCGCCGTATAGACGCGATCGCCGGCCACGCGAAACGCCACCGTCGCATCGTCCAGCGTAACCGCCGCTGGCTGGGCCGTATCCGTCATGCTTCCTCCGGGAGTTGGACGGATGCCTTAGCGGTAAAGCAAGAGACTTTCAACGCGGCCATCGGGCGCCGAAAAAGCGGCATGTTCGGAGGCACGCAACCTGTGACTGAGCCACCTGCAAAGCACGGCGCGCAACTGCGACAATTTTGCAGGACTCAATCCCGGCCTGATTTCAAATGCAACGCCAGCGCGGGCAGTTAAGTGCTGGCAATGCGCCGAAAATATAGTAGCGTCCCGGCAAGAAAAAATGCGGCGGCCGCCAGGCCGGCGCACGTCGAAGAAAAGGGAGGACTTTAATGAATTGTTTCAAGGCTGCGTTTGCAGCCGGTATTGCATTGGCGACATTGACTGGCGCAGCGCTTGCGCAAGGCAAGCCCCAGGAAATCAAGATCGGTATCACGACATTCCTTTCGGGGCCGGCTTCCGTCTTCGGCGTGCCGGCAAAGGCCGCGGCCGAAATGATCGCCGAAGATCTCAACAAGAAGGGCGGCATCGGCGGCGTACCCGTGAAGCTTTCCTTTGTCGATGAAGGCGCCGGCGGCGAAGCGCTGGTCTCGAATTACCGGCGCATGGTGCAGGATGAAAAGGTCGACGCGACCTTCGCCTCGATCTCCTCGGGCAGCTGCAACCAGCTCGTTCCCGTCGCCGAAGACCTCAAGGTCATGAACTTCATGTGGGATTGCGGCGCGGCCTCTATCCTCGAGACCAAGAAGTATCGCTACAATTTCCGCACGCAGGCGAACGGTACACCCGAGATGCTGGCCGTGCTGGTGTATCTGCTCAAGACCAAGCCCGACTTCAAGACCATCGCGGTCGTCAATCAGGACTATGCGTGGGGCCGCGAAAGCTGGGAGATTTTCTCCACCGCGTTGAAGGCGATGAAGCCCGACGTGCAGGTGGTGGCGGAACTGTTCCCGAAGTTCGGCGCGCCCGACTATTCCACCGAGGTCTCGCGCCTGCTGGCGTTGCGGCCGGATGTCGTTCTCACCACCTCCTGGGGCGGCGACCTCGACACGCTGGTTCGACAGGCCGGCCAGCGCGGATTGCTGCAGCAATCGACCTTCGTTCTGGCCATCGGGGAATCCTCGATCCAGCGGCTCGGCAAGGATCTGCCGGAAGGGCTGATCGTCGGCGCGCGCGGCGACCACTGGTTCCTGCATCCCGAAAAGAAGAACGACCCGGCGTTCAAGGCGTTCGCCGAAGCCTTCAAGGCCAAGACCGGCGCCTGGCCGATCTATCCGGTCTATCACATGGCGCAGGCGTTCACGGCGCTGCAGACCGTCTATGAAAAGGCGATCAAGGCCAATGGCGGCAACTGGCCGACCCGCGAGCAGGTGGTGGATGCGACATCAGGCACCGAATTCGCGACCGGCTTCGGCCGGCCGATCACGCTGCGGCCCGAGGACAACCAGGGCCTGGAAGCCCAGCTCGTCGGCGTCACCAAGGCGGTTCCGGGCTACGACTTCAAGCTGCTCGACAACATGATGATCTTCGATCCGAAGGTGATCACCAATCCGGCAGGCCAGCGCTCGGTCGACTGGCTGAAGACGCTCAAGCCGGACTTCGTCAAGATGGACGTGCCGACCTTCAAGCAGTAGCCCCGATCACGGTCCTCCGGTCTTGCCGGAGGACCGGCTTTCCTGAAGGTCTCCATGAATTCGACACTCGCTATCCTGGCCGTCCTCGACGGGATCAGTTACGCCGCCTTGGTGTTCCTGGTTTCCGTCGGGCTCAGCCTGATCTTCGGCGTGCTGCGCGTGGTGAACGTCGCGCACGGGTCGCTCTACGCCTTCGGCGCCTATCTCGCCGCAACCTTCAGCCTCGCGATTGCGCCCATTTCGCCGTGGCTGACCTATCCGGCGCTGCTGGCGGCTTCGATCGTGATCGGCGTCGTGTGCGGTGGCTTCATCGAACGGTTTCTGCTTCGGCCGCTGTACGGGCGCGACGACGTGCTGCAGCTCCTGATCACGTTCGCAGCGTTCATGATCATGGACAATTTGCAGCGCCTGATCTGGGGCGTTCAGCCGATTTTTGCCGCCGAGCCCTTAAAACTGCTGCCTAACATCAGCGTGTTCGGGGTCAACTATACGTCCTATCAGGTTCTGCTGCTGCCGGGCGTGGCGCTGGCGACGCTGTTCGGCCTGCGCTACTTCCTGCGGAAAACGCTTGCGGGCGCCGTCATCCTGGCCGTGACGGAAGACCGCGAAGCTTCCACCGCGATCGGCATCGACGCCCAGCGGGTCTACTTCCTGACATTCGTGATCGGCGCGAGTTTCGCCGCCCTCGGCGGCGCGCTGGCCTCGCCGACCACCTCGCTGGTGCCGGGCATGGGCGCCGACATGATCGTGCTGTCGTTTGCGGTGGCGGCCACCGCGGGCCTCGGCCAGATCGAGGGCACCGCGTTGACCGCGCTGATGATCGGCCTGACCCGGGCCTTCGTCATCTATCTGCAGCCGGAGTTCGAAGTTCTCGTGCCCTACCTGCTGATGGTGCTGGTGCTGCTGGTGCGTCCGTTCGGACTGTTTGGTGCCGTCCAGGTGAGAAAAATATGATGGCGGGCCGTATCAAGCCGATCACGATCGCTGCGATCGTGTTCTTTCTGGTCAGCGCGGTGGCGCCGCTGTTCGTGGCGAGCTGGGCGACGCTGTTCGCGCTGATCCTGGCCAAGGGCATCGTCGTGCTCGGCATCGTGCTGCTGCTACAGGCCGGGCAAGTGTCGTTCGGACACGCGATGTTCTTTGCCACCGGGGCCTACGCCGCGGCATTCTGGGGTAAGTTCATCGGCGGCGGCGATATTCTGCTGTTTCTCGTGCTCGGCGGCGTATCGTCGACCATGTTCGGACTGATCGTCGGGCTGTTCGTGGTGCGCTACCGCGAAATCTTCTTCGGCATGCTCAACCTGGCGTTCTCGATGGTGCTGTGGTCGCTGTTGGAAAAAATGTTCCACTACACCAACGGCGCCGACGGCATCCGCGTCGCCCGCCCCGGCCTGCTGGGATTGAGCTTCACGCCTGAGGCTTTTCAATACGTCATCCTCTACGTGAGTCTTGCGATCGCGGTCATCGCGTTCTACGCCGTGCAGCGTTACCTCGACAGCCCACTCGGGCACATGCTCCGGGCGATGAAGTCGAACGAAACCCGGCTCGAGTATCTCGGCATGTCGGCGCGCCGCGTGCTGCTGATCGGCTACGTGATCTCGGCGCTCCTCGGTGGTATCGGCGGCACGCTGGTGGCGATCATCCAGCAGATCGCCACGCCGGAATTCGGCTTCTGGACCAAGTCCGGCGAATTCGTGTTCATCGCGATCCTCGGCGGCGGCGCCCATGCGTTCGGCGCGTTCGCGGGAGCAGCGATGTTCGAATGCGTGCGGTTCTATGCCGCCGCGCACCTGGCAGATTCCTGGCAGCTCATTCTGGGCGTCGTGCTGATCGTCATCATCCTCTACGCGCCGAACGGCCTGATCGGCCTCCGCCAGCGCTACGGCCAGGCCAGGCAGGGAGGGCATTGATGGCCAACGTCCTGCTCTCCGCCAAGGACATCCAGATCCGGTTCGGCGGCGTGATCGCCGCCGACGGCATCAGTCTCGACGTCCTCGAAGGCGAGAATCTCGCCATCATCGGGCCGAACGGCGCCGGCAAGACCACGTTCCTCAACATATCGACTGGTTATCTCCGTCCGCAGGCCGGCACCGTCACCTTTCTCGGCCAGGACATCACGGCGCAGCTGCCGCGGACGATCGTAAAACTCGGCATCGCCCGCGCCTTCCAGATCCCGCAGCTGTTCCTCGACCAGACCGTGATGGAGAACATGCTGATCGCCGCCGCCTCGCGCCGCGGCCATCCTTCGGGCCTGCGGGCGCTGTCGCAAATGCCGGAAGCGCCGGAGATGGAGCGGCTGCTGGATCTCGTCGGCGTCAAATCCTACGCGCAACGCACCGCGCGGGAACTACCCGAAGGCCAGCGCAAGCTGGTTGATATTGCGCTGGCGCTGGCGCTGAAGCCGAAACTCCTGCTGATGGACGAGCCGACCTCGGGCGTCGCGTCGTCCGAAAAACTCGCGATCATGGACATTCTCACCCGGGCGCTTGCCGAGGAGAAGGTCACCTCGGTTTTCGTCGAGCACGACATGGACATGGTAGAACGCTACGCCAACCGCGTCGCGGTGTGGAACGTCGGCAAGATCCAGAAAATCGGCACGCCGGCGGAGGTGCTCGCCGACCCGAAGGTGCGTGAGCAGGTGATCGGCATATGACGGCGATGCTGAGTTTCGAGAACGTCAACGTCGCGATCGCCGATGCGCCGGTGCTGCGCAATGTCAGCTTTTCGCTGCAGCCGGGCGTCAGCGCCGCGCTGATCGGGCGCAACGGCGCCGGCAAGACCACGACCGTTCGCACCATCATGGGGTTCACCAAGGCGAACGGCACCGTGCGTCTGGGCGGCGAGGATCTGGGCCCGATCGCGCCGCACCGGCGGCCGGGACTGGGCCTC
This sequence comes from Bradyrhizobium roseum, assembly GCF_030413175.1. NCBI lineage: Bacteria > Pseudomonadati > Pseudomonadota > Alphaproteobacteria > Hyphomicrobiales > Nitrobacteraceae > Bradyrhizobium > Bradyrhizobium roseum. The sequence continues at coordinate 5,871,088 of NZ_CP129212.1, forward strand.
GGCTACGCCCCCGAGGATCGCCGCCTGTTCTCGGCTTTCACGGTGGAAGAGAACATCCTGCTGCCCGGTCGCGTCGCAAAACTCAATCCGGAAGAGACGCGGCGGCGGCTGGAGCGGGCCTATTCGGTGTTGCCGGAGCTCAAGGAGCTCGCGAAGCGTCCCGCCGGATCGGTCTCGGGCGGGCAAGGCAAGATGGTGGCGCTCGGCCGGGCGCTGATGCTCGGCACAAGGATGATCATTCTGGATGAGCCGTTCCAGGGCCTCGCGCCCGTGCTGGCGCAGCGCTACGCCGAAGCGCTTCGCCGACTGCGATCGCAGGACAAGGACATCACGCTGCTGATCACCGAATCGAACCCGAAACTGCTCGAAACGTTTGCAGACGTGACGCTCACGATCGAACGGGGCGAGATCAGCTCGCAAGGCCAATAGGCGGGACGGGCCACCGGCCTCCTTTCCAGCAGGGGGCCGATTGCGGCAAAATGCGGATCGAGCCTTGCGATTCGCAGATCTGCCGGGGAGCCATGAACGAGACGCTGATTTCCGCCTGCACGATGTTTCTCGTTCCGGCAACGCTGCTGTTCGGCGCATTGGGCGTCGCGAATTCCTCGTTCCTCAAGATGCTGGTCTGCCTGCTGGGCGGCGCCACGGCGGGATTGTGGTTCTACCGGGTGTGGTGGTGGACCAACCTGTCGCTGATCGATCGCCGAACCGCGCTCGGGCTTTCGGGCATGTATGCGGCCGCCTGGGTGATCACGCTTCTGGTGCAGTTGAAGAACATGTTCTCGCGCGGCTGAAGCCGTCACAGCCGAAGTCTTGCATTCGCCCCTGGGCCTTTTATCGGCTATCACCGTTTCACGCCGGCAACAGCCGAGGGTTGGAACTGCACCGAATGCCCGCCGCGCCCCTGATCGCCTACAAGAATGTCGCGAAGACCTTTGACGCCGGTCGCGTGGTGGCGGTCGACGATGTCTCGCTCGATGTCGCCGAGGGCGAGTTTTTGGCCATCGTCGGCGGCTCCGGTTCCGGCAAGACCACGCTGCTGCGGCTCGCCAACCGGCTGATCGAGGCGGACTCCGGCTCTATCTTTGTGGAAGGCGACGATATCAGCACCGTCGATCCGATCCTGTTGCGGCGGCGGATCGGTTATGTGTTCCAGAGCGGCGGGCTGTTTCCGCATCTCACCGTCGCCGGCAATATAGGCATCACCCCAAAGCTTTTGGGGATCCCGCCCGCCGAGATCGCCGCGCGGGTGGATGAACTGCTCGATCTGGTACGGCTCGACCGGGCGCAATATCGCGACCGCCTGCCGCACGAACTTTCGGGCGGCCAGCGTCAGCGCGTCGGCGTCGCGCGGGCGCTCGCCGCCAGGCCGCGCATCGTGCTGATGGACGAGCCGTTCGGGGCGCTCGACCCCCTCACCCGCGACGCGCTCAGCGACGATTTTCGCGAACTGCATCGCAAGCTCGGCCTGACCACGGTCATGATCACCCATGACATGACCGAGGCCATTCTGCTGGCCGACCGGATCGCGGTGATGCGCAGCGGAAAACTGCTGGCGCAGGGCACGCCGACGGAACTTGCCGCGAACGGCGACGCCTATGTCGGCGAGCTGCTGCGCACGCCGCGGCGGCAGGCCAAGCGGCTCGGCGCCCTGCTGCCGCGCGAGATCAGCGCATGAGCCTGTTTTCCGATCCGCGCTGGGCGGAAGCGCTTAGCCACCTGCCCGACTATCTCGGCAATCATGTTCGGGTCAGCGTCACAGCGCTGGCGCTCGGACTGCTCGTCAGCCTGCCCCTCGCGATTGCCTCGCGTCACCGCCCGCTGATGCGCGGCGTGCTGCTAGGGCTCGCCAGCATCGTGCAGACCGTGCCGGGGCTGGCGCTGCTGGCGCTGTTCTATCCGCTGCTGCTGGCACTCGCCGCGCTATCGCTGTCGTGGTTCGGCGTGGGCTTCTCCGCCTTCGGGTTTCTGCCCGCCGTGCTGGCGCTGGCGCTCTATTCGATGCTGCCCGTGCTGCGCAACACCATCACCGGCCTGCAGGGCGTGGAGCCCGCGATCCTGGAAGCGGCGCAGGGCGTCGGCATGACGCCGCGGCAATCGCTGTTCACGGTGGAACTGCCGCTGGCGCTGCCGGTGATGATGGCGGGTATCCGCACCGCGGCGGTGTGGGTGATCGGCACCGCGACGCTGTCGACGCCGATCGGCCAGACCAGCCTCGGCAACTACATTTTTGCGGGATTGCAGACCCAGAACTGGGTGTTCGTGCTGTTCGGCTGCCTCGCGGCGGCGGTGCTGGCGCTGGCGGTCGACCAGTTGCTGGCGCTGATCGAAAGCGGCCTGCGCCATCGCAGCCGCTGGCGGACCGTGCTCGGCGGCGCGGGCATCGCGGCGCTGGTCGCCGCCACGCTGGTGCCATCAATCATGCGCGCGCAGAACAGTACGATCGTCGGCGCAAAGACCTTCACCGAACAATATGTGCTGTCGGCATTGATCGCGCAGCGGCTCGGTGCGGCCTCGATTCCCGCCGCGACGCGCGAAGGCCTCGGCTCCAGCGTGATCTTCGAGGCGTTGGCGTCCAATGACATCGACGTCTATGTCGACTATTCCGGCACCTTGTGGGCCAACCAGTTCCAGCGCACCGACATCCGGCCGCGCGAGGTGCTGCTGGCTGAACTGAAGACGCTGCTCGCCAGGCGCAACATCACGCTGCTCGGCGAACTCGGCTTTGAGAACGCCTATGCGCTGGTGATGCCGCGTAAACGCGCCGAACAATTGGGCATCCGCAGCATCGCCGACCTCGCCTCGCGCGCGGCGAGCATGTCGATCGCCGGCGACTATGAATTTTTCTCGCGCCCGGAATGGGCGGCGCTGCGCAAGGCCTACGGCCTGTCGTTCCGCGGCCAGCGCCAGATGCAGCCGGACTTCATGTATGCGGCCGTCGCCTCCGGCGAAGTCGACGTCATCGCCGGCTACACCAGCGACGGACTGATCGCCAAATACGACCTGGTGGCGCTCACGGACAACAGGCGCGCGATCCCGCCCTACGACGCGGTGGTGCTGCTGGCGCCGAAGCGCGCCGAAGACGATCGTCTGCGCAAGGCGCTTGCGCCACTGCTCGGCCGGATCGACATCGCCACCATGCGCGAGGCCAACCTGCGCGCATCCGGCAATGATGCGACGAGTTCGCCGGCCGCGGTGGCGCAATGGCTGTGGGAGAAGGTGGGAAAGAAGTAGGTGGCTCTCGTTTGGCGCGGGCTCCATCGACGTCATTGCGAGGAGCGAAGCGACGAAGCAATCCACGCTTCCGCTTGCCGTGGAATGGATTGCTTCGCTACGCTCGCAATGACGGGGATGGAGACGTGGATGACCGACACATCCTGCCATCACGGAAGCATCAAAGCCCCTTGATCATCCCCGCGTCGATCAGCATCCGATTGAACCTCCGCGCTTCCGCGCCTTTCTTGCAGGCATAGAAGGCGCCCTTGCAGCGGAGCATGATGCTCTTCTGTTCGGTGAAGGTGGGATCCAGCGGCAGTCCGGCGGCTTCCTGCAGCACCAGCGGGATGTAGGCGGCGTCGAGGGTTTCGAGCGCGGATGACAGGTTGGCGGGCGCGTAGTTGATGCCATCGATCGCGTAATAGGTCGAATAATAGCGCGGGTCTGACGCCATCAGGCGTTTCGCCAGCAGTTTCTGGTCGATCCCTGGCTCGAGCATTTTCTGCGAGATCGCCGGCTGGTGATCGCCGAAACGCAGCACGAGAAAGGACTCGTCCGGATAGTCCCGCTTCAGTCGTGCGGTGAAGTCGCGATAGTCGCTGGCCGTCATGGTCTGGCGGCGGATGTATTCGTCGACCTCCGCGGTGTTGCCCGGCGGCGTCCAGCCCTTCGGCGTCAGATCGGGACGATAGACGTCGGTCCAGGGAAAATGATTGGCGGTGAGGTAGACGAACATGAACACGGGCGATTGCGACGCCTTTTCGCGCGCGAACGCCTTCAAGGCCTGGTCGTAATAGAAGCTGTCGGGCTGCATGTCCTCGTTCACGCCCATCGCGGCCATGTCGATGAACTCTTCGACGCCGGTGCCCTTCTGGAAGGTGCGCGCGCCGAGGAAGTCGCCATAGGTCGGATAGAGCGAGACGGTCTTGTAGCCGCAGCGCTGCAGCGCCTGCGGCAGTCCGCGCGTGACGCGGCCGGCGGCGATCCGCGTGACGTAGAATTTCAGGTCGCCGAACGAGCGCGCCGACAGGCCGGTCAGCACGTTGAACTCGGTGTACCAGGTCGGGCCGCCGGTCGACTCCGCGATCATGGTGCGCTGCTTGCCGTCGCTCGACTTGAAGAAATCGGTGTAGCCGGACGGCACCTTGATATCGGGCGCCGAGGTGACGTCAAAGCTCGACTCATCCAGCAGCATGATGATGTGCGGTCGCTTGGCCGGCGCTTCGCACGGCGTGGCCGGCGCGGACGTGGGCGTTTGCATCAACGGAAGGGCGGCGTGCGCGGCGGCCAGATGCAGACCACCTTCCGCCGGCGGATCGGCCTCGATCCATCCGGTGGAAGCCAGCCGCGATACCGCCACCACGCCCGAGCGCGCCAGATTGGAAATGTGATTGACACCCTGGAACGGCTCCCACGCCTGCTCGGGCGAAGCGACCGCCATCGCCGCAATCAGCGCGGCCGTCGCGGCCACGCCGCCCAGCGCGACGCTGCGGCGCACGCGGAACGGATCGAAGCGCCACAGCGCCCACAGCACGGGGGCCGCCACAAGGCCGGCCACGATCAACTGCATCTGCAGCCGCGGAAACACCGACAGCAGGAACGAAAACGTATCGCGGTCAATGATCAGAAAATCGAGGAAAGTCAGCGTGAGCTGCAGGATCCCGAACTTGAAGTGCGACAGCGCAATCAGGATCACGATCAAGGCCAGCGCCAGCGCGGCGCAGACGCCGGGCCGCCGCAGCACGGCCAGCATGAAACAGTTCAGAAAAATCCACGCCAGCACTGACAGCGTGATCGCAAACGGCCCGTATTCGGTGGTGAACAGCACGGCGAGCGCGACGAGATGCGCGGCAACGGTCAGGCCGGCCAGCGCAAAGAAGCCGGCGCCGCGTGCTTTCGCGCCAGCGCTTTGGTTCGTTCCCGATTCCGCAACCACGGACATGGCGGCTTTCCTTCAAAGGCCCTTGATGAACCCGGCCTCGATCAGCAATCGATTGAACCTGCGGGCTTCGGCGCCGTCCTTGCAGGCGTAGAATACCCCCTTGCAGCGGAGCATGATGTTCTTTTGCTCCTCGAACGACGGGTCGAGCGGAATGCCGGCGGCTTCCTGGATCACCAGCGGCAGATAGGGTGCGTCGATCCGGTCCATGACGGCAGAGCTCTTCACGGGCTCGAAATTGATGGCGTCGATCGCGTAATAGGTGGTGAAGTAGCGCGGGTCATAAGTGTCGAACTTGCGGGCGACCCGGGCTTCATCGAGGCCGGGATCCAGCAGGTTCGACGAGAACTCCGGCTGATGGTCGCCATAGCGAACGATCAGGAACGGCTGCGCCGGGAACTTCTTTTTCAGGCTGGCAATGAAGCCCGCATAGTCGCCCGCGCTCAGGGTCTGGCGGCGCAGATATTCGTCGACCACCGGCGCGTTGCCCGGCTTGCGCCAGGTCGGCAGCAGCTCCGGGCGGAATTTGGTTTCCCAGGGGAAATGGTTGGCGGCGAGATAGACGAAGGTGAATAGCGGCGTATTGACCGGCTGTTCGGCGATCAGATCGACGGCCTTGCCGTAATAGAAGCTGTCAGGCTCGATGCCCTTGGCGCCGAGCGCACGCGCGTCGTAGAAGTGCTGGATGCCCGTGGAGGTCTGGAAGCCGCGCGCGCCCATGAAGGCGCCGTAGGCCGGATAGAGCGAAAGGGTGGTGTAGCCGCAGCGGCGCAGCGCCAGCGGCAATCCACGCTCGACCCGTCCCGAGGCGATGCGGGTGACGAAATAGGAGAAGCGGCCGAACGAGCGCGAGGACAGGCCGGCCAGCACGTTGTACTCGGCCATCCAGCTGGCGCCGCCGCTGCTTTCGGCCATGAACTTGCGCTCGCGGCCGTCGAACGACTTGAAGTGGCCGCCATAATCCGCCGGCACCTTGACGCCACTGGCCTGACGGATGTCGAAGCTCGACTCGTCATGGATCATGATGATGTGCGGGCGGCGCCCGGCGACATGACAGGAATCGACCAGCGGCATCTTCAGCCGCTCGGCGGTCACGGCCTCCGACTCCATGAAGCCGTAATTGGCGAAGTCGGACACCGCCGTCACGCCCGAACGGGCGAATTTGGAGAGATAGCCGTCGGCATAATAGCCGCGCCAGGCTTCGTCCGGCCAGGTGACGGAATAGCCGGCCAGCACGGCGAGACAGGCCAGCTTGCCGGCCAGCGCCGGCAGGCGGCGGATGCGGAACGGGTCGAGCCACCACAGCGCATACATCAGCGGCAGGATCACGATCGCCGCGCCAACCACATTCCAGCGCAAGTTCGGAAAGATCGTGAACAGGTAGGCCGCGGTGTCGCGGTCGATCACCATCAGGTCGACGAAGTTGGCGGTCATCTGCACGACGTCGTGCTTGAGCCGCGACAGCAGCACCAGCAGCACGACCAGCGTGAGCGACAGTGCGCCCGACAGCGCCGGGCGCCGCAGCAGCGCGATGAAGAAGAAGTTCAGGATGCCCCACGCCAGCGTGAAGCCTATGCGGCCGCCGAAATCGGCCTCGGTCTGCAACATGATCGCCAGCGCCGCCATGTGCGGTGCAGCAACGGCGGAAAGCCGCCAGAAGCCAATGGCGGCCAAACCGGCGACGAGAGTGGCAGCGGAGGGTCCTGGAGTTGGCGCGGGCGCCATGGGAGCTAACGCAACATGACCCGGCGCAATGCAAAGCCTTGACTGGCGATGACCAGGAGACGGACGACCCAGCCGGAAACTGTGTCGCGTCATAAAAACGTAGTTTAATCGTCATGAACGCGCAATGAATTTGCCCGAGGGCCGACACGGCAGGGTAAATTTGAGACTGACGATCCGGAGCGCGCGGCAGCCCGGCTTGGTCACCGTCATGCCCGCCTTGCAATGCCCTCGATGAATAGATCGATGATCGCTTCGGCCGTCTGCTCGACCTCCGGGCCTGCGACACCCCAGCGCGGAAAATGCCCGTCGATATTCATCCGGGCAAAGCCGTAGACCAGCGCCCGCCCGGCAATCTGGACCTGCTTCAGGTCGACCGGCCGGAGCTGACCTGCGGCGAAGGCTTCCGCCAATGTCCGCTCGGTCAGTTCGATCAGTTCGGCATTGTCGCGGCTGACGGCGTCCGCCCGGTCATGATCGAACAACCGGCGGCTGGAAATGATCTCGAAATGCGTCGGATTGCGCATCGACCAGCGCAGATAGGCCAGGCCCAGACAGCGAAAGCGCGCCAGCGGATCGCCGGCCGGCGTCCCGGCCAGCGCGGCTTCGATCTCGGCCCGGAAGCGCCGCTGCGCCTCCTCCGCCACCGCCTGCATCAGCGCGTCGCGGCTCGGGAAATGCCGGAACGGCGCGCCCGGCGAGACACCCGCGCGTCGGGCGGCCTCGCGGACGCTGACCGCCTCCGCCCCGCCCTCGCCGACCAGTTGCAGGGCGGCGTCGATCAGGACCCGGCGCAGGTCGCCGTGATGATAGGGTTTTGGCGAAACGGCCCGTGATGCAGGGCGGCGGGGCTTGGCAGCCGGGGATTTTGGGTCGGAGGATTTGGCGACAGGGCGCATTCTTTCTCCTACCATCACTGCATCGTGAATGTAAGCACCGATTACACGGATTGACCGCCCGGCACACGCGTATGTAACTGATGATTACATCACGATCCGCTTGATTGCGAGCGAAGCGAAGCAATCCATCTCACCGCGTCTAGAAAGAATGGATTGCTTCGCTTCGCTCGCAATGACGGTGCAATCAGGGGAGCACAACATGCCACCACGTCAAAACTGGTTCGATGGCTGGCGCCTGTTTGCCCTCCTCTCGCTCACCCTGCTCGGACTGAGCATCTGGATCGCCGGCATGCGGGGATTCGAGGTCGACGGCGTGCGGATGGTGATCCGCTTCACCGCGCGAACCTCGCTGATGCTGTTCTGCCTCGCCTTCGCGGCCGCCGCGCTGGCGCGGCTGTGGCCCAATGCGTTGACCCGTTGGCTGCGCCGCAATCGCCGCTATCTCGGCGTCAGCTTTGCCGCCTCGCACGCCATCCATCTCGCTGCCATTGCCGCCTTCGCCGTGATGGACCCGGCCGGCTACGCGGCGGCGACGTCGCTCACGTCCTACGTCTTCGGCGGCATCGGCTACGCCCTCATAACGGCGATGACCGTGACCTCGTTCGACCGCACGGCAACCGCGATCGGCGCGCGCGCCTGGCGCCGGCTGCATCTCGTCGGCGGCTATTACCTGCTGTTCCAGTTCATGGTGTCGTTCGGCAAGCGGATTCCCGACATGCCGCTCTACGCGCTGTTCCTGATCCCGCTGGTCGCCGTCTTCGCGCTGCGCATCATCGCGATGGCACCGCGCGCAGGCGACAGTTCCATGCGCCCGTCATTCCGGGGCTCGCGTAGCGAGAACCCGGAATCCATCTAACAGCAGATTACGTGGAGAGTTGGATTCCGGGTTCGCGCCAAGGGGCGCGCCCCGGAATGACGGAGAGTGGTAGCCATCGCTGCGAAGAACCTAGTCGCGGTCCACGAGATGATACTTCCGCCCCAGTTGACGCTGCACCGACATCACGGCGCGGTCGACGTCGCTGATCAGGCAGTCGCCGAGGATGACGTTGGGAATTTCCCAGTTCCGGCCCTCGCGAATGTTGGAAAGCCCTCGCACGGCCGGCACCGACGCCGTCGCGCATCCCGGCTGGCCGCGAAGCGCGTCGTCCGCGATCTGTGTCAGCTCCGTCTGGCTTTTTCCCGTCGTCACTGGCGGCCGAGGCCTTCGAGTTCTTTGGCGCGCGCTTCGGTCATGCTGCGCATGCATTCACCGGCGTCGAGCCGGGCGATGGTACCCTCGCCCATGCCGTAATACAGGCAGTTGGCATTGCGGTACTGGATCCACAGCCGCTGCGCCGTTCGCAGCTGCTCGCGCTGCGCCGGCTGGGCGTCCTGCACCGCCTTCTGGTAGGCGGTGTTCAACCGCGTGTCCCATTCCGCGGTCTTCGCCTTGAGGCATTCCACCATCTGGTACGTGTTGCCGTCGCAGGATGGTTCGCTATCGCTGCGGTCGCCGGCATGGACGGCGGACCCGAGCGCGAGGATGGCCAAAAGGCCCATGACCGCTCGCAGCATCATGCTCATCCCTGCGGCAAAAGCCCGAGGCGCTTGGCGATGATCTTGTCGAGGGTGCGCTTGGGCAGCACCGCCGCCATGAATTGCTGCATCGGATCCGGCACCAGGGTGTAGCGCACCTTGGGATTCGGCAGCGTCAATGCCGCGAACACCTTCTCGGCGATCGTCTCGGCCGGCAATCCGTTCGCACCGAGCGCCAGCATGACGGCGCGGATCTTCTGCAGCGCCGGAAGATAGGGCGAGTTCTTGTAGGGGGAAATGTCGACCTCCTCCGCTTTGCCCCAGATCGGCGTCTTCACCGCGCCCGGCGCGATAACGACGACATCGATTCCGAACAGCATCAGTTCACGGCGCAGGCTTTCCGACAGTCCCTCGAGCGCATGCTTGGAGGCGGAATAGGCCGACGTCATCGGGTTGCCGTTCTTGCCGGAGACCGAGGAGATCATGACGATCCGGCCCTTCGGCCCTTTCAGGGTCGGATCGGCGCCGAGCAGCGGCCCGAAGGCCTGGCTTGCGATGATCGGACCGATGAAGTTCACCTCCATCTGGCGACGGAATTCGTCGGCGGCGAGTTCGAGCACGGGGCCCGAGACCGCGATGCCGGCATTGTTGACCAGTCCGGCAAGCGTTTCGCCGGTCAGGGCGGCGCGGACCTCGCGCGCGGCAGCCAGCACGGCGGCCTCGTCCGTGACGTCAAAGATCAATGGCGTAAAGTTCGTCCCGAACTCGCCCTTGAGGCGGTCGGCGTCGGCCTGCTTGCGGACGCTGCCGAACACGCGGAAACCGCGGTCCAGCAACAATCTGGCGCTGGCCCAGCCGATGCCGGTGGACGCTCCCGTGATGACAACCGATCTCATGGCCCAAGCCCTTGTTAAGAGGATTAATGAAGTTCGTCGTGAAGGAATGCTTAAGCGTGCGGCCGCGCGGGCGTCCCCACCGGCGCGGCAAGTCTTCATGGCGTCTTGTCCGGCAAGTTGCCAATCACATTTACCCGGGAAGGTTCGGAGACGATAGCCACCGGACTGCAGCACCGAAAGCGGCGCCGCATGCCGGAAGGGGCACGACCTCGGCGATTTGTCGGGCGAAAGTGCAGCGTTTGCCGCCAATCGCGTTGGTAAATAATTCGCAACACCGCGCTTTCGATGCGCGCCCGGCCCGGGCGAACAAGCGGCCGCTGCGCCCCCACCGAGGCACTGCTCGTTTCAAGTGCAGCCGCGCTGTACTTCTACCAGCCTCGCGCCCTTAACGCGAGTGTAAGGCTCGGCTTGTCATTGTGCACGCCGACCCTTCAACAACGAACAAGACTGCCCACAATGGTGCAACAGCCGGCTCACTCGATCATCGCCGAACTCGAAGACGCCGTCCGAGGAGGCTCGTCTGCCAAGCGGGTGGAAACCCTGCGGCAGGTCACCGATCTCTTTCTCAATGACGGCGCGCGCCTCAGCGACGACCAGGTCAAGGTCTTCGACGACGTGCTTTGCCTCCTGATCGCGCGCGTCGAAACGCGGGCCAAGGCCGAGCTTTCGAAACGGCTGGCGCCGCTCGACTACGCGCCGTTCGAGGTGATCCAGCATCTGGCCTGGGACGACGAAATCGAGGTCGCCGGCAACGTGCTGGCCAATTCCAGCCGGCTCGGCACCGACGTGCTGGTCAAGATCGCCAGCAGCAAGGGGCAGGATCACCTGCTCGCCATTTCCGGCCGGCCCGACCTGCCGACCGCGGTAACCGATGTCATCGTCGATCGCGGCGAAGACAAGGTGATCCGAAAGCTCGCCAACAACGCCGGCGCCAGGTTTTCCGACCAGGGCTTTTCCACCATCGTCAACCGTGTCGGCCGGGACGACGAACTGGCGGAAATTATCGGCCTCCGCGCCGATTTTCCGGCCAAGTTCATGGCGGACCTGTTGCGCCGCGCCAAGGAAACAGTGCGCGCCCGGCTTCTGGCCATCGCACCGCCAGAGGTCCAGGAAGAGATCAAGCGTGTCCTCAACGAGATCGCCCGCGAGTCGCAACCCGCAGGCCGGAGTTTTGGTCTCGCCGAGGAAATCGTCAAACTGATGAAGGGTTTGAACGAGCTGGACGATGCGGCCGTGTACAATTTCGCCGAATCGAAGAAGTTCGACGAAGTCACCGTTGCGATCGCGGTGCTCAACGAGATGCCCATCGAAATGATGGCCCGCCTGATGGAAGGCCCCCGCGCCGACCTTCTCCTGATTCCCTGCCGATCGGCCCGCCTGAACTGGCCGACGGTGGAATCGATCCTGCGCAACCGCCCGGTCATGCCCTCGGTCAACGAGCAGACCCTGCAGATCGCCGAGCGCGACTACCGCAAGCTGTCGATGGAGACGGCGCAGCGCACCGTGCGGTTCTGGCAGTTGCACAACAAGATCGAGAAGTAGGGGCGCTGTCTTGCTGCTTTGACCGGTATGCGGCTGATCCGGCACATGAGATGCCGGAAAGCACTTGGACCAGCAGTCGGTGCGCTGCTGAGCGACTGCCCAACCGTTTCCCGAACGAGAATGAAGATGAAGCAACCGCGCTTCGACTCGGTAAACGCTCGCTTTTCTGTCGCTGAGGTAGCTCCTGAACGGCTTCGCGACAAGAATGTTTGCTGAGCGTCCGTTCTTTGTTTCGAAGCGGCTCGCCCCTTCGGCGCGGCGCACTGAAGAATGTGGTTGAGCCAACTATTCTTCAAGGAAACGGCGAGACCGCGGTTCGCGATCTCGCCGTAAGATGACGATCAAGACTTAAAATTTCGTGCTACGGCACGATCAGCCCGCCGGTGCCTTCATCCTTCGAGACGGCGCTTACGCGCCTTCTCAGGATGAGGCCGGCAGCCCCTCAGTTCTTGCTCTTGTCGACCAGCGCGCCCTTCTTGATCCAGGGCATCATGTCGCGCAGCTTGGCGCCGACTTCCTCGATCGGGTGCTCGGCGAGCTTGGCGCGCGTCGCCTTGAACGAGGTCTGATTGACCTTGTTCTCCAGCATCCAGTCGCGGGCGAACTTGCCGCCCTGGATGTCGGCGAGGACGCGCTTCATCTCGGCCTTGGTCTCCGCGGTGACGATGCGCGGGCCGGTGACGTATTCGCCGTACTCGGCGGTATTGGAGATCGAGTAGTTCATGTTGGCGATGCCGCCTTCATAGATCAGGTCGACGATCAGCTTCACCTCGTGCAGGCACTCGAAATAGGCCATCTCGGGGGCGTAGCCGGCTTCGACCAGCGTCTCGTAGCCGCCCTTGATCAGCTCGACCAGGCCGCCGCACAGCACCACCTGCTCGCCGAACAGGTCGGTCTCGCATTCTTCCTTGAACGAGGTCTCGATGATGCCGGCCCGGCCGCCGCCGATGGCGGAAGCGTAGCTGAGGCCGAGGTCATGGGCGTTGCCGGAAATGTCCTTGGAGATGGCGATCAGGCAGGGCACGCCGCCGCCGCGCTGGTATTCCGAGCGGACGGTATGGCCGGGGCCTTTCGGCGCGATCATCAGCACGTCGAGGTCGGCGCGCGGGTCGAGCAGGTTGAAATGGACGTTGAGGCCGTGGGCGAACACCAGCGCCGCGCCCTTCTTCATGTTGTCATGCAAGTGCTCGCGGTAGATGTCGCCCTGCAGTTCGTCGGGGGTGAGCATCATGACGAGGTCGGCCCATTTGGCGGCCTCGGCGACTTCCATCACCTTGAAACCGGCGGCTTCCGCCTTCGTGGCCGAGGCCGAGCCCTTGCGCAGCGCAATGGCGACGTCCTTGACGCCGGAATCCTTCAGGTTCAGCGCATGGGCGTGGCCCTGGCTGCCGTAGCCGACGATGACGACCTTCTTGCCCTTGATCAGGTTCAGGTCGGCGTCGCGATCGTAATAAACACGCATGGGTGGTTTCCTCAATCGATGGCCAAAACGGCCGGTTAATCAGGCATTTGGGGAATAGGACCGCCGGCCGCCCGCGAATTTCCGGCGTTGTCTAGAGCATTTTCCACGTCAAAGGAAACCCGTTTATGCATGGCGCACTGCAGCATCATGTGTCCATGAAGACCGGATAGAGCGAAGCCAGCAGCAATACCGCCATGACGATGTTGAAGGCCCGCACTGCCCGCCGGGAGGTCAGGACCGGCCGCAGCGCGGACCCGAACAGGGCCCAGGCGGTACAGGACAAAATTCCCAGAAGCAGGCTGAGGCCGACCTGGATCGCGATATTCCAGGGATAGGCGGCGATCGCCGTATAGGCGGTGATGGTGCCGATTACCATCACCCAGCCCTTGGCGTTGACCCACTGGAACATCGCCGCGCCCCAGAAGGTCATCGGGCGGCCGCGACTGTCCTCATCAGCCGACGGCGGCTCGGACATCGCGATATGGGCGGCGAGATAGACGAGGTAGGCCACGCCAGCATATTTCAGAATGGTCTGCAGCACCGGATAGGCGATGAAGATCGTACCCAGCCCGAGCCCGACCGCGCCGATCATGAAGGCGAAGCCGACCGTGATCCCCATGATGTGCGGGATGGTGGGGCGGAAGCCGTAGGTCAGCCCCGACGACAGCAGCATGATGTTGTTCGGCCCCGGCGTGAAGAACATCACCGTGGCGAACATGATGAAGGCGATCAGCAGCGAATGCGACATGGGGCGTCACGCGATCTTTGGCAGAACTTGTTTTTCTGAGAGCCGAGAACGCCTGGACAGGGGCTGGTGGAGATACCGCCGACGACCGTGATCACCGCACCAGCACGGCGATGCTGACATGGCCGGTTTCATTCTTGGCTCTCTTGTTTCCGGGCTCTGCGGATGTTCTTAGCTCTGTTGATCCGGCTTCGGTTTACGCAGGAGGTAGGTGCCGTGCAGCGGCGCGTGATAGTCGACCGATTGCAGCGTGAAGCCGACATCGGTCAGCATGCGCTCGATCACCCAGCCGAAGGTCGAGTATTCGTCGCGCATATGGGTCACCACGCCCTCGCGCTGGAAATCGTGGTTCTTGATGGCGAAATCGGCCCACTGTTCGACGTCGCGCTCGGTGCCGTCAGGCATGCTGACGAACACGATATCGCGCAAATAGAAATTGGCGCCAGGCTTCAGCGCCGCATAGATCCTTGCCAGCGCCACCGCCTTCCAGAAGTCAGGCAGATGATGCAGCGTGAATTCGCTGACGATCAGGTCGTAGGAATTCGGCTGGTAGGCGAAGCTCAGCATGCCCGCCGGCTGGGTGCGGATCGCCACCTTGCGGTCGCGCGCCTGGATCTTGGCGAGTGCCAGCATCGCCGGCGAAATGTCGATGGCGTCGACCTCGGCGCCCATCAGCGCCGCCTCGCAGGCCAGCACACCGTTGCCGCAACCGATATCAGCCAGCCGCCAACCCTTCTGTACGCCGAGCATGGTCAGCGCGGCGCGCGCGCGCTCGTCGCTGTCGTCATGCCGGTCGTAGATCGAGGCGACCGCGGAATCGAGCCCAAGCCGCCTCCTTTGCGTATAGTACCAGTCCCGCGCCAGCATGTTTCACATCCCCTCTGGCCCACGACCGATCGCGGCGACACCGGTGCGCGACACTTCGACAAGGCCGAGCGGGCGCATCAGGTCGATGAATTGACTGATTTTCGCGGAGTTGCCTGTGATCTCGAACACAAAACTCTCTGTCGTGGCGTCGATCACGCGGGCGCGGAACGCATCCGCGAGCCGCAGCGCCTCGACGCGGTGGTCGCCGCCGCCGCGCACCTTCACCATGGCGAGTTCCCTCTCGATCGAGCGGCCGGTGATCGTCATGTCGACGACGCGATAGACCGGCACCATGCGGTCGAGCTGGTGTTTGATCTGCTCGATTACCATCGGCGTTCCCGTGGTGACGATGGTGATGCGCGAGAGGTGTTTCTGGCTCTCGGTTTCCGAGACGGTGAGGCTGTCGATGTTGTAGCCGCGTCCCGAAAACAGGCCGATCACGCGCGCGAGCACGCCGGGCTCGTTCTGCACCAGGACCGAGAGCGTGTGCGTCTCGGTCGGTTCGTGGCGCTCTTCCAGGAAGTAGGCGGATGCCGGCTGGTTCATTGTCGTCCCCTTGAATGGCCTCGCGTCACGTCAGCGCCGGTTGGGCAGCCGCCGTGGCGTCCGTTCCGACCCATGTCCGGAACAGATCAAAATCGATATTGCCGCCGGAAAGAATCAAGCCGACGCGCTTGCCCGCCAGCTTTGCCTTCTCCTGCAGCGCCGCGGCCAGCGGCGCTGCGCCGGCGCCTTCGGCGAGGTTATGCGTGTCGGTCCAGTAGGCGCGTACGGCCGCGGCAACCTCGTCGTCCGTGACCTGCACGATTCGCGCGGCGCCCTTGCGAATGATCGCGAGCGCCTCGGGTACGGGAACGCGGGTGGCCATGCCGTCGGCCAGGGTGTTGCTGGTCTCCGTGGTCACGACCGTACCGGCGGCAAACGACAGCGCATAGGACGGCGCCTCGGTCGACTGCACGCCGACGATTTCGGTTTTGCGGCCGAGCAGGTCGCGCGCCATGATGCAGCCGCAGATGCCCGAGCCCTGCCCGATCGGCACATAGAGCACGTCGAGATCGGGCGCGGCGCGCAGCAATTCGAGCGCGTAGGTCGCGACGCCGCGCACGAGGTCCGGGTGAAACGACGTCACCATGTGCAGGCCGGCGAACTGGGCATGGCGCGCGGCTTCTTCGGCGGCCGCCTGAAAGTCCTCGCCGTGCTCGACCAGTTCGGCGCCGAACGCGCGCATGGCGCGGTTCTTCTCCACTGAATTGCCGCGCGGCACGTAAATCACGGCCGGAACGCCGTGGCGGCCGGCGGCGAAAGCAAGGCTCTGCCCGTGATTGCCGCGCGTGGCGGAAATGACCCCGGGCGTATTCGGCGCGTCGCGCTTCAGCCGGTCGAGATAAACCAGCCCTCCGCGCACCTTGAAGGCGCCGGTCGGCGTGTGGTTCTCGTGCTTGACCACGACGGACGTGCCGAGCCGCTGCGCCAGCAGCGGCCACGCATGCGCCGGCGTCGGCGGCACCGCCCGCCCCACAATTTCGTGTGCGCGTTCGAGTTCGGCGAGATCAAACACGTCTCTGTCCTCCCCCTCGTTCGTCGCCCCCACGCCCCTGCGCGTCATCCCCGCGCATGCGGGGATACAGTATTCCAGAGGCGCTTGAGCTCACTCGAACCGGCGCGGCGTACTGGATCGCCCGATCAAGTCGGGCGATGACGGCGGATTGTATGGCCCGCGTTCTCACACCAAGCCCCTCACACCAGCGCCTTGCCGCCGGCAAATGCGGCGGCGGTGGCCTCGTCCGTCGCTTCCGCCGGCAGCAGCATTTCGTTATGCGCCTTGCCCGACGGAATCATCGGGAAGCAGTTTTCCAGCGCGGCAACGCGGCAGTCGAACAGCACCGGACGCTTGACGCTGATCATTTCCTTGATCGCGCCATCGAGATCGGACGGCTTGAGGGCCTGCAGGCCGACGCAGCCGAAGGCATCCGCCAGCTTGACGAAGTCCGGCAGCGCTTCGGAGTAGGAATGCGACAGCCGGTTGCCGTGCAGCAGCTGCTGCCACTGCCGCACCATGCCCATGTACTGGTTGTTCAGGATGAAGATCTTGATCGGCAGTTCGTACTGAACCGCCGTCGACATCTCCTGCATCGTCATCTGCACCGAGGCGTCGCCCGCGATGTCGATCACGAGGCTGTCGGGATGGGCGACCTGCACGCCAAGCGCCGCCGGCAGGCCGTAACCCATGGTGCCGAGACCGCCCGAGGTCATCCAGCGGTGCGGCTCCTCGAAACCATAAAACTGCGCCGCCCACATCTGGTGCTGGCCGACCTCGGTCGTGATGTAGGTGTCGCGGCCGCGCGTCGCCTCGAACAGCCGCTCGATGGCGTATTGCGGCAGGATGATATCGTTGTTCTTCTTGTAGGCGAGCGAATTGCGCGCGCGCCATGTGGCGATTGCCTGCCACCATGCCTTGATGTCGGGCTTCCTGGCTTCCGCCTTGAACACCTGCAGCAGGTCGCCCATCACGTTGGCGGCGTCGCCGATAATCGGTACGTCGACGCGGATGTTCTTGTTGATCGAGGACGGATCGATGTCGATATGGATCTTCTTCGAGCCCGGCGAGAACGCGTCGACACGCCCGGTGATGCGGTCGTCGAAGCGCGCGCCGATGCATAGCATGACGTCGCAATCATGCATCGCCATGTTGGCCTCGTAGGTGCCGTGCATGCCCAGCATGCCGAGCCAGTTCTTGCCGCTCGCCGGATAGGCGCCGAGGCCCATCAGGGTCGAGGTGATCGGAAAGCCGGTGGCGTCGACCAGTTCGCGCAACAGTTTTGACGCTTCCGGTCCGGCATTGATGACGCCGCCGCCGGAATAGATCACCGGCCGCTTGGCGGACGCCAGCAGCGCCACGGCCTTGCGGATCTGCGTCGCGTCGCCCTTCACCCGCGGCGTGTAGGAGACGTGCACGTCGGACTTGCGCGGCGGATGATAGGTGCCGACCGCGAACTGCACGTCCTTCGGCACGTCGACGAGCACGGGTCCCGGACGGCCTGATGTCGCGACATAGAACGCCTCGTGCAGCACTTTTGCCAGATCGTTGACGTCGCGGACCAGCCAGTTGTGCTTGGTGCAGGGGCGCGTGATGCCGACGGTGTCGCATTCCTGGAACGCGTCGTTGCCGATCAGATGCGTCGGCACCTGCCCGGTGATGCAGACCAGCGGGATGGAATCCATCAGCGCGTCCGTCAGCGGCGTGACCATATTAGTGGCGCCGGGACCCGAGGTCACCAGGACGACACCGGGCTTGCCGGTCGAGCGCGCATAGCCTTCGGCGGCGTGGCCGGCGCCCTGCTCGTGCCGCACCAGGATGTGCTCGACCTCGCTCTGCTGGAAAATCTCGTCATAGATCGGAAGTACCGCGCCGCCGGGATATCCGAACAGATGCTGGACGCCATGATCGATGAGCGCGCGCACGATCATCGCAGCGCCGGTCATCTGGTTGGGATCGTGGCTCTTATCGGTCATTGGTCTGCTCCGGATGCGCTGACGACGCGGCTTTCTTCGGTTTCGGTCGTATGAAGGGAATAAAAAAAGGGCCCCAGAGGCCCCATGCACACCGCCCGGTTTTGGGATGGCCTCAGCCACCCCCGGCGGTGCGCCAAGGTACGATTACGATAAGAAGTTTGGTAATAATATTACGCATTTTGCGGCTCGAACTTCCCAAAGGTTGCGCGGTTATACCGCCCGATCCCCGGAAGTCAAGGGAAGGGCGCCTTTAGCGCGATTTTGACAGCTTAGCGGCGTTCCGGCCGTTCGGCGAGTGGGAATTTTGTGAACAGAGCCATGCGTGGATCGTGAACCACCTTCGGCTCACCCGCAAATCAGGCGTAGGTCGGAGCTAGATCATACCGGGACGCCAAGGCCTC
Organism: Bradyrhizobium roseum; assembly: GCF_030413175.1. Taxonomy (NCBI): domain Bacteria; kingdom Pseudomonadati; phylum Pseudomonadota; class Alphaproteobacteria; order Hyphomicrobiales; family Nitrobacteraceae; genus Bradyrhizobium; species Bradyrhizobium roseum. The sequence continues at coordinate 5,889,805 of NZ_CP129212.1, forward strand.
GATCGGAAGATTCCATTCCCGGCTAATGGTGCGGATCATGTCCAAGGTGAGAGGGCGGACCCGATTCAATATTTCGGACGCGCGGTTGCGACCGATCAGAGCGGCCAACTCAGCTTGCGTGCGTCCCATGGATTCAATCGCAAAATGCAGAACGTCGACGGGATCGCCATGCTTTGTCACGAAGTGCTCGTCCTCATACGCCTTGATCAGCGTCGATAGAACCTCGAAACGATCGCCATCGGCGGTGCCCGGCGTGGGTTCAGCGTCGAAATAACGGGATATTTCGCGGATCGCCCAGTCATAATCCCGTTCATTGTGGAGAGGCCTTACATCCATCATCACACCGTCTCCGCGTCTATGCGGTCATACTCTTCATGCGTGCCGACAAACTTGATGAGTGCGGTTTTGAACTTGTAGGAAAAGTGCACGACGAGGCGATACTTGTTGCCGCCAATATCGAAGATCGCGCGGTTGTCTCCGAGAAAGTCCACGTTGTTTCCAAACGCCCTCTTGAGGTCCGCAGGCCCGCCCCACTCCCCTTTGGAAACGATCAGATACCAGGTGCTAAGCGGCATCTCCGCTTGAGGATATCGCCTCCAGAAGGTCTGAAGCGCCTTCCTAGCTATTACATTCATAACCATAGCATGGTTCCCACTACGGGATCAATCAGAAATTCCCACCATGGGAACAGATCAAACAACGAAAGCCCTCGCCGCCTCCGGAGCCACCCACTCGAATTCCGGCAATTGATGCCGAAACCAGGTGAACTGCCGCTTGGCGTAGTGACGGGTATCGGCGCGGCCGATTTCGGCGGCCTGTTCGCGCGTGATCTCGCCGCGGAGGTGGCGGATCAAAGCGGGCACGCCGTGCGCCTTCATCGCCGGCAGCAGCGGATCGAGCTTTCGCGCGGCAAGCCGCTCGACCTCTTCCAGCGCGCCGGCCGTCAGCATCGCGTCGAACCGTGCATCGATCCGCGCGTAAAGCTGGTCGCGCTCCGGCGCGAGAAACAGCGCGGTGAACGCGCCCGGCGGCAGCAGCGGCGGCAGCCCCTCGCGATGCCAGTCGGGCAGCGCACGGCCGGTGGCTTCGACGACTTCCAATGCACGGGCGATCCGGGTGCGGTCGCGCGGCTTCAGGCGTTCGGCCGAGACGGGGTCGTGCCGCGCCAGTTCGGCGTGCAGCGCCTCGACGCCGTCGCGTTCCAGCCGCGCGCGAACCGCGTCGCGGATCTCGGGCGGGACCGGCGGCACCGCGGACAGACCCCGCGTCAACGCCTTGAAGTAGAGGCCGGAACCGCCGGTGAAGATCGGCAGACGCTTCTCGGCGCGCGCCTCCGCCAGCACTTTTTCGGCGTCTGCCACCCAGGCGCCGGCCGAGAAATTCACCGATGCATCGACATGGCCATAGAGCCGGTGCGGCGCGCGCGCCTCCTCCTCCATTGTCGGCCGCGCCGTGAGGATGCGCAGATCGCGGTAGACCTGCATGGAATCGGTGTTGATGACGACCCCGCCGGCCCTTCGCGCCAGTCCGAGCGCCAGCGCCGACTTGCCGCTGGCGGTCGGCCCTGCGATAAGCACGGCCTTGCTCAAATCTAGCGAATTCGCCTGCATGTCCCTCGTCGCCACCCTCATCTGCAACCCGGCCAATCCGGCGCTCGACACCACCATCGTCGAAGGCGCGCTGGCCGTTCTCCCCTCGCCCGGAACGGCGCAATGGCTGTTCGACGAAGTGGCGGTCGACATTCCCTTCGACACCCAGGTCAAGAGCTCCGAAGACATCAAGGCGATCGAATCCCGCCTCCAGGCGGCGCGCGGCGACCTGCCGATCGACATCGTCGTGCAGCCTGCCGCGACGCGGCGCAAGAAGCTTTTTCTGGCGGACATGGATTCCACCATGATCGGCCAGGAATGCATCGACGAACTGGCGGACTTCGCCGGGCTGAAGGCGCATGTCGCCGGAATCACCGAACGCGCAATGCGCGGCGAAATCGAGTTCGAGCCCGCACTGCGCGAGCGCGTCGCGCTGTTGAAGGATTTGCCGGTCGGCGTGGTTGACGAGGTCCTGGCAAAACGCATTACGCCGACGCCGGGCGGCCGCGAGTTGGTGATGACCATGCGCGCCAACGGCGCCTACACCTGCCTGATCTCGGGCGGCTTCACGCTGTTCACCAACGCGGTTGCCGCCATGATCGGCTTCCAGGAAAACCGCGCCAACCGGCTCGGGATCGAGAACGGAAAATTGACCGGCCACGTCATCGAGCCGATCGTCGGCCGCGCCGCAAAACTTTCCACCCTGGTCGAGCTCACCGAAAGCTTCGACCTCGACGATATCGACACGCTGGTGACCGGCGACGGCGCCAACGACCTCGGCATGATCCAGGCGGCAGGCCTCGGCGTCGCCTATCACGCCAAGCCTGCGGTCGCGGCGGCAGCGGCGGCGCGGATCGACTACGGCGACCTTACGGCGTTGCTGTATGCGCAGGGATATCGGCGCGAGGAGTTTGTTGGGGGATAGCGCGTTACGTCGTCCCTGCGAACGCAGGGACCCATACCGCGTTGTGCTATCGGTAAAAGCAAGACGGTTGACGCCGTCCAAAACAATTGGCGCCGCGGCGTTTGGGTCCCTGCGTTCGCAGGGACGACACTGTCAATCGGAGCACCAGCAAAATCACTCGACGTCAGCGTCCTACTGCACGCTCAGCGCGACAAAACGCAATTCGCCCTCGCCGTTCGAGACCAGCAGCAGGACCGACTTCTTGCCGTCCTTCTTAAGCTGGTCGACACGCTTCTTGATATCGGCCGCGTTGGTGACGGCTTCCTGCGCCACCTCGACGATGACGTCGCCGGCGGAGAGCCTCTTCTCGGCGGCGTCGGAATTGCCGTCGACACCGGTGACGATCACGCCCTTGACGCTTTCCTTGATCTTGTACTTGGTGCGCAGATCCTTGCTCAGCGCGGCGAGATCGAGCCCGAGCGCCTTTTGCGTCACCGGCTTTTCGACCGGGTCTTCCTTGGTCTTGGCGGCGGCCTGCTGCACCTTTTCATTATCCTCGAGGCGGCCGAGCGTGACCTTGCGGCTTTCCTCCTTGCCCTTGCGGATGATCACCACGTCGACTTCCTTGCCGACCGCGGTGTCGGCGACGACGCGGGACAGATCCTTCGGGTCCTTGACGTCCTTGCCGTCGAACTTGACGACGACGTCGCCGGGCTCGATGCCGGCGGGCTTGGCCGGCCCCTTGTCGTCGACGCCGGCCACCAGCGCGCCGCGCGCGGGCTTGATGTTGAGGCTCTCGGCGATCTCGTCGGTGACCTGCTGGATTCGCACGCCGAGCCAGCCACGGCGCAACTCGCCGAACTGCTGGAGCTGATCGACCACGCGCGACACCGTCTTCGACGGCACCGCGAAGCCGAGGCCGATCGAACCGCCGGTCGGCGAGATGATCAGCGTGTTGACGCCGACCACTTCGCCTTCGAGGTTGAACAAAGGACCGCCGGAGTTGCCGCGATTGATGGAGGCGTCGGTCTGGATGTAGCTGTCGTACGGCCCCTGGCTGATATCGCGGTTGCGCGCCGAGACGATGCCGGCCGTGACCGAGCCGCCGAGGCTGAACGGGTTGCCAATTGCGATCACCCATTCGCCGAGCCGCAGCTTGTCGGAATCGCCGAACTTCACCGCGTTGACCGGCTTCACCGGCTTGAACTTCAAGACCGCGATGTCGGTCTTCTTGTCGACCCCGACCAGTTCGGCCTTGATCTTGGTGCCGTCGTTCATGATGATGTTGATCTCGTCGGCATCGGCGATGACGTGGTTGTTGGTGACGACGACGCCGGCGGCGTCGATGATAAAGCCGGAGCCGAGCGAATTGGTCTTGCGCGGCGGCTGCATCTCGCCGCTCTTCTCGCCGCCCTTGGGCGATCCACCCCCGCGGCGGTTCTTGAAGAAGTCGTCGAAGAACTCCTCGAACGGCGAGCCCGGCGGCAATTGCGGTACCGCCTCCCTGCCGCCGCCCTTGGCCTCCACGCTCTGCGATGTCGAGATGTTGACGACGGAATCGATCACCTTCTCGGCGATATCGGCGATGCCGTCAGGCCCTCGCGCGCCGGCCGGCGCCGCGGCCATCAAGCTGGCGGCCGTGAGCGAGATCGCAATCCCCATCAGGCGCAGGCGGCGGCTCAAGGCGGGTCTGGCACCTGTCATGTCGGCTTGTCTCCAAAAGGGGTCAGATGAGGCCCCACACTGCGCCCGAACGGGTCCGGGGCGCAAGCATCCGTGCCGGATATTCCGGCGAAAAACCGGCGCCGGGCGGCTCACGATTGCGTTGATGCCACAGCTACTTGCGGTGGATATTCAACAATATGGGGCGCATCGAAGATGTGGGCCGCAACGACGGTGGCGGAAACTACCGGCGCACCACCCATATCAGCACCAGACCCACGACCGCCGAGACGATGCCGACGATCCGCAGGATGTTGTCCGGAGTTGCCAGTGCGCTCTTCATGGCCCGGCGCATCCAGGCCGGGCTGGCGGCGAACATCAGGCCTTCGAGCACAAAGAGGATGCCTACACCGATGAGGAAGTCGGTGAACGCTATGGACCTCATCGGATGACCATCCCCCGCTATTCAAGCGTTTTTTGCTTTTTATGCCGGCGAAGCGGAGTCCCGCTTCGCCGTGACGCGTATCCGACCGGCGTCTATTGCTTCGGCACCGCAGCCGCCGGCGGGCGACCGGACGGATTGGCAAAGAAGCGGAAGAACTCGGAATCCGGCCGCAGCAGGAAACGGGTATCGTTGGAACGAAGCCCGGTCTCGTAGGCCGACATCGAACGGTAGAACGCGAAGAACTCCGGGTCCCTGCCATAGGCCTCGGCGAACAGGCGGTTGCGTTCGGCGTCGCCGACGCCGCGGGTCTGCTCAGCGGTCGAGTTCGCGTCGGCGACGATGACGACCGCTTCGCGGTCGGCCTTGGAGCGAATCTCCTGCGCTTTCTGGCCGCCCTGGGCACGGAACTCCTGGGCCTCGCGCTCACGCTCGGTCTGCATCCGCTTGTAGACCGCCAAGCTGTTCTGCTCCGGCAGATCGGCGCGGCGGATGCGCACGTCGACCACCTCGATGCCGTACTGATCGGCCTCGCGGTCGAGCTGGTCCCGGATCCGCGTCATCAGGCCCTCGCGTTCGTCACGCACCACGTTGATGAACGTGACCTCGCCGAGCACGCGGCGCAGCGCCGCGTTCAACAGTGTGGTGAGCTGGATGTTGGCGGCCTGGATCGAGCCGATGCTCTGATAGAAGCGCAGCGGGTTCTTGATCCGGTAGCGGGCGAAGGCGTCGACGACGAGCCGCTTCTGGTCGGAAGCGATGACTTCCTGCGAGGGATTCTCCAGGTCGAGAATGCGCTTGTCGATGCTGATGACGGTGTCGATGAACGGCGCCTTGAATTTGAGGCCGGGCTCCGACACGACGTCGACCGGCCGACCGAGCCGGACCACGAGCGCCTGTTCGGTCTGCGACACCGTGAAGATCGAGCTGTAGCCGACGACCACCACGAGGAGCAACAAGACCAGGGTGACAATACCTGCGACTGGAGACCTCATCGCGTACCTCCGGTCTGCTGCTGGGAAGCCGTTGACGGCGGACGCCGCGGCGTCAATTCGCTGAGCGGCAGATACGGCACCACGCTCTGTCCGGAACCGCCGCCGTCATAGACCAGCTTCTCGGAGCCGCCGAGAATCTTTTCCATCGTCTCGAGATAAATACGTTGCCGCGTCACGTCGGGCGCCTTCTTGTATTCGTCGTAGACCTTCGTGAAGCGCGAGCTTTGGCCCTTGGCCTCGGCGACCGCCTGTTCCTTGTAACCTTCTGCGACCTGCAGGATCTGCGCGGCGCGGCCGCGCGCGTCGGGAACGACACGGTTGGCATAGCTCTGCGCCTCGTTCTGCAGCCGCTCGAAGTCGGCGCGCGCGGCCTGCACGTCGCGGAACGCGTCGATGACCTGCGTCGGCGGATCGACCTTCTGCATCTGCACCTGAGTGATCAGAACGCCGGAGCCGTAGGTGTCCAGCGTCTTCTGCATCAGTTCCTGGACAGCCTGCTCCGTCGTATTGCGGGCGCCGGTGAGGATCGGCTGGATCTGCGAACGCCCGATCACCTCGCGCATCGCGCTTTCGGCCACCGCCTTCACGGTGCCTTCAGGGTTCTGGATGTTGAACAGGAAATTGCCGACGCCGTTGGGCTTGATGCGCCACAGCACCGTGAAGTCGACGTCGACGATGTTTTCGTCGCCGGTCAGCATCAGGCTTTCCTCCGGCACATCGCGCATGGTGCGGCCGCGCCGCGCCGGATCGTCGATCAGCGACATGCCGATCGAGAGGGTGGAGACGCGCAGCGCCTTCGGCAGCAGCACGGTTTCGATCGGGTACGGCAGGTGATAGTTCAGGCCGGGCTCAACGGTGCGCACGTGCTTTCCGAAGCGCAACACGACGCCGAGCTCTTCCGACTGCACGCGGAAGAAGCCGGACAATCCCCAGATCGCCAGCGCGCCGACCAGCACCAGGGCGATGCCCATGCCGCTGAAATGACCGCCCGGCAGAAGCTGCTGCAGCTTGTCCTGGCCGCGCCGCAGAAGGTCCTCGAGATCGGGGGGCCTTGGCCCGGCCGACTGCGGACCGCCTCCCCATGGTCCCTTGGGACCCTGGCCCCAGGGGCCTCCGCCTTGATTCTTCCACGGCATATAAACTCTCCTCTGCGGGGGGCCGGATCCACCTGTTGGGATGGCTTGGGCCTCGCATATCCGCCCGGCTTTATAGGGGACCGCTAGCCCCCTTACAACGCAAGCTTCCGGCTCGAAGCAGCTATGATCGAGGCCATAATTGTCAATGCAAACATCGGTTAGCGAGGTTAACGCGGCTTGCGCCGACGATATGTCACATAGGAAAAATCGGCACTGTCCTGCAGACCGGCCGGATTTCGCACGCGCCCAACCTCTTCCCATACGGACGGATCGACGGCCGGGAAACGCGTGTCGCCATCGGGGCGGGCGTGCACTTCGGTAATTTCCAGACGATCGGCGCTGTCCATCGACTGCGCATAGATTTCCGCGCCGCCGATCACGGCGATCTCAGTGGCGAAACGCCGCAGCGCATCGCCGGTCGCAATCGCCTTCGCATCGGGGAAGGAATGGGTAACCACGACGCCACCCGCGCGAAAATCCGGATCGCGGGTCACGACGATATTGGTCCGCCCCGGAAGCGGCCTGCCGATCGATGCGTGGGTCTTGCGTCCCATCACCACGGGCTTGCCCAACGTCAGCGCCTTTAATCGCGCCAGGTCGGATTTCAGCCGCCACGGCATGGCGCCGTTCGCCCCGATCACACCGTTCTCGGCGACCGCAGCAATGAGAACGATTTCCATCACCGGGTCCCCTGTGCCAGAGCCGTCAGCGCCGGACCGCCGACCCGGCAGATCGTCCACTCGCCCATCAGTTCGGCGCCGAGCGATTTATAGAATGCGATCGACGGCGCGTTCCAGTCGAGCACCGACCATTGCAAGCGCGACCAGCCGTTCTCCAGGCATTGCTGCGCGAGGTTCACCAGCAATGCCTTGCCGATGCCCTTGCCGCGCAGAGCGGGACGCACGAACAGATCTTCCAGATAGATTCCGGAGCGGCCGCTGAAGGTCGAGAAATTGACGAACCAGACCGCGAAGCCGGCAGGCTCACCGTTCCACTCGGCGATCTCACAGAACAATCGCGGATCGTCGCCGAACAGAGCCGCATCGATATCGGCCTCCGTCGCCTCCATTTCATGAAGCAGCTTTTCGTATTCGGCGAGTTCGCGAACAAAGGACAGGACGAGTCCCGCCTCGCCCGGCCGCGCCCGGCGGATGTTGAGAGACATCAGGCGCTCATACCGCTGCTGCTCATACGGCGACTTCGGCCTTGATGTGCGGATGCGGATCGTAGCCCTCGAGCGAAAAGTCCTCATAACGGAAGGCGAAGATATCCTTCACGTCCGGATTGATCTTCATGACCGGCAATTGGCGCGTCGGCCGCGTCAGTTGCAGCCGGGCCTGCTCCAGATGGTTGACGTAGAGATGCGTGTCGCCCAACGAGTGTACGAAGTCGCCCGCCTTCAAGCCCGTCACCTGCGCCACCATCATGGTCAGCAGCGAATAGGAGGCGATGTTGAAAGGCACGCCGAGGAACACGTCGGCGGAACGCTGATAGAGCTGGCACGACAGCTTGCCGTTGGCGACATAGAACTGGAACAGGCAGTGGCACGGCGGCAGCGCCATCTTGTCGACGTCGGCCGGATTCCATGCACTGACGATCAGCCGCCGCGAATCCGGGTTACGCCTGATCATGTCGATGACGTTGGAAATCTGGTCGATGCTGCGACCGTCCGGCGCCGGCCATGAGCGCCATTGCGAGCCATAGACCGGGCCGAGATCGCCATTGGCATCGGCCCACTCATCCCAGATCGAAACGCCATTGTCCTTGAGGTATTTGATGTTGGTGTCGCCGGCGAGGAACCACAGCAATTCGTGCACGATCGCCTTCAGCGGCAACCGCTTGGTGGTCAACATCGGAAACCCTGCCGACAGGTTGAACCGCATCTGGTGCCCGAAGATCGACAGCGTGCCGGTGCCGGTGCGGTCGTGCTTCTCCGCACCGTCGGCGAGAATCCGTTCAAGCAGGTCGTGATACTGGTTCATGGCTGACGTTTCGGGCCCTTTGTCGAAGCGGCGAATTTAGCGGCCGGAATAGCCGATCGACACGCCGATTCGACTTCCCGCCGTCGATTATACCCGGAAAAATGATCATCCCCCGCGCAAACGACAAGGGGCGGAACTTGCGTCCCGCCCCCGACCTATCGTCTTGATTTTGTGGATTAGTTGACCGGCTTGAGCACCGGCGTCCACTTTGCGATTTCGCTGTTCACGAGCTTGCCCAGCGCCGCCGGGGTGCGATCGGCACCGGCCGGGATGACGCTGCCGAGCTCGAGCAGTCGCTTGCGCACCGCCTCGTCATCGAGCGCCTTGACGACCGCCTCGTTCAGCTTGGCGACGACTTCCGGCGGCGTGCCCTTCGGCGCGAAGATCGCATTCCAGGCCTGGGCCTGGAACGCCGGCAGGCCCGCTTCCGTGGTGGTGGGAACATTCGGCAAGGACGGGTTGCGCTCGGCAGTCGCCACCGCATAGGCCTTGATCGTACCGCCGTTGACCTGCGGCACGGCGTTGACGATCTGGTCGCACATGTAGTCGACCTGCCCCGCCACCAGCGCGTTCATTGCTGGACCCGTGCCGTTGAAGGGTACACCGACCGGCTTGACACCCAGCACCGAGTTCAGCAGTTCGCACGACACGTTCGAGACCGAGCCGACGCCGGCATGCGCTGCGTTGACCTTGGTTTCGTTCGCCTTCACGTAGGCGACGAATTCCTTGAGGTCCTTCGGTGGGAAATCCTTGCGCGCCAGGATCAGGATCGGCGTGCCGGCCAGCAGCCCGACCGGCTCAAAGCTCTTCTCGGGGTGGTAGGCGAGATTGGGATAAAGCGGCACCGAGGCCGCATGCGTGCCCATATGCCCCGTAATCAGCGTATAGCCGTCATTGGCGGCGCGCGAGGCACGCGTGGTGGCGGTGGTGCCGCCGGCGCCCACCACGTTCTCGATGATGATGGTCTGCCCCAGCGTTTGCGCCATATGGCCGGTGACGATGCGCGCGATGACATCAGTTGGTCCGCCGGCCGCGAACGGCACGATCATCGTGATGCTGCGCGTCGGATAGGATTGAGCCTGCGCCTGAGCCGTCAGCGATGCGAACCCGGCAAGTGCAGCCAGGCAGCCGCTCACAAGCGAGCGTCCATAGAAGTTCATGTCGAGTTCCTTCAACCCTTAAACAAATGCCGGCTCTCCCAAGCCGGCATCTGCATGTCATATCAGTTGGCGCGAAGTCAAACAGGTTGCAACCTGCGGCGCACCGCCGCAGGTTTAAAGGTTAATTCTCGGATTCGACGAACACCTCGTCGCGCTTCTTTCGGAGGGTCGGCAAGACCGCCAGCACGAGCAGGCCGGCGGCGATCGCAATCAGCACCGCCGACAACGGACGGGTCAGGAATACTGACCAGTCGCCGCGCGAGATCAGCAGCGCGCGTCGCAGGTTCTCTTCCATCAACGGCCCGAGCACCATGCCGAGCAGCAGCGGCGCCGGCTCGAAATCGTGCTTGATCAGCCAGTAGCCGACCAGTCCGAACACGCCCGCGAGGATGACGTCGGTAGGCGCGTTGTTCACCGAATAGATGCCGATGGCGCAGAAGATCACGATGCACGGAAACATCAGGCGGTACGGCACCCGAAGCAGCCGCACCCAGATGCCGACCAGCGGCAGGTTTATGATCAGCAGCATCAGGTTGCCGAGCCACATCGAGGCGATCATGCCCCACACCAGTTCCGGCTGCTTCTGCATCACCTGCGGACCCGGAACGATGCCGTGAATCGTCATGGCGCCGACCATCAGCGCCATCACCGCGTTCGGCGGAATGCCGAGCGTCAGCAGCGGAATGAACGAGGTCTGCGCCGCGGCATTGTTGGCGCTCTCGGGCGCCGCAACGCCTTCGATCACGCCGTGGCCGAACCGCTCCGGATGCTTAGAGATCTTCTTCTCGAGCGTGTAGGCCGCGAACGACGCGATCACCGCGCCACCGCCCGGCAGAATGCCGAGAATCGACCCGAGCACGGTGCCGCGCAGGATGGCCGGCGCCGAATCCTTGAGATCCTTGGCCGTCGGCATCAGTCCCGTGACTTTCTGCTGGACCAGTTCGCGATCGCTTTCGCTGCCGGCATCGAGGTTGCGGATGATTTCGGCAAAGCCGAACAGGCCCATCGCCACCGTCGCGAAGCCGAGACCGTCGGCGAGTTCCGGAATGTTGAAGGCCATGCGTGAGGCGCCGGTTTCGATGTCCGAGCCGACCATCGAGAGCAGCAGTCCGAACACGATCATGGCGATCGCCTTCAGCACCGATCCCTTGGCGAGCACCACCGCGAAGATCAGGCCGAGCACCATCAGCGAGAAATATTCGGCTGGGCCGAACGCCAGCGCGAGCTTGGTGAGCGGCGCGCCCAACACGGCGATCAGAACGGTCGCGACGCAACCGGCGAAGAACGATCCGATCGCGGCGATCGCCAGCGCCGGACCGGCGCGGCCCTGCTTCGCCATCTGGAAGCCGTCGAGCGCGGTCACCACCGACCCGGCCTCGCCGGGAATGTTGACCAGGATCGAGGTGGTCGAACCGCCATACTGCGCGCCGTAATAGATGCCGGCGAGCATGATCAGCGCGCCGACCGGCGGCAGGCCGAACGTGATCGGCAGCAGCATCGCCACCGTGGCGATGGTGCCGATGCCCGGAAGCACGCCGACCAGCGTGCCGACGAGCGCGCCGATCAGGCACAGCATGAGGTTGATAGGGGTGAAAGCAACGCCGAAACCGAGGGCGAGGTTGGAAAACAGATCGGCCATTACGCCCTCACTGAATCAGGAAACGTGGAAAGAGCTGCAGCGGCAGCCCGAGCGCATAGGGGAAAAGCAGGCTGCAGCCGATCGTCAGGCAGATTCCGACGATGATGGTCTCCTTCCAGCGCGTCTCCGGCGTTCCCATTCCCGCGACCATGAAGGACACGAATGCCGAGACGACGAGGCCCATCGGGCGGATGGAGACCGCAAAGCACAGAATCGAAAGTGAGACGAAAAACGGCCCCCGCCAATGATACTTAGCGACATGCGGCCCCTCGAAAATCAGACCCATGACAGCAATCCCTGCGCCAAGGAGCAGCAGCAAGACCCCAAACATGCGCGGCGCCGTGCCGGCGCCAAAGGAGAAGCCGCGCATCCCCTGCAGGTCGCTCGACGCCCACAGGGCGAAGGCTGCGACCGCCATGAGGACAATCCCGCCAACAAAATCCTGCGGGCAACGGACCCATTTCGGCATGACGGAACTGACCGGCCCATGGCTCGGCGTATCACTCATCGATCTCTCTCCCCAAAGCTTCTGCACTAACTGGATAGCTGTTTGAGCTGGCCCGGGGCCTTGCTAGCGATTTTCGTCAGATAAGGCCAGCAAAACCCAAAGCGCCTCCAGCCAGCAACATCCATAGCGGATTAAGCCGCGTAGCAAAGGCCAGTACTGCCGCGGCAACCGAGATCAAGGCGGCCACCCAGCTACGGTCGGAAGTTTGCGCCAAAATCAGGCCGCTGGCGCCCATCAGGCCGATCGAAAGCGGAACGAGTGCCGCCTGGATGATGGCGGGCCAGCGCGCATGGCTCGATCTGGCCAAAAGCCCGCTGACATAATAGGCCACCACCGCCGTCGGACCGCACATCGCAACCGTAGCGGCCAAGGCACCCGCGATGCCCGCCACGTGATATCCGATCAGCGTCACAATCAGCACGTTCGGTCCCGGCGAAAGCTGGGATATGGCAAAAATGTCGGCAAATTGCCGCTCGTTCATCCAGTGCCGAACGTCTACCGCAACGCGATGCATTTCGGGAATAGCCGAATTCGCGCCACCAACCGCGAAAAGCGACATCAATGCGAAACTCCAAAAGAGTGTCGCGACCGGATTGGCGTCGGAGTTCATGCTTTCCCCCGGCGCCGGACCAGGACGGTAATGGCGAGGCTCAGCGGAATCGCTATCAGCAGCACCATCTGCAGCGGCAGCCGCAGCACTCCGATCGCAAAAAACACAGCGATCAGGATCATTAGCCCGGTGGCATCGCGCCGCGTGACCAGCGGCATTGCCATTTTGAAGACAACCGCGATCAGCAGCCCGACCGCCGCGCAGGATATGCCGGCCAGAATCCGCCGCAGCGCATCGATCTCGCCGTAACGGGCATACAGCGCCGCAAGGACGATCGCGATCAGCATTGGCGGAAAGACCAATCCCGCAAAGGCCGCGATGCCGCCGGGAATGCCGCGGAAACGTGAGCCAAAGACGACGGACAGATTGACGATGTTCGGGCCTGGCAGGAAATGGCACAGCGCGAAAGTCTCGTTGAATTCGTCCGCCGTCATCCAGCGGTGCTGGTCGACGATGCCGCGCCGGGCCCAGACCAGAACACCGCCAAAACCCGCCAGCGACATTTTGGCGAAGGCGACGAACAGTTCGAGCAGACCGGGCGGGGTTGGCGGCGGGAACGGGGAAAGATCCGGCGCCGGAGCGCCTGCGGACGTGGAATTTTCGGGCATGCCCAGAATCTAGAACGGCGGCAGGTCGGAGGCCAACCCAATCGACGAATTGTCCAGTCCGTTGGGTACCTTCGGCCTGTTTTTCTACAGATTTGCACCCTATATTGGGGGTGCCGGTTCGCCGGATATGGAAATAAATGACCGTCGCAATAAACCATTCGGACCCGGGGGCAGTACCCGGCGCCTCCACCCAAGCCCACCCCCTCGAGGCGGGTTTCGGCGGGGGCGAACCAGGATCGACGAGGGCGTAAAGGGCGAGTTTTTTCTCGGTATGGTTCCGCCGTTATCGGGCTATGCAATAGTTGCAAACGACAACTATGCTCCGGTTGCTCAGGCTGCGTAACGCAGTTTGAAAGACCAAGTCTAAAGTCCTGATGGGTTAAGCTCCGTCAGGCGGGGTTCGGAGGCACCTGGCAACAGAAGCCTCCACTTCAACTTTTTTACTACCTGCCGCCGCCTCCGTTCTGCCGCAAATTCGCACAGTCACGCCTGCTGACCTGCGGCCTCCGCCGGGGTAGCATGTGTCAAGGGGCGAGTCGGGCGACCGGCGGCCATCCAACGTAACAGGACGACCATGGCGACCGATCATATCCGTTATGACGTGCTGGCGCGCGACGCGCTGCGCGGCGTGCTGCGCCGCGTGCTGACCGACGCCGCCGAACACGGCCTGCCGGGCGAGCACCATTTCTTCATCACTTTCCTGTCAACCGCCGACGGCGTGAAGTTGTCGCCGCGGCTGCTGGCGCAGTATCCGGAGGAAATGACGATCATCCTGCAGCATCAGTTCTGGGATCTGGTGGTGACGGAGGATCGTTTCGAAGTCGGCCTGTCGTTCGGCGGCATCCCGGAGCGGCTGGTGGTGCCGTTTGCGGCGATCAAGAGCTTCCTCGATCCGTCGGTGCAGTTCGGCCTGCAGTTCGAGCCGTCGGAGGCGACGGCCGAGGCACCTGCAGCCAAACTGCCGACAGTTCCCGCATCACCTCCCCTGCCCGTCGTCGCGGCGGAGCCCGCGGCGGAAAGCAAGGACGACGAGCCGGCGAAGACGGGCGAAGGCGCGGAAGTGGTGCGGCTGGATCGTTTCCGCAAGAAATAATCGGCACGCTGGACCATCGTCGACGCTGTAGTGTTAACGTTGCGCCCTTTCATGGCGCAACGGACACGGTGCATGGCCCGCAGAGAAACATCCGGAAACAAATCCACCCGCAGCGAGACCGATAGTTTTGGTCCGATCGACGTTGCCGCCGACCGCTATTGGGGAGCGCAAACCGAGCGCTCGCGCCAGAACTTCAAGATCGGCCACGATCGCATGCCGATGCCGATCGTGCACGCGCTCGGCATCGTCAAACTCGCCTCCGCCCAGACCAACCGGGAACTCGGTCTGCTCGACGCCCGCCGCGCCGGCGCCATCGTCCGCGCCGCGCGAGAGGTGATCGAAGGCAAGCTCGACGATCACTTTCCGCTGGTGGTCTGGCAGACCGGCTCCGGCACCCAGACCAACATGAACCTCAACGAGGTGATCGCCAACCGCGCCAACGAGATTTTGGGCGGCAAGCTCGGCGCCAAGGAACCCGTGCATCCCAACGATCACGTCAACATGAGCCAGTCGTCGAACGATTCATTTCCGACGGCGATGCATATCGCGGCTGCGGAGCGCATCCTCACCGACCTGATTCCGGCGCTCACCGAACTGCATCGCGAATTGCGCAGGAAGGAAAAAGCGTTCGCGAAAATCGTCAAGATCGGACGAACCCACACCCAGGACGCGACGCCGCTGACGCTCGGACAGGAGTTTTCGGGCTACGCTGCACAGGTTGAGAGCGGCCTGGCGCGGCTGCGCATCGCGGTGAAGGAATTGTTCCCGCTGGCGCAGGGCGGAACGGCCGTCGGCACCGGTCTCAACTCGAAACCGCGATTTGCAAAACTGTTCGCTCGCCACGTAGCGAAAATCACCGGGCTGCCGTTCAGCAGCGCGCCAAACAAGTTCGAGGCGCTGGCTTCCAACGATGCCTATGTCATGGTGCACGGCGCGATCAATTCGGTGGCCACCGGTCTGTTCAAGATCGCCAACGATATTCGCCTGCTCGGCTCCGGGCCGCGATCCGGTCTCGGCGAACTGATCTTGCCGGAAAACGAGCCGGGCTCGTCGATCATGCCGGGCAAGGTCAATCCGACCCAGTGCGAAGCGATGACCATGGTCTGCTGCCAGGTGTTCGGTAACCAGACAACCGTCACCGTCGCCGGAAGCCAGGGACACTTCGAATTGAATGTTTACAAGCCGGTGCTTGCATATTGTATGATACATTCCATTCAACTGCTGTCGGACGCGTCGCGCTCGTTCACCGAACATTGCGTGGCGGGCATACGCGCCGACGAAAAGCGAATTCGCGATTTGATGGAGCGTTCGCTTATGCTGGTCACCGCACTGGCTCCGAAGATTGGATACGACAACGCCGCGAAGGTCGCCAAGTCGGCGCACGCGCGCGGCACGACGTTGAAGGAAGAGGCGGTGCGCCTCGGCTTCGTCAGCGCTGCCGAGTTCGAACGCCTCGTGCAGCCTGACAAAATGACACACCCGGGATGAACGCCGCGGCGACCCAGCCCCGGGAAACTACGGTGAATGATTATTGTTCTGGATCATACGCAAAGAATGAGGTTGATCATCTATCGTGATTGCGTCGACGCATGCTAGGAGCAGCGATATTCGGTTTTCGCAGAGCGAAACTTATTTTTAAATGCTATCAGCAATGCTACACGGGGATTCCGAATGAAATTTGTCCGCGTTCGATATTTCGACGTTTTTGCAGCCGATGAATTATCATGCCTTCGAGTCGCCGGATGATGGAGGCGAACATGGCAGACCTGATCAACCTGAAGCGATTCAAGAAGCGTAGCGAACGGGAACAATCGGCGAAACAGGCCGATGCCAACCGCGCACGGTTTGGCCGCACCAAGGCGGAGCGTGCACTCGATGAACGGCGCAAGGATCTCGCCGGCAATTTCCTGGATCAGCACAAACTCGATGACGGAGGCGCATCATGAAATCACCCGTCGTCAAACGCTCTATCGTCGTTGCCGGCCACAAGACCAGCGTCAGCCTCGAAGAGGCCTTCTGGAACGGCATGAAGGAAATTTCCGGACTGCGGAACATGACCTTGTCGGAACTGGTCGGCGAGATCGACGGCAACCGCCAGCAGGGCAACCTGTCCTCGGCGATCCGTCTCTTCGTCCTCGACTATTTCCGCAACCGCGCCATGCCGCCTGCGGCCGTCGTGCAGGACGGGCCGCGGGCGCAGGCCTAGGGCATCGGTGACGAGCGGACGCGCCTCGCGCTGGCGAGCATGCTGATCGCGGCGCCGGATCTGCTGCGGCTCGACGAGCCGACCAACCATCTCGATCTCGCACCCATCGAAGAACTGGAAAACGCGCTCAGGGGCTTCGACGGTGCGTTGATCGTAGTCAGCCACGATGAGACGTTTTGTGGGCGATCGGAATCGAACGGGAGATCGCGCTGTAGGGCGAGGCGATCGCACCGGTGGTTTGTCAGGCCTGCGCAAAAATTCGTCGGACGCAGCGGCGCCCTCCGTAACCACTGGAGAGCGGCGACGTGGCCGCCGGAACGCTGGTGCATTGGGGTGCCGTCGGCGGACCAGACATCAACCTGTGGACCCTCCACCCGTCGCGGCGGCTGTTGAGCGCCCGCGTATCCGTGTTCCTCGATTATCTGAAGAAAGCCTTTCCGAAGGGCACGCCCGACGAGTTGGCGTCCGACATCGGGGGATGACCCAGAACGTCCAGTGCTAATTTAGTCTAATTCGGGCGCGGCGGCGGATTGCCGACCTGCGGCGTCAGCGCGAGCGGCGGACGCGGCGAAGGCTTCGGCCTCGGGGCAGAGCCCGGCGCCGGACGCACCTCGATCGGGGGCGGCAACGGCGCGACCTGCGGCTGGCCTGCGGCTTGTGCCGGTGGCGCATTGACCGCGGGCGCGGTGGGCGGGCGCGGCGACGCGGCCTTCTTCGCCGGCGGCCGCCGCGGATCTCGGCCGCCCTTCTGGATCGCCGGCGCGGCCGGGACGGCGGCTTCCGGAAGCGGGCTCACGCCCTCCGGCGGCAGCACGATCGGCGCCGGCGCGGGCGGCGGCGGCTCGCCGCGTTCGATCGCATCGAGCCTTTTTGTTTCGTGGTCGATTGCGCGCACCGCCAGCCACGACGACAAGGGCGCGACGTCGACGCTGCGGTTCAGCGCGTCGGGCGTGCCGACGGCGAGCAGTTGGATTTCGGGACGCCCGGTGGTCATCGTGAGCGAAAGTGCGGCGCGGATATCGGCCTGATCGGCGGTGATGTCGTAGCCGCCGGAGATGGTGGCCCGCACGCCATTGCCATCGAGCGCGGTGGCCCCGACCCGAAGCCGGCCGTCCCTGATCGTGAACGGAATCTGCGCGGACGGAATCACCAGCGCGCCGGCCGGCAAGGCGGCCTCGACGATCTGCTTCAGGCGGACATCGTCCTTGGCCTGCCCGCTGTCATGGGCGCGCACCGCGACTTCGAAGGCACGCGGATCGAGACCTGCGATCTTCGCCGCCTCCAGCGTCAGCGTTCCGCTGCCGGACAGCGCGCCGGCCAGCGCCGCGGCGCTGCGGCCCTGGCTCGTCAACGTCATCTGCATCGACGCGCGCCCGACGGGCATCGCCAGGTTGCGATAGCGCAGCGCCGGGCCGTCGACACCGGCGAACTGGACGCTCGCGTTCAGCGCGACGCCGTTCGCACCCTGCTTCGCGTCCATGCTGGCGGTGACCTCACCGCCGCCAATGATGCCCTTGATGCCATCGAAGCTGAGCGACTGGCCGTCGCTCTTGACGATGCCGCTCACCGGCTGCAATTCGCTGCCGCCCGGAAGCTGACCCCGCAACGCCTGGAACGCGATCCTGCCGCGCCAGCCCTTCGCCAGCCCGGTGCCGAGCGGCTCACTCGGCTCGTGCCCGGCGGCGCCGAGCGCGAGCGCAAAGGCCGGCGCCAGCGCAAACTGCTCGACGCCGATCTCGCCGTCGATCTCCTTCTCCTCGCCGAGCGTCACCGTCACGTTGCCGCGCAGGCGCGAACCGCCAAAACTGCTGTCGAGATCGTCGAAGGCCAACTTGTTGCCGGTCAGTTGCACCCGCGACGTCAGACTGATGTTCTGCGCCAGCGTGTCCCCCGGCTTGAGATCGAGCAGCGGACCGAAATCGGCGCCGCGCACTTTCAGTGATAGGTTTGCCTTGGCTTCCTGCGCCCATGGTTCGGCGGTTCCATCCGCCTCGGCCGCCAACGCCGTTCCCGAAAGTTTTGCCTTCAGCCGCAACGGACTGCCCCATCCGCCGGTCGCGCTGCCCTCGAATTGCGCCGGGCCGTCGCCCGCCGCCACCATGCGATCGAGGCCGAGCAGGACGAGCAGCGCCCGCCCCTGCTCGGACGATAATTTCGACTCGACCCCGACGTCGCTGCTCCGGAGTGCGGACAGGTCGAGGACCTGTAGCGCGGCAACGGCCGGCTTGGCGGTGATCGTGGTGACCCCCTTGAGCAGCGCCGAGTCGAGATCGGCAGTGGCGCGCGCCTGGACGCGATCGGGCTGCCCGGCAATCCCGGCGAGATCGACCGCCAGTTTCAACCGCGCCGGGCCTTGGTTCGTTCCTTGGCTGGTTCCTTGGTTCGTCCCCATCGCATTGATCCGCGCGGCCAGCGCCGGCGACAAGGGAACGATCAGGCTGGTCAGGCGGTCGAGCGAGACGGCGCCCGAATTGAGCGCGAACCATCCGGTGGCCGTGCCCCGGTCGAAATTGCCCGCCCCGTCCAACGTGACGTTTTCAATCTGGCCGATCTTCAAATGCTCGAGCGTCAGCTTCGCGGGTGAGTAAGCCAGGCGGGCCAGCAGCGGACTGAGTTCCTGTCCGGCGGAGACGGCGCGGCCGACATCCAGCGAAAGCTTGCCCTCATCCGGCCAGTCGCCTTGCGGCCCGGCCAGCGATTTCAGAAAGGCCGTGGCGGCATCGAGATCGAGGCGCTCGGCCTTCAGATCCGCTTCGACCCGGGAGCCGTGATCGGCTTGCTTGTAGGATACAAGCACCCGCCCCCCGACCGTGCCGCCTTCGATGTCGGCCTTCATGGCGTCGATGGCAAAGCCATCCGGCGCCACGGTCACGTCGCCGCGCAGCCGAAGCGTCTTCTGGCTGCGATAGGCGGTGTCACCGCGGCCCTGCAGCCAGGTCAGCAGCGCCTCGGGATCGGACGATTCGACGCTGAGCGCGACCTTGAAACGATCCGGCGCCAGGTTCTTCGCGCCAGCGTCGCTGAGCGAAACCCTGGTTGCGCCGGGAGCGCGAAACTCCAGCCGCCGCAGGCTCCAGGATTTGTCGTCGCCATGCACCTCGGCGGAAATATCCTGCAATGGGCGTCCGCCCAGCATGACCTGCTCAGATGCCAGTTCGACCTGCACCGGTACAGGCAGATGCGGCACGAGGGTGGCGAGCGCCTGCAACGCCGGCAGCGCCCGAACCGGCTCGGTGGAATTGTCCCTGGTGAAGAACCTGTCGGCATCGAGCTGGCGCGCCGACAGGCCCGCCCGCAACAGCGGCGCCGCGCCAAACTTGATGTCGCCGCTACCCGAAAGCTTCAGCGCGCGCTCCTCGGGACCAAAACTCGTCTCGATCTGGTCGAGCCGCGCTGCCAGGTAATCGGCCTTGATTTTTGTCGCGATCCGCCACGGCGGATCGTTGCCCCGTCCCTTCTGGCCGGGCGGGGCGACCAGCGTCAGCGCGCCTTCAAAGCGCGGGCTGCGCGAATCGAAGTTCAGCACACCGTCGAGATCCGCCAGCAGCGCGCGGTCACCCGGATCGATATTGAGATGGACGCGGGTGCCGTTGCCATCCGGCCCCTGCCCCGAGGAGATGCGGAACGGATAGCGCGCGCCCTTCAGCAGAAAGTTGCCGTCGCCGCGGACCGAGCCCGCCAATGAGCGCACATCGCCGCTGAAGGCGATATCGTTCAGTTCGAGCGTCGAGCGGCTGGCAGCGTCGTGCAGGGCGATACGGCCGGTGAGATTGAGCCGGTCGATCGCCAGCGAGGCCAGATTGACCGTTCCGGTGGATGCCGGCCAATCGATCCGCCCCTTCGCATCGAGCCCGAGATCGAGCGACAGGCCGTTGATGGTCAACTCGGTGGCGCGCACCTCGCCGCGCATCAGCGAGCCCAGGCTGAATTCGACGGCGAGCTTGTCGGCGCGAACCTTGCCGAGATCGTTGGCACCGCCGACCGCGACCGAATGCAGTTGCAACGATGGCGCCGGCAGCAACCGGGCGTCGAGCTTGCCGCCGATCCGGACCGGCGCCCCGATGATCCGGGCCGCCTCGGCCTCGAATTGCGGCCGGAACTTGTTCCAGTCAATGAAATACGGCCCGACAAGTGCGGCGATCAGCGCAATGATGAAGGCGATGGCCAGGCCGAGCAGCGTCGTCTGCACGGTATCTCCCCTTGAACCGCCCCGGCGCGCGAGCCGCGCCACGCCGAACCCGGCCCCGGAGCTATCCGGAATATAGAGAGAAGTACGGCGAAGTCACAGCGGCATACTGACAGCCGTCCCCACCCGGCTCCGTTCATCGGGGCCTAGGGTTAAGGCGGCCGCGCAAGGCAGTGCGGGCCGGCTACCAGCTCGCCGGCAGGCGCTTCAGGCCGCGCAGCACGAAGGTCGGCCGCCATTCCGGATTGACGGCGTCATCCAGCCGCAGATCCGGGAGCCGCCGCAGCAGGGTCGCGATCGCGACCTCCGCTTCGAGCCGCGCCAGCTGGGCGCCGAGGCAGAAATGGATGCCGCCGCCGAAGGATAGCGGCCTGACGTTGGGCCGGGTGATATCGAGCCGTTCCGGGTGGTCAGGATAGACCGTCTCGTCGTGATTCGCCGAGCCGAGCAGGCACAGCACGCTCTCGCCCTTCGGGATGCGCTTGCCGCCGAGGTCCTCGATGTCTTCCAGCGCCACCCGGCCGGTCAGCTGCACCGATGAGTCGTAGCGCAAAAACTCCTCGATGGCGTTGGTGATCAGTTCCGGTTTGGCCTTGAGCAGCGCGAGCTGGTCGGGATTGCGGTACAGCGCCAGCAGGCCGTTGCCGATCAAATTGACCGTCGTCTCGTGGCCGGCACCGAACAGCAGGATGATGTTGGCGGTCAGTTCCTCATTGGAGAGCTTGCTGCCATCTTCTTCGGCCTGCACCAGCTGCGTGGTCAAATCGTCGCCCGGATTCTTGCGCCTCAACTCGAACAATTGTTGAAAGTACATCGCCGCCATCGCATTGCCGGCGTTGCCCTTCTGGATCTCCTCCGGCGACAGCGGCACCGGATCGAGCAGCCGGCCGCCGTCGCGCGAACCGGCATAAAACGCCTCGCGATGCTCCTCGGGGATTCCGAGCATGTCGCAGATGATGGTGACCGGCAGGCGGAACGCGAAATCCTCGATCAGGTCCATCTTGCCCTGCGGGATGATGCGGTCGAGCGTCGCGTCGACGACCTGCTGGATGCGGGGGCGCATGTCCTCGACCCGGCGCGCGGTGAACGCCTTCACCACCAGCCCGCGCAGGCGGGTGTGGTCCGGCGGATCCTGCTGCAGCATCCAGTGGCTCATGCTGCGGAACACCGGCTCGTCCATGATTTTCGGGCCGTAGCGGCGGATGGTGCGCTCGACGTAATCCTTGCCGAACCGCTTGTCGCGCATCACGAGGCTGACCTCGGCGTGGCGGCTCGCGACATACATGCCGAGCGGCGTCAGGTGCACCGGGTCGGTGCTGCGCATCCGCTCGTAATGCGGATAGGGGTCGCGGATGAATTCCGGCGACAGCGGATTGAACAACGGCGCGCTGGCGGCAGTCTGAACATGCTCGTTCATGGTGACCTCAACTGGTTACAGGCTGCGCGCGGTTCAGCGCGTTTTCTCCCGGCCGATCGATGAAATTCGATACATTGTTGTATTGAGTTGCATTCTCGCCTAAACTTGCCCGATGTCAAGACTGCGAACCAGGCCGACCCGTGACGACACCCGCGAAAAGCTGTTCGAGGCGGCGGCGCGCGTGTTCGAGGAACAGGGCATCGGCGGCGCCAGCATCGAGGCGATCGCCGCGGCGGCAGGTTTTACGCGCGGCGCATTCTATTCGAACTTCAAGAGCAAGGACGAACTGATCATCGCCATGCTCGAGGATCACGTCGAGCAATCGATCGCGCGCATCCGCGACCTCCTCGAGCGTCACAAGAACCTCGCCGACTTCATCGAGGCGCTGAAGACCATGGGCCGCAGCCAGCAGGATCCGCTCGGCCGCTCGCCGCTGCTGCACATGGAGATGATCCTGTTCGTGGCGCGCGCCGAGAAACGCCGGCCCGAACTCGCCGAGCGGCTGCGCGCCCGCAGAAAGCTGGTCGCCGACATCATCGAGACCACGGCGAAGAACAGCGGCCGGCAGACCATCCTCGATCCGTCCTGGGCCGGTGCGCTGGTGCTGGCGCTCGAAGACGGCTTTCGGCTGCACCGCCTGATCGATCCCGAGACCACCTCGCCCGGCAGCTTCTTTCGTGCGATCGGCGACCTGCAACGCGCGATGGGCATTTCACAGGCGTCAGATGCCGATCTTCGCCTCGCGAAAGTCATCACGACCCGCTAGTTTGAGTGGATGACTGCGAACGCCGACACCACGCATTCGACGCATTCCGCGCAGCGGGGACGACCCCTGACGCGCCTCGCCCTGATTTTCCTGTGCCTCGGCGCTGTAACCCACGCCAAGGCGGAAGAAGCCATCTCGCTCGCGCTCCCGATCAAGTGCCAGCCAGGCGTGAGTTGCTTCTTTCAGAACTATGTCGATCACGACGCCTCGGACAAGGTCCGCGACTACCGCTGTGGCGCACGCAGCTATGACGGTCACGATGGCACCGATATCCGGATTCGAAATCTGGAAATTCAAAGACGAGGCGTCGAAGTGCTCGCCGCGGCGCCCGGCCGCGTGATCGGCGGGCGAAACGACATGGACGACGTTTCGATCAGGGCCGCAGGAAAGGCCGCTATCGCCGGCAAGGAATGCGGCAACGGCGTGCTGATCGAGCATGCGAACGGCTGGCGCACCCAATATTGCCACATGGCCAAGGGCAGCGTCCGGGTCAAGCCCGGCGACCGGATCGCGACCGGGCAACCGATCGGCCTGGTCGGGCTGTCCGGAGATACCGAATTTTTTCATCTTCACTTCACCGTGCGGTATCGCGACAAGGCCGTGGACCCGTTTGCCTATGGCGCGCCGGAAAAGGCCTGCGGCGGCGGCCGGTCGCTGTGGGCCGCTTCGCTCGGCGAGCAGATGCAGTACAAGCCTCGTGAAATCATCGATTACGGTTTTGCCGGGATCGCCCCGACCATGGCGCTGATTGAATCAGGTGAGATCGAGAAGCATCCGGTCGCGACGACCTCGGATGCGCTCGTCGCCTATGTCAGGGCGATCGGCCTGCAGGCCGGCGACCAGCAAACGCTCGCCGTGCAAGGCCCCGGCGGCACTGCCTTGCCGAACAACGCCCTTCCCGCGCTCGATCGCGACAAGGCGCAGTTTCTCGTGCTCGCCGGAAAGAAGCGCACCGAGGCGGCGTGGCCGGCTGGGCGCTACGTTGCGACGTACACGGTGACGCGCGATGGCGCGGAGGTATTGCGGAAGACGTTCGAGGTGGAAGCGGGCGCGCGGTGATTCATCAAGTCGAAGTGCGGCCTCGCATCTTTGCAGCCGCTTCGCGCGCCACGCGGCAGAACAGGCTGAGGGTCGGGCTCACATGGCGGTGCTTGAGCCGCACCAGTCCGACCGGCCGGCGCGTCGTCGGCATCCGCATGCGAAGCGGCACCAGTGTGGGGTGCGGCGCCGGATAGCGCAACGTGGCCCTGGGAAGGATGGTCAGGAACGGACCCGCCGCAAGCATATTGATCTGCATCGCATAGGAGCCGCACGTCACCGTCGGGGCGGGAACGCTCAGGCCTTCCGCACGAAAGGCTTCCTCGATGAATGGACGGAGAAAGGAGGTCTCCGGCCTGCCGAGCAGCCATTTCTCGTTCATCAGACTCCGGAGCGTGAGATTCTGGCGACGGACGAGCGGGTTATGCTTTCCCGCGATCACGGCGAGTTCGTCCTCAAACAGCGCCTCGCCCGCAAGATCCTCGTAGCGGTCGAAATCCGCCGCCATACGGGTCACGGCAATGTCGATCTCGCGTTGACGCAACCTTTCGTGCAGCCCCAGCGTATCGTCGGCACGGATGACGAAGCCGATCTTCGGATAGGCCTGCGACATCGTCTGGATGATGGTCGCCGTCAGCGCCGTCATCGGTTCCGTCGTGCCGATCCGAATTTCGCCCTGGGTGGGGTCCGCCAGGGACGTCAGTTCGCCCAGCCCCTGCTTGAGCTCATCGGTAACGGCAATGGTGCGGCGGCGCAGTGCACGGCCGAACCTCGTCAACTCCACGCCGGTCGAGGTCCGGTCGAACAGCGGCACGCCGAGCAGGTGCTCCATGTCGGCGACGACACGGGAAACGGCCGGCTGCGACATGCCGAGCCGCGGCGCCGCCTTCGCCATGCTGCCCGCTTCGGCGACGGTGTCGAGAATCTGGAGATCGCGGAGTTTCAGCCGCCGCAGGCGCAGATCCTCCATCCCGCCTCCCCTATCTGGTTTCCTGATATCCATATTCGATAATCGAGCTTCCGGGTATAGCCGAAAGCCGGCGATGATGAGGCCGCATCCGAACAGGAGGTCAACATGCGGCTTACCCGGATTGTCGTCGCGATCGCTGGCCTTGCCACGCTGGCGCTTGCATCCCCTCTCGCGGCCCAGACGCGCACTCCGCCGCTTCGCATCATCTATCCATTTCCCGGCGGCGGCTCCGGCGACGCCCTGACCCGGCTGATTGCCGACCGGCTCGGCACCGCGCTGGAACGCCCCGTGATCGTCGAGCCACGTCCGGGGGCTGCGGGACGTCTCGGTGTGCAGGCCGTCAAGACGTCGGAGCCGGACGGCAACACGCTGCTGGTGACGCCGATCGCGCCGATGGCGGTGTATCAAAGCGTCTATCCCGCGCTGGAATACGATCCAGTCAAGGATTTCACGCCGGTGTCGCAGGTTGCCACGTTCGATTTCGGCATCTGCATCGATCCGAAGATTCCGGCCGGCAACCTCGCCGAACTCGTCGCCTGGCTGAAGGCGAACCCGGGCAAGGCGAATTTCGCCACGCCCGGCCCGGGCACGCTTCCTCATTTCTTCGGATTGATGTTCGCCAACACCGCAGGCGTGCCGCTGCAACATATCGCCTACAAGGGCGGCGTTCCCGCACTCACCGACCTCATGGGTGGCCGGATGCCGGTCGTCCTGCTGTCCACCAATGAACTGGTGGAATTGCACAAAGCGGGCCGGATACGCGTGCTGGCCACATCAGGCGCAGAACGATCGGCGTTCCTGCCTGATATCCCGACCTTCAAGGAAAGCGGATACGACATCGAAGGCCGCGGCTGGTGGGGTTTCTTCGCGCCGGCCGGCACGCCCAGCGCGGCGGTGTCAAAACTGAGCGGCGCCATCGCGAGAATTGTCCAGGGCGAGGACGTCAAGGCGCGCATCGCGCAGTTCGGGCTGAAGCCGACAGGAACGTCGCCGGAGGAGTTTGCCCGCATTCAACGTGAAGACATCGACCTCTGGGCCGCGCCGATCAAGGCGTCCGGCTACAAGGCTGAACAATGACAACCGCCACGGACGCGCCATTCAGGGTGACGCTGCTGGGCAGCGGCATGCCGTCACCCGATCCGCTCAGGTTTGGGCCCGCGACGTTGATCGAGGCCGGCTCGCAGAAGATCCTGGTCGATGCCGGCCGCGGCGCGACGATACGCCTGTCCCAACTCGGGATTCCGATCGGCAGCATTGACCTCATGCTGCTAACCCACTTCCACTCCGACCACGTGGCCGGCCTGCCCGATATCTGGCTGACCGGCTGGCTCGGCGGCAAGTTCGGCGGGCGGACCCGGCCGATGCGCGTGCTCGGGCCGAAAGGCACGCTTCATCTGACGCATCATCTCGAAGAAGCGTTCGGCGCCGACATCGCCATCCGCATCGCCGATGAAGGCCTGCCACCCGATGGCGCTCGCATCGATGCCGACGAATTCGAGCGTGATGGCGTCATTCACGATCGAGACGGCCTGCGCGTCACCTGCTTCGAGGTCGATCATGGCGACAGGGTCAAGCCGGCCTTCGGCTATCGGTTCGATCACGCGGGAAAATCGGCCGTACTGTCTGGCGACACGCGCTATTGCGAAAACCTGGTCGCGCACGCCGATGGCGTCGATCTCCTCGTTCACGAGGTCGCCATGACCAGCCCCGCTTCGATGGCCATCGAACGTATTCGCCGCGTCATGGAACATCACTCGACGCCGGCCGACGCGGCGCGGGTTTTTGCAAGATGTACGCCCTTGCTTGCCGTCTACAATCACCTGGTGCTGATCAGCGACGGCGTGAACGCTACACCATCCGTGCAGGAACTCATCGACGCCACCCGGCAGGAATATGCGGGTGCCTTCGTGGTCGGCGAGGACCTGATGGCATTCTGTCCGTGAGCGCGGATCACTTCCGCCGCGCACCCTGAACTAACCTGCGCGGCTCCCGACATGCGCCTTGTGCATCTGGCCGGCGACCGCCCTCACCTTGCGCGGCGATGCCTGCCAGATCGCAAAGGCCGACAGCAGGCTGACCGCGATGCCGAGCGCAAAGGCCGAGGTGTAGCTGCCCGACAGATCATACAGCAGCCCGGTCGCCCACGGGCCTGCGGCGCCGCCGGCCAATGCGGCCAGCATGATGGTGCCGAAGATGCTGCCGTATTGCTTGCCCTGAAAAATTTCCAGCACCATCGCGCCCATCACCGAGGTCAGGCCGTAGCCGAGCGCGCCCTGCGTGAAAATCATCAGATAGACCAGCGGCAAGACCGGCGCGAATTTCAAAGCGATCAGCGCCGCAAAACAGATCGCAAAGCCCAGGCAACTGATCGCCCAGATCCATTCGCGGCCGATCCGGTCGGAGAGATGTCCGAGCCAGATCTGGCCGGGAATGCCGAGCAGGCTGACGACACCGAGCGCCCACACCGCGACGTTGGCGGAAAAACCGACGTCGAGCAGGAATTTGGTCTGGTGCACCTGCACCGCGTACCAGATGTACAAGCCGCAGAAATAGCCGAGCGAGATCCACCAGAATCGCGCGGTACGCAGCGCGCGGCGCAGCGTCCAGTCGGTATTGGCCCACACCGGATCGACGACGTTCGAGCGCGGGGCGGCCGATGTCGCCGACGGCGCGGCGGCGCCATCCGGCAGCAGGCCGATATCTTCAGGCCGCTTGCGCAGCAGGAGATTGATCGGCGCGAGAACGACGAGGATCAAGATGCCCATCGCGGTGCAGGCGGTGCGCCAGCCGGTCTGCTCGATCATGTGCTGCACCCAGGGCAGCAGGGTCACCGAGCCGATGCCGACGCCGGCAAAGGCGAGCCCGATGGCGAGGCCGCGGCGGCGGATGAACCAGTTCGGCAGGAACAGCGATTGGCCGGAATAGCCGAGGCACACGCTGCCCGCGCCGACCAGCACGCCGATGGTGAGATAGAGATGCCAGGGCTGTGTCGTCAGCGGCGCGAGCAGCAACCCGCCGCCCATCAGCCCAACGCCGAGTTCCATCACCGCGCGCGGACCGAAACGATCCATCATGCGCCCGATCAGCGGGCTGGCAACGGCAGAAGCCACGAAGCCGAACGAAAACGCACCGGCGGTGACGCCGCGCTCCCATCCGAACTCGGAAATGATCGGCGGGAAGAACAGCGAGAACGCCGTCCGCGCATTGACGCCGATCGCCATGGTGACAAACGTCACCGCGACGATCAGCCAGCCGTAGAAGAAGGGGAGAGGCATCAGGCCATCATTCCGGTTCTGGTCCGTCGGACCGGGCACAAATCGACACTTATGTCATCACCAGAACGGACATTGGCGACCAGTCAATTGCGAGTTCAATCATGCTTTGGAGACGGAGAGCAATCACAATCGTATGTTGGCGCGGGCCCATTGCTTGAGCGTGTCGAAAACGTCGACGTCTGGCAGGTCGAATATTTCCTGACGCGACGAAATTCCGCCCGGATCCATTTCAAGCGTCTCCTTGAACAAAACGGCGGCCAGGAAATCCAGACCCAGTTTACGGAAACAAACGCCCGCCATGTATCGCCCCACCGCACTTGCCGGCGGCCCCAACATCGCCGCGACGACGTAGGCTTCGGCCGCCTTCTGCCAATTTTCCCGAAGGTAATGCACTTGGCCAAGCTCGGCCCAGGCCTTTGAATCATACGGGTCCACCCTGGTCAGTTCGGCCGCGCGCGATGCCGCCAACGCGAGATCATTCAGCCAAAGCGCCTCCTTCGTCCGGCTTTCCAGCACGGCGTGCAGGTTTTCCCGATAAAGGATTTCTTCCCCGGCCGTCGATGGCGCCAGTTCCCGCGCCCGGCGTTCTGCATCGTCCATCGTCCTGATCATCGCCACGCG
The DNA here is from genome assembly GCF_030413175.1 of Bradyrhizobium roseum. Taxonomy (NCBI): domain Bacteria; kingdom Pseudomonadati; phylum Pseudomonadota; class Alphaproteobacteria; order Hyphomicrobiales; family Nitrobacteraceae; genus Bradyrhizobium; species Bradyrhizobium roseum. The sequence continues at coordinate 5,918,612 of NZ_CP129212.1, forward strand.
GTCGCCGGCCGCCTGGGGCAGGAAACCCATTCCGCGAGAAAACCGGCTTCCGAACAATCGCGCGGCGAATCCGTTCTCGCTATCGCTTACGGCGGCAAACGCCGTCTCCAGCCGCTTGCTCCAATCATCGAGATCCGCAAAGGCGGCACGAGCCTTGGCCTTCTGAACGAAGACCATTGCCGTCGCATTGAAGCGCACCGGCGCGCTCGCCCGCTCGTCGAATGCAATGCTCTCAAAAGCCGCCATGGTTTCGGATACGTATCCCGATCGCTTCGGCAAATCCTGCATGAATTTTGCCGACGCGCGGCAGAATGCGAGTTGACCGGCACGAGCGTCAGCATCGCTTGCAGCCGCCCGTTCTGCAGGAATGAGCGCGAGTAGCGGTTCGTACAGGCACATTGCGTGAAGCAGGGCCGCGAGGCGGCATTGGCCCGCGGACGAAAGCTCCGGCCAAACCTCCAGGTCCCGGCAAAGCCTGCTCCACCGGCCTGTCCGCTGATCCCCGGCAAGATCGCGCGGATCGCTAATCGCGTAACGCGGCCCGGCCTGTTCCGCGAGCTGCGCGCGAAAGCCGGGCGACAACGCACGCTGTGGAAAGAACGAAGGGCTCTGCGGATCGGCATAGGCCTGCCAGGCGGCATCGACGGACCTGGCATGGGTCGGCCCGGCCTGGGGAAGCCCCAGGTCAAGGTACGGGCGGAGCAGCCAGGTCGAAAAACGGGAGTCGAGACTCCCTCCGAAGGCCCGGTCAGCCAAATCGCGCATGCAAGAGGCCACCGCAGGCGGCGCTGACATAAGCCCCGCTCTTTTTTTTCTTCTTCAGCCACGCACGGTAGTCGGCATTCAGCTTCTCGAACTCGGCGGCAAATTCCGGCGCATCCTGCCTGAAATATTTGATCGCGGGTTCGAGCGCATCGTACATGTGACAGATCGGCGTGACTTCGTAGATCTTGTCCTTGGCTCTGACGCCGCGCAGCAGCACCGCGATCGATTCCCAGGTCACGATGAGCAGCCGAGCCGCCGCCTGGCCTTCGCTGGTCGATCCCGACTCGACCAAAGACCGAGCGCCGCCAACCTCTCGGCGCATCACCTCCGCCGCGTAATAGTCGGAATTGCTTCTCATCAATTCGATACCAAGCAGAAGTTCATTCTGATCCACGACTGCCCTCCCAATGCTTTGTCCAAACGTCAGGTAAAAATGAAACCTATCCCGACCTCAAACGCTTCACAAGCTCACCCCCAGAAGCGCATTTCCATTGCCTCGACCATTGCTTTCGAAATGCCGTGATAGTGCTCTGCACTCGATTTCTGATGGCTGAGATCGAACACGTCGGCGAGCCCCTTGTGACAGTTCGCTTCAAGCGGCCGCATGCCCAATTGCTCGGCCAGCGCGACGCCCTGATTGAACCAGTCCTTGGCATCGCTCAGGTTTCCCCGATACAGATCCACCTCGCCCAGCATTCGCAGCGAATAGGCTTCGTTGGCCCGCTCCCCATGCTTGCGGGCCAGTTCGAGCGCGCGCGTTGCCGCCTTCAAAGCCTCACTTTCCCGGCCGAGCGAAAGGTAAGCCTCGCTGATGTAAGCCAGCCTGAGCGAGTGCCGGGCAACGAAACCCTTGGATTCCGCAAGCTCGATGCTCTGCTCCAAAACTGGAATTCCCTCGTTCGCGCGACCCGCCAGAGCCAGGGCATAACCGAAATGCAATGCAACGTAAGCAAAGCCAACGGGACTGTCTGCAAACGCGCCCGCCGCCAGCGCGCGTTCGAACGAGCGCAAGGCCCGGCGTAAGTTTCCCTGACGTAGGGCAACGACACCCAGTCCGATATGCGCGTATCCACAACTGAAGGGATGGCTCGCATTCTCGGCGATGCGAAGGGCATCTTCGCCGATATTGAATGCTTCGGAGAATTGTCCGGTGTCGGCGAGGCCCCAGGCGATGAAGCTACGCGAGAACGCCGCAGGCAGCACGAACATCCCGAAGCGTTGGCTGGCCAGGCTGCCTTCCAGATGAATGGCGTTCCAGCCAAAACGTTCGCGCGCCTTCTGATAGTCTCCCTGGGTGTGATGCGCCAACCCAAGAGGCAAATTAGTGACGACCTGGAGCGGCAAATCGGACTCCGCGACGGCGAGCGCCCGCTCTCCCGCCTCGATCGCTTCCCGGTACCGGCCCAGCATCCAGAACTGCTCGGTCAGATACGACTGCACCCATCCGTCGCGCTGCCTGTCACCGATACGACGAGCCAGTTGCTCAGCTTCACGCAGGCGCGAAGCAATGCGGGCGCGATCTCCGAGGGGCTGCAACACGTTGCGGATATCGAATCGGATATCGATCGCCTGTTCGATCGTTTCCTTGCTTTGCGGCAGCCCAGCCAACGCTTCGAGAGCTTGCTCGAAGAGAACCACAGCTTCGGGATAGGCTTCCCGGTCCGCTGCCTTGGTTCCCGCCTGACGCAGATATATTACGGCCTTCTCCTGAAGCCCGCCACGGAGCGAGTGATCAGCAAGACGTTCAACCTGCTCGCCGATGCGGCCGGAGTAGACCTTCTCTATCGCGAGAACGACGCGTTGATGGATATCGCGGCGCCGTTCGCTCCGCAGGCCTCCGTAAGCGACATCGTGAGTTAGAGCGTGCTTGAATGAATACCGAAGGTCGGGAAACAGCTGGGTGGGAAATACAAACTCGGCGGTCTGCAAATGGTCGAGAACGCCGCGGAGTTCGCTGTCGGGAAGGTTGCTGATCTCCTTCAGCAGCGAGAGCGGAACGTCGTGTCCGATGACCGCCGCCTCCTGCAGCAACCGCTTCTCCGCTTTCGGCAGCGCGTCGATACGGGCGGCGAGGACGGCCTGTACGGTGGGCGGAATTTCGTTTCCGGAGATCGGCTTAATGAGCTTGTAGTTCTGTCGAGATCCCTCCAAAATTTTGCGGTCGACCAGCGTCCGTACAAGCTCCTCTACGAAGAACGGATTCCCACCAGCACGATCGAGGACAAAATTCTTGAGGCTTTCAAGCGCCGGGTCCGACCCCAGCAGCGAATGCAAAAGCGTGGTGAGGTTTCCGCTCTCAAGAGGCTCAAGGCGCAGATTGCGGTAATTCGGCCGTCCCTTCCAATCGTCGTGGAACTCGGGTCGATAGGTTACCAGCAACAGCAGGCGCGCGTCGCGCGCGTTGACGACTATTTCGTTCAGCAGGCCAAGGGTGAGAGAATCGTTCCAGTGCAAGTCCTCGAACACCGCCACGACCGGCTGCACATGGTTCTCGCGCAACAGCAATCGGGTAATGGCCTGGTAGGTGTGCTGCCGGTGCTGGAGCGGATCCAGCGACTGGAAGGGATGCCCCGCATCCAATGCATCCAGCAGATCGAGCAGCGGCGGGATGACGTCCTGCAGCGATGGATCGAGCGCCAGAATTTTTTCGGTCACCTTCTCGCGGATCGACCTCGCATTGTCGCGCTGATTGATCTTGAAGTAGTAGTGCCGAAGCAACTCGATCACCGGCAAATACGATGCCGCATGGCCGTATGAAGCCGAGTTGGTTTCGAGGACCAGACAGTCTTCGGTCATGGACGAATGAACAAATTCGTGGATCAGGCGCGACTTGCCCATTCCAGGCTCACCGACGACTGCAACGACCTGACCGCGGCCGCCGCGGGCCTGATGCAGCGCCTGGGTCAGCTGTTGAATTTCAAGGTCCCGGCCGACAAAGGGCGTCAACCCGCGCGAGGCGGCCGCCTGCAGCCTTGTCCGCTCGAAGCCGCCTTCGGTGATCTCGAACACCTCAACCGGATGCGCAAGGCCTTTTATCGGCATTTCGCCGAGTGACTTGGCCTCGACGTATCCCTCGACCAGCCGGATCGTATCGGCAGCGGCGAGCACGGAGCCCGGCATCGCCATTTGCTCCATGCGCGATGCCAGATGGGCCGTCTGTCCGACGACGGTATAATCCATGTAGAGGTCGTTGTTGATTGACGAGACGACGATCTCCCCCGAATTGATCCCGACCCGGATCGTGATGGGTACGCCGTGCATGCGGCGGATCTCTTCCGCGTAGCGAGCGATCGTCTGCTGCATCCTGAGCGCGGCGTAGCAAGCCCGCACCGCATGATCCTCATGCGCCAGGGGAGCTCCGAACAGCGCCATGATGCCATCGCCCATAACCCTGTTCACCATGCCTTCATAATGGTGAACGGCTTCGAGCATGTGGTCGAGAACCGGGTCGAGCAGCCTCTGTGCTTCCTCGGGATCGCGATCCGCTATGATCTGAAGAGATCCGACGATGTCGGCAAACAGCACGGTCACCTGCTTGCGTTCGCCTTCAAGGTCGCGTTTCGTCGTCAATATCCGGACGGCGAGATGCTTTGGCGTATAGTTCTCGGGCGACAGGAAGCGGTTTACCGCACGATGCTCTTCATCGAGTCCAATCGGGTGCGCGCATTGAGAGCAGAATTTGGCGCCCTCCGACACGAAGCTACCGCAATCGGGACAGCGGCGGTCGAAAGGAGCGGCACACTGCTCGCAGAACTTGGCTTCAGGTCGATTGTCGTGTTCGCACCTGGGGCACTGCATCTGAACCGTCAGCTGAGCGGTTAGTACGCGACACAACATCCTACTTCGCCGGACGGCCGACAACAACCCGGAAGCGCGATGGACGGCATATCGGCCATCTACAAACCGGAAGAAGCGCGCGCCAAGCGGACCGAGCGGGCAGGCCTGCCAGGCTCGAAAAGCTCGTACACGTTGAGCCGGTTCACAGGCGCTATCTTGACGGTTCGAGCGATCGCCGCCGCCAATGAGCGGCGTTGACCGCGCCCGGCGGAACGTCGCAACGAATAACAGCCTCGACCTGCCGCACCGTCTCCAGCGCCTGGCTTTCGATCGCCGGCGGCGTCAGGCCGCCGATATGCGGGGTGGCGATGACGTTGGGCAATTTTGCCAGTTCCGGCGACGGCATCTGGTCCGGCGCGCGGCCGACATCCATCGCGGCGCCGGCGATGCGGTTGTCGCGCAGCGCTGCCGCCAGCGCGGCTTCGTCGACGAGATTGCCGCGCGACAGGTTGATGAAGAACGCATGCGGCTGCATCCGCGCCAGCGCGGCGTGCCCGATCAGGTTTTCGGTCTGCGCGTTGGCGACGGCAAGACACACGACGTAGTCGGCGCGGCGGAGCAGATCGTCGAGCGGCACGTGCCGGATGCCGGCATCGCTGACGGTTGCAAAAGGATCGGCGACCAGCACCTCCATGCCCAACACCTTGGCGATGTCAGCCAGATAGCGGCCGATGCTGCCATAGCCGATGATGCCGAGACGGCTGCCCGCGAGTTGCCGGCCCATCACAATCTCCGGCTTGCGCCCGGCGTGATAGTCGGCGGTGGCGCGCGAGACGCCGCGTGACAGGTCGACCATGAAGCCGAGCGCGAGTTCGGCGACCGACGGCACGAACCCCGGCCCCGCCCGCGTGACCAGAATGCCGGCCGCAGACGCTGCATCGACATCGACGTTGCGGATATCGACCGCGCAGCGGACGAAGGCGCGCAGGTTCGGCAGCGCCGGAAATATCTCGCCCGGCCCGGCAGTGAGGCGATCGGCGACGATGATGTCGACGTCGCCCGCGGCCTCGATCAGGCCCGCGGCGTCGAGCGCGTCGCTGGATTCGTGCAGCTTGACCTCGGCAATGGCCTGCAGGCCGCTGATGGCGCGCGCGCCGTAATATTGGGCGCGGGATTGCGGCGTGTGGGTCAGCAGGACTTTCAACGCAGGGCGCTTTCTGATCGAACGTTGCGGCCGGCGCATTTATGGCCAAACCGCCGCGGCGTGCAAGGCAACCCGGCTGCTACTTCGTCCGCGCCACCGTCGTGCCGTCCCAGTCTTCGCCGGCGGGATTGTCCAGTTGCTGCCGGCAGCGTTCGATCATCGCCGAGGAGGCCACATCATCACGGGTTTGCAGCACGGTCTCGAAGGCTGCGACCGCCGCCTTGAAATCGCGGGCGCGAAAAGCGGCGAGACCAGCTTCATAGGAGACCGCCCAGTCGGGCTTGCCCTCCAGCCCGCCGGCCATGCCAAGCAGTTCATAGATCTGCAGGCCGCCGGCGCGGCCATAGACGGCGAGCCGGTCGAGTTCGCGAACCACGATACTATCCCCCGCCAGCCGGCGCGTTTCGGGGCCGATGATGATGGTGGAGCCATACGCCTTGTTGGTGCCCTCCAGCCGGCTCGCGATGTTCACGGCGTCGCCGATCACGGTATAGTTCAGCCGCACTTCGGAGCCGATATTGCCGACCAGCATGTCGCCGGAATTGATGCCGATGCGGATCCTGACGGGCTCGCCGCGGTCGTCGACGAGGCCCGCCGCCTCCATGGCGCGCCGGCATGCCAGCGCCGCGCGGCAACAGTCGACGGCGTGATCCGGATTGGGCGCCGGCGCGCCCCAGAATGCCATCACGGCATCGCCGATGAATTTGTCGATGGTGCCGTTGTGATGTTGAATTTGCGCCGAGACGCCGTCGAAATAGCGCGACAGCAGCGGAATGATGCGGTCACCGAGCCGCTCCGACATGCCGGTGAAGCCGGCGAGATCGATGAACATCACGCTCATCGGCCGGATCGCGCCGCCGAGCCGCGCGCCGTTGCCGTCGCTGATCAGCCGCTTGACCAGATCGGCGGGAATGTATTTTCGGAATGCGGCCAGCCCCTGCGCCATGTCGCCGATGGCACCGGAAAGATTTTCGATCTCGGTCAGCCGCGACGGATGCCGCTGCACCTTGTCGAGGTCGAAACGCTCGACATGCCTGATCTCGTTCACCACCTTGATCAGGGGCGCTGCGATCAGGCGCTGGGCCAGCCACGCCGACAGCAATCCGGCGAACACGATCAGCACCGCAAGCCCGATCAGCAGATTGCGGATCGTCATCTGCACCGGGCCGAGAAATTCCGACTCGGGCACGACAGTGACCAGCGACCAGCCCGGGAATGAAATCGGCGTCAGCACCGCCTGATACGGTTTTCCGTCCCGCGTCACCTTGGTGTGGAACGGCTCGCCTTCGCCGGGGCTGTAGGCGCTGGCGTTCCGGATTGCATCCACCGCGATAGGAAACAGCGGGTGCTCGAGCTTGAGCGGCGTCAGCTCGTCGGCGTCGCTGTCGGGCACCGCGATCGGCGCGCCGTCACGGGTCAGGATGAAGGCGCCGGCCGATTTTCCCACGGTGAGCTGCGACAGGAAGTTCGAGACCCGCGTCAGCTCGATGATGATCGCCAGCACGCCGGCGCGCTTGCCGTCGACGTCGATCGGCGCGGAGAACACGGCGGCCGGGCGATCGCCGTTGGGGTGCGAGGTCAGGGTCGTCCAGTTGTCGTCGCCGGACTGCACCACCTCGCGAAACCATTCCTGATCGGTAACCGAATAGGTGGTGTCCTCGACACGGCTCTCTTTCAGAACGAGATCACTGCCGGCCAATTCGTAGCGATCGGTCCGCAGCTTGCGATCGGGAACGGTGATCTCGATCGTCTCGATGCCGTTGCCGCCCCGCTTGTGGCCGGCGGAGAACGATCCATCCGGCGCAGCGAACGCCACCCAGGAAATCGTCGTCTGCGAGCGCAGCTGCGAAACCAGCACCAGCTGACGTTTCCTGACGTCGTTGATGTCGATGACCTGCCCGGCGAGCAGCGTCCGCAAGGCGATGCGCGAGGAGCGCGCTTCCCCGGTGATCGACTGTAGTTCGTCGCCCACCGCCGAGACGATCTGGTCGTTGATGGTGCTGGCCAGGGTCTGGCTAACCTGGTGGGCGGTGCGCCACCATAGCAAATGCACGCCGACGGCGCTGACGACGATGGACGTCAGCACGAGGGCAGAAATGGCAGTGCGGATGCCAAGGCGCATGCCGGGGTCCAGTTTCGCGAGGCCGCTTATGGGCTTTACGCGACCATAGCAGCGTCCGTTTCGTCCGCGAGACCAATTTGGACACCCGGACACGGCTCTGTGACCGAACTTGAGCCGCAATGCCGACGAAACTTATCGATTGGCTGTTCCGTATGGGCAAAGACGGCGCTATGCCTTGCGGCAATTCTCGAAGGTCATGCAATGCAAGATGTTTCCATCCCGGCGGCCCTGATTGCCGGTCTCGTCAGCTTCCTCTCGCCCTGCGTGCTGCCGCTGGTGCCGCCCTATCTGATCTACCTCACCGGCGCGACCATCGAACATGTCGCCAATGACGAGACGGAGCAGGCCTCCAAGCGGGCGGTGATGATCTCGGCGCTGATGTTCGTGCTGGGCTTTTCCACGGTGTTCGTCGCGCTCGGCGCCAGTGCCTCGCTGGTCGGCGGGCTGATCCGGGCGTGGTCGGCCGAGCTGTCGATCGTGGCGGGAATCGTCATCATCATCATGGGCCTGCATTTCCTCGGCCTGACCCGGATCGGCCTGCTGATGCGCGAGGGCCGGATGCCGATGCCGAAACCGGTCGGGCTGTGGGGCGCCTACGTGATGGGTCTGGCCTTTGCCTTCGGCTGGACCCCATGCATCGGCCCGATCCTGGCGGCGATCCTGTCGGTTGCAGCGGCCGAGGCTACCGTCGCCAAGGGCGCCGGCCTGCTCGCGGTTTATTCCGCCGGCCTCGGCATCCCTTTCCTGCTCGCCGCCTTCATGATCGAGCAGTTCTCCTCGCTGTTCGCGCGCATGAAAAAGCATCTGAGCAAGGTCGAGCACGCCATGGGCGTGCTGATGGTGATCACCGGCATCGGCTTTTTGACCGGCGCCGTCTCCAATGTCAGCATCTGGCTGCTGGAGACTTTCCCCGCACTGCAAAATTTCGGTTAGTACCCGTAACAAACGGACGGGCCGCAGCGAAATGCTGTCGGGGCCGAACTGCCGCCATCCTGGCCGGCCGCGTTTTCGGCACGCCGGATTTTGGAACACCTCAGACCGCAGTCTCCTTCTGCGCCAAATACTTAGAGCGGGGTTCGCATGAATTTCATCATCCATCTTCTCATCCTGCTGCCGGCACAGATCGCGTCGCATTTTTCCTGGACCGGGCCGCTGATCATGCGACTCGTGGTCGGCTACACCTTCATGCTGGCGGGCTGGGGCAAGCTCAACAATCTGCCGCTGATGATCGAGAATTTCGCGGGCTGGGGAATACCTTTCCCGAACATCCTCACGCCCTTCGTATCCGCCGTCGAATGCTTTGGCGGCGCCATGCTGATCCTCGGCGTGTTTACGCGAATTCCCGCCGCGATGCTGGCGGTGGTCATGGTCGTCGCGATCATTTCGGCGAAATGGAGCGACGTCGACTCGCTGCAAGCGCTGCTCGGCTTCGAGGAAGCGACCTACTTTGCCGGCTTCATGTGGCTTGCCATTGCAGGTCCCGGTGCGGTGTCACTGGACCGCCTGCTGCTGAATGCGGCCGGCCACAGCGAGAAATCGACCTGATGCCTCACAATCCTGTGACAGCGGCGAAAGGCTGAGCCCGGATTTTGGCACGCCCGTAGCTGTCGACACGCCAGCTTTCGGGAGCCGCCATGAAACTCGTCCGCATCGTCGCCTTCACCCTCGCCACGCTCGCCTCGCCATCGTTTGCCGCCGATGGCCCGAAATGGAGCGAATGGAGCGATGACCTGTTCGCCCGCGCGCAGGCCGAACAGCGCTTCGTCATCCTCGATCTCGAGGCGGTGTGGTGCCACTGGTGCCACGTCATGGAGAAGACGACCTACGCCAATCCCGAGGTCAAGGCGTTGCTGGCCTCGAAATATCTGCCGGTGCGGGTCGACCAGGACGCCAACCCCGACCTGGCGAGCCGCTACGGCGACTGGGGCTGGCCGGCGACCATCGTGTTCGGCCCTGATGGCACCGAGATCGCCAAGATCAGGGGCTATATCGAACCGGAACGGATGCAGGCGCTGCTCAAGGCCATCATCGACGATCCCTCGCCCGGCCCTTCCGTCGGCGAAGCCCTCGAGGTGACGCCTTCTACGTCCGCCTTCCTCGACAAGGAACGACGCGCCGCGATGACGAAGGCGGTCGATGAAGCTTACGAGGAAACCCTCGGCGGCTGGGGCGAGAACCAGAAATACATCGACGCCGACAGCATGGACCTGGCGATCACCCGCGCCGAGGCCGGCGACGCCGCGGCCGCCAAGCGCGCGCGGCAGACGCTGGATGCCGCAATCGCGCTGATCGATCCGGTGTGGGGCGGCGTCTATCAGTATTCCGAAGGCGGCTCTTGGACGAAGGTGCATTTCGAAAAGATCATGTCGTTCCAGGGGCAATATCTGCGGCAGTACAGCCAGGCCTATGCGCTGTGGAAGGACCCGAAATATCTCGCCGCCGCGCGCAACGTCGAACGCTACCTCGCGGAATTCATGACCAGCCCCGACGGCGCGTTCTATGTCAGCCAGGACGCCGATCTCAACCATGACGTCGACGGGCACGCCTATTACGCACTCGGCGATGCCGAGCGTCGCAAGCTCGGCATGCCGCGCATCGACAAGAATCTTTACGCACGCGAAAACGGCTGGGCGATTTCGGGGCTTTCGGCCTATTACAACGTCACCAACGACCCCAAGGCGCTCGAGAACGCCGAACGCGCGGCGAAATGGGTGATCAGTAACCGCGCGCTGCCGGAGGGTGGCTTCCGTCACGGCGAGAAAGATCGCGGCGGGCCATTCCTGGGCGATACGCTGGCAATGGGCCAGGCATTCCTCGATCTCTATGGCGCCACCGGCAATCGCGACTGGCTCGCTTCGGCCGCCAAGGCCGGCGATTTCGTCGCGACATTCCGTGACGATGCCGGCGGCTTCGTGACCTCGAAGACCGCGGAAGGCAAGACCGGCGTGCTCGCAAAGCCCGCCAAGCTGATCGACGACCAGGTACAGGTCGCACGGTTCATGAACCTGCTGAATCGATACTTCGGCAGCGAAGGTTATCGCGAGCAGGCCGCCCACGCGATGCGCTACCTCGCCAGCGCTTCCGCAAGCCTGATGCGCCCGATGCCCGGCGTTCTGCTCGCCGACGAGGAACTCGCGGTCGAGCCCACCCACATGACGATCGTCGGGCACAAGGATGACGCCCGCGCGAAAAGCCTGCATGCCTTGGCCCGCGCGCTGCCGGCCCGCTACAAGCGGCTGGAGTGGCTCGATCTGCGCGAAGGCAAGCTGCCCAACCCCGATGTCGAATATCCCGACCTCGGCGAGCCCGCGGCGTTCGCCTGCAGCAACCGGATCTGCTCGTTTCCTTCGTTCAGCGCCGAGGAGTTGAAGGCCACGGTCGCCCAGATGGCCAAGCTCAAACCCGCACGGGGATAATGGGAATCTATTGTGCAATGCAAACCCGCGGCTCGTGCGGCCGGTCTGATCGGTCAAAGCGGCATGCTTTCCAGCCGGTTCGCGCGACCACCGCCATGTCGCGACGCAAGGAAATACTCCAGCGCCGCCGCGGTTAGACATCGACAGGATGTCCAATCCAAAAAAGGAAAATTTTCTTTCGAAGCTCTGTAACCAAACCGCCTGATGCCCCGTAGCTAGTCCTTGATGCGCGCTCAAGTCACGGCCCGTCGGCCTCCGGCGGGTCTTCATGACCTGATTGCACGTCCACCTGCCCCGGCGTTGTGGACCGGCGACCGACGGTCGAAGGATATTCACGGCGTCACGTCCTGTCTTCCAACACTCATCGAGGAGATCGTCATGAAGTTGAATTCCAAATCCGGTGCCACGCTCGCCGCTGCTGCCGCCACCCTGTTCCTCGCCGGCACGGTCGTGTCGACGGTGTCGACGCCTGCGAACGCGTCCCAGGGCAAGTGCATGGCCGGCAACGCCTGCAAGGGCCAGAGCGCATGCAAGGGCGCCGCCAATGCCTGCAAGGGCAACAACGCCTGCAAGGGCAACGGCTTCTCGATGACCTCGGAAAAGCAGTGCGCCGCCACCGGCGGCAAGTTCGTCAAGGGTTGATCGGCGGATCAAGCACGAGCGAGGGCCCGGCCAGCCGCCGGGCCCTCGTGGTTTCGATCCGGCAGCTGCAATAAATTCAGCCCCGCGTAACAATATCAAACTCGCCCGCGTAGCTGTCTCAGGGTGCCGTTCGTCAGCTTGAGCTGTCGCTGCTTGCGGGCGGTGTACCCTCACACTTCTTCTGGAGGATACAAATGAAGATGACATCCAAGTCCGGCGCTGCGCTGGCTGCCGTCGCGGCCACCTTGTTCCTGGCCGGCACCACTGTCTCGACCGTGACCCATGCCGCCGGCGAAGGTAAGTGCGTCGGCGCCAACGCCTGCAAGGGCCAGAGCGCATGCAAGGGCGGGGCAAATGCCTGCAAGGGCCAGAACGCCTGCAAGGGCCAGGGCTTCTCGGCCATGACCAAGGAAAAGTGCGAGGCCGCCAAGGGCAAGTATATGCCGTCCTGACGACGGCCAGATCGGGGCCCGGTGTAGGCCGGGCCCCGTATCCATGATAGGTTGACGGCACAGTTTGGGAGACGCCGCCTCGCTTGGCGGTGAAGCGGAGACGAGATGAACGTCGCAAGCAGATTACCGGACAGCTCGGCGGCGGCGCTTGCAGACCGTCCGGCGACATCGGCCAAGCCGCCCTTCCTCGGCTTCGGCCTCGGCCTGCGCCACCAGCATTACGACGAGATCCTCAACGGCAATCCGCCGATCGACTGGTTCGAGGTCATCAGCGAAAACTACATGCTGCCCGGCGGCCAGCCGCTGCGCACGCTCGACCGCATCCGCGAACGCTATCCCGTCGTGATGCACGGCGTGTCGATGTCGATCGCCTCCACCGCACCGCCGAATTTCGATTATCTGCAGGCGCTCAAGGAGCTCGCAGGACGCGTCGAGCCGAAATGGATATCCGACCATCTGTGCTGGACCGGCGTTCACGGCAAGAACCTGCATGACCTGCTGCCGATCCCCTACACCAAGGAAGCGCTCGATCACGTCGTCAGCCGCGTGCAGCTGGTGCAGGATTTTCTCGGCCGCGCCATCGTGCTCGAGAATGTCTCGACCTACGTCCAGTTCAACAATTCCGAAATGACGGAATGGGAATTCCTGTCCGAACTGTCGCGCCGTTCCGGGTGCTGGCTGCTGTTCGATGTCAACAACGTCTATGTCTCGGCCTTCAACCACAGCTACGATCCGATGACGTTCCTGAACGGCATTCCGGCGGATCGCGTCGTGCAATTTCACATGGCCGGCCACAGCCACATGGGCACCCACATCATCGATACCCACGACCATCCAGTGTGCGAGGATGTCTGGGAGCTCTATGCCGCGGCCCTGAAGCGCTTCGGCCGGGTCTCGACCATGATCGAGCGCGACGACAACATCCCGCCGCTCGACGAGCTGCTGCTCGAAGTCGCCAGGACGCGCGAGATGGCCGAAAGGGTCTTGCCCACGATATGAGCGACTTCGCACGACAGCAGGCCGAGTTTCAGCGCGGCATCCTCGACGGCGACGAGACGGTGCTGGCCGAAATCCTCGACAGCCCGCGCGAGAAGCGCGACGTGCTGTTCGGCGTGTATCGCTACGCCTATGGTTCGCGGCTGGTCGAGGCCATGCGCAACGACCACGAGCTGCTGCATCTCTACCTCGGCGACGAGATGTTCGACGAGATGGGCCACGCCTATGTGAGGGCACGCCCGTCGGGTCACCCCAACCTGCGCTGGTTCTCGCAAGGCCTGCCGGAATTTCTGAAATCGACCGCGCCCTATGCCGGGCATCCTGTGCTGTCCGAACTCGCCGCGCTCGAAAAAGCGCTCAGCGACGCCTTCGACGCCGCGGAAGGCAAGGTCGTCGAATTGAACGACATGGCGGGCTTTGCGCCCGAAGCCTGGTCGGACCTGCGGTTCGTGCCGCATCCCACCGCGGCCAGGCTGGATCTTGCGACCAACGCAGCCGCGATCTGGCTGGCGCTCAAGAGCGACGAGACGCCGCCGGAGGCGGCCACGCTGGAAGAGCCCACTCGTCTCCTGATCTGGCGCCAGGACGTCACGCCAATGTTCCGCGAGCTTCCGGCGGAGGAAGCGATGATGTGGGACGAGGCTGCGGACGGCATTCCGTTCGGCGTGCTCTGCGAAATGTTGGCGACTTATGATGATCCCGACAGCGCGGCGGGCCGCGGCGCGGGCTATCTGCACGGCTGGATCACGGCGGGACTCTTGATGGACGTTTCCGTCGGGTCGTAGAGGGGCGCGCGGCGAATGGGAACGGACACCGATCGCCATTTCATCGAGCGCATGCATTGGGACGACGTTGCGCGGCGTATCGGGGATGGCGCAGTAGCGATATTGCCAATCGGCGCCGCAGCCAAACAACACGGCTTTCACCTTCCCCTCAATACCGACCGCATCCAGGCCGAATGGCTCGCCGGCCGGATGGCGCAGAAAATCGACGCGTTGATCTGGCCGACGCTGACCTACGGCCATTATCCTGCATTCGTCGAATATGCCGGCAGCAACAGCCTGACGATTTCGACCTTCGAGGCGCTGGTGCGCGAGGTCGCGGGACAGATTCTCGGCGGCGGATGCACAAGGCTTCTCGTGCTCGATACCGGCATCAGCACGCTGGCGCCGGTCGACCGCGCGCTGGCGCGGCTGGCGAGCGACCGGGTCAAGCATGTGTGGATCCACGGCGGGCCGCGCTATCCACGCATCGCCCGGCAGTTGGCCGAGCAGAGCCATGGCAGCCATGCCGACGAAATGGAGACCTCGCTGATGCTGGCGCTGGCGCCGCATCTGGTCGACATGGCGCGCGCCGAAGCCAGCCCCGCCCTGCAACATGAAACGCCGGGCGCCTTGACGCCGTCGGACCCGAGCTCGCCGAATTACAGCCGTTCCGGCAGCTTTGGTGATCCAACACGGGCGACGCCGGCCAAGGGCGAAGCCTTGCTTGCCGCGATGCTCGATGATCTCGACGAACAGGCTGCGGCCTTCATTGCGAAGGGCAGCGAGCTGCAACAGCCGGCCCGCATGGAAAGCGTGATGCGATGAAAATCGCCGGCGCCTTGCGCTGGAGCATCGCCGTCGCTGTCGTTGCGGCGATGCTGGCAGGCGCGCTGTCGTTCCGCGCCGGCGCGCAGTCGGAATATATGCGGGGCGACCGCATGCCCTATGATGCGTTCGACCGGTTGCCGAAGACCGATCTCGACGTATCCGGCGGCACCATCCATGTCGCATTCGCGCCAGGCCATTTCACGCTGCCGGAGGAAAAGCTGATCGGCTGGGTCAGGATGTCGGCCCGCGCCGTCACGGCCTATTACGGACGGTTTCCCGTCACATCGCTGCGGCTGCTGCTGGTGCCCGTGGATGGCGCGCGCGTCAACGGCGGCACGACGTGGGGCTATCGCGGCGCCGCCATTCGCATTCCGCTCGGCCGCGACGCTACCGAGAATGTCCTGCAGCGCGACTGGGTGATGGTGCACGAGATGGTGCACACGGCGCTACCCGACATGCCCGATCGTTATGGCTGGCTCTCCGAGGGACTGGCCGTCTATGTCGAGCCGGTCGCGCGGGTGCAGGCCGGCGACCTCCCGGCACGCGAAATCTGGCAAGCAATGATGCGCGACATGCCGAAGGGATTGCCGCTGGCCGGCGACCAGGGTCTCGACAACACGCCCACCTGGGGACGCAAATACTGGGGCGGCGCGATATTCTGCTTGCTGGCGGATATCGAAATCCGCAAGCGAACGAACAATCGTGTCGGCCTCCAGGACGCGATGCGCGGCGTGCTCGCCGCCGGCGGCAATCACGCGCAGGACTGGACCATCGAACGCGTTCTCGCAACCGCCGACAAGGCCGTCGGCGTCGACGTGCTGACCCGACTCCACGACGAGATGGGACCGAAACCGGTCACGCCGGACCTGGCCGCGCTGTGGCGCGACCTCGGATTGAAGCGGGTCGGCGAGCATATCGAATTCGATGACAGCGCGCCGCTCGCGGCGATCCGCGAGGCGATCACCGCGCCGCGCTTGCAGCAGGGCGACTGAAGCGGCCGATGATCCGGTGGCGATCGCCGCCGGATCGTTCAGCAAGAAAGATTGGAACCGGCAGCTGGCCGACGCTAACGAGATGCATCTCGCGGCTGGCGTTAAAGTTCCGAAAGCGGACACCAGGCAGACCGGCCGGTAAGCCCCAAAAATTTAAACATAAGACACGGACGCAGGTCAGCCGCCAAAGATTCACCTCAGATCTGAAGCAATCTCTCCATGTTTGCGACGACGTGGCATTGCGCCAGGCGGGAGGACTTTCAACGTGCGCGGAATGTTACCGAACAGTGAAGCGCGGATGCGGATGTGCATCATGAGGGTCGCGCACCGCGGACGCTGGACGTACCGGGACTGGACCCGGTGGAACTTCCTGTGGAAGTACTTTCCCTGGTACGCGCGCGAGATGCGCTATCGAGGAGATTTCTGCATCGGACAAGGCTGCATGCACTGGTTCTGGGAGAATCCCGATACCAAGGAGCGCGGTTATTGTTCGGCCGCGGTCTCGCGGACGCAACACATGATGTGGGCGACGGAACTGGAGGAAGCTCGAGGGCTCCCTGGGCAGCTCGGACAGAATGAGCAGGTAGCGCTGCTTCCCAATCCGGCTGGCAATGCGCCGCCACGTCGAACCAATGCGCTCAGGACGGTCGCAGGAATCGCCGCCTGGAGCGCCGTTATTGGATTGGCTGTGTATTGGCTGTGGTAACGGCTTGCGCCTGAGAAGATTCCCATACGCCAGACGCAGCTACTTGTCAGCCGGTGTCGGCAACAACACCAGCGCCGCGACCAGTCCCGCGGCGGCCGCCGCAGCAGCAGCGACGAACGGCCAGAGATAGCTGACCGCCGATCCCTGATCGCCTAGCATCGCGCCGAGAATGGCGATCCCGACCGCAAAACCGCCCTGGCGCATGACGACGGTGACGGCGGCGGCGATGCCGGCCAGATCCGGCGGCGCGAGTGACACTGCCGCGCCTGACAGTTGCGGGTGAGCCAGGGCGACGGCGACGCCGATCGCGGCAATTCCGCAGAAGGTGGGAATGAGCGGCGGCGCCGCGCCGCCCCACAGCAATGCGATGGCCATGGCGGCATTGCCAGCCGCAAGAATTCCCAGCGCCAGCGCGAAGTGCAGCCGCCATCCCAGCCGGCCGACGAGCCGGCCGCCCCATGGCGGCAGGAACAGCATCGGCAGCGTGGCCGTCAGCAGCGCGAGGCCGGCCACTTCCGAGGACCAGCCATAGGCCGCGGCGAGGAAAAGCGGCAGATAGACGAGGACGGCCCAGTAGCCGACCGATACGGCGCATAGCAGGATTGCGATGCCGATCATGGCCGGCCGGGCGAAGATGCCGGGATCGAGAATTGGCGCAGCGCGGTTTCTCTGCTGAATGCCGAACGCGGCGAAAAAGACCGCACTCAGCGCCAAGCCGGCCAGCAAGTGCGACGTCGAGGTACGGCCATGCAGCAGCGCCTCGACAAGCGCGGCCAGCGCCGCGGTGAACAGTGCGACGCCCGGCAGGTCGAGCGGCCGCGGCGCCGCCTCGCGCGCTTCCGCGACCAGCCGCGGCACGCCCCACGCTACCAGGGCGCAAGCCGGCAGGTTGATGAGAAAAATCCAGCGCCAGCCGATCCACGACGAGACCAGTCCGCCCATCGTCGGACCGAATGCCATCGCCACGCCGGACATCACGCCGACCAGGGCAAACGCATCCGCGCGCGCCCGCGCCTCGACATAGCGGCCTGCGATCAGCGCGTAGCCGCCGGTCACGATGAAGGCGGCCCCGATGCCCTGAAGCCCGCGCGCGGCCAAAAGCGTTGGTCCATCCCACGCCAGCCCGCACGCCAGCGAGGCGAACGCAAAGATGGCGTTGCCGACCAGCATCGCCCGCCGCCGACCGTGGCGATCCGCCAACGCACCCGCAAAGAGCAGGCAGGACGTGAAGGCCAGGCTGTAGGCATCCATCACCCAGGCGTATCCGGCGACATCGAATTCGAGTTCACGCGCGATCGCCGGCAGCGCAATGACGACCGCCGTCACGTCGAAATTGGTGAGGAAGGCCGCCATGCCCAGCAGCAACGCGGGCAGCATGGATTGTGCGGTCCGACCGGCATCGCCGCCGGGGATACTTGTTGGCTGAGTCATCGTGCGACCAGTCGTGTGCCGGATCGCCGGTTTTCGCCAACGCCAATTGTTCACATCGCCATGAATATCGTTCATAGTGCAGGACATGCGTACCCTTCCCCCTTTTGACGGACTGATTGCGTTCGACGCGACGCTGCGTCATCGCAGCATGACGCGCGCGGCCAGTGAGCTCGGACTCACCCAGAGCGCGATCAGCCACCGGCTCAGGAAGCTCGAAGGTTTTGTCGGCACACGGTTGCTGGATCGCACGTCAGGCGGCCTGTTGCCGACCGCAGCCGGCGTCACCCTAGCCGAGGGACTCGGGCGGATGCTCGACGAGATGGCGGAGCTGCGGGCGCGCTCGCGCGCCTCGTTGCGGCCGCAGACGCTCAAGATCGGCCTGGGCTCGGCACTCGCCAACCACTGGCTGGTGCGGCGCCTGCCGGCGTTTGCGTCTGCACATCCCGATGTCGCGATCGAACTCTGCATCGTCGAAGGCGACGTTCAGGCGCGCGCCCTCGATCTCGACATGCAGATCCGATGGATACCCAAAGCCGGCGCGCGCGCCACCTCGACCCAGCGCCTGCTGTTCGACGAAATGGTTTTCCCGGTGGCAGTCCCGTCCCTGCTGCCGCGCGGGCGGTCATTGCGCAAGCCTGACGTGCTCGGCACCTTGCCGGTGCTGCACAAGGGTATCGCCGGCCGCAACGACGGCGATGAGTGGTCGTGGCCGGCGTGGTTCGAACGGCTGGGCGTCGCCGCTCCCGTTCGAGCCGGACTTCGCTTCGACAATCTCGGCACGGCGCTCACGGCCGCCCTGCAGGGCAGCGGCGCTGTTCTGGCAAGGTCGTTGCTGGTTCACGATGCACTCGCGGAAAGGCAGCTTTGCCGCGTGTTATCGCCGGACTGGGATATGATGTGCAGCAAGGCGCACGTCATCCGCTGGCCCGCCGCGCTGGCGAGCGACAGGCGTGTCGCACTGTTCGCCGACTGGGTTACAGGGGAAGCGGAACGAACATCCCTTCAGTGAGAGTGTGCCGACGTCCACCGCCACCACCATCAGCCATCCCCTCCAAAATTCTGCCGTACGTCGAAAAGGGCTTGTGCAAGCCGCTTGCTGCCAATAGTGCAGGCGTAAGGGGCAGCAGACCCCGGAGAGGATGCCATCCCGTGAGAAGCTTGCCGTTCCGGCGGATCATCGAGGCCCCGGACTTCTGGCGCTTGTGGTATGTCGGCCTGGTCGTCGCCACCGTGCGCTGGCTGGAAACCGTCGTGGTCGGGATTGTCGTCTACCAGCGCACTGACTCGGCGTTCCTGGTCTCGATGATGACCATGCTGCGCCTGCTTCCGATGGGCCTGTTCGGGGTTTTTCTCGGCGCGCTCGCGGAGCGTTTTGATCGCGGGCGAACCCTGTTCGCGGTCGTGCTGATGATGAGCGGCACCTCCGCGGTGCTCGCCGTTCTGGATCAGGCCGGGCAACTCGAGGTCTGGCACTTCGCCGTCGCCAGCTTCATCAACGGCTGCGGCTGGTCCACCGACAACCCGGTGCGCCGCGTGATGATGGGCGAAGTCGTAGGCCGCGACAAGGTGGGCACCGCGATGTCGCTGGATGTCGGCGCCAGCAACGCCACCCGCATGATCGGCCCTGCCGTCGGCGGATTTCTCCTCGCCGGGACCGGCATCCATGGCGCCTTCATCCTCAGCGTGCTGATGTACGGCACCGCGCTGTTGGCGATCCTGACCATCCGAGCGCGGATTCCCCGCGCCGCGGGATCGAACGCCGTGCTGGCGCGGATCGGCGAGGGGCTGGCGCTGGTACGTGGCGACAGGCGGCTGATTGGCGTGCTGGTCGTCACCGTGATCTACAATCTCTTCGCGTGGCCCTTCACCAGCATGATCCCCGTCATCGGGCGCGACCGCCTGCACCTGGGCCCCGAAGGCGTCGGCTTGCTGGCGACCATGGACGGCATCGGCGCCTTCGTGGGCGCGATGCTGCTGGCGCTCTGGCTGACCCCGCGCTGGTATGGCCGGGCCTATATTGGCGGCGTCGTCTGCTACCTGATCACGGTGGTGATTTTCGCGCTGGTGCAAAGCCCGGCGCTGGCGGCCGCGGCCTTGCTGCTGACGGGACTGGGTGGCGCGGGATTCGGAACGATGCAGGCGACCCTGGTCTATCTCGCCGCGCCGGTGGAAATGCGCTCGCGTATCCTGGGCGTTCTCACCGTCTGCATCGGCACCGGGCCGATCGGCTTCGTGTGGCTGGGCTGGCTTGCCGACCACATCGGCGCCCACAACGCCACGGCCGTGACCGGCATTCTCGGCCTGGTCGCCATGGCTGCGACCTGGCGCTGGTGGAAGGATATTTGAGGAGACGAGGTTCGGCGACAGCGGCAGGCGGAACGTCCGTCACCGGCTATGATACCAATCCGTCCAGCGGACACCGGTCCGCTGGCCGTGACTTACGCTTCATTCGACGAGAGATCGGCCGCGTTGTCAGGGTTTGAAGACGTACCCTGGCCCGATGGCCACCGCGTCCGGAATGGGCGGCAGGTCGGAAAACAGCTCCGGCTTGTCCTTCATCACCTTCAAGATGTACTTCGGCTCGATGTGTGCATTGACATCGAAAGTGGACTTCAGGATTCCAAGCTTGGCCAGGCGTTCTTCAGCGCTGTTAAGCGCGCGATAATTGTTGGCTGACAACCGGCGATCCGCCTGCTGGATGTTAAACTGCATGGCCGCTTCGGCGATTTCCTGCTTGAGGCCGGGGATCCACCGCGTGGCAACCTGGGCGGCCAGCTTCGGATTCTTTCGCATCCATTGATCGGCCTCCGACACGGCGGCCAGGAATTTCTCGATGGTTGCGCCATTGGCCTGCACCCAGGGCCGGAGCGCGACGTTAAAGCCGATATACGAGATCACGTCGCCGCCGCGAATGAGTTCGAAGGCGCCCGGCACATCCTTGCCGGCGACGATCGGCCATGGATCCCATCCGGAAAATGCGTCGATGCCCTTGGCGAGCAGCGCCACCGTCAT
This sequence comes from Bradyrhizobium roseum, assembly GCF_030413175.1. Lineage (NCBI taxonomy): Bacteria > Pseudomonadati > Pseudomonadota > Alphaproteobacteria > Hyphomicrobiales > Nitrobacteraceae > Bradyrhizobium > Bradyrhizobium roseum. Next base: position 5,939,719 of record NZ_CP129212.1, read on the forward strand.
GTCCGGCGGCGGCGTATTCACCAGCGTGACGTCTTCCGGTTTCAGCCCGGCCTTCTCGAGGGTGGCTAGAACATAGAGATGGTTGATGGTGCCGAACGACGCCGCAATCTTCTTGCCGCGCAAGCTCGACAGGTCGCCCTTGACGATGCCGGAACCCTCGCGGGCAACGATCGCAACGGTGGCATCGGAACCGGCCTTGGTGGCGTTGCCGCTGTAATTGCCCAGCGCAACGAGGTCCATTCCGCGCAACACGGCGCCGATCATGGGCACACCGACCTGCACGATCTCGCTTTCACCGGCCTGCAACGCGTTGAGGGCGTCGACCCCGGTGGCATAAGGCCGGGCAATCGTCACATCGAGGCCGTTCTTCTCGAAGAAGCCGCGTTCGAGTGCGATCGGCAGGCCGATCTGATCGATCCCGGTCACCATGCCGGCCTTGAGTTTCGTCAGCGTTTGCGCACCCGCCGGCGTCCAGGCCAGCGCGAGCGCTGCCGCAAGCATCACCAATCTCTTCATTGTCATCCTCCCTGTTTTATCGGTCCCACCGCCGTCACCCAGTACGGCCGGGCAACGGCGTTGAGGTCCGTTCGTTTGACACCACGTAGTTCGATCGAATGGTCATCGGTGCCGGTGACCCTTCCATATGGCTGGAACGCCAGAACGTGAAACCGCTCGGGCGTGAACGGCAGCTCGATCTGGACATTGACCTTTTCCGACGAACCGCCGAGCTCGGGCGAAATCTTCCCGGGTGCGGCCAGCGTCAGCCAGAGCTGGAAGCCGGCCCAGGCGGCGATGACACCGACGACGATGCGAAACTTGCCTGAACCCACGGCTTCCGAGACGAGACTCATGCCGCACGCACCATCTGCAGCACGCTGGCCGAGAGGCGCTTGAACTCGTCATCGTTGACGAGGTCGTCCCAGACCCGGGGCCGCGGCAGGTTGACGTCCACCTGGTCGAGAATGCGCCCTTTCGACAGCACGACAACGCGATTGGCCAGGAAGACCGCTTCGGCGACGTCATGCGTGATGAAAACCACCGTCGGCCGGCGCTCCTGCCAGATCCGCGTCAGCTCTTCCTGCAGCGTCATGCGGGTTTGCGCATCGACGCTGGCAAAGGGTTCGTCCATCAGCAGCACCGCCGGATTGTTGGCCAGCGCCCGCACCACGCCGACGCGCTGCTGCATGCCACCGGACAATTCGTTGGGATACCGGTTGGCGGCGTGCGAAAGCCCGGCCAACGCCAGATACTCCCGGGCGATCTTGTCACGCTCGGCCTTCGGTACGCCGCGCATTTTCGGACCGAACCCGACATTGTCGAGCACGGTCTTCCACGGGAACAAGGCGAACGACTGGAACACGACGCCGCGTTCCGGGCCGGGCCCGATGACGGGTTTGCCGTCGAGCAGGATTTCGCCACCGGAATACGGAATGAAGCCGGCGATCATGTTGAGGATGGTGGTCTTGCCGCAGCCGGACGGGCCGACGACCGAAACGAACTCGCCCTGCTGCACGTCGAGCGAGACATCGTGGACCGCCGTGACATGCGCGCCCGCGTAAGGATCGAAATAGGTCTTTGCCAGGTTGCGGAGCGAGAGCGTCTTCATGATGTCACCAATCCCCAACGCTGGCCAGTTGCGCGTTCAAGCGGCGCCAGGATCCAGGCGTCCACGATGTACCAAAGCAGGCCCAGAATGATCATTCCGAGCAGAATCTCATTGGTGGAGCCGGCGCGTCGCGCATCGAACATCATGAAGCCGATGCCGCTGGTGCCGACGATGATCTCGACGGCGATGAGCGCACGCCAGCCATAGCCAAGCCCGTTGCGCAAGCCGGTGATGATGTTGGGCAGCGCGCCGGGCAGCGTCACCTCCCAGAGCACGCGCGCCGGCGACGCGCCGAGACTGCGCGCGGCCCGCGCCAGATCGCGCGGCACCGACTCCACGCCGAGGACCGTGTTGAGCACCACCGGAAACAGCACGGTATAGACGATCACGAACGTCATCGTCGTCAGCCCGAAGCCGAACCAGATCAGGAGGATCGGGAGCCAGGCAATGTCTCCGATGGCCTGGAAGAACAGCAGGATCGGCCAGCAGATGCGATGGGCCCACCGGCTGGTACCGATCAGAACGCCGAGCGGAATGCCAAGCGCCATGCCCAGCGCAGCGCCGGAAAAAAGACGGATCAGGCTGTCCTGCAGATAATCCGGCAGAATGCCCTTGTACGTCAGCGTGGCGAACGACCTGGCGACGTCGAGCGGCCCCGGCAGAAATGCCCGCGGAAATACCCCGGCTTCGGTGACAGCGGTCCACAGCGCGACCACGGGAATGAACGGAATGATGGCGGCAAGCGCCGGCCATCGCTGCGTCAACCGCAAATATCCACTCCAGCATTGCAGCGATACGTTCATGCGCGCCTCACCATGCCCCAGCGCTCGATGGTGGAGCGTTCGAGCGGAACCAGCAGAAGGCGGTCGATCAACAGCCACAGCACGCCGATCACGATCATGCCGAACACGATGACTTCGGTCCGGTAGAAGTCGCGGGCCACGAACAGCATGTAGCCAAGGCCGACATTGGTCGCGATCATCTCGGCTGCGATCAGGCCGCGCCACGCGAAGCCGAGCCCGGTGCGGATGCCGGTGACGATGTTCGGAAGCGCGCCGGGCAGCAGGACCTCCGTCAGCAATGCCCAGCGCCCGGCGCCGAGCGAGGCCGCCGCGTTACGCACGGCGTGCGGAATGGTTTTGACACCGAGCAAGGTGTTGTAGGCCACCACGAAGAACACCGCGTTGAAGATGACAAACACGATCGCGCCGAAGCCGTAGCCGAACCACAGCGTCGCAATCGGAATCCATGCGATGCCGGCCAGAACCGAGAAGAAGCGAAACAGCGGCGTCAGGAACGCGGCAACCCCCGCACTGACACCCATCGCAATGCCGAGCGGAACGGCGGTGACGACCCCGATCAGGGTGCCGAGGCCGACGCGCAGCAGGCTGGCGCCGATATGGGCGATCAGCGTGCCGTCGCGGATCGATTCGAGCGCAGCGGCACCCACCGCGCCGACGGACGGAAACACCCGGGGATTGATCTGGAACAGCGGCACGACGACGGCCCATACCGCCACAAGCGCCAGCAGCGGCGCGACGAACATCGCGGTCCCGGCGAGCGAATTCACGCTTCGCACGATCCAAGGCCGCCGCGGTTTCGCTTCCGTCGTCACCTGCACTCCATCTCCCCGCACGCTACCGACATTTTTGCCGGCCTTGTTGTTATCTCTTAGAACGGCATCGTCGTCAGCGACGCCTCTTTACATCACCGTTCAAGGCGCTTTCCCTTCACCTTGGCAGTCGCGAGCGCGACGCCCCCGTTGCGCGCGGCACCGGAAGCTGCAGCCTTCTTGTCGGAAATCTTGAACTTCGTGTATCCGAGCACCCGCTCCATCGCGGCCCGCGCCTTCTCGGCGTCACCTGCGTCAATGGCGCGCGCTGCAAGCGCATGGTTCGGCAGATTGTCCTTGAACCAGCCGGCGCTTCCGATGGCGACGACGAACACCGTGCTGAGGATGGTATCGATCGCGCCCCGAAAACCCTGCAATACAGGGTTGTGCGTCGCGTCCAGAATCGCGAGATGGAATGCCTTGTCGGCGGCGGTCGCGCCGGCGTGGTCCTTGGAGGCTTCCATCGCCGCGAGCGCGGCGTTGATCCGGGCGCGATCGGCCTTGGTCGCGCGCTGGGCCGCCAACGCAGCCGCGGCCGGCTCGATGATGGAGCGGACTTCCTGGATCGCCAGTAGCAGCTCGCGGTCCGGCTCTCCCTGCCCTATCAGCCAACTCAGGACATCGCGATCGAGAAGACTCCATTGGTGACGGGGCAGCACATGCGTGCCGTGACGCGGGCGCACGCTGACGAGACCCTTGGCGGCAAGCGTCTTGACGACCTCGCGTACCACGCCACGCCCGACACCAAAACGCGCTTCGAGGTCCGGCTCCGGCGGCAGCGCGGCGCCGACCGGAATTCGGTCCTGCGCGATCTCGCGGCCAAGCGTCGCAAGCACGGCTCCGATGCGGCCGGGCTTGATCGGCTTGTCTACGGCGTTCAGCCGTGTCCTGGCCACGCACGTTCCTCCCTCCCTGCTTGTTTGCGCAGGTGAGCAGTCCGCTTAGCACGCAAATGGACATGCTGGCAATCATCGGATGTTTAACATCGGATGATTGAACGTTTTCGGGCAGCCTCGTTATTTGGACCGATGTCCGCATGCCCAGCAGCTGCCGTTCCAGGCCGGCTGAGCCAATTGAACCATCGGTATGGATTTCGGTCTGTTAACGAAGCGCGAGGCCGTCCTTCAGCCTGTTGGTAGGGTCACGGCTGTCCCGAGCGGGACCCGCTTTTATCGGAACGATGTCGGCGCAACCGCATTGCATCTCAAACAGGCGCCCCGCACTCCGGGGCTTTTCTTTGGGGACTGGTCATGTTCTGGATCGAAGCTATCATCAACATTTCCGCTTTCGCCGGCTTCATCGGCCTCGCCAACCGTCGCTCGATAGCTGATCCGTCCGATTGATTCCAATATTGCGATGGGCCGTATCGCGCGGTGAGAACTATCCGCTCGTGCTGTCGCCGCTTTCTCCCGGCTCGGGCAGAGCACCCGCACCCGGCGTTTTGCTGTTGTCTGTCAGCTCGGGTTTCGCGTGCGGCCCCGCTGCGGGCGTTTTTGACGATTGTTGCGCGCGCTGTTTGTCCTTGGGTTGATCTTCCCCGCGAGCGTCCCGGATTATGCCGTGGTCTTTGCTGTTTTCCATGCGGAACAAGTCCCGACATGGCGCGTGGTTCCCTGACGGGTGGTGTCCGGCGCATCACCTTTCGAGTTGCACGGTCCCACCCTGCTAGATCGGCTTCTTGCGCTTGCCGGCGCTATCGTCGTTCGAATCCATCTTGACGACACTTATTTCACCATTCGCCTCCAGGTGGGCATGCTTGACCTCCGACATGTCAGACACGCCCTGCTGGCGCAGTTGGCCCCGCAACTCCTCCTCGGTGATGAATTGCGAGCGCATGTTCCTACGGTTCATTTTTCCGTTGTCGATAAGAACGAGCGGTGCGGGGGCAAGCAGGCGCTCAAAAATCTTGAAATGATAGCTCAGCCAGTTCAGGAAGATGTCCCAGAACACGATGGTGAGCACCAACAGAACACCTTCCGTAACCGACTTATATTCCTTCGCGAACCCGTTTTGCGCTGCATCCGCCATCAGGACGATGACCAGGATGTCAGCGATTCCGATCGTCGATGATTGCCGGAGCATGACGAACCGGAGGATCAGGAACAGGGCGAGATACATCACCGTTCCGCGGATCACGATCTCGGCCAGAGAATGCGTGGGAATCAGGAGTTCCGACCACTCGATGAGAAATATCTTGTCCAATGCGCCCTCGCATTTCTGTGGTTGAACCAGTGCGAATGTCGCAGGCTCAAAGGAACACCTCAGCCTGTGACATTTTCGCTGTCCCAAGAGCAGCAAAGAGACGGTGACATCAATCGAAAATCCAATGAAGACATTTCGGAGCAAACGGCAGGGAACCGACACTGCGATTCTCTCAACGCAAAGGCAAGGCGGCCAGATTGCAAATCGTCCGATGAGCTACAGCGGTGACGTGCCGCATGACGGCACGCCCTATTGCTTCACTTGAGCGGCGCGGGCAGTCGGCGGTCCTGCTGAAGGCTGATGGTTCCGCGAGACGGACAGCTTACCTTGATTGGCGAACTCCAGCCGCTTCAGACATACCAGTCACGTCCCTCGAGATCCGCTTCGCCTCGCAAAGCGGATACCGGTCAAAGCGGCCACTGAATTGGCTTCGGGCGGCTTCGAGCGCCCCTACGCGACCGGCACGATCTTGCCGGGATTGAAAATGTTCTGCGGGTCGAGCGCCTGCTTCAGCGCGCGCATGGCGTCGATCGCCTCTACGCCGAGTTCGGCCTTGAGGTATTTCTGCTTGCCCTGCCCGATGCCGTGCTCGCCGGTGCAGGTGCCGCCCATCGCCTGCGCGCGCTCGACCAGGCGGTGCATGAAATCCTCGCCGCGCGCCATTTCTGCGGCATTGTCGACATCGCAGACCAGCGAGCAGTGGAAATTGCCGTCGCCGACATGGCCGACAATCGGCGACAGCAAACCAAGCCGCTTCAGATCGTCCTCGGTCTCGGTGACGCAATCGGCCAGCCGCGAGATCGGCACGCAGACGTCGGTCGCCACCACGCCTGCGCCCGGGCGCAGCGCCTTGACCGACCAGTAGGCGTCATGGCGGGCCTGCCAGAGCTTGGTGCGGTCCTCCGGCTTGGTGGTCCAGGTGAAGTCGCCGCCGCCGCATTCCTTGGCGATCTCGCTGAAATTTCGGGACTGCTCGGCCACCTCGACCTCGCTGCCGTGGAACTCCAGCAGCAGCAGCGGCGTCTCCGGCAGGGTGAGCTTTGAATAGGCATTACAGGCGCGGACCTGTTCGGCGTTGAGCAGTTCGATGCGCGCCAGCGGGATGCCGGTCTGGATGGCAAGGATCGTGGCCTGGCAGGCGCCGCGTACGGTCTCGAACGAGCAGGCGGCGGCCGCGATCGTCTCGGGGATGCCGCGCAGCTTGATGGTGAGTTCGGTGATGATGCCGAGCGTGCCTTCGGCGCCGATGAACAGGTGCGTGAGGTCGTAGCCGGCCGATGATTTCTTGGCGCGCGTGCCGGTCGTGATGATCGCGCCGTCGCCGCGCACGACTTTCAGCGCCAGCACGTTATCGCGCATGGTGCCATAGCGCACGGCATTGGTGCCGGACGCCCGCGTCGAGGCCATGCCGCCGAGCGAGGCGTCGGCGCCGGGATCGATCGGGAAGAACAATCCCTGGTCGCGCAGATGCTCGTTCAGCGCCTTGCGGGTAACGCCAGGCTGAATCACGCAGTCCAGATCCTCCGCATGAACGTCAAGAATTTGGTTCATGTCGCGCAGGTCAATGCAGACACCGCCGGCCGGCGCGTTGACCTGCCCCTCCAGCGAGGTGCCGGTGCCGAAGGCGATCACGGGAACGGAATGTTTGGCGCAGATCCGCACCACATCCTGGATGTCCTGGGTTTCCTGCGCCATTACCACGGCGTCCGGCGGCTGGGTCGGCAGCCAGGTGGTGGTATGGGCGTGCTGCTCGCGCACCGCCTGCGAGGTGATCAGCCGGTTGCCGAACCGCGCCGCCAGCGCCTCGATCGCACCCGCCAGCGCCTGCGGCTCCGGCCGCTTCGGATTATTCGTTATCGTCGTCGCCACAGCCAAATTCCTCCGGATTTGAGCGGACCGTGGCAAAGGATATAAGGGGGGTCAAGAGCCGCAAAAACAAAGGGATGGATGATGACGAGCGCTGTAGCCGATGAGAACAGTTTGAAGGATATGCCGTTGCCGCCGGCGCCGTTTCTGTCCTCGGTGATGCAGATCGAACCGCAATGGATCGATTATAACGGCCACCTCAACATGGCCTATTACAACGTGATGATGGACCGCGCGATCGACCAGATGTGGCTGCATCTCGGGATCGGGCCGGCCTACATGAAGGAGCGCCACGGCTCGACCTTCACCGCCGAAGCCCATGTTCGGTACCTGCGCGAAATCCACCTCGGCGATCCCGTTCAGATCTCGGTTTACCTGTTAGGCCATGACGAGAAGCGGCTGCATACGTTCGAGGAATTGCGCCACGCCACCGAAGGCTGGCTCTCCGCCACCTCGGAAAACATGACGCTGCATATGGACATGAAGGCACGCAAGGTGGCGCCGTTCCCGCCGGACATTCGCGAACGCATCGAGGCGGTGGTGGCGTCGCATGCCGCCGTGCCGCGGCCCGAAGGGATCGGCCGCACGGTGGCGATGCCGAAAAAATAACGTAACGACTGTTCAGGCCGGCAGCCCGGCCTCCTGCAGCGCGCCGACCACCAGATCGCACTGGCTCGGCGGCAGCGGCGGCATGCCCTGCTGCACTTCCGATACCGTGAGATCGGGATAGTGCTGCCGCAGCGCGTCGAGGCTGCGGCGGGCCTGCGGCACCTGCCCGGCGAGCACATGGGCCGGACAAAGCGTCCGATGCACCCAGATCGACGACGGATGCTCGGCCAGCGCCCGTTCCTGCCAGCGGGCGCCTTCGGCATATTGACCGGCGGTGAAAAGCGCGCAGCCGATTCCAACCATGCTGTTGAATGCCAGCGGATCGTGCGGCGCAAGGTCGAGCGCGATCTTGAAGCGCTCGACGGCGGATTGCGGATCGCCCTTGTAGACGTCGATCCATCCGCCGCGGCTCCAGGCCCATGCCGATCCGCCGTCGATCGCCAACGCCTTGCGCGTGACGAGATCGGCGGCATCGAACTCGTTGAGCAGCGACAGCGCATTGCCCAGGATGGCGAGCACCGCGGCGTCGTTGCTCAGGGTCCTCGCCTTGTGCACGAGTTCGAGGCTTCGCGCACGCTCCGGCGAGGGCGCGGACGTGAAATGATAGACGACACGCTGAACATGCGCCCAGGCGGCAAGCGCGGTCGCGAGGGGATGGTCCGGGTCCATCTGCAGCGCGCGATCGAGCAGTTCCAGCGCGCGGGCATTACCGTTGGCGTCAAGGGAGAGAACGCCGGGCATGGCGCGAAGTGCGAGATCGTAAGCGCCGAGGCAGGCCACAGGTTTTCGCAGCGCGTGATCGATCTCGGCCAACCGCAGACTTGGCTGCAGCGCCGCCGCGATCCGGGCCGCAAGATGTTCGCCACTTGCCGTTTCGTCGCGCAGGACGCCATCGGCGCGATGTGCCCAGAGCTGGCGGCCGGTTTCGGTGTCGATCAGCCTGACGACGAGCTGGGTGTGGACGCCCGTGCCCCTGATCGCGGCGGTCAGGAGATGGCGGGCCACCCGCGTCCCGGTGACGACCGAAATCCCGGCGCGGGTCAGTGCAGCGACGAGATCGTCGGCCAGATCGGCAGCCATCTCGCGATTTTCCACCGACGCCTCGATTGGCCCGAACGCCATTGCCGGCCGGTCCCGGGCCGGCACAAGCATGGGGGGCATTCGGCCGAGCGAGGCGGTAAAGGCGGCCTGCCGCGTCAGCGTCTGCGATGGTGTCTCGCCGTAGCGACGGCGGTACGCGATCGAGAATCGCCCGAAATGCGGAAAGCCGCAGCGCAGCGCCACGTCCATGATCCTGACGCCGGGCGTCCCCTGCAACAGCTCGCGCCGGGCGCATTCGAGCCCGATCTCACGCAGCGCGGCGCGCGGGGTCTTGCCGATAAAGCTCAGGAACTGGCGTTGCAAGGTCCGGCCGGAAGTGCCGGCAATGGCAGCCAATTCCGTCAGCCGCCATTTGCGGCCGAGATTGCCACGCATTGCATCCAACGCGCGCCTGACCCCGCGGGGCACCGGCGACGTCGCCGACGAAATGTCCTGACTGGTAATCATCCGCAACTCCGAAGGTCCCTGGTTGTAGGTCCCCGGATCGGCCGAAAGGTTCACGATCGGGATAGCCGTGTCGCGAAGTGGATAGGCGTCTGAAGCTCCCCCGGCCTAAGCCCGGATGGCGCCCCACCGTCAGATCCACGCCTCAAGGAGCAAGCACATGGTTACATCCACTGCCGTCAAGACCGAACAATCCGGCCAGATCGACCTTTCCGCCCTCAAGACCAAGCAGCACGGCGCCTGGTCGTCCGGCGACTATGCCATTGTCGGCACCACACTGCAGATCGTCGGCGAGGAGCTGTGCGAGGCGCTCGACCTCCGGGCCGGCCAGAAGGTGCTCGACGTCGCCGCCGGCAACGGCAATGCGACGCTCGCCGCCGCGCGCCGCTGGTGCGAGGTGACCTCGACCGACTATGTACCGAGCCTGCTCGAACGCGGCCGCGCGCGTGCCACGGCGGAAGGCCTGTCGGTCCAGTTCAGGGAAGCCGATGCGGAAGCGCTCGACTTCGGCGACGCGACATTCGACGCCGTGCTCTCAACCTTCGGCGTGATGTTCACGCCGGATCAGGACCGCGCAGCCGCCGAGCTGATGCGGGTATGCAAGAGCGGCGGCAAGATCGGCCTCGCCAACTGGACTCCGGAGGGCTTTATCGGGCAGTTGTTCAAGACGCTCGGCAAGTACCTGCCGCCGCCGGCCGGCGCGAAATCGCCGGCGCTGTGGGGAACGCAGGCGCGCATCACGGAGATGTTTGACACGTCCGCGGCTTCCATCAAGACCGAGCGGCGTCAATTCACGTTCCGCTACCGTTCGCCGATGCACTTTCTCGACGTGTTCAGGACCTACTATGGCCCGACGCTGAAAGCCTTTGCCGCACTTGATGAAACCAACCAGCGCCGCCTCGCCGACGATATCCTGAAACTGATCGCCTCGATGAACCGCGCCGAGGATGGCACCATGGTGCTGCCGAGCGAGTATCTGGAGATCGTCATCGTCAAGCGCTGACGGCCGTCAAAAAATATCGGGGCGGCAACGGCCGATTCAGCCGTCACCGCCCCAATATCAATTCAGCGGCTTGCGCTAAGCGTTGCCTCGTCCGCGCACCAGCCCGACCACCGCCGAGACCAGGAACAGGACGATGGCGATGAAGAAGATCGCCTTGGCGATTTCGATGGAGACGCCGGCGACGCCCCCGAAGCCCAGAATACCCGCGATCAACGCGACGACCAGAAACGTAACGACCCAGCTCAGCATGACACCACCTCGATTGTCTGTTGCTCTCGCGACGACGGCGACTGCAGTGTCGCGCACCGACTGACTGAACAATTCAGCGCGAAAACGAAGGTTCCGGCGTGGGAAACCCCGAAATTTCACGATTCGGGCGGAACAAAATCGCGGGCCTGTCCCGAAATCCGGACTGCAAAAGCGCCGGGATAAAACCTGTCAAAACGACCGGACAGGCCCTATATGGCCCTTAATCCCTGCTATGAAGGCTCCCCTTATCCGCCTCACGGTGCCATCGTGGGGCCAAGACGATTCGAGCATGACCGAGCCGAGCAAACTGCCCCATCGCGACGTCCCCGAGCACCAGCCCGCGGCTGGCGGCATCGCCGCGCGTGCGCGGGCGGCGGCGGGTCCGCAATACCTGAACGGGCTCAATCCGGAGCAGCGCGACGCGGTCGTGACGCTGGATGGGCCGGTTCTGGTGCTGGCCGGCGCCGGCACCGGCAAAACCCGCGTGCTGACCACCCGGATCGCGCACATTCTGAGCCAGGGCCGGGCGCGGCCGCAGGAAATCCTGTCGGTGACCTTCACCAACAAGGCGGCGCGCGAGATGAAGCTCCGGCTCGGCCAGATGCTGGGCCAGGCGGTGGAAGGCATGCCGTGGCTCGGCACCTTCCACTCGATCGGCGGCCGTATCCTCCGTTTCCACGCCGAACTGGTGCAGCTCAAATCCAATTTCACCGTGCTCGATGTCGACGATCAGGTCCGGCTGCTCAAGCAGCTGCTGCAGGCCGAGAACATCGACGACAAGCGCTGGCCGGCGCGCATGCTCGCCGGGGTGATCGACGGCTGGAAGAACCGCGGGCTGACGCCGGCGCAGGTGCCGGCAGGCGAAGCCGCGATGTTCGGCAACGGCAAGGGTGGCAAGCTCTATGCGAGTTACCAGGAGCGGCTGAAGATCCTCAACGCCGCCGATTTCGGCGATCTGCTGCTGGAGAACATCCGGCTGTTTCGCGAGCATCCCGACGTGCTGCGGCAGTACCAGAACCGGTTCAAGTTCATTCTGGTCGACGAATATCAGGACACCAACGTCGCGCAGTATCTGTGGCTGCGGCTGTTGTCGCAGGCCCCGTCGCGGCCGGGCGTGCCGCTCTCGGCGGTGATCCCGGGGGATCTAACCTCGCCCCGCTTGCGGGGAGAGGTCGGATTGCAAAGCAATCCGGGTGAGGGGGAGTCTCCCCGCGCTGAGCTCGTGGAGGCAGCCCCTCACCCCGACCCTCTCCCCGTAAAGGACGGGGAGAGGGAGAAGATCGCACCTTCCGCCCCCCTCAAAAACATCTGCTGCGTCGGCGACGACGATCAGTCGATCTATGGCTGGCGCGGCGCGGAGGTCGACAACATCCTGCGCTTCGAGCACGATTTTCCCGGCGCCAAGGTCATCCGTCTGGAGCGCAATTACCGCTCCACCGGCCATATCCTCGCCGCCGCCTCGCATTTGATCGCACACAATGAAGGCCGGCTCGGCAAGACGCTGCGCACCGAGGATGTCGACGGCGAAAAGGTCACCGTCACCGGCTCCTGGGATTCGGAAGAGGAAGCGCGCGCCATCGGCGAGGAGATCGAGGAACTGCAGCGCGCGGGCGAAAACCTCAACGAGGTCGCGATCCTGGTGCGGGCCTCGTTCCAGATGCGCGAATTCGAAGATCGTTTTGTGACGCTCGGCCTGCCCTATCGCGTGATTGGCGGCCCGCGGTTTTACGAACGCGCCGAAATCCGCGATGCGCTGGCGTATTTGCGCGTGATCAATTCGCCCGCCGACGACCTCGCCTTCGAGCGCATCGTCAACGTCCCTAAGCGCGGGCTCGGCGACGCCACCGTGCAGATGTTGCACGACCACGCCCGTAAGCGCCGCATTCCGCTGTTCGAGGCGGCGCGTGCCGTGGTCGAGACCGACGAGCTGAAGCCGAAGGCGCGCGGCAGCTTGCGCGATCTCATCCTGCATTTCGACCGCTGGCGCGCACAGCGCGAGGTGACTTCGCATACGGAACTCGCCGAAATCGTGCTCGACGAGAGCGGCTATACCGAGATGTGGCAGAAGGACCGCTCGGCCGACGCCGCCGGCCGGCTCGACAACCTCAAGGAACTCGTGCGCTCGATGGAAGAGTTCGAGAACCTGCAAGGCTTTCTCGAACATATCTCGCTGGTGATGGACCGCGACGGCGGCGCCGCGGACGAGGCCGTGTCGCTGATGACGCTGCATTCGGCCAAGGGGCTCGAATTCGACAACGTGTTCCTGCCCGGCTGGGAAGAAGGCCTGTTTCCGAGCCAGCGCACGCTCGACGAACAGGGCCGCGCCGGCCTCGAGGAAGAGCGCCGCCTCGCCCATGTCGGCCTCACGCGTGCGCGCCGCCGCGCCAAGCTCTATTTCGCCACCAACCGCCGCATTCACGGCACGTGGTCGACCACGATGCCGTCGCGCTTTCTCGACGAGCTGCCGTCGGCCAACGTCGAGATCACGGAATCCAAGGGTGGCTCCGGCTGGGGTGGTAGCGGCGGCTACGGCCCGTCGCGCTTCGACAACGTCGAATCCTTCGGCTCCAGCTACGAGACGCCGGGCTGGCAGCGCGCGCAGGCCAACCGCAACCGCGGCCAACAGGGCGGCCGCGGACAGGCCCGCGGCGGCTTTGAGGAAAACCAGTCGCCATTTTCAGGCAGCGATCATTCAGGTTCGCGGGGCGATACCTTCTCGGGCGGCGGCTTCTCGCGCACCAAGCGCGGCCCGATGGTGATCGAAGGCGAGCTGGTCGCGAAATCCACCGGCACCGTTTCCGAATTCTCGCTCGATGACCGCGTTTTCCACCAGAAATTCGGCTACGGCAACGTGGTGAAGATCGACGGCAACAAGCTCACGATCGCGTTCGAGAAAGCCGGCGAGAAGAAGGTGGTCGATAGTTTCGTAGCGCGGGCTTAAAGGCTATAATTTTTCCCCGCGCGATTGAACAAGCGGCACAGCGTTCCTATCTCCCGGTTCCCACCCATCCTCCGCCTCGACCCGGCCGATGCGCCGCCTCGACGCGCCACCTTTCATTTCAGACTGCCATGCTCGCGATGCCATCCATCATATCCGTCTCCAATCTCTCGAAGACCTACGGCTCCGGGTTCAAGGCGCTGAACAACATCAATCTGGACATCAAGTCCGGCGAGATCTTTGCGCTGCTCGGGCCGAACGGCGCAGGCAAGACGACGCTGATCAGCATCATCTGCGGCATCGCCAATCTGAGCGAGGGCAGCGTCACGGTGGCAGGCCACGACATCAACCGGGACTATCGCGCCGCGCGGTCGATGATCGGGCTGGTGCCGCAGGAACTGCACACCGACTCCTTTGAAACCGTGTGGGCCACCGTCAGCTTCAGCCGCGGCCTGTTCGGCAAGCCGAAGAACCCGGCGCACATCGAAAAGGTGCTCAAGGACCTGTCGCTGTGGGACAAGAAGGATTCAAAGATCATCACGCTCTCCGGCGGCATGAAGCGCCGCGTGATGATCGCCAAGGCGCTGTCGCACGAGCCGAAGATCCTGTTCCTGGACGAGCCGACCGCGGGCGTCGACGTCGAACTGCGCAAGGGCATGTGGGAGGTAGTGCGCACGCTGCAGGCCGCCGGCGTCACCATCATCCTGACCACGCATTACATCGAGGAAGCCGAGGAGATGGCCGACCGCATCGGCGTCATCAACAAGGGCGAGATCATTCTGGTCGAGGACAAGGCCGGACTGATGCAGAAGCTCGGCAAGAAGGAGCTGAAGGTGCATCTGCAGAGCCGGATCGATGCAATCCCCGCCGCGCTCGCCCCCTACAATCTCGAACTGGCCGACGAGGGCCACGCGGTGATCTACGACTACGACACCAAGGGCGACCGCACCGGCATTACCAGCCTGCTCAATGACCTCCGCAATGCCGGCATTCGCATCTCGGACCTCGACACAAGGCAGTCATCACTCGAAGACATCTTCGTCAGCCTGGTGAAAGCGCCATGAACTATCGTGCAATCCGCGCCATCTACCTGTTCGAAATGGCCCGCACCTGGCGCACGCTGCTGCAGAGCATCGTCTCGCCGGTTGTCTCCACCTCGCTCTATTTCGTGGTGTTCGGCGCCGCGATCGGCTCGCGCATCACGGAAGTCGAGGGCGTCAGCTACGGCACCTTCATCGTGCCGGGACTGGTCATGCTGTCGGTGCTGACGCAGAGCATCGCCAACGCCTCGTTCGGGATCTATTTCCCGAAATTCGTCGGCACCATCTACGAAATATTGTCGGCGCCGATTTCCTATTACGAGATCGTGATCGGCTATGTCGGCGCGGCGGCGACCAAGTCGATCATCCTGGGCCTGATCATCCTCGCCACCGCGGCGCTGTTCGTGCCGCTGCACATCATGCATCCCTGGTGGATGCTGACCTTCCTGGTGTTGACCGCGGTGACCTTCAGCCTGTTCGGCTTCATCATCGGCATCTGGGCCGACGGGTTCGAGAAGCTGCAGATGATCCCGATGCTGGTGGTCACGCCGCTGACCTTCCTCGGCGGCAGCTTCTATTCGGTGAACATGCTGCCATCGGGCTGGCGCACCATCACCCTGCTCAATCCGGTGGTCTATCTGATCTCGGGGTTCCGCTGGAGCTTTTACGAGATCGCCGACGTCAGCGTCGCGCTGAGCCTCGGCATGACGATCGGCTTCCTCGTCATCTGCATGGTGCTGGTGTGGTGGATCTTCCGCACCGGATACCGGCTGAAGAACTGATGGTGCTGTAGTGCTGTAGCCCGGGCGAGCGAAGCGACCCCGGGAACAGTGCTCACAAACGCACGGCTATTCCATTTCGCGAACACCGTCCCCGGATATCGCTCCGCTCATCCGGGCTACGGATACTACGGATACGCTCCCACTCGCGAAAATGTCAGCACTTTGCCGCCGGTTGCGCCGTGCTGCGGCCTTGTTTGTGCCGCGGCAGGCGTTAACGATTACCCGTGCTGTTTCTGGAACCAGTACCGGTTTCGCGGCATAGTGTGGGCCGGGGACGGAGAGAGCCGGCAGCTTAGCTCAAAGGCCTGGAGGCCAAAGGTAAAATGCGTTCCTTCCTCATCGCCGTTACCGCCCTGACGCTGTTTGCATCGGGCGCCGCCCAGGCCAAAGTCGCCATCACCGTCGACAAGGACAACCAGCAGATGACCGTCGCCGTCGATGGCGTCGAGACGTATCGCTGGCCGGTGTCGTCGGGGCTACCGTCCTACGAAACGCCGAACGGCAGTTTCCGCGCGTTCCGGATGGAGGAGGACCACTACTCCAAGGAATTCGACGAAGCGCCGATGCCGCACGCGGTGTTTTTCACCAAGCTCGGCCACGCCATTCACGGCACCGACTCCGTCAACCGCCTCGGCTCGCCGGCGTCGCATGGCTGCGTGCGGCTGTCGCGCGAGAATGCCGCAAAACTGTTCGCGCTGGTGAAGGAGCAAGGCGTGCTCAACACCACGGTGACGCTGTCAGGCTCGTCGCAGGTGGCGCTGGCGCGCAATCCGCGGCCGCGCGTCAACACCGCCGTGGCCCGCCGCGCGCCGCTGCCGCAATACGAACAGCAATACGACGCTGCCGGCGATCCCACGGTGATTACGCCGCCGACTCAGCGCGTCGTGCCGCAGACCCAGGCGCGCGCCGACGATGGCTATATCTATCCCGCCGACGGTTCTTCCAACGAGGCGCGTTATCCGGCCCCGCCGAGCCGTCGCAGCTACGACACCCAAGCCTATCAGCAGCAGCCGCAGCAACAATATTACGACAACCGCGGCTACGTGCCGGCCCCGCAGGGCTACTACTACCAGCCGCTGCAAACCTATCAGCCGCGCGGGCTGTTCAACTAGCCGGGACTTTGATGCGGCTGGATTGATCTCCGGCCGCAGTCTCAACCGTCCGTCGCGCCCGCGAGCTGCCGATCGCGTTGGGCGTTCGGCCGCCGCTGTTGCCAGACGTCGTGAGCCATCATCCCCGCCGCCATCGCGCCGACGAAAACGATGATGCCGGGCGACAGGCTGGCGATGCTTTCCAGCGCCGGCCCCGGACACAGGCCGACGAGGCCCCATCCGATTCCGAACAGCGCGGCCCCCGCCACCAGTGGCAGATCGATGCCTGATTTGCCCGGCCGAAAATATTGGCCGGCAAACCACGGCCGCGCGCCGCGATCGGCCAGCCTGAAACCAGGCACCGACACCGCGAGCGCCGCGGCCATCACCACGGCGAGGCTCGGATCCCATGCACCGAAGATATCCAGAAAGGCCAAAACCTTGGCCGGCTGCACCATGCCTGAAATCAGCAGACCCGCGCCGAAGATCAGGCCGCACAACAAGGGGGCGATGATCCGCATGGCTCAACCTCCCAATACGTGGCGCGTGACCGCCACGGTGACGATCGCCATCACCATGAAGATAACCGTGGCGGCGACGGAGCGCGGCGACAGCCCGGCTATTCCGCAAATGCCGTGACCGGACGTGCAGCCGCCGCCGAGCCGGGTGCCGAACCCGACCAGCAGTCCCGCCACGGCAATGAACGTCCAGTTCGACGGCAAGGCAGGCTGCGCCATGCCGTAGCCGATCAGGCCGGCGAGAACGGGAGCGAGAATAAGCCCGGCGAGGAAAGCGATCCGCCAGCTCTTGTCTTCGCCGCGCACATTCAGCAGGCCGGCGAAGATGCCGCTGATGCCGGCGATCCGGCCGGTCGACAACATCAGCAGGACAGCGGAAAGCCCGATCAGCGCACCACCGATCGCGGCCGAGACGGGAGTAAAGTTGTCCATACCAGGCTTCCCTATCGTTGCCAGCCGCGCGTGAATCATAGCGGCGCGCTTTTGCGCATCGAATGTCGAATGCACCCTTGATCCATCGCAACGCCGGCCATCACACCGCTGATTATATCATGTCAGTCAACCACAAAGGCAAAATCGATGACCAATTGGCCGCAAGAGACCACCGATTTGAGCGCTCTGCTGCGCAGCCTTCGCGGAGCCGCGCCCGATGTCATGAAGGCGTTCGCGGGCATTGCGAAAGCGGCGACGGTTTCGAAGGCGCTGGATGCCAAGACCAAGGAACTGATCGCGCTCGGCATCGCGGTCGCGGTGCGATGCGACGATTGCATCGCTTTCCACGTCAAGGCGTGCGTGGAACAGGGTGCCACAAAGGAAGAGGTGAGCGAGACGCTCGGGATGGCGATCTATATGGGCGCGGGTCCATCGGTAATGTACGCAAGCCACGCGCTGGAAGCGTTCACGCAATTCGAGGCCGGTACGGCGAAACCATCGGACAAGCCCGCTGCGGTTCGCGATGAGGAAGAAGTCCGCCTCGAATGACAGGGACCGCTCGAAACATCGGGGCTCTCGGAGCCCACATCATCTATTCCTCGCCGCGTCTGAGCCGCCGCCACACCGCGCCCAGCACGTTGGAATAATCGTCGGTCCAGACCCGCTGGTGATCCTCGGCCTCGGTCAATGCCCATTTACCCGACGACGCCAGCTTGCCGACGTCGGCCTCTTCGCGCGCCGATGTCACCACAGAGGTCGAGAAGATGTATTCACTATCGCGGCCGGAATCCTCGTCATAGACCCAGCTCTTCATGTCGTTGGCGTCGGCGATGCCGACGACGACGCTCGAAAGCTCGAGATGCCGGTTGGAGACGTGCATCACGACCGCGCCCTGCGGCGCGAGCTTGGACTTGTAGATCTCCATCGCCTCCTCGGTCGCCAGATGGATCGGGATCGCATCGGATGAATAGGCATCGACGATGATCAGGTCGTAGACCCCGTCGGGCTCGCGGGCGAAGGTCAACCGCGCATCGCCGATCACGGGCTCCAGGTTGGGCTCGCAGACCTGGATGTAGGTGAAGTATTTCGGGTCGCGCGCCGTATCGACCATCGTCTGGTCGATTTCGAAGAACTTCCACTCCTCGCCGGGCTCGGCAGCGCAGACCAGCGTGCCGGAGCCGAGACCGATGACGGCGACGCGCAGCGGCGTTCCCTTGCGCTCGCGGATCGCCGCGATCGCCTGACCGATGCCGCCATCCCTGTGGTAATAGGTGATCGGCTCCGGCTGGCCTTTCACCGGCGTGCCGTCGTCATTCTTGAATTTCTCGGCACCGTGGATCGTGGTGCCGTGCATCAGCACGTGATACTGGCCGTTCGGCGTCACCACGATCTTGTGCACGCCGAAGAAACTGCGCACCGTTTCGACCCGGCCCTCGTCCGAGGGATACGCGCGCAACAGCAGCAGCGCGACGGCGACGGTCGCAAATATCTTCCAGCGATCGGCGTTGAAGCCGAGCGCCAGCAGCGCCGAGAGCACGCCGACCGCGCCGATCACCCAGACCCGGTTGGTGTCGAGCCAGATGAACAGTTTTCCGGTGTTCGCATAGGTCGGTGCGATCAGCGCGACCGCCAATACGGCGAGGAACGGCCAATACCATGCGCTCCAGCGCGGCAGGCGTTCGTTGCCGGACGGACGGCACAGCGCCGCCAGCGCCAGAAGAATCGGATATTCCGCGATCCATGAGAAGGTGAACGGCGCGATCAGCCCCGCGAACAGGCCGCCGACCATGCCGCCGAACGACAGCGCGACATAAAAACCGGTGAGATATCTTGCCGCCGGCCGGGTGCGCGCCAGTTCGCCATGGCAGGCCATCGCGATCACGAAGAAACAGATCAGGTGTCCGCCGAGCGTCAGCAGCAGATTCTGCTCGCCGCCGAATGCCAGCAGCACCACGACGCCGGCGATCGCCAAAGGCTGCGCCAGCAACATCCATTTGTGCGGCAGCAGCGGCCGCGACTGGAACACCAGCACCCAGGTCAACAGATAGAGCGATAGCGGCAACACCCACAGCAGGGGCGCAGCGGCGACGTCGGTGGAAATATGCGCGGTGACCGCGATCAGCAGTCCCGACGGCACGGCGGCCAGGAAGATCCAGCGGGCGCGCAGAATCCACGATGGGGCCGCCGCATCGCCCTCGTCGGCCGGCATGTTCAATTCCGCCGCCTTCGCCGGCGAGCGCAGCAGCAACATGCCGCAGCTCGCGATCAACACGATCAGCAAGCCATAGCCACCGGTCCAGATCAGGTTCTGCGTGCGCAGCGTGAACATCGGCTCCAGCAGGACCGGGTAGGACAACAGCGCCAGGAAGCTACCGATATTGGAGGACGCGTAGAGAAAGTACGGATCGGGACCGTTGGGGTGGCCGGTGCGGACAAACCAGGCCTGCAGCAGCGGATTGTTGGCGGCGAGCGCGAAGAACGGCAGCCCGATCGACACCGCAAACAGGCCGAGCAGCCACAGCGCATAGCCCGAAGTCGGCGGATCGCCCCACCCGCTCGAGATCGACAGCGGCAGCGTCAGCATTGCGCCAGCGAGCAGCACCAGGTGGATCGCCACGGGGATCGCGCGGTTGCGGAGCTGCATGAGAAAATGCGCATAGGCATAGCCGCCGAGCAGCAGCGACTGGAAGAATACCATCGCCACCGACCACACCGCGGGCGAGCCGCCGAGCCGCGGCAGCACCATCTTGGTGAACAGCGGCTGCACCGAGAACAACAGCAGCGCGCTGACGAAGATCGCGGCGGTATAGACGATCAGGACCAGCCGGTTCCGGCGCTCGGAGGGCAGGTCCGCGGTAGCGGACAGATCGGGAGAAATCATCAAAACTCCGGCAAGAAACCGGCGGGCACCGGCGGCGGGATCTCCGGCGGGGCCACCGGAAGCGCGCAATGGAGCACAGGGCGACACGGCGAGCAATGCGGGATAAGAAAGCACGGACAGGGCGCGTCGCGCGCTTGCCGATGAAACCTTTTTGAAGCTGAAGCGGACATGAACGAGACCGACGTTGTCATCATTGGGGCAGGCCATAACGGCCTCACCTGCGCCGCCTATCTCGCGATGGCCGGCCTGCGCGTCAAAGTGGTGGAGCGCCGCAAGGTGGTCGGCGGCGCTGCCGTAACCGAGGAATTCCATCCGGGTTTTCGCAACTCGGTGGCCGCCTATACGGTCAGCCTGCTCAATCCCCAGATCATTGCCGACCTGAAACTCGCCGAACACGGCCTGCGCGTCGTGGAGCGCCGTGCGCAGAATTTCCTGCCCGCCCCCGATGGCAGCTATCTCCTGACCGGCGAAGGCCGCACAAGGCAATCGGTGGCAAAGCTCAGCGAACGCGATGCCGCCACCATCGACGCCTTCTCGCGCGAGCTGGAGGCCATCGCCGACGTGCTGCGGCAGTTCGTGCTGCGCCCGCCGCCGAACCTCGTCGAGGGGTTTGGCATCGGCGCGATCCGCGAAGCCATCAACGCGATGGGCACGGCCGGCATCCTGCGCAAGCTCTCGCTGGAGCAGCAGCGCGACCTGCTCGACCTGTTCACGCGCTCGGCCGGCGACATGCTGGACGAGCGTTTCGAGAACGAACTGGTGAAGGCGCTGTTCGGCTTCGATGCTATCGTCGGCAATTACGCCAGCCCCTACGCCGCCGGCTCGGCCTATGTGATGCTGCACCACGCGTTCGGCGAAGTGAACGGCAAGAAGGGCGTCTGGGGTCACGCGATCGGCGGCATGGGCGCGATCACGCAGGCGATGGCGCACTCGGCGCGCGGGGCCGGCGCCGAGATTAAAACGGATGCAGGCGTGCGCGAGGTGATCGTCGAGGGCGGCCGCGCCATTGGCGTTATCCTCGACAACGGCAAAACCATCCGCGCGACATATGTCGTCTCCGGCGTCAATCCGAAACTGCTGTATACGCGGCTGATGCCGTCAGGCGCGCTGGCGCCGGAATTTCTGGCGCGGATCGCGCGCTGGCGTAACGGTTCTGGCACGTTCCGCATGAACGTCGCGCTCAACGCCCTGCCCTCCTTCGCCGCGCTGCCCGGCGAAGGCGATCACCTCACCGCCGGCATCATCCTGGCGCCGAGCCTCGGCTATATGGATCGCGCCTGGCAGGACGCACGCGAGTACGGCTGGAGCCGCGCACCCGTGGTGGAAGTGCTGATCCCCTCGACGCTGGACTCGTCGCTGGCGCCGCAGGGCCAGCATGTCGCGAGCCTGTTCTGCCAGCATGTCGCGCCGGAGCTGCCGGATGGAAGATCCTGGGACGATCATCGCGAGGAAGTCGCCGACCTCATGGTCTCGACCGTCGACAAGTTCGCGCCGGGCTTTGCGGCCAGTGTGATCGGCCGTCAGATATTGTCGCCGCTTGACCTTGAGCGGCAGTTCGGCCTGCTCGGCGGCGACATTTTTCACGGCGCGCTGACATTGAACCAGTTGTTCTCGGCGCGGCCGATGCTGGGCCATGCCGATTACCGCGGACCGCTAAAAGGGCTGTACCATTGCGGCTCAGGCGCCCACCCTGGCGGCGGCGTCACCGGTGCCCCCGGCCACAACGCAGCGCGTGCCATCCTGGGCGATCACCGCGCGCTGTTTGGATAACACGGGCATTGGCCGGGATTTCTGCAAGCTGCCAAAGCGCGGTGGACGGTGTGTGAATCGCCAACACCAACGCCGGCACACAATAAAAAAGAGACCGGGCGCTCAGCGCGCCCGGTCCCGAAAGCCCCTCGAAATGGACTATTACTTCAGCGAGCTGCTGATGGCCTCGAAGTTCGAGTTAAGCTTGCCGCCGAGGCCGTTGACGGCGGCGATGATCGCGACCGCAATACCTGCAGCGATCAGGCCATACTCGATGGCCGTGGCGCCGGATTCGTCGCGAAGAAATGACTCAAAGATCGATTTCATGGCTGCTCCAACCTGGGTTCAAATTTTCGGAACCCGGGTTTGGCCCCAGTTCCTGGAGGGAACCTAGGTCCGGAAATCTAAAGTCGAACTAACGCACGACGGACAACTTTTGAGGATATTTCAACTGCAATTGGCTCAAAATCGAGAGAAGCGCGGCTTCTCTTTCCAGTTTGCAGGGCGTTCAAAGACCTTTCCATACCCTCCACATCTCGCGCCAACTTTGCTGTCGGCGCGCGGGGCCAAGGATGTTGTAGATGCGTTAACCCACATAATTTTTTTCGGGATCACCCATTGCGGTGATCGGCCGGGACGCAGCGCGTGCAGAACCGGTGGACAAGGGCGAGAACAGCCTGTGGATAAACTGTCGTAAACCCGCCGGCGCGACTGTGGAAAAAGCCGGTATCGAATGTGTATGACGGGGTCGGCAATGCTCCGCAGCCTGTGGATAAAAGGCAGACATCACTGTACCAACGCCGCGCAAAATAAAAGGGACCGGGCGCGCGTCGCGCCCGGTCCCAAACCCCCCTGGAAGGGCCGTTACTTCAGCGAGCTGCTGATCGCCACGAAGTTCGAGTTGATCTTGCCGCCGAGACCGTTGACGGCCGCGATGATCGCGACCGAAATACCTGCGGCGATCAGGCCGTACTCGATGGCCGTGGCGCCGGATTCGTCCTTCAGGAATGACTTGATGATCGTTTTCATGACTGTTCGACCTGGGTTGATGTTGCTGGAACCCAGGCTTTCCCCGTAGTTCCTAGGGGAAACCTACGCAAAGGAATCTAAGGTTGGCCTAACGCGCAATGTACAACTTTCGCGAATATTGCAACCTGAAATTGGCTAAAAGTCGAACGAAGCGCGCTTGCGGCCACTCTCCAACTCGTTTTTATCAGGTTATTCAATGACTTCGATGCCCCCTACCTACCGTGTCAGCTTCGCCGTCGGCGATGAAACCGCCGCCAAGGGTGTTGTAGATGTGTTAACCGAGATTTTTTTTGAGGGCGAGGCAGCGATGGCTGCGTTCGAGCGGCCGGATGGTCGATGGGACGTTACGGTGCACTTTGCCGATCCGCCCGATCAGCCGCTGCTGCGCGAGCTGGTTACCAATGCCGCGGGCGCGGATATCGCCGCAGGCATCGTGTTCGACACGGTCGAGGCCAGGGACTGGGTCAGGGCCAGCCTTGAAGACCTGGTTCCCGTGCCCGCGGGGCGCTTCATCGTCCATGGCCAGCATGACCGCGAGCGGATCGCAGCCAACAAGCTCGGCATCGAGATCGAGGCGGCGCTGGCCTTCGGCACCGGCCACCACGGCACCACGCGCGGCTGCCTGCTATTGCTCGATCTTGTCCTCAAGTCCCGGCGGCCGCGTCGCGTGCTCGATCTCGGCACCGGTACGGGCGTGCTGGCGATCGCAGCGGCCAAGGCGCTGCACGAAAAGGTGCTGGCCAGCGATATCGATCCACCCTCGGTGCAGGTCGCCCGCGAAAATGCTCGGCTCAACGTTGCAGGACATCTGGTGCAGGCGATCCGCGCCACCGGGTTCGCGGCGCCGCAATTTGCGGGTGCCGCGCCGTTCGACCTGGTGCTGGCGAATATCCTCGCCAATCCGTTGCGGCAACTGGCAGCACCGATGGCGCGCCACCTCGCGCCGGGCGCTTTAGTCATTCTGTCGGGACTGCTGACGCCTCAGGCGCCGGCCGTCATCGCCGCCTATCGCGCCCGCGGGCTGGTGCCGGTGCGGCACCTGCGTATCGAAGGCTGGAGCAGCCTGCTGCTGCGCAAGGTGAACTGAGCTTCTACTCGGGCAATCGGCGCGGATTGCGGGCCGGCACGCCCTTCGCGTCGTCACGTTGTGCGCGCTTGATCCGCGCTTCTGCAAACCGGTCCAGCATCTGGACGATGACACCGCGCTGCTTCTTGTTGGCGACCGGTGGAATCGGGCCGCGGTCGGCCGGGGGCGAAATCTTCTCAAACGTGAAAACAGGCATGGTGCATCCCCTCTTCGTTGAGTTGAAACACTCCTCGAGCCTCCCAATACGCTGAAGCCAACGGCCAGCCCCGCAATACCGTTCCATCCGGCTCATGTGGACAGGTATAATTAAGCACGGATTATGCCAAAATGTGGTCGAACCCGGCGCGCTGCGGTCCGCTCCACCAAAACTTGACCGGCCACGGTTTCTTCGCGCGAAGCCGGTATCCACTTTGCACGAAAACGCGATAAAGTGACGCCGCAATGTTCGAAGCTCATTTCCAGACATTCGAAGAACCCGAAAGCGGCGTCGCGCTCGCGGCGCGGCTGGCCGCGTTCCGTGAGGAGCTGGCGCGGCGGAAGCTGACCGGATTCGTGGTGCCCCGCGCCGACCAGCAGCAGAACGAGTATGTCGCGCCTTCCGAAGAGCGGCTGGCGTGGCTCACCGGCTTCACCGGTTCGGCCGGCATGGCGATCGTGCTGACCCGCGAGGCCGCCGTTTTCGTCGACGGCCGCTATACGCTGCAGGCCGCCAAGCAGGTCGACCGCAAGGCCTGGCACATCGAGCCGCTGGCCGATCCACCGCCGGAACACTGGCTGGCCAAGCATCTTGTGGCCGGCGACCGCCTAGGCTTTGACCCGTGGCTGCACACTTCTACGGCAGCCGAGCGGCTGGCCACTGCCTGCGCGCGGGCGGGCGCCGAACTGATCGCGGTCGACAGCAACCCGCTGGACCAGGTGTGGACCGAGCGTCCCGCCCCGCCGCTCGGCCCGGTTTCGATCCATGGCGTGCAATTTTCCGGCGAGATCGAGGCCGAAAAGCTCAAACGGATCCGGCATGAGATCCACAGGCTCGGGGCCGAGGCGCTGGTGCTGTCGGACAGCCATGCGGTGGCCTGGACGTTCAATATCCGCGGCGCCGACGTCTCGTATACGCCGCTGCCTCTTTCCTATGCGCTGGTGCCGAAGGACGGTCGGCCTACCGTCTTCATCGACCACCGCAAGCTTTCCAACCTGACGCGCAACCATCTCGAGCAATCGGCCGACGTGCGCGATCCCGACGCGCTGGTGCCCGAACTCACCGCGCTGGCGCGCGGCGGCGCTGCGATTGCGCTCGACAGCGCCACCGCCGCGGACGCGCTCAGCCGCCTGATCGCGGGCGCCGGCGGCAAGCCGCTGCGCGGCGCCGACCCGGTCAGCCTGCTGAAGGCGGTGAAGAACCTCACCGAGATCGATGGGACCAGGACCGCGCACCAGCGCGACGCGGTGGCGCTGACGCGCTTCCTCGCCTGGATCGACCGCGAGGCGCCGTCCGGCGCCTTGACCGAAATCGACACCGTCGAGGCGCTGGAAACGTTTCGGCGCCAGACCTGTGCGCTGAAGGACGTTTCATTTCCGACCATCGCCGGCACCGGGCCGAACGGCGCGATCGTGCATTACCGCGTCACCCGCAAGAGCAACCGGCGGATTGCGCCGGGCGATCTGCTGCTGGTCGATTCCGGCGCGCAATATGAGGACGGCACCACCGACGTCACCCGCACGATCGCGATCGGCACGCCGACCGACGAGATGCGCGACCGCTTCACCCGCGTGCTGCGCGGACACATCGCGATCGCGCGCGCGATCTTTCCCGACGGCACCACCGGCGCGCAACTCGATTCCTTTGCGCGGCAATTTCTATGGCAGGCCGGCCTCGATTTCGAGCACGGCACCGGCCACGGCGTCGGCAGCTACCTGTCGGTGCATGAAGGTCCGGCGCGGATCTCGAAACTCGGCACCGCGCCGTTGAAGCGGGGCATGATCCTCTCCAACGAGCCCGGCTACTACAAGACCGACACCTACGGCATCCGGATCGAGAACCTCGAACTCGTCATCGGCGCCGATGTCGCCGGTGCGGAAAAACCGGTGAATGCGTTCGAGACGCTGACGCTGGCGCCGATCGATCGCCGCCTGATCGACGTCAACATGCTGAGCGCCACCGAACTGAAATGGCTCAACGACTACCACGGGCGCGTCAACCGGGTGGTGCGGCCGCATCTCGACGACAACGCCACCAGGCTGTGGCTGGACGAGGCGACGGCAGCGCTGCTGCCGCTTTAGGCGTCATTCTCCGCGTGGAGGGTGAGAAAGATCGTAGAGATAGATCGTTGCCTGCATGAGCGCTTGCGACATGCGGGATGCCGGTCCCGCATATCGCTGCGCTCATGACGGGCTACAGAAGTGGCCGCCTGCTTTCGCGCAGCGAAACGCGCCCCGCCTCCCCAATTCGGCATGGCGGCATGCTCAAACATCCCTATCCGGCCCGAGCCTGCGCGCTACAGTGCGATCCAACCAGAATCTTCAACCAGCAGGGATCAGAACTAAATGCACGGCGTCGCGGGCAAGCCGCCCGGCG
The DNA here is from genome assembly GCF_030413175.1 of Bradyrhizobium roseum. NCBI lineage: Bacteria > Pseudomonadati > Pseudomonadota > Alphaproteobacteria > Hyphomicrobiales > Nitrobacteraceae > Bradyrhizobium > Bradyrhizobium roseum. The sequence goes on from NZ_CP129212.1 coordinate 5,966,530, forward strand.
CGGCGGCGGATGCCGTTGCGACCTCGAAGATCATGCTGCTGATGCTGGTCGCCATGACCGGCGTCGCGCCGATCTCGCTGTATATGCTGGTGCCGGCGCTGCCGGTGCTGGCGACGACGTTCGGCGGCGACATTTCGGTCGCGCAGATGACGGTGTCGCTCTACATGGTCGGCATCGCCTGCTCGCAGCTCATCATGGGACCGCTGTCGGACAAGTACGGCCGCCGTCAGGTGCTGCTCGCGGGCCTGGGGCTGATGGTGGCGGCCAGCATCGGCTGTTCACTGGCGCAGACGCTGCCGCAACTGATCGCCGCGCGTTTCCTGCAGGCGCTCGGCGGCGCCACCGGCATGGTGGTGAGCCGCGCCATCATCCGCGATCTCTATAGCCGCGACCGCATCAGCTCGATGATCAGCCTCGTCATCGGGGTGATGATGACCGCGCAGATGCTGAGCGCGCTGGTCGGCGGCCTGCTGGAGACCGCGTTCGGCTGGCGCGCGATCTTCTATTTCATCACCGTCGCCTCGATCAGCGTCGCGGTCCTGATCGCGCTGGCGCTGCCCGAGACACGCCGCGAGCGTGCTGCGAGCAGCAGCTTTCGCGGCGATATCGGCAAGCTGGTCCGCGACCGTGCCTTTCTCGGCTTTGTGCTGTGCCAGGTGCTGGCGTCGCAGATCATCTTCACCTTTGCGGGCGGCGGGCCGTATATCGTGGTGACGCAGATGGGCCGCACCACCGCCGAATACGGCGCGTGGTTCGCCACGACCGGGTTTGCGTATCTCGTCGGCAACCTGTTCTGTGTCCGCTTCGCGCCGCGCCATTCGCTGGAGAAGCTGATCTGGTTCGGCCTGGCGCTGCAATTTGGTGGCGCGCTTCTGAACCTCGTGTTCAGCCTCACCGGCACCAACCAGGCGCCGATGTGGCTGTTCGGCACCCAGATGATCGTGATGGTCGCCAACGCCTTCGTGATGAACAACGCCGCCGCCGGCGCTATCAGCGTCCGCCCCGAGGCCGCCGGCACCGCCGCCGGCGCGATGGGTTTTCTGCAGCAGGGCATTGGCGCACTGGTCTCGCAATTCGGCGCCTATCTCGGCGGCCACTCCACCACCACGTTGCCGCTGACGGCCGCGATCTTCGCGCTTTCGATCGCCTGTGCGTCGGCGATGTTCTTTCTGGTGCCGCGACAGACGGTCGTGGTCAGCGAGGAGTTGATCAAGAAGGCGGAGGAGGAAGAGAGCGGGATGCTGTGAGGGTGTTGTACGACGCTGGCGCCCCACTCTCCGCCGTCATCCTCCGCGAAGGCGGAGGATCCAATACGCCGCGACTTCTCGGTCTACCACTAGCGCCTCCGGAATACTGGGTCACCCGCCCCAGTGCGCAATTGCGGACAAGGCGGGTGACGACGCCGTCATGTGGGAGAGAGCGCGCGCCTCACTCCCCGATCAGCGTCAACCATTCATCCTCGGTTAGTACCGCCACGCCAAGCTCGCGCGCCTTGGTCAGCTTCGACCCCGCATCCTCACCCGCCACCACATAATCCGTCTTCTTCGACACCGAGCCCGCAACCTTGGCGCCGAGGCGCTCGGCCATCGCCTTGGCCTCATCGCGGGTGAACTTGGTCAGCGAGCCCGTGAACACCACGGTCTTGTCCGAAACCGGCGAGCTTTTGCGCGGCTGTTCGGCCGGCTTGACCTCGATCTCACGCAGCAGTTCGCCGAGCGCCTTCACATTGCGCGGTTCGGCGAAGAACTCCACCACCGCGTCCGCCACGATCTCACCGACGCCGCCGATATTGTTGAGGTCCTGATAGGCCTCGGTGGTGTTCTCCTCGTCCTTTGTCCCCTTGGCGGCGGCCAGCATCGCCTCGCGAAAATTCTCGATCGTGTGGTAGTGCCGCGCCAGCAATTTGGCATTGCCCTCGCCGACGTGTCGGATGCCGAGCGCGAAGATCAGACGATGCAGGTCGATCGAGCGGCGGGCGTCGATCGCATTGAACAGGTTGCGCACCGAGGTTTCGCCATAGCCCTCGCGCGCCATCAGCTTGCTGGCCGACCGCGCGTCGCGCTTCTGCAGCGTGAAGATATCGACCGGCGACATCACGAGGCCATCCTCGTAGAATTCCTGGATCTGCTTGTCGCCGAGGCCGTCGATATCGAACGCCAGCCGCGAGACGAAATGCTTCAGCCGCTCCACCGCCTGCGCCGGGCAGATCAGCGCACCGGTGCAGCGGCGCACCGCCTCGCCTTCCTCACGCACCGCGTGGCTCCCGCAAACCGGGCACGTCTCCGGAAACCTGTAGGGCTTTGCGCTGCTTGGCCGTTTGTCCATCACGACACTGACGACCTGCGGGATCACGTCGCCGGCGCGCTGGACGACGACGGTGTCGCCGACCCTGAGATCGACGCCGTCGCGGATCGGATTGCCGTCGTTGCCGATACCCTTGATGTAGTCCTCGTTGTGCAGCGTCGCGTTCGAGACGACGACGCCGCCGACGGTGACCGGCTCGAGCCGCGCCACCGGCGTCAGCGCGCCGGTGCGGCCGACCTGGATATCGATGCCGTTGAGGACCGTCGTCGCTTGCTCGGCCGCGAATTTGTGCGCGATCGCCCAGCGCGGGCTGCGCGAGACGAAGCCAAGACGATCCTGCCAGTCCAGCCGGTCGACCTTGTAGACCACGCCGTCGATATCGTATCCGAGAGAGGCGCGCTCCTCGCCGATCTTCTTGTAGAATTCAAGAACCGCGTCGACATCCTTGCAGAGCGTGGTCAGTGGATTGACGGCAAAGCCGGCCTTGTCCATCCACGCCAGCATACCGTGCTGGGTATCGGCCGGCCGCTCGCTCAGTTCGCCCCAGGTATAGGCAAAGAATTTCAGCGGCCGCGACGCGGTGATCGAGACATCCTTCTGGCGCAGCGAGCCGGCCGCCGAGTTGCGCGGGTTGGCAAACACGGTGTCTTCGGCCTCGGCCTGCTTCTTGTTGAGCTCGAGAAAGTCCTTCTTGAGCATGTAGACTTCGCCGCGCAGTTCGCAGGCGGCCGGAATGTTTCGCCCTTTCAGCGCATGCGGAATGTCCTTGATGGTGCGAACATTGGCGGTGACGTCCTCTCCGGTAAACCCGTCGCCGCGCGTGGCCGCGCGCACCAGTTCGCCATTTTCGTAGCGCAGCGAGAGCGACAGGCCATCGATCTTCGGCTCGGTCACCAGCGCCGGAATATGCTCGGCATCGAGCTTGAGAAAGCGGCGGATGCGATCGACGAACTCGGTGACGTCCTCGTCGCTGAAGGCATTGCCGAGCGAGAGCATCGGAACGGCGTGCTGCACCTTGGCAAAGCCGCGCGCCGGCGCGGCGCCGACCTTCTGCGTCGGCGAATCCGTGGTTACGAGATCGGGAAATTTCGCCTCGATCGCCTCCAGCCGCTGGCGCAGCGCGTCGTAGGCGGCGTCCGAAACGGTCGGCGCGTCCTTCTGGTAGTAGCGCTCGTTGTGCGCCTCGAGCTCCAGCGACAGCCGCTTGTGCTCGACCTTGGCCTGGGCCTTGGTGAGCTTATCGATTTCAACGGGGGTTCTGGCTTTCGCGGTCTTGGACATAGAGATTAAATACGACGAAGCAGGCCCTGAAGCCAAGTCGCGGGGTCGCGCCCCGGAGCGGCCCGGCGCGTAGCAGCACGCTGCAAAGCCCGCGCACGAAGGGCTCGCTAGCTCGCCGCCTGCAGCAACCGCCTCGCCGCCGCCCTCGCCTCCGCGGTGATCTCCGCGCCCGCCAGCATGCGGGCGATTTCCTCGCTGCGGTGGTCGGCGGCGAGTGCGTTGACGCGGGTGGCGACGCGCTTGCCCCTGTCGAGCGCGTCCTTGGAAATCAGCAGATGCTGGCTGGCGCGCGCGGCGACCTGCGGCGCATGCGTCACGGCCATCACCTGCACCCCCTCGGCAAGCCGTGCGAGGCGCGAGCCGATGGCGTCCGCCACCGCGCCGCCGACCCCGGTATCGATCTCGTCGAACACCAGCGTCGGCGCCGAGCCGCGGTCGGCCAGCACCACCTTGAGCGCGAGCAGGAAGCGCGACAGTTCGCCGCCGGAGGCGACCTTCATGATCGGTCCCGCCCTCGTGCCTGGATTGGTCTGCACCCAGAATTCGACACGGTCGATGCCCTGCGGTCCCGGCGCGTTGGCGTCGCTCTCGACCTGGGTCATGAACTTCGCACGCTCGAGCTTCAGCGGCGCCAGTTCGGCGCTGACCGCCTTGTTGAGCTTGTCGGCCGACTTGCTGCGGGCCGCGGAGAGTTTTGCCGCCGCCGCGCCGTAGCGCGCGTCGGCCTCGGCGGCCGCGGTTTCCAGCTTCTTCAACCGGCTCGCACCGGCATCGATCAGCGCGACATCGGACGCGAACTTCGCAGCCAGCGCCGCCAGTCCGTCGACCGGCGTCGAATATTTGCGCGACGCGGCGCGCAGCGCGAACAGCCGCTCCTCGATGCGCTCCAGTTCGGCGGGATCGAAGTCAGCCGCAACCAGCGCGGCGTGGAGATGCTGGTCGGCCTCCTCCAGCGCGTTGATCGCGATATCGATCGCCCGCACCGCCGGCTCGACCAGGGTGGGCGAATTGGCGGCGCGACGTTCCAGACGGCGCACGGCCGCCGCCAGCGCCGGCACCGGGGAATGCGGACCGCCGACCGCCTCCTGCGCCTCACGCAGGTCGCTGGCGATCTTCTCGCCCTGCATCATGATGGTGCGGCGCGCGGCCAGCGCGGTTTCCTCGCCATCCTCCGGCTTCAGCGCGCGGAGTTCGTCGGAGGCATGGCGCAGATAGTCCGCCTCACGGGCGGCGCGTTCCATGCTGGCGCGGTGCGCGTCGAGTGCGGTGACGGCGGTGCGCCGTGCCTCCCACAGCGTCTCCAGCGCCGCGACCTCCTTCTCCAGCCCGGCAAAGGCGTCGAGCAACTGCCGGTGCGTCGAGGCGTCCACCAGCGCGCGCTCGTCGTGCTGGCCGTGGATCTCCACCAGCGTCGCGCCGACGGCCTTCAGCGTCTGCACGCTGACCGACTGGTCGTTGATGAAGGCACGGGTGCGACCGTCGGCGAGCTGGACACGGCGAAGGATCAGTTCGCAAGATCCTTGAGAACTCGCATCGTCCAGGCCATTGTCGGCGAGGATCTTGGTCGCCGGATGCCCCTTCCGGATGTCGAAAGTGGCGGTCACTTGCCCCTGCTCCGCGCCGTGGCGCACCAGTCCGGCGTCCCCGCGGCCGCCAAGCGCCAGTGCAAAGGCGTCGAGCAGGATCGACTTGCCCGCACCGGTCTCGCCGGTCAGCACCGCAAGGCCACGGGAAAATTCGAGATCGAGGCGTGCGATCAGCACGATGTCACGGATCGACAGACGCGCCAGCATGTGACGGCAACTCCCACTGGTCAGGTTCTGACACCGGCCCCGCCCGGGAGCCGACTCTGCAGGTGTTAGAATCGACACATCACTAGCAGATCTTGGGAGCGTTTTGTACTATATTTGTTCACGTTATGGACAGAAGATGAATGTGCTTACGCTGCAAGCCCTGAGGTATCAGCCCAGAGGTATCAGCCCAGACTTGTCAGCCCAGCCCCATCTTCTTGAAGGCCCTGGAGATATAGGAACCCTTGTTCTCGCTCGGCTCGACACCGCCGCCCTTCACGAGATTATAGGCGTCCTTGTACCACTTGCTGTCCGGGAAATTGTGCCCGAGCACGGCGGCGGCCGTCTGAGCCTCGCCGACGATGCCGATCGCCATATAGGCCTCGGTAAGCCGCGCCAGCGCCTCCTCGACGTGCCGGGTGGTCTGGTAGCGGGTCACGACCGTCTTGAAACGGTTGATGGCGGCGGTGTAGTCGCGCTTTTCCATGTAGTAGCGGCCGACATCCATCTCCTTGCCGGCGAGCTGGTCGCGGGCGCCCTCAAGCTTGGCCTTGGCGGAGTTCGCGTATTCGGACGTCGGGTATTTGCGAATCACCTCTTCCAGCGCCGCGATCGCCTTTTCGGTGCGGCCCTGGTCGCGGGAGATGTCCGGGATCTGGTCGTAATGCGAGGCCGCAATCAGATATTGCGCGTAGGCCGCATCCGAACTGCCGGGATGCAGCGTGACGTAACGGGTAGCCGCGCCGATGCAGCTGTCGTAATCGCCCTGATTGTAGAAGGAATAGGCCGACATCAGCAGCGATTTGCGCGCCCAGTCGGAATAGGGATGCTGGCGGTCGACTTCCTCGAATTTCTTCGCCGCCGCCTTGTTATCCTTGCGCTGGTTCATCAGGTACAAGCCCTCATTATAGAGCTTGTCCGCCGGTTCCTCGTTGAAGGTGTCGTCCTTGGCGGTGAACTTGTCCCACAGCGCGCCGGTGCCGCATCCGCTCAGGGGTATCGCAAGTGCAATCAGGCCTGCCGCCAGCCGCAGCGACCGTCCGGCTCCGGCGAAGCCGGAAAACCTGAATGATTTGCGTGGTTCAAGCGTCATACGCTGTGCCGCCATTGAATCTGTGACCTGACGCCGTTGATACGTTTGATGATCGAGCCCGCCGCTCCATGAACTGCGATCATGGATGCCATATACCCCGTGGCCAATGCTTGGTACCCAATTCTTCGAGAGCCCGTGGTGCGGGCCTGCGGATCTCTACTAGCCGAAAAATGGTCCTCGACCAACCGAATACGCAGCCAATTCGCCCGGATTAAGGCGGCTGGACGCCACTGTTACCAGTTGTGGGTGATTGCGGAAAACGGGCCCGTTCGGTTTCAAGGCCCGGCATTTGTGGAACGCCGCGACGTTTCGAAGCCGAAAGTCAGGAGACGTCCGGACCGTAGGCCGGGGCGATCAGGCCGCCCACCATGCCCGCGCCGGCCTCCGCGTGACCGCGGGAACGGCGGGCCGGTTCGGCCTCCACCACCCGCCAGGCGCTGCGATCGGCCAGCAGGGCCGTCAGAACGGCGTGATTCAGCTTGTGGCCGCCGCGCACCGAACGGAAGGCGCCGAGCAACGGCAAACCAGCCAAGGTCAGATCGCCGACCGCGTCGAGCGCCTTGTGGCGGGCGCATTCGTCGGCAAAGCGCAGCCCTTCCGCATTGAGCAGGCGGTCTTCGTCGAGCACCACGGTGTTCTCGAACGAGGCTCCGCGCGCAAAGCCGGCGCTCCAGAGCCGCGCCACGTCGTTCATGAAGCCGAACGTGCGGGCGCGCGCGATTTCGCGGCGGAAACTTTCGGGATTGAGATCGAGCGCAAAATTTTGCCGGCCAATCACCCGATTGGCGAAATCGATCTCGACTTCGACGCGGAGTCCGCCGGCATGCGGGCGCAATTCACCAAAACTGTCACCGATCGCAACCTGCACCGGCCGGAGCACCTGGATGAAACGGCGGGAGGCCGACTGGGTGACGATGCCAGCCTGATCGATGGCGGCAACGAAGGCGGCCGCGCTACCGTCCATGATCGGAACTTCGGGCCCATCGACTTCGATAATGGCGTTGTCGACCCCCATGCCGCGCAAGGCCGCGAGCACATGTTCCGCGGTGGAAACCAGCGGGCCTTCATGGTCGCCGAGCACCGTCGCCAGATCGGTGGCGGTGACGGATTTGGCGAGGGCCGGAACTTCGCGATCAGGTTCATCAAGGCTGGTGCGGACAAAAACAAAGCCTGCATCGACAGGTGCAGGCCCAAGCGTCAGACTGACAGGTAAACCGGAATGAACGCCAACACCCGTGACGGTGGCTTGCGCCCGAAGCGTGGTTTGGCGACTGAATTTCATCGATAACTGCCCACTACCCGACTTACCTGAAGACAGGAACCGCGCGTGAGCGCCGATTCGCGTCATAGGCATCCCCAAGTCACGGCGGACCATAGTCATTGCCCCAAAGCGCGCCAACTCACGCTTCTTTACCGATTATTACCCGATCTCTGCCGCATTCGCGCCAAGGGTTAACCGGATTGCAGCACGGCCAGGCGCCCTTTTCGCTGGAACAGTCGACCATGAAATGAATAATTAATGATTTAAAATCAGTTGGTTGACTGCCATATCAAGGCTCGACACCGCGCCCAAGAGAAAGGCCCCGGCTGTTCCAGCCGGGGCCTTTTGCTTCACGACGATTGTAACAAAAACTCAGTTTGCCTGACGCCGGAGGAAGGCCGGGATATCAAGATGGTCGTCTCCCTGTGGCGCTGGAGCAACAGGTGCTGGACGGCCATGCACATCCAAACCCTGAGGTGCCGGGCGTTTCGCGTACTCCGATACCGGATCCTGATTCGCCATCTGCTGGGCCACGGTGCGCTGCGGCTTGCGTTCGGGCAGCGGCGGCAGCGGGGCCATCGACGGGCCGGAGGCGCGGGCCGCGATCGGCGGCTCGGTCTCTTCGTCGCGGCGGCCGAGGCCGACGTTGGCGAGGCGCTGCAACAGCGACAGCTTGGCCTTCTGCGGGTGATCTTCGTCCGCATCGCCGCGGGCCTGCCGGATCTCGTTCTGGGCCGGCATCGGGAGTTCCTCGAACTTGGGCATGCGCGGGGTACGGAGCGGTGCCCGTTCCGCCGCCTGCGGAATGAACGTTTCAGGCGTCGCGGGCTGCTCGGGCTCGACCCGGGCGGACTCGCCGTGATCCGGGAACAGGCTCGGCTTCTGCGCGATCGGGCGGACGGTAACGTCGCCATAGGACGCCGGCTGGATCGGGGCTGCCGGCGACGTTTCGACGGCTGCGGCGATCGCAGCAAGCGCTGCACGCTCGACATTGTTCCCTGCGCGGCCAGGCGAGGCGGCGGGCGCGGCCTGCGTCGGAGCCGTCGCCTGCGGCGCGGGCGCCGGCTCGAGCTTCTGGGCGCGTTCGGCCAACCGCGCATTGTCGGCGCGCAACCGGGCGGTCAGTTCGGCCAGGCGGCTGTCGGGCGAGGTGGTGGCTGCGGCGGTCGCGGTCGCCGTGGTTGCGACCGCCGGCGCGGCGGCGGCGTTGCGGGCGATCTGCGCCTGCTCGATGCCGGTCGCGACAACGGAGACGCGGATGATGCCGTCGAGGTTTTCGTCGAAGGTGGCGCCGACGATGATGTTGGCGTCCTGGTCGACTTCCTCGCGAATTCGGGTGGCGGCTTCGTCGACTTCGAACAGGGTCAGGTCCTTGCCGCCGGTGATCGAGATCAGCAGGCCACGGGCGCCCTTCATCGAGGAGTCGTCGATCAGCGGGTTGGCGATCGCCGCTTCGGCCGCAGTCAGCGCGCGCTTCTCGCCGGTGGCTTCGCCGGTGCCCATCATCGCCTTGCCCATTTCACGCATCACGGCGCGGACGTCGGCGAAGTCGAGGTTGATCAGGCCTTCCTTGACCATCAGGTCGGTGATGCAGGCGACGCCCGAATAGAGCACCTGGTCGGCCATCGCGAAGGCGTCGGCGAAGGTGGTCTTTTCGTTAGCGACCCGGAACAGGTTCTGGTTCGGGATGATCAGCAGCGTGTCGACCACCTTGTGCAGTTCGGCGATGCCGGACTCGGCGGTGCGCATGCGGCGCGCGCCCTCGAAGTGGAACGGCTTGGTCACGACGCCGACGGTGAGGATGCCCATTTCGCGCGCGGTCTTGGCGATGACGGGGGCCGCCCCGGTGCCGGTGCCGCCGCCCATGCCGGCGGTGACGAACACCATGTTGGCGCCGGTGAGATGGTCGCGAAGCTCGTCGATGACTTCCTGCGCCGCCGCCGCGCCGACGTCAGGCTGGGACCCCGCGCCAAGGCCCTGCGTCACCTGCGTGCCCATCTGAACGATGCGCTGCGCCTTCGACATGGTCAGCGCCTGCGCATCGGTATTGGCGACGACGAAATCGACGCCCTGCAACCCGGCAGTGATCATGTTATTGACGGCATTGCCGCCTGCTCCACCGACGCCGAAAACGGTAATCCGCGGTTTCAGCTCGCTGATGTCAGGGGGGGTCAGATTGAGTGCCATGATTGCCTCTCGATTACGACGCGCGCGTTGGTTCACCCCGGCCGGCGGCCGCGGGGTTTGGTGAAAATCGTTTCGTCACTGGACCGGTCATCAGAAGCCCTCGCGAAGCCATCGTCCGACCTTTCCGAAATAGCCGTCAGTCCCTGTCCTGAGCTGCCGCGTATGCCGCGGTTCGACGTGTTCCAGGTGAGCGTATTGCGGGTAGACCAACAGACCGGTCGGCACCGAAAACGAGGCGCTCTTGGCCTCGCTGGGCAGCCGGCCGAAGCCGAGCGGACGGCCGATCCTGACCGGGCGGTTGAGAATGCGGGCGGCAAGCTCGACCGTGCCGGTCAGCTGGGAGGCCCCGCCGCTCAAGACGACCCGCGCCCGCGGCTCTGCCGCAAATGGGGAATCCGCGAGCCGGTCCCGGACCATTTCAAAAATCTCCTCGGCGCGATGCCGAACGATGTTCGCGATCGTGGCGCGTGAGACGATCTGCGGAGCATCGTGCTCCTCCCCTGCGGTCGGAACAGACATCAGCTCGCGCGCGTCAGACCCGCCGGTCAACACGGTCCCGTATAAAGTCTTGATTCGCTCGGCATCTGCAATGCATGCGCCGACGCCGCGTGCAAGATCCATCGTCACGTGCTGCCCGCCGAGCGCGAAACCGCTGGCATGAACGAAGCGGCCGGCTGAATAGGTCGCGATCGTGGTGGAACCCGCGCCCATTTCGACCACGGCGGCGCCGAGATCGGCCTCATCGTCGGTCAGCACGGCCAGGCCTGCGACATAAGGACTCGCCGCCATGGCCTCGACGTTGAGGTGGCAGCGCTCGACCACAAGCATCAGGTTGCGGGCAACGGTGGCATCCGCGGTCACCACGTTCATGTCGACCCCAAATTGCCGGGCCACCATGCCCCGGGGGTCGCGGATGCCCTTGACGCCGTCCAGCGCGTAGCCGACCGGCAGGGTGTGGAGCACGGTGCGGCCCTCGCCGGTGGCGTGGCGCATGCCGGCGGAGGTCACCCGGGTGACGTCATCGGCGGTCACCGCCCCGCCCCTGATATCGGCGGCGGCCTCGACCAGCTGGCCCTGAAGCCTGCCGCCGGAAACCGACAATAATACTGACTCGACGCGGACCTTGGCCATGCGCTCGGCCAGCGCCACAGCCTGGCGCACCGCCTGCTCGCATTCGGCGAGGTCGACAACGGCGCCGGCCTTGACGCCGCGCGACTGGATCTGGCTGTAGCCGATCAACTCGACGGCATGGGTACGACCGCGCAGCGCATCGCTCGGCGGCGACGGCTTCAGCCGCGCGATCATGCAGGCGATCTTGCTGGTGCCGATATCGAGCGACGCGACCAGCGCCGTGCGCTTGTGGTCGACGGGCCGGGTCTTCGGGGTCTGGTTGCGATCAAGCCCGCTCATGCCGAATCACCCGGCTTCTTCTTGGGCTTCTTGTCCTTGAACAGTTCTTCGCGGGCCTTGGCCGCGTCTTCCGACAATTGTACCGTGAGACGGTCCGGCAGGCGCATGTCGACCGCGACGATGTCGCGCGAGAACAGCCGGTCCTCCTTGTCGAGCTTGCTCAGCAAGGCCAGCGCATTGCCGACGTTATTCTCCGGCAGGCGAATGTCGAGGCCGTCGTTCAACCGCAAATTCCAGCGCCGCTCGCCGACCAGGATCGCCGCCTTGGTCACGGCGCGTACCTGCGGGTAGCGGTCCAGAAGGGCGATGAAGTCGCGGGCCCTGCTGTCGGCGCCCTTGCCCACCACCAGCGGCAAAGTCACGAAGCGGCGCGACACGTAGGGTTCCAGTACCGCGCCGTCTTCCGAGATCACGGACAGCCTTCCGTCCTGCTGCCACAGCGCGAACGCGGTGCGCTCGACGATGTCGATGCGCAACTGACCGGGATAGAGCTTCAGGATCGTCGCGTCCGCAATCCAGGGATTGGCCTTGAGCTTGTCGCGCACCGAGGCGGCGTCGAGGAACAACAGCGAGGAGCGGCCATTGACGCCGCCGATCGCGAGCACCTCGTCCTGGCTCACATGCTTGCGGCCGCTGATGGCAACCTCAGTGATGCGGAAGCCGGCCGAATTGGCCAGCGCATTGCGGGTATCGCTCAGCCCCGCCAGGAAGTCGTCGACATGGCCGCCCTTGACGATGCCGAGGCCGGTGCTGCCGAGCAGCATCAGCGCGGTCAGCGCGACGCCCGCGCGATTCGGAAGATAGGTTTCGACCAGACGGACCAGGCGATTCGGCCGCGCGCGATCGTTCACGGGCCGAGCAGGGACGCTGGCGCGACGGCTCAGCCACTCGCGCAGCAGCACGACCGCTCCAATAGCGGCCGCTTTCAGGTCAGCCTGGGGCCCCCGCGATCTCACCGACCGGTTGGGGCATCCTGCACGATCCATTGCACGAGCCTGTCCAAGTGTTGTTCCCGCAAGCGTTTTTGCGGATTCCGGGCTCTTGTGGTGCCTCGGTCTTGCCGGGCCCGGTGCTGATCGGAAGTCGGAACAGCGCACGCCCCGGCAGCCAAACGCCACGCGCGCCGCCAGCGTTAACCTTCGGACTTACTGGTAAACAAAGTGTAAAATCGGGGGGGCACCCACACGATTTGATACGTCTTTTGAGTGATTTGCCGGTCAACTGTTAGGATTTTGAAACAATTTTCGTGGTCGGGCCGAGGTTCCCCGGTTAACGGGCCCGGGCGGTGACCGGTCAGACCCGCGCCCGGCTCCGCCGTTCGGCCAGCACGATCTGGTCGCGCAGAAAATCGGGAAATTCGATTCCCTGGGCCTGCAGCGCCTTCGGGTAGAGCGATGCCGCGGTCAGGCCGGGCAGTGTGTTGGTTTCCAGGTAGACCAGCCCCTTCGGCGAGACGATGAAGTCGGTCCGGGAATAGCCGCTGCAGGACAATGCCCGGTGTGCCCGCATCGCCTGGTCCTGCAGTTGCGCCGTGACTTCAGGCGTAAAGCGCCCCGGGCAGATCTCCTGGGTCGATTTGAGCAAATATTTGGCCGCGTAGTCGAAGGTGCCCTCGCCCGGCACGATCTCGATCGGTGGCAGCGATATCAACGTGCCGTCCGGCTGCTCCAGTACCCCGCAGGTCGCTTCGCCGCCGGCAACGAACGGCTCGATCAGATAGTCTTCGGTCCTGGCGGCGTTGCGGACAGCAACGAGGTCCTGTTTCGCGTTGACGAAGATCAGGCCATAGCTCGAACCGTCCCGCGCCGGCTTGGCGATCAACTTGCCGTATTCGGCAAACGCCGCGTCGAGGTTTTCCAGGGCCACGCCTGCCGGGACCGTCACGCCCGCGATCTCCGCAAAGCGTTTCGCCGCCGCCTTGTCGAAGGCGAGGTTCGACGACGCCGAGCCGGAGCCGGTAAAAGGAATGCCGCGCAGTTCGCACATCGCCTGCAATTCGCCATTCTCGGCCCGGCCGCCATGCAGGCCGAGCACCAGCACGCGATCTTCGGCCTTTGCCTTGTCGAGCGCGGCTTCGAGCGGCAGGCCGCGGTTGCCGGGTTCGAATTCATCCTCGAACGGCCGCGAATGTTCGATCAGCTTTTGCGATGCGACCTCATGCACGGTATCGGCGACGTCCCAAAACCAGAGGTCGGCTTCCGGCAAGGCGCGATGCAGCGCCTGTGCACTTCCGACCGAGACCAGCCGCTCTTTATTAGTGCCGCCGAAGAGAATGGTGGTCCGCATCAGCCTTGCCCGATTCCGATCCGCTTGATTTCCCAATGTAGCTCGATTCCAGAATTCGCTTTAACCCGCTCGCGCACGGTTTCACCCAGCGTTTCAATATCATGGCCGGTGGCGTTGCCGGTGTTGATGAGGAAATTGCAGTGCATTTCCGAGACCTGGGCGCCACCCACGCGCAAGCCCCGGCAGCCGGCGGCGTCGATCAGTTTCCAGGCGCTGTGACCGGGCGGATTCTTGAAGGTCGACCCGCCAGTCTTTTCGCGTATCGGCTGAGCCGTTTCGCGGTGGCTCTGCACCTCGTGCATCCGCGCGCGAATGACGTCGGCGTCGGTGATCTGCCCGCGAAACCGCGCCGAGGTAAAAATGATCGAGGGGTCGACGCCGCTGTTGCGGTAAACGAACTTCATGTCGGCATTGCCGAAGACATGCCGCGTGCCGTCCCGGCCGATGCCGGTGGCCTCGACCAGCACATCCTTGGTCTCGCCGCCATTGGCGCCGGCGTTCATCCGCAGCGCGCCGCCGATGGTGCCGGGAATGCCGAAGAAGAATTCCATCCCGCCGATGCCGGCCGCAGCCGCGGTCTCGGCCACGCGCTTGTCGAGCGCGGCCGCGCCGGCGCTGACGGTATCGCCTGACGCCGACGTCTCGCCGAACGCCCGCGGTGACAGGCGGATCACCACGCCCTCCATGCCGCCGTCGCGCACGATCAGATTGGAGCCGACGCCGACGACGTAGACCGGCAATTGCTTACCAAGATGCTTGAGGAAATACGCAAGATCATCCTCGTCCGCCGGCGTAAACAGCACCTGCGCCGGCCCGCCGACGCGAAACCATGTCAGCTCCGCCAGCGACTGGTTCGCCAGCAGCCGTCCGCGCAGCTCCGGCATGGCGGCCTTGAGGTCAGGCGTGATGTCGGGAAAGGTCACGGCTAACCCAACGCCTTCAATTCGCCCGGCAATGCGTAGGCCCATTGCGTGATGTTGCCGGCGCCGAGGCAGACGACGAGGTCACCGGGGCCCGCGATACCGCGGACGATTTTGGCCAGTTCGTCCGCGTTAGGCAGCGGGATCACCTCGCGATGGCCATGGGCACGCAGGCCGAGCACGAAATGGTCGCGGTCGATGCCTTCGATCGGCGCTTCACCGGCCGGATAAACCTCGGCGACCACAACGGAGTCGGCATCGTTGAAACAAGTGCAGAATTCCTCGAACAGCGATTGCAGCCGGGTGTAACGATGCGGCTGCACCACGGCGACGACCTTGCCGTTGGTGGACTCACGCGCTGCTTTAAGAACGGCCGCGATCTCGACCGGGTGGTGACCATAATCGTCGATCACGGTGACGCCGTTCCACTCGCCGGTCCGGGTGAAGCGCCGCTTGACGCCGCCGAACCCCGCGATCGCCTTTCGGATCGCTTCGTCGGACATGCCGAGCTCATGCGCCACGGCGATCGCCGCCGTCGCGTTCGAGGCATTGTGCCGCCCGGGCATCGGCAGCATGAGGTCCGATATCTCGTGGGTCGCATCGGTCTTGCGGTTACGGAACACCACCTTGAATTTCGAGCCGCCGCCGCTTGGCGTCAGGTCAACCAGCCGCACATCGGCTTGGGGGTTTTCACCATAGGTGATGATGCGGCGATCCTCGATCCTGCCGACCAGGCTCTGCACCACGGGATGATCGGTACACATCACAGCAAAGCCATAGAACGGCACGTTCTCGACGAAATTGCGGAACGCCTCCTGGATCGCCTCGAACGTCTTGAAGTGATCGAGATGCTCGGGGTCGATATTGGTGACGATCACGACATCGGAGGGCAGCTTGAGGAAGGTGCCGTCGCTCTCATCGGCTTCCACGACCATCCAGTCGCCGGCGCCGAGCCGCGCATTGGAGCCGTAGGCGTTGATGATGCCGCCGTTGATGACGGTCGGATCGATGCCGCCGGCATCGAGCAGCGTCGCCACCATCGTGGTCGTCGTGGTCTTGCCATGGGTGCCGGCAATCGCGACGCAGCTTTTCAGCCGCATCAGTTCGGCCAGCATTTCGGCGCGGCGCACCACCGGGATGCGCTGGGCGCGCGCCGCCATCAGTTCCGGATTGTCGCGCTTGATCGCCGTCGAGACCACGACGACGTCGGCGCCGTCGACATTCTCGGCCTTGTGGCCGACCGAAACCTTGACGCCCTTGTCGCGCAGCCGCGCGACGTTGCCGCTTTCGGAGGCGTCCGAGCCCTGCACGGTATAGCCGAGATTGACCAGCACCTCGGCGATACCGCTCATGCCGATGCCGCCGATCCCGACGAAGTGAATGGGTCCGATCTCGCGCGGCAGTCTCATGGATTTGTCCTTGGCCGTCATCGCCCGCCTTGTGCGCGATTGCGCACGGCAGCGGAGCAATCCAGTATTTCGCGAAGCCGAGGCTCAAATCAGGCGCCGCCGCCTACTGGATGCCCCGCTTTCGCGGGGCATGACAAGCGCTTTTTGGGCCGATAGGGCGTCAGATTCCGGCCACTTTTATCACCAGATCGGCCAGCCGTTCGGCGGCGTCCAGCCGGCCGACTTTTCGGGCGGCGACCGCCATCGCGGTGAGCCGCGCCGGTTCGGCGGCGAGCGCGGAAATTTCCGCAGCCAGCCGGTCCGGCGTGAACTGCTCTTGTGGAATCCGGAGAGCCCCGTCCACCTTCGCCAGCACGCCGGCATTGGCAAACTGGTCCTGATCGATCGCGCCGGGCAGCGGCACCAGGATCGAGGGCCGGCCGATCGCGGCGAGTTCCGCCACCGTGCCGGCGCCGGAGCGCGAGATCACGAGATGGCTGGACGCCAGCCGCGCCGGCAGATCGGTGAAGAACGGCGCGAGTTCGGCATTGATCCGGCGCCGCTCATAGATCGCGCGCACCCGCCCCATATCTTCCTTGCGCACCTGCTGAGTCAGGATCAGGCGGCTCCACAGCATCGGCTCCAGCTTTTCGATCGCGCCGGGCACGATATCGCTCATCACCCGCGCGCCCTGGCTGCCGCCGACCACCAGCAGTCGGAGCGGCCCGTTCGGTTCGGGCTGCGCAAACGGCACGGCGGCGGCGGTGAGGACCGCGGGCCGCATCGGCGTGCCGACGGTCACCGTTTTTCCCGCGAGATCAGGATCGCGATCGAGCACGCCCGGCAGCGAGGTGGCGATGGCGTTGACGCGGCGGGAGAGAAAGCGGTTGGCGCGGCCGAGCACGGCGTTGGCATCGTGAATAATGCCGGGCACGCCGAGGAAGCGCGCCGCCATCAGCGGCGGCAGCGTCGGATAGCCGCCGAAGCCGACCACGGCGGCGGGTTTCAGCCGTCGCACCAGCCGGGCAGCCACCAGCGTACCGTGACCGAGCGTGGTGACGGTGCGCAGCAGCGCCATCAGCGAACGGCCGCGCACGGTCTCGCTCGGCACGACGTCGATATCATCAGCAGTGAACAGGCCGCTGTAGTGCAGCGCGCGGGCGTCGGTGACCAGCCGTACGCGCAGGCCGCGCCTGATCAGTTCGACGCCGAGCGCTTCGGCCGGAAACAGATGGCCGCCGGTGCCGCCGGCGGCCAGGAGAATGAGAGGCGCGTTCTTGTCCATGGGGCTTCAAATAGCCGACGGCGGGGCCGCCGTCACCACGGACGTTGCGGTCAGGCGTAGCTGCGCGACACGCCGGCCGCATTCATCGATTCCACCTCGGTGCGCGGACGCTGCCGGGTCAATGCCAGCATCATGCCGACACCATAGGCCAGCGAAATGATCGAGGAACCGCCGTAGGAGATGAAGGGCAGCGTCATGCCCTTGGCGGGGATCAGTTGCAGGTTGACCGCCATGTTGATCGCCGCCTGCACGCCGAACAGGATCGCCAGGCCGGAGGCGGCAAAGCGCGCGAACATGTCCTCGCTCGCATAGGCGCGGGTCAGCGTCCGGATCACGACGAAGGCAAATAGCGAAACCAGCGCCAGGCACAGGATGATGCCGAATTCTTCGGCGGCGACCGCGAACACGAAGTCGGTATGGCTGTCCGGCAGGCTGCGTTTGGCGATCCCCTCGCCCGGCCCGAGGCCGAACCAGCCGCCGTTCCAGAACGCTTCCATCGCCATGTCGACCTGGAACGTGTCGCCCGAAGCCGGGTTCATGAAGCGCTTGATGCGGCCCGCGACGTGCGGCACCAGCAGGTAGGCGCCGAACAATCCGGCCGCCGCGGCGCCGGCAAGGCCGGCCACCCAGATCATCCGCATCCCTGCGATGAAGAACAGCGCGCCCCACACCATCAGGACCAGCATGGTCTGGCCGAAATCCGGCTCCATCACCAGCAGCGCCACCAGCGTCAGCAGCAGCACGATCGCCATCGACGTCGCCGGCATTTCCGGACGTTTTGTCGACTCCGCAAACAGCCATGCCGCGATGACCACGAAGGCAGGCTTGGCGGATTCGGACGCTTGAATATTGACGCCAAGCAGCGTGATCCAGCGCCGCGAACCCTTCACTTCCGCGCCGAAGGCCAGCGTCGCCACGATCAGGATGACACTGGCCACGAACACCAGCAGCGCAAGGCGGCGGATCTGCTTCGGCGACAGGAACGACACCCCGATCAGCACCATCAGGGAGGGCGCCAGGAACAGCACGTGCCGGCCGAAGAAATGGAAGGGATCGAGCCCGATCCGCGTCGCCACCGGCGGGCTCGCCGCCAGCGACAGGATAACGCCGCCCAGCATCAGCGCCATGATCGCGCCGAGCAGCAGCTTGTCGATGGTCCACCACCAGTCCGAAAACGGCGTGCGTTGGTCTCGGTGCAGCATGGACGTCCCCGAATACAGAGGTAACGCCCATTGGTGGCGGAGGATGGTTTACGAGGGGTTAATGGGGTGGGTAACTTTTCAGGTGACGGGCGCCGACGCTACCGGCGACGATCGAAGATTGGCAGGCGTGCCATGCGCGATCAGCCTGGGATACATCTCTGGGCCATGGGGTATCTTGCTGATCACCTCGCCGCCGTTCTGCCGGACAAGTGTCAGGATCGTGTAGGCCACGACATGCGCACTCGCGTCCAGATGGGCGACTGAAACAATCACACGATTCGGTATCAGGCGATAGCGATGAAAAAGGACTCCTATCCGAAACGGATTCTGCCAACAGCTAACGGGACTGCGAAGCTGCAGGTCAACGCTCAACAAGCGACCATTGAGGAAGCCGACCGATCGCACGGAAGACCATGGCACGGATAGCCCGGAACGACGATCGCGCAATCGATCCATGCCGATCTCCAGGACGGGGTCGCCTCGCACGGCATCCCACAAGCAGGTGAACGCCGCGCCAATGAACCCTACGCCAATGCCTATTCCAAAGACGGCCATGAATGTCAGAACAAGCACCATCGATAGCGATAAACCATCGCCCGCCCGACCAAATGCACCCGACAGACCGAGGCCACAGAGCAGACCGGTCGAAAGAGAAATTACCCCGACAGCAAGACAGAGCAGACCTGACCAGAAGTTCTTGACCCCGTCCGGCCACGCGATCATCGGCAATGGCACGGTGACAGGTGGAGGGATCGGATTACTCAACTGGAGTTCCCCGGGGATCACGACCGATGCCGTTGTGCTTGTGCTATCGCTCAAGGCCAGCTCCTCTTCGAAAGCTTCCACATCGCAGCATACGGTACCGAGAATGGATGGGACGATGGCGAATGCCCATCAATTCCAGTTCAGAGACGGCAGCTCTTCGCAGAGGGTTAACGAGATCATTACGCGATTGATCGCACGACCGCTCTGCAAACAGGCGTCATCCACGCGAAGGTGGGTATCCGGTAGGCCGCGGCCCCTCGATTCTCTCGCTGAGGCCTCTGGATACTGGGTCACCCGCCCGAGCCTGTCATCGGGCGGCCATTCGGCCGACCCGGTGGCGGGTGACGACAGCTGCGCGTAGCAGATTCAGGCCGCGAATTATCTTATGCTCGCCTCCGCTGCGATCAGCTCCTTGCCATCGGCGCCGGTGATCGTCAGCCGCATCTGTTCGCCGCGGTTGCCGGCAGGCATCGTCGCCGAAACGCGATTGCCGCTTTTGGGATCGGCCTGCATGGCGCCATTGAACACCACCGTATCGCCGCGCTTCAGCGTGACGCGCAATGGCGCGGCCGGCTCGATGCTGAAGAATTGAAGGTTTACGCCCGATGCCGTGGCCGAGAAATTGATCAATATATTCTCGTTCGCATGCGTCACATTGCTCATGCCGACGGTCGGGCTGTAGGTCTCCGGGATGGAGACCTCGCCATGCGCGGGCAGTTGGGCGCGGTGGAAAAACTGGTCCGATACACCGGCCCACAGTTCGACATAGGGCTGCGCCTCGCTCGGCTGCTTGCGCGCGTCAGCCTGGTTGGTGAACGACGGAAATCCCCACGTCCACATCTTCAAACCCCGCGTGAGCCTGTTGTCGGCGATGCGGATGATCCCTTCTTCATTGTCGTGGTTGATCACGCCCCAGAAATTGCCGCCCTGCATGTCGGGGGCCGCATAGGCGATGCCCATCGTCGGCCAGTTCCTGAAGTGGCGCAGCTTTTCGAAACGGCTGCCCGCCCCCGTGCGCTCGTCGCCATCGGCCAGATGGGCCCAGTAGCGCGGCGTGGTGTAGGCCTCGACCGGCGCAATGATTTCGGCGCCGCCGGTTGTCCTGGGATGGTTCGTGTCCGATCCCGGCGCCAGCGTCGTGCACGTCCAGTATTCATAATCGACCGCGCGATCTTGCGAATTCTTCAGCACCACACGGGCGTCGAGCGCGGCGCGATCGGCTTTCAGCGTCACATAGTACGTCGCCTCGATGCCGGTCGCGCCCTTGAAAAACCGGCCGGGCGCGGCGGGATAGGCGACGTCGTCCCTGAACGACATCGACACCGTCACTTCGTTGGCAGTCTCCTTGACGACCTTGAAGTCCCACGGCTTCGACCATGCCCTGCCGTGCTCGGGATCCGGGAAGGTGGGGAAGATGCCACCATACACCATCAGCCAGTCGTAATAGAAATTGCCGGCGTTCATGCCAAAGGGCACGCCGACCTCGGTGCGGTAGAGCTGTTCGCGGCCGGTCGGCTTGTAGATCATGGAAAGGATGCGCCCGCCGAATTCGGGGACGAGCGTGACCTTCAGATATCGGTTCTCGACAACGTAGGACTTGAACGTGCGATCGACGATGGCGCTCTTGTCGAACGAGCCGCTGACAAAGCCGTTCTCCGCATCTGTCGCGTATTTGACCGTGCTCCACGCGATCGTCGACTCGGTGAGCGTTACATGGTCGGAAGCCAACGCGATGGTGCCTGTGACCGCTTGAAACGCAACGGCCGATAAAAAGACAGCAGCATAAAAACTCGCGCGTGAGGGAACTTGAACCGGCATTGACGATGCCCTCGACCAGCAGGATGGGCTCCACCTATCCTACATCAAACCACCGGTTTGACACCGGGGATGGCCGTCACCAGATCGCGGAACTTGGCGCCGCGGATTTCGAAATTGCGGTACTGGTCGAACGAGGCGCAGGCCGGCGACAACAGCACCACCGGATCGGGGAGTCCCGAGGCTTCCGCGTCGCGGGCGGCGTTGGCAACCGCCACGTCCAGCGTTTCGGAAATCTCGTGCGGCACGTGCTCGCCGAGCGTACCGGCAAACTCCGGCGCGGCCTCGCCGATCAGATAGGCCTTGCGGATGCGCGGAAAATATTCGGTGAGGCCTGCGATGCCGCCCTGCTTCGGCTTGCCGCCGGCAATCCAGAAGATGTCGCCGAATGACGACAGCGCATGTGCGGCGGCGTCCGCATTGGTGCCTTTTGAATCGTTGACGAACAGCACGTTGCCGCGGCGGCCGACCTGCTCCATGCGGTGCGCGAGGCCGGGAAAGCTGCGCAGGCCCTTTTGCAGGACTTCGAACGAGATCCCCATGGCAAGCGCGCACGCCGCGGCGCAGGCCGCGTTCTGTGCATTGTGCAACCCGCGCAGCGAGCCGATGCCGCCGAGCCTCGCGATCTCGGTGCGCGCGCCGCCGGCGGCCTGCACGATGGTTTCGCGCTCGACATAGATACCGTCGGGCAGCGGATACTTCACGGAGATCCGCACCACGCGTTTTCCCGATTGATCGAGCCGGTCGGCGATGCTGCGGCACCAGCCGTCGTCGACACCGACGATGGCGGTGCCCTGCGGCTGCACGCCCGCAACGAGCCGCGCCTTCACGGCGGCATAATGCTCCAGCGTGCCGTGCCGATCGATATGGTCCTCGCTGACATTGAGCAGAATGCCGACCGACGGATCGAGCGACGGCGCCAGGTCGATCTGGTAGGACGACATCTCGACCACGTGCACGCGGCCCATGCGCGGCGGCTCCAGCGACAGGATCGCGGTGCCGATATTGCCGCCCATCTGCGCGTCGTAGCCGGCGACCTTCATCAAATGCGCGATCAGCGCCGTGGTGGTCGACTTGCCGTTGGTACCCGTGATGGCGACGAACGGCGCGTCCGGCGCGTGACGCCGCCTCTCGCGGCAGAACAGTTCGATGTCGCCGATCACCTCGCAGCCGGCCTGCCGCGCCATCAGCACCGACCAATGCGGCGCGGGATGCGTCAGCGGCGCCCCGGGGGTGAGCACCAACGCGGCAAAATTCGCCCACGACACCGTGCGCAGATCGGCGGTGGTGAAGCCGGCCTGCGCCGCCTTGGCGATGTTCTCAGTGCTGTCGTCGCCCGCGATGACTTCCGCGCCACCGGCCTTCAGCGCGTGGCAGCTTGCAAGGCCGGAGCCGCCGAGGCCGAACACGGCGACGGTCTTGCCCGCGAAGGAGGTGACGGGGATCAAGGCTTGACCTCGGAAGTCCGATGCAAGGCGATCACCGCAGTTTCAGCGTGGAGAGGCCGGCCAGCGCCAGCATCACGGAGATGATCCAGAACCGGATCACGATCTGCGGTTCGGTCCAGCCCTTCTGCTCGAAATGATGGTGCAGCGGCGCCATCCGGAACACGCGCTTGCCCGTCATCTTGAACGAGGCGACCTGCACGATGACCGAGACCGCTTCCAGCACGAACAGTCCGCCGATCACGGCCAGCACGATCTCGTGCTTGACCGCCACCGCGGTCGCACCGAGCATGCCGCCGAGCGCGAGCGAGCCGGTGTCGCCCATGAAGATCGAGGCCGGCGGCGCGTTGAACCAGAGGAATCCAAGTCCGGCGCCGAGCACCGCGCCGCACAGCACCGCAAGCTCGCCCGTGCCCGCGACGTATCTGATCTGCAGATAGTCGGAGAACACCGCGTTGCCGGTCAGATACGAGATCATGCCGAAGCTGGCGGCGGCGATCATGACCGGCACGATCGCCAGACCGTCGAGGCCATCGGTCAGGTTCACCGCATTGCCGGCGCCGACGATCACGAACGCGCCGAAGATCACGAAGAACCAGCCGAAATTGATCACCATATCCTTCAGGAAGGGGATCACGAGCGACGTCGAGGTTGCGTCGCGGCCGAGCCGCACCAGCGCGTAGCAGGCCACCAGCGCAATCACCGCCTCGATCAGGAGCCGCAGCTTGCCGGCAAAGCCGCTGTGGCTCTGCTTCGTGACCTTCAGATAGTCGTCATAGAAGCCGACGAAGCCGAAGCCCAGCGTCACCGCCAGCACGATCCAGACATAGGGGTTGAGCGGATTGGCCCACAGCAGCGTCGAGACCACGAGGCCGGACAGGATCATCAGCCCGCCCATCGTCGGCGTGCCCTTCTTGGAGATCAGATGCGATGCCGGACCGTCGGTGCGGATCGGCTGGCCCTTGCCCTGCCGCAACCGCAGATGGTCGATGATCCAGGGCCCGAACAGGAACACGAACAGCGCGCCCGTCACCATCGCGCCGCCGGTGCGGAAGGTGATGTAGCGAAACACGTTGAAGGCGCCGCGGAAGATGCCAAAACCTGGAACGGTATTGGAAAGCTCGATCAGCCAATAAAACATTCAGTTCGGCCCTATCACGCGGCTTGGTTGCGCCGTTTTTGGCAGGAAGCGCGCCGGCAACGCATTCGTTCCGGTGACGCCTTGATAATCGTTTTCATCCTCAAACCAAGCAAATCTTGGCCACGCACGCGGTATTGACGAATCGCCACCGGCGGACACGACAGCCGTCAAGTGCGGCCAGTTTACGCCTTTGCCTGCAAGGCGGCCACCAGCCTGGGCACAAACTTGTTCACCCAGAACATCTTTTTGCTGCCTTTGACGACCACCACGTCCCCGTCCCGCAGCAATGCGGCGATTTGTTGGGGATCAAGCGTGGCCGGGTCTTCATGCCAGCCGAGCGCCCGCTCCGCCGGCACCAGATCATGGAGATGGCGCATCAGCGGGCCGACGCAGTAGACGCCGTCGATACCCGACAGGTCGGCGGCGAGTTTCTCGTGATAGGCGGGCGCATCATCGCCCAATTCCAGCATGTCGCCGAGAATGGCGATACGCCGGCCGGCCTTCACCGGCCGTGCCTTCAAACTGCCGAGCGCGGCCACCATGCTGGCCGGATTGCCATTAAAGCTGTCGTCGATCACGGTGACGCCACGGGCCGCCTGCTCGACGCCGCGGCCGGTCATGATGCCTACATGATCGAGCTGTTTCGCCAGCACCGCGGGCTCCAGCCCGGCGGCGTGAATAGAAGCCAGCGCGGCCAGCGCGTTCTGCAGGCGATGCGGCGCACCCGGCGTCAGGCCGAACGCGATACGGCCGCCGCTTACCTCTACCTCGACATCCCAACTTTCGCCGCGCGCGGCATGTTTCAAGACGTGCACGTCGGATCCTTTGCCGAAGCGAACCACCCTGCCGCGCCATTCCGGCGCCTCGACATCATCGGGCAGCACCAGCACGCCGTCGGCAGGCAGCCCTTGTGCGATGCTGACCTTCTCACGCCGGATCGCTTCCAGGCTGCCGAGCTTTTCCAGGTGGACCGGCTGCACGTTCACGACCAGCGCGACGGTCGGCTTCGTCAATTCGCTGAGCCGCGCGATCTCGCCGGTCTGGTTCATGCCCATTTCGACGACCCATACGCTCGCTGAGGGGCTCGCATTGCACAGCGTCAGCGGCACGCCCCAGAAATTATTGAAGCTGCTCGGGCTGGCATAGGCGTTGGGATAGGCGGCGAGGAATTCCTTGGTGCTGGTCTTGCCGGCGCTGCCGGTCAGGCCGATCACCGGCCCCGTGAACCGCGCCCGCGCCGCACGCGCCAAGGTCCACAGGCCATCGATCAGCGTGTCCTTGACGATCAACTGCGGGACGCTGACGCCGTCGATCCGATGCGGAACGATCATCGCCACCGCGCCGGCCGCTTCCGCCTTGTCGGCAAATTCCCAACCGTCGCGGGCGCTGGCGAAACTGGAAATGAAACCACCGCTCGGCGTGCCGCTCAGCGCCACGAACAGGCATCCCGGTTTCACCAGGCGGCTGTCCTGCGTGACGAAATCGATCGGCTTGTCCGGGAATTCATCCGATACGCCGAGCGCGCTGGCAACTTCGGCAATCGTCCATAGCGGCGTCGTGCTCATGCCACCCTCGCTGCAAGCGCGGCGGCCACCGCCTCGTGATCGCTGAACGGCAACACCTTGTCGCCGACGATCTGGCCGGTCTCGTGCCCCTTGCCGGCGATCAGCAGGGCATCGCCCGGCTGCAGCGCTGATATTCCAGCTTTGATCGCCTCGGCGCGATCGCCGATGTCGCTGGCACCTTTGGCTTCGGCCAATATCGCGGCGCGGATCGCTGCCGGATTTTCGCTGCGCGGGTTGTCGTCGGTGACAATGACATGATCGGCGTTTTCTTTTGCAATCGCGCCCATGATCGGACGCTTGCCGGCGTCGCGGTCACCGCCGGCGCCGAAGATGACGACGAGCTTGCGTTTTGCATAGGGCCGCAGCGCCTGCAGCGCCTTCGCCAACGCGTCCGGCTTGTG
Source organism: Bradyrhizobium roseum (assembly GCF_030413175.1). NCBI lineage: Bacteria > Pseudomonadati > Pseudomonadota > Alphaproteobacteria > Hyphomicrobiales > Nitrobacteraceae > Bradyrhizobium > Bradyrhizobium roseum. The sequence continues at coordinate 5,992,069 of NZ_CP129212.1, forward strand.
GGCGTAATCGACAAAGATCGGCGCGCCATTGTGTTCGCCGACACGCTCCAGCCGCCCTTTGGCGCCTTCGAGATGTTCCAGCGTGGCCAGCACGGCGGCCGGCTCGCTGCCGGTCCCGATCGCGAGCCCGGCGGCGACCAGCGCATTCTCGATCTGGAATTCGCCGACCAGCGGCAGCTTGATCGTATGCGTGTGCCCGCGATGTTCGAGCGTGAGCTTTTGCGCAAAGCCTTCGACATTGGCATCAGCCAGACGGATGCCCTCACCTGCGCCATCGGCGTTGCGGCCAACGGCGATGATCCGCAAGCCCCGCGCCCGGGCCGCTTCGATCACCTGCGGCGAGCAATCATGATCCGCGGAGATCACGGCCGCGCCGCCTGATGGAACGAGGTCGCGGAACAGCCGCAGCTTGGCGGCCAGGTAATGCGCCTCGTCCGGATGATAGTCCATGTGGTCGCGCGTCAGATTGGTAAATCCGCCGGCTGCGATGCGCACGCCGTCGAGGCGGAACTGGTCGAGCCCGTGCGAGGACGCCTCGAAGGCGAGATGCGTGACGCCATCGCCGGTGATTTCGTCGAGCTGCTTGTGAAGCGCGATCGGATCCGGGGTCGTCAGCGAGCCGTAGACGGTGCGCTTCGGCGAAACCAGCCCGATGGTGCCGATGCTCGCCGAAGCATGACCGAGCCGTTCCCAGATCTGGCGCGTGAACGCGGCGACCGACGTCTTGCCGCTGGTGCCCGTCACCGCCGCAATCGTCGCGGGCTGGCGCGGAAAAAATCGCGCCGCCGCGAGCGCCAGCGCGCGCCGCGGATTCGAGGTGGCGACAAAAGGCACGGCAAGGCCGGTCGGCGCATGGTCGCCGGCTACCGCCACCGCGCCCGAACTGATGGCGGCATCGATAAAGCGCGAACCATCGGTCTTGCTGCCGGCGAGAGCGAAGAACAGGTCGCCCGGCTTCACCGCGCGGCTATCGACGGCCAGGCCTTTCACATCGACAGCTTCCGCCTGCGGCTCGATCGCAGCGTCATCGCTGAAGAGGTCGCGAAGTTTCATCGTGTTCCAGTCCGGCCGGCGCAGCTTGGCGCGCGTGATATGAGCCTTACTGGGTTGTCCTCGATGTCGCAAGAATAAGGCGATCAGACGGCGGCAGGTCGAAGCGCGGCTCGATTCCCAGCAGCGGCCCGATGCGGGCGATGATTTTGCCGCCGGCCGGCACCGTGTTCCAGCCCGAGGTGATGAAGCCATGGGTTTCGGGCAGCGCCTTGGGCTCGTCCAGCATGACCAGCAGCTGGTACTGCGGATTGTCGGCCGGGATGATCGCGGTGAATGAGTTGAGCACCTGCTTCTTGGAATAGCGCCCGTTGACGACCTTTTCCGAGGTGCCGGTCTTGCCGCCGATATAGTAGCCCTTGACGTCGGCCTTCTTGGCGGTGCCGATCTCGGCGTTCAGCCGCATCAGATAGCGCATCTTGTCGGAGGTTTCGGTCCGGAGCACCCGCTTGCCGATAGCCCTGGCTTCCTCTTCCGACCGCTTCAGGAAGGTCGGAGGAATCAAGAACCCGCCATTGATGCAGGCGTTGATGCCCATCACCGCCTGCAGCGGCGCCACCGCGATGCCGTGACCGAAGGACGCCGTGATGGTGTTGAGTTCGGTCCAGCGCTTCGGCACGATCGGCGAGGCGCTCTCAGGAAGTTCGGTGCGCAGCCGGTCCATCTGGCCGAGCTTTTTCAGGAACGCCTTGTGCGCCTCGACGCCCTGCCCCAGCGCGATCTTGGCAGCGCCGACGTTGGAGGAGAAGGTGAACACTTCCGACAGCGTGATGTTGCGGCCGACGGGGTGGGTGTCGTGAATGGTGAACTTGCCGAACTTCAGCACGCCGCGGCCATCATATAGAGTGTTGAGCGTGGCCTTGCCGGAATCCAGCGCCATCGCCAGCGTCAGCGCCTTGAAGGTCGAGCCCATCTCGAACACGCCCGTGGTCAGGCGGTTGATGCGGTCCGGGTCGTGCGCCTCTTTCGGGTTGTTCGGATCGAAATCCGGCAGCGACACCAGCGCCACGATCTCGCCGGTCCGCACGTTGGAGACGAGGCCCGACGCGGCCTTGGCCTTGTATTTTTCCTTTGCCTTCAGCAACTCATCGCGAAGCGCATGTTCGACGCGCAGGTCGATCGACAATTCCACCGGCTTCTGCAGGCGATCGGTCGCAAAGCCGGCGCGGTGCAGATCGGCCAGACCGTTGTTGTCCAGCCACTTCTCCATCCCGGCGATGCCCTGGTTGTCGATGTTGACCAGGCCGATGAGATGCGCGACGGCCGCGCCGGTCGGATAGACCCGCTTGTTTTCGCGCAGGAAGCCGATGCCGGGAATGCCGAGCTTGTGGATGTCGCGCTGCTGCTTCGGCGTGATCTCGCGCTTCAGCCAGACAAAGCCCTTGCGCCCGGACAGCCGCGTACGCGCCTCCGCCTCGTCGAGGTCCGGAAGTGCGGCGGTCAACAGTTCGATCGCCTCGTCCTTGTCGATGATGCGCCGGGGCTCGCCGAACAGGCTCGGCGCCTTGACGTCGGTGGCAAGCACCTCGCCGTTGCGGTCGACGATATCGGGCCGCGCGGTGGCGATCGCGTCCTGCGAGCCGGCGCGCCGCGCGCCATGGCTGTCGGCGCCGACTGCGAACATCACAAGACGTCCGGCCAGTACCGCATAGACGGCCACGAACAGCAGGATGGCCAATCCGACGCGCGCCCGCGCCTTGGCGGCGCGATCGACGTTGCGCCCGTAGAGCAGGCTGCGGATCAACCGCTGCCGCCACGGCTCGGCGGGCCGCTCGACATGGCTGCGCGTCCGGCCGGTCATCGCTGGTCTCCCGACGCGGGCACCGACCCGGTGGTGGGCGGTGCGTCGGCGGCGGCCTCGATGGTGTTGATCATCGCGCCGATCGGATCGGGGGAGCCGGGCCTGGCAAAAGCGGGCGGCCGTTCCGGCAAGTTCTTCAACTGATCGTATTGCGTGGCGTTGAGCGGCTGCAGTTTGAGATGGCGTTCGGCGAGCCCTTGCAGCCGCATCGGCGCATCGAGCCTGGCCCATTCGGCGCGCAGCGCAGCGATGGCGTCGCGCTGCTCGCGGATCTCGGCGTTGAGCCGCAGCACGCGCTCGACGCGCGCCGTCGATTCCATCTTGATGCGGTAGACATAGGCAGCGGCAAAAATCAGCGCGCCGATGACGAGGAGATGGATGATCCGCATGGCTCAGCCTCCCCGCATCACGTCGGCGAGAACGGGCCAGGCCGGTAAACGATCGGCCGCGTGCGCCGGCGCCGAGGTACGCTCGCCGGCGCGCAGCTTTGCGGAGCGCGCACGCGGATTGGCGGCCACTTCGGCTTCGCCGGGGGTCACGGGACGCTTGGTCAGGATCTGGAAGCTCGGCGCGGCCTGTGCCAGTTCGGGCAGGTGCCGCGATCCGCCGCCGGTCTTGCCGCGCGCGTTGAAGAAATCCTTGACGATGCGGTCTTCCAGCGAGTGGAACGAGACCACCACCAGCCGCCCGCCGGGCTTCAGCACGCGCTCGGCGGCCGTCAGCGCCAGATGCAATTCGTCGAGTTCCGCGTTGACGAAAATTCTCAAGCCCTGGAACGTGCGCGTCGCCGGGTGAATCTCGTTCGGTTTCGAACGCACCACCTTGCCGACGATATCGGCCAGCGCCTGCGTCGTCGTGATCGGCGCTTCCTTGCGCGCCGCCACGATCGCGCGCGCCACGGCGCGGGAGTAACGCTCTTCGCCGAAGATATAGATGATGTTGGCGAGATCCGCCTCGGAGGCCTTCGCCACCACGTCCGCCGCCGTCGGGCCGTCATGGCCCATCCGCATGTCGAGCGGGCCGCCGAGCCGGAACGAGAAACCTCGCTCGGCCTGGTCGAGTTGCATCGAGGAGACGCCGACGTCCATCACAACGCCGTCCACCCCGGCCACGCCTTCCGCCGCGCAAACCTCCGCGAGGTTGGAGAACCGGTCCTCAACCAGGGTCAGCCTGCCCTCGGACTGCTCGACCAGGTCGAATCCGCCGGCCACCGCCGATCGGTCGCGGTCGATGCCGATCACCCGCGTTCCAGGGACAGTGAGGATCGCACGGCTGTAGCCGCCGGCACCAAAGGTCGCGTCGACATAGACGCCGCCGGCACGGGGCGCGAGCATTTCGACCGCTTCGCGGCCGAGCACGGAGATATGACGCGGGGCAGCCGGGCTCACGCGCCGTGCTCCGGCGTATGGCAGCCTGCGAATCGGAAGATGGACGCGAACGGCCCCATTGCGCCTCAAATCTCTGCGTCTTGCCGGGCTTTTCCGGCCCAAGAGCCGGGAACAGGTACCATCACCAGCCCCGGCCCGGCCCTGCGCCCCCTCATTTCCAGACGGAATTTGCTGGGCTGCCATGGCGATTCGAGCGCGAAAAAGGGCTTCGGCCGTCCCCAACCCGGTTCGGCTCTTCACCACTTAGTAACGGCACTTAGCGTTAAGAAAGCGTTGATGGTCGGCCGCAGGTTTAAGGCTGCTGTCCGCCCGTCGAAATCCGGTGATGCGCGGCACACACACCCGATCGAAATGCGGGCTGGAACCCGGTCGCCGCATTGCGCCGGCGCAAGGTAAACGAATAGTAAACGGTATTATCGCTCGAACATGATATTGCCGTTCTCCCGCCCGGTTTGGTTTTGAAAAATGACTTCTGGTTCGTTCGCATCTGCTGGTATTGATTCGAAGCGTCAACGCGCCCTTCACGTGGCCAGGGCCAACGCCGACATGAAGACCTTCACCCCGGATTCCTCGATCGCATCCGACGTCATTCCGTCGCCGAATCACGGCGACCGCAACAATGGCCGCCTCGCAGACATGATCCTGCTGCACTACACCGGCATGCCCGATGTGGAGGGTGCGATCGCCCGGCTGTGCACCCCCGGCACCGACGTGTCGGCCCATTATATCGTGCTGGAAGACGGCCGCATCGTGCAATGCGTGCCGGAGGCCAAGCGCGCCTGGCACGCCGGCGTCTCTTCCTGGGCCGGCGAGGACGACATCAATTCCTGTTCGATCGGGGTCGAGATCATCAATCGCGGCCACGACTGGGGCTATCCGGATTTTCCGCTGCGCCAGATCGCCGCCGTGATCGCGCTGTGCCGCGGCATCATGCTCCGCCGCAGGATTCCTTCGTATCGGGTGCTCGCGCATTCCGACGTCGCACCGGCGCGCAAAAAAGACCCCGGCGAAAAGTTTCCGTGGCATTCGCTGGCCAATTCCGGTGTCGGCCATTGGGTGCAGCCCGCGCCGATCGTGCGCGGCGAAACGTTGAAGCTCGGCAGCATCGGCGGCGACGTTGCAGGGCTACAGGTGGCGCTCGCCAGATACGGCTACAACGTCCCGACGCACGGCAAGTTCGATGGCCCAACCATGGAAGTGGTCACCGCCTTTCAGCGTCACTTCCGTCCGGCGCGCGTCGACGGCATCGCCGATCACTCGACCTTGAGCACGCTGCATGCGCTGCTGGCGAGTTTGCCGCCGGATGCCATGACGACGGCGGTCGCGGCGAAGTAGTCCGCTCCAGACCGAAGCCTTGCGGCCGTGACTGCGGCTGGACCGGCCGCGCCGATTGATTTCCCTCAATGGCCGAGCGGGCTTTTTCGGCGACAAGCCACCAACGGCTTGAGCACGGAATGGACCAATGTCATTTGAGCGCGCCATGCGATGGACGCTGGTCTCGATCGCAGTCGCGGGACTTGCGACCGGAATCGGCGCTGTAATCGCTGGCCGGCCGGTACTCGCCGATATCTGCTGGACACTTGCAACGCTGCCCGTGATCGCGGGACTGGCGATTTCGATTGTGCGCGACCTGCTGGCCGGGCGGCTCGGCGTCGATGCCATCGCGCTGGTGTCGATGAGTTCAGCGATTGCGCTCGGCCAGCCGCTGGCCGGCGCCGTCGTGGCGTTGATGTATTCCGGCGGCAATGTGCTCGAGGAGATCGCGGTGGCCCGCGCCGAGCGCGACCTGCGTTCACTGGTCGATCGCGCGCCGCGGGAGGCGCATCGCCTCGCCGAGGGCCGCGTTGAGGACGTGCCGATATCCGCCGTCGCCATCGGCGACCGGCTGCTGGTGCACGCGGGCGAGGTCGTACCGGTCGACGGCGTCATCAACTCGCACGCTGCCGCGGTCGACGAATCGGCACTCACGGGCGAACCGATACCGGTCGCCAAGGCGCGCGGCGCCGCGATCTTTTCCGGCTCGCTGAACGCCGGCGAAACCTTTGAGATGTCGGTGTCCGCGCTGGCGGGCGAGAGCACCTATGCCGGCATCGTGCGGCTGGTGACCGCGGCGCAAACCGCCAAGGCGCCGTTCGTGCGGCTGGCCGATCGCTATGCGTTGATCTTCCTGCCGGTCACGCTGGCGCTCGCGCTCGTCGCCTGGCTGATTTCGGGCGATCTGCTGCGCAGCCTCGCGGTACTGGTGGCGGCAACGCCGTGCCCGCTGATCCTCGCGGCCCCGGTCGCCTTCATCGCCGGCGTGGCGCAAGCCGCCCGGCGCGGCATTCTGGTCAAGGGCGGCGGGCCGCTGGAGGCGCTGGCGCGGGCGCATACCGTGCTGTTCGACAAGACCGGGACGCTGACGGTCGGCGGCGCGCGGCTGCTCTCGGTCGAAGCGGCGCCGGGCGAGAATGCCGACGAGATCTTGATGCTGGGCGCTTCGCTGGAGCAGGCGTCGCATCACGTGATCGCCAACGCCATCGTTCAGGCCGCGACCCAGCGCGGCCTGAAACTCGAACTGCCCGAGCAAGTCAGGGAGTCCATGGGGTCGGGACTGGAGGGCGTGATCGCAGGACGCCGCGTGGTCGCCGGAGCGCGCGAAATGGTCTTCACCGATGGCCGCGTTTCGGATTGGGCCACACGGGCCATCCGGCGCGCCTCATGGCGATCGGCCCTGATCGTCTTCGTCGCGATCGACGGCCGGCCGGCCGGGGCATTGCTGCTGGCCGACGAACTGCGCCCCGACACGCCGCGCGCGATCCGCCTGCTGCGCGAGGCCGGTATTGCCCGCATCCTGATGGTCACCGGCGACCGCGCCGCCGCCGCGCAGGCGATCGGCGCCGCGCTCGATCTCGACGGCGTGCTCGCCGAACGCGTTCCCTCCGACAAGGTGGACGCGGTGCGCTCCGAGCAGCGGCTGCATCCCACCATCATGGTCGGCGACGGCATCAACGATGCGCCGGCGTTGGCCTCGGCCGATGTCGGGATCGCCCTCGGCGCGCGCGGCGCCAGCGCCTCCTCGGAAGCCGCCGACGTGGTCATTCTCGCCGACCGGCTCGATCGCGTCGGCGAGGCGATCACGATCGCGCGGCGGGCGCGCTCCATCGCTATCCAGAGCATCGTCGTCGGCATGGGATTGTCGATGCTGGCCATGCTGGCCGCGACGCTCGGCTGGCTGATGCCGGTGCCGGCCGCGATCCTTCAGGAACTGATCGACGTCGCGGTGATCCTCAACGCATTGCGGGCGCTCAGGCCGGGCGGCCTGCGCAGCGGCCGAACCATGACCGTCGAGGCCGGCCGCGAACTGCATCACAACCATCTCGCCCTGCTCGGCGATCTCGACCGGCTGCGGTCGATCGTCGACGCGCTGGACGATGCCGTCTCCGAGCGCGCCGCCGCGCTGATCGCCGAAGCCAACCTGCTGGTTCAGGACAAGGTGGTCGCGCATGAGCGCGACGACGAAGGCCATGTCTACCCCCAACTCGCCGCGGTGTTGCTGGAGGCCCACGGGCTATCGGCGATGAGCCGGGCACATCGCGAGATCCTGCATCTCGCCCGGCTGCTCGACCGCGTCGCGCATGAACTGCCCTCGGAGAATGTCGACCGCTATCTCATTCGCGACGCGCAGCGGCTGATCGAGGCGATCGAGACCCT